>JAFYMG010000001.1 GCA_017556705.1 Paludibacteraceae bacterium | reverse complement strand
GAATATACGTCATAACCAGCAATTTGCTCTGCCTCTTTGGTAGCAGCAGCACCTGGCCATGATGCGTTAGGATCTGTAGTCCAAGCGTAAACATTTACTTTCGCCCATTTCTTAGCGTTGATGAAGTAAACAGTCTCGGTAGCTGGTTCAGCAGGTTTTTGAGCAGCGAGGTATGCAGGACCCCATGCTTGTGGTTTACCAGCCTCAGTGAAGTCAGCAGAATATGGCCAAGCTGCGTATTGTGTTTGGAGGAAGAAAGCAGCAATAGCATAACGCCAAGTTGCAGAAGTCAAATCGTCTGTCAATTCTGGAACTGTACTAGCTGCTACAGGATTACCCTTTTGCGCATTTTGCACTTCCTTGATATAATTCTTGAGCCAAGCCCACTCTGCATTTGCAAATGCTTTTTGCACTTCAGTAGCAGTTAAAGGAGTACAAATTACTTTGCATGGTACAGGATCTGTGCTAGCAGCTATCTCGCTCAATGTACCTAAGCTCAAGCCTGCTGCTGTTTGGAAACTTGCCCACAATTCTTCTTGGGTAGGAACGCCTTCTGGAAGTGGCTCTTCTGTAACAACCTCTTTGAAGTTAGCTACGAGAGCAACGTTAGCAGTAACAACGAATGTATAAGGGTTCTCTGTAGAAACCTCAGCGCCGTCTACAGTCCAGTTAACGAACTCGTAACCTTCAGCTGCAGTAGCGGTAAGAGTAGCCTCGGCATTCTCAGCATACTCGCCAGCGCCCTCTACAGTACCGTTCTCAGCGGTAGCGGTAACGGTGAACATAACTGGTTCTGGAGCAGGCTCTTCGAGAATAGTTACATCACCATTCTTCATTTGAGGATTTTCGTTATATTTGGTCAATTTACCAAACATTTGGATGTAGTCACCTACTTTGAGTACTTGTGGTACGTTGCAGTAGTATGATTGGAGTACTTGGCCACCATCTTTGGTGTCAGCAACCCAGAAACGTTGTTGACCGCTAGAAAGAGTTTGGTCAATAACGCTGGTAACATAAGCATTGATTACATAGGTAACAGAAGTCAAAGCATTGTTGCTAGCAACCTTCATTGCCAACTCAGCAGCCTCAGCAGCTGTAACGCGAGTAGCTTGGGTGAAAGTAGCAGAAGTTACGAAACTAGCAGTCTCGCCACGATAAGCAATAGCTTTAACAGTAGTGGTCTCCTTAACAGTGAAAGGAGCTGCGTAAACTGTGCTAGCAGTAGTAGGCTCTGTACCGTCCAATGTGTAATAAACGGTAACATCATCCTCTGCTTCGATAGTTACTTCAGTCTCAGAGATAAAGTCCTCAGCACCCTTGATAATAGGAGCTTTAACTGCGTCCTCAGCAAGTGCTGCGTAGAATTTAGCACCTACAAATTGAACGTACTTGTTGCTTGTTCCAGAAACAGTTACATTGTACAAGAACTTGAAGTACTTGTTGCTGTAATCGCCTTCTGGCAAATCAATAGTGGTAGTAGCACTTGCTTTGAAAGCTACGTCAATAGTCTCGCCAGCACCATTAGCCTCGTCAGAGATAATGAGTTTGAAACTATTAACCGTAATGCTACTAGCTGTACCGTGAGTTACCTCGATCTTGTCGATGTTGTAAGCAAGAGGAGTCTTGCTATACAAAGCACGGTCTTGATTAGTGATGCTCTTACCTCCGATACGCCATGGATCCATGGTAGAGTTTCCTGTCAGGTTCCATTTGATGCCATCAACTGTGACATCGCAGTTACCAGAGTAACTGTTGTTAGAACCAGATACAGAATACAACTCGTAAACAGGAGCATCCTGCGCAAAGCTTACCAATGAGATAAGCATTGCCATCAAAAAGAAAGATAATTTCTTCATAATGTTTGGATTTTTGTTAATAAATAGAGTTAATTATAATGTTTTGTTAAACATGTTTCTTCAGTATAAGCGCGCAAAGGTACAAAATTTATTTTGAATATGCAAAGAAAGTTGGGGGGTTTATTGGAAAATATGTTGTATAACATATAATTACAGGATATTAATAAGATAGCAAAGACCTAAATCACTCAAAATAGCGCAATAAGATTTATAAGATTTCTTGCCCAACAGGGCATAGGAGATCATTCACTGTCAACTGGTATATAGTTCCCAGTAGGTATCAAGAGGTATATAAATCCAAAAAAAAGACTGCCTTCTGGTTTAGAAAGCAGTCTTTTAAGTAGTTTTTTAGCAATGATGTATTATGGCAGCATTACTACCTCAAACATATCACCTGAAGCCACAAGTTTCTTCAAAGTTGCTTGTACCGTCTCTGCAGTAATAGCCTCCACAGCAGCCTTATAATCAGCGATATAGTCGATACCGTACATGTAGTACATATACAAAGCTTTATCCCAATAACCGTTCTTCTCCAAGTCCTCTTGGAAGTCCTTGAGCATCGACTCTTTCTCTTTTTGTAAGTCTTTTGCCAACGGACCATTTGAAATGATTGTTTGTACCTCTTCGTGGATAATACCCATGAGCTTCTCTTGCTTCTCAGGATCGGTGTCAAATTGCATGATCAGATATGCTTTTGCCACTGGCAAGATATTCATTCCACCGCCACAACCAACGCCATAAGAACCACCTTCGCGCTCACGAATAGACTCTAAGTAGCGAGTAGAAAGGATACGACCTATCATCTCCATATTCAATTCATTAGCCAAAGTATAAGGGATGTCATACGAGGTATATTGAATACGGTTGCTAGCCGTCTTGGTCTCCATTCTGCGGGTGAAATAGTTCTTGTTGATACCCTCTGGTGCACGCTCGCCATTGTCGCGAACATTCTCCTTTTTCTGAGAGGTAGTCATACCACCCAACCATGTACATACCAACTGTTGGAACGCCTCATCCGCTGGATCTACATTACCCACAAAGATAAATGTGAAGTCCGCTGGATTGGCAAAACGAGCCTTATAAATCTCCAAAGCCTTATCCAAGCTTACCTTCTCCAGCCATGCCATATCTTGCAATACGGTACGAGGAGAATGGTCGCTGGCCATCATCTGAATAGAGTCAGAGAATGCCACCTTAGGATTCTTATTGCGGTTAGCCAACTGACTCTTCAGGATATTAATCAAGGATTGGTATGCCGCTTCATCGCGACGTGGAGCGGTGAAAGCCAAGTAGTTGAGTTGGAGCAATGTCTCTAGATCCTTGACAGAAGAAGAACCATCCACCGTCTCGGTATTGCTATTGATAGAGGTAGAGTGAGATATATTCTTACCCGTCAAAGCCTTTTGCAAATCGGTCATAGACATATCAGCCAAACCGCAGAAGTCAACGATAGTGCTTGCGAGCATAGATGATGGCAGATCCTCGGTCGCTACTAAGGATGCACCACCCTTAGAGAAACCTTGGAAGAGGATCTCATCTTGCTTAAACTCAGTAGGTTTGATAATCACTCGAACACCATTGCTGAGCAACCACTCGGTGGTTCCGTGTAGAGCATTGGTGGTGATTTTTTTGATCTTACCTGCCTTAGGAGCAGTCTCTACAAGGTTCTCACGAATAGCCTCCTCTACAGGTGCCTCAATCTCCTCATCCTTGACAGAAGCCAATAGCGCAACTGCCTCTTCCTCAGTAGGAAGTACAACTTTCTTATCTTGAGGTGCTTGGAAACAGATGACTAAGTTCTCATCAGTTATCAATTGTTGTGCCATCTGGTTGAGCATATCTACACTGATCATTGGCAATAACTGTTGCACCACTTGATACTCCCACTCCTCACCTGGCATAGGTGCACCATCCAAATAGTGGCGGATGCACTCCTGTGCGCGATTGATATTACGAACAGTGGTACGCTCGTTGTATGCCTTCTCATAAGCAGCCAACCACTCCTTCTTCACACGCTCCAACTCAGAGGTGGTGAAACCATAGCGGCGCATCTTCTCCAACTGAGTGAGAAGGTCTTTATATGCTTGTTTCTCAAGACCTTGCTTAGCAATATAGATCGCCACAAAAGCATCTTTCTCCTTCACCAACTCGCTGTAGTACGAACCTGCACCTGTAAACGATGCATTAGGATCAATACTCAACTCGGTGAAACGATTGTTCAGCATGCTGCTAATCAAGTTTAATGCCAAATCCATGGTATAAGCAGCATCTGTTCCGCGCAACATTTGTGGCAACTTATCCTTCTTAAACTCGAGCTCGATGCGGGTGTTTTGTGCCTCTTTGTCGCGAACGATAGCTACGATTGGCTCTTGGTTGTCATCTACAGAATACAAAGGACGCTCGCCGCGGTTCTCGCGAGCAGGTACATCTGCCCAAAGCGCTTTGATCTTTTGCTCGATTTGATCCACATCAATATCACCTACTACGATAATTGCTTGATTGTCTGGACCATACCATTTCTTGTAATAGTCGCGCAAGGCGTCATATTCGAAGTTGTTGATCACAGCTGTATCGCCAATCACGTCGCGCTTCGCATAGCGGCTACCTGGGTATTTGAGCATATTGCTATTCTTCCACATACGGCGGCTAGCACCCATACCTGTACGCCACTCCTCGCGGATAACACCACGTTCGTTATCAATCTCCTCCTCAAGGAGCAAGAGACCACATGCCCAGTCGTGCATCACGAGCAAAGCAGAATCGATGATACCCTCGCGGGTGGTTGGCACTTCGCTAAGGCGATATACAGTCTCATCCAATGAGGTGTAGGCATTGATATTACCACCAAAGTTCACACCAATTGACTCAAAATACTCAATAATACCTTTGCCCGCAAAGTGCTCTGTACCATTGAAAGCCATGTGCTCGAGGAAGTGCGCCAAACCATTTTGGTGATCCTCTTCCAAGATCGCACCTACGGCTTGCGCGATATGGAATTCGGCACGTTGTTTTGGATATTCATTGTGACGGATGTAATAAGTCAGACCATTCTCCAACTTACCCACGCGTACTGCCGAGTCAACAGGCAGTGGTTGTGGTTGTTGCGCTGCCATGCTCATTGACAACGCCAGCACTAATGTGCTTAATACAAACTTTTTCATACTATTTATTTTTAGATCGCCGTTGGCTGTTAGACCGCTTTGCTGTTAGACCGCTTCGCTGTTGGACCGCCTTCGGCTGTTAGATTTTAGATCGTTTCACTGTTAGATGTTGGCTCGCCTTTCGCCTCTTCGCCTTCTAACCTTATCGCCTCACTAGCCTCTTCTTTCTTTTTGCGAGGGGCGCGCTTTTTCTTAGGTTTCTCCTCGGCTTTCGCCTCATCGCCTTCTCGCCTCATCGCCTCATTCGCCTCAATAATCTCGTCGGTGCGGCTCACCCAAGGACGAGCACCCAAGATAGCCTCTACGTCATCAGAGGTGATTACCTCTTTCTCAATCAAGAGCTCTGCCAACTTATTATGTCCTTCGGCATTCTCCTCAAGGATTTTCTTCGCGCGAGCCATCTGCTCTGCAATGATTGCACTCGTCTCTGCATCAATCACTTCTGCAGTTTTCTCCGAATATGGCTTAGATATTCCCATATCATAGCGACCTGTTGAGTCGTAGTAGCTGAGGTTCTTGAGTTTGTCAGACATACCATAGTAAGCCACCATGGCGTATGCCTGTTTGGTAGCACGTTCGAGGTCGTTGAGCGCACCCGTAGAAGTTTGGTGTAAGAATACCTCTTCTGCGGCACGTCCGCCCAATAGCGAGCAAAGATTATCCATGATATGCTCTTTGTTAGTCAGTTGGCGCTCCTCAGGCAAATACCACGCTGCACCTAAAGCCATGCCGCGAGGAACGATAGTTACCTTAACGAGCGGATTGCCATAGCGCAGCAGCCAAGAGATGGTTGCATGTCCCGCCTCATGGTAAGCCACCGAGCGTTTCTCCTCCTCGGTCATGATCTTGTTTTTGCGCTCCAAGCCGCCGATGATACGATCTACAGCGTCCATAAAGTCTTGACGGCTCACACTCTTATGGTCATTACGCGCAGCAATGAGGGCTGCCTCGTTGCAGACATTAGCAATATCCGCACCCGAGAAACCAGGTGTTTGTTTTGCCAAGAAATTGATATCCAAGTCCTTGTCTATCTTAATACCTGCAATATGCACACCAAAGATCTCCTTGCGCTCTTGCAGGTCAGGAAGTTCTACATGTATCTGACGGTCGAAACGACCTGCACGCAGCAAAGCTGCATCCAGCACATCTGCACGGTTGGTGGCAGCTAAGACAATCACGCCCGAGTTGCTACCAAAACCATCCATCTCGGTGAGCAACTGATTGAGAGTAGATTCACGCTCATCATTGCCACCGCCGCCCATCATATTGTTTCTGCCACGGGCACGCCCCACAGCATCAATCTCGTCAATAAACACAATCGCTGGTGCTTTCTCCTTCGCTTGGCGGAAGAGGTCACGTACACGGCTGGCGCCCACACCCACGAACATCTCCACGAAGTCGCTACCGGACATGGAGAAGAATGGCACATTTGCTTCACCAGCTACAGCCTTGGCTAGCAAGGTTTTACCAGTACCTGGAGGGCCTACGAGTAGTACACCTTTTGGAATCTTACCACCGAGGTCGGTATATTTCTTTGGTTCTTTTAAGAAAGAAACAATCTCCTCCACCTCTTGCTTAGCGCCCGCTAGACCAGCTACATCTTTGAAGGTGACTTTGTCCTTTTTATCCTTGTCGAAGACTTGCGCTTTTGCCTTACCTACATTAAATATACCTCCTGCACCATTCGCAGCATTTGCCATGCCGCGACTCATCCATACGAAGAACAATACAATCAACAAGATAGGTAGGATATTCACCAATATCATATACCAATCGCCTCGAGATTTGGCATAACTGACATCGATAGCAGCTTTACCTTGCTCTTTGCGCGTAAGATTCACATTATCAATGTATTTCGCAAATTCTTCTACGGTTGGTATTTGCATACTGAGTTCGCCTTTGGCATCTTCACCAGCTTCTTGATTGCTAAAAACAATGGCATACTTTTCAGGACGAATCTTAGCTTTCGCAGTATTATCATCATATACCACAACAGATGCAATGGCATCGTTTTCTATGTAAGCAGTAAACTTGGTGTAACTGAGGTTTTTATCCGCTTTTCTATCACCTGTAAATGGGTTGAAAAAGAAAAACAACAATCCGAGCATAACTGCATAGTACAACCATGACCAACGTGGTCTCTTGGACTGCTTATTGCTGGATTGAGGGTTTTGTTTTTGTTGTTTAGGCTGTTGATTTGCCATATTTTTTTAGGAGTAAGGAGTAAGGAATCAGGATTCAAGACCAAATACTATCGTCTGTCGATACTAATAAGTCTTGGTTCCTTGTTCTTTACTCTTGGTTCATAATTACACTTCTGGTATTTCTGTGATTTTACCGTCAGCCCAGAGGTGCTCGATATCATAATATGCACGAGGTTCGCGCTGCATGATATGTACAAATATTGTGCCATAATCCATAGCGATCCACTCGGCGTTGTCGCGTCCGTCAATACCAAGAGGGTGTACGTGTGTTTGGGTACGTACAAAACTATCTACCTCATCAGCAATAGCCACCACTTGTACGTTAGAACCACCTTCAGCGATGATAAAATACTCTGCTGGTGCATCTTTGAGTTTGCGTAAATCTACGGTTACAATACGTTGACCTTTACGATTTTGAATACCTTCTACAATCGTTTCTACTAATTTTTTTGTTGATACTTCTTTCATTATGGTCACTTCTATAAATTGATTTATAATGATTTTGAGTTTTTTATTGAGGAGATTGCTTGGCGGAATGAAGGCGCATAGCGAGCTATGCAACTGATTGATAACAAGCAAGATACCAATAAAAAGCCAAAAGCATATAAAAATGTTAATATTTAACTCTTAAAGGTCAATCTTCTAAAATGGTGAATTTATAGAAGTGACCTTATGATATATATTTCAAAGTGTGTCACGCGCGTATGCGCATGTTACTATCTATTATACTACAAATTCTGCGCCAAACTAGCAAAATCCTGCCAAATTGGCACATTTACGCAATTTGGGGGCAAAAGTACAAAAAAAAATGCAAATATGCAAGAAAAGCAAGCTTTTTTAGTTTAGTATTTAGAGGACGCCCTGCGTCTCTACTGTTTAGAGACGAGAGCTAAACCAATAAAAAAGCGTGCCAAGATGACACGCTTTTTCATTATTGATATACAGACTTATTACTTAGCAGCCTTTTTCTCTTTGCGGCGAGCAATAGCCTCTTGGATATCGTATGCAAGAGGAGTTGCTACACCGAGAGTAGAATAGGTACCAATGATAACACCCAACATCAATGCGAATACGAAACCACGGATAGTCTCGCCACCGAAGCAGAAGATTGCGAGCAATACCACGAAGGTTGACATAGAGGTTGAGAATGTACGGCTCAAAGTATCGTTCAACGCGTTGTTCATATTAGCTAGAAGTTCGCGTTTTGGATATAGACCCTTATACTCACGTACGCGGTCGAATACAACCACAGTATCGTTGATTGAGTAACCGATGATAGTCAAGATAGCAGCGATAAATGATTGGTCAATCTCCATAGAGAATGGCATTACCTTCCAGAGGAGAGCGTATGCACCAAGAACGAAGAGCGCATCGTGTGCCAAACCAACCAACGCACCTACAGAGAATGCCACATTGCGGAAACGGATGAGCACGTAAAGGAAAATACCAAGCAATGCAGCCAACACAGCCCAAATAGCAGATTGGGTGATATCGTCAGCCACAGCAGGACCTACCTTTTGAGATTGCATAATACCTACCTCAGGATTAATCTCTGTAGATTTGAATTGTTCAAGTGTCACATCCTCTGCCAAGAATGGTTTGCAACCCTCGTAGAGCAATGTTTCGATGGTCTCCTCTACATTGTCAGAGTTGTCGTTGATAAGGTAGTTGGTAGAGATACGCACTTGGTTAGCATCACCAATTGTGATTACGTTGAGAGCGAAACTCTCCTCGTCGTTCAACTCAGCTTTAGCTGCCATGAAGACATTGTCAAGTGAAGCATTAACCTCCTCAGTGTTGACATCTTGAGCAAAACGAACGATATAGTTGCGACCACCAGAGAAGTCGATACCCAAGTTCAATTTACCGAAGAAGTATGGGTTGAGTGCCAAAGCACCCAATACGATGATAGCACCAGAGATGATATAAGTTACCTTGCGACCACCAATGAAGTTCACCTTGGTGTTTTGCAAGAAGTTTTGCATCAACTTGGTGGTGAAATTGAGCTCCTTAGCATTCTCTTTCTTAGCATACGCCTCGAGCAACATACGGCAAACAAAGACAGCAGTCAAGAAAGAAGAGATGATACCAATCATATAGGTTACAGCGAAGCCCTTGATAGGACCAGTACCGAAGATAGCCAAAATAGCACCCGTCAAGAATGATGTTACGTTGGAGTCGATAATCGCAGAGATAGCGCCAGAGAAACCGTCCTCGATAGCACGGCGCAAGTTCTTACCAGCGCGACGCTCCTCGCGGATACGCTCGTAGATAAGCACGTTAGCATCCACTGCCATACCCATGGTGAGCACGATACCGGCGATACCAGGCAAGGTCAATACTGCAGAGAATGAAGAAAGGATACCAGCGAGCAAGAATACGTTGCAGAGCAATGCGATATTAGCAAACATACCTGCGGTGAAGCCATAATAGCAAATCATGTAGAGCATGATAAGGATAAAGCCCAATACAAAACTCCACATACCTGCAGTGATAGCCTCTTTACCAAGTGATGGACCCACTACGTCCTCTTGGATAATGCGTGCAGGAGCAGGCATCTTACCAGAGTTAAGGGTGTTAGCCAAGTCCTTAGCCTCTTCAACGGTGAAGTTACCAGTGATTTGTGAGTTACCACCAGCGATTTCGTTTTGAACAGTTGGGAAGCTATATACATAGCCATCCAATACGATAGCGATAGATTTGCCAACATTGTCGCGTGTGATACGTTGCCAGTCGCGTGCGCCCTCAGCGTTCATGGTCATAGATACATTTGCGTAAGCAGATGTTTGACCGAAGTCAGCGCGCGCGTCGGTGATCACATCACCCTCCAAAGAAGGACGACCGCTGGTTTGTGCTTTCAAAGCAACCAATTGATAGTATGCCTCAGCAGGGTCGATAGCCTTCACAGTCCAGCAGAGATGCAAATCACGTGGAAGGATAGACTTAGCTACTTGTGAGTTGAGCATAGCCATTACCTTAGCAGTATCGGTGTAGTGAGCAGTACCTACAACAGGACCTTGATATGGTTGATTAGCTTGATTTACAGAGAGTTGGATTGCAGCAAAGAGAGGATTGTTCTTCTTGAACTCCTCTATAGCAGCTTTTTGGTCAGCCTCTGCTTGAGCAAGGCTATCAGCAGCGGCCAATCCCTCGACCAAAGCATCCACATCATTAGCTACAACTTCTTCCTCTACAACCTCAACTTCCTCAACTTGAGCAGCCTCGGTGCTAGCGTTAGCTTTAGCCAACTCGCTATTGATTTGAGACAATTGTGGAAGGATCTCTGCCAAGTTGTATGTCTCCCAGAATTCGAGGTTAGCAGAACCTTGTAGGAGCTTACGTACACGCTCAGGCTCTTTGATACCAGGCAACTCGATGAGGATACGACCTGTTTGGCTGAGCTTTTGGATATTAGGTTGAACCACACCAAAGCGGTCAATACGAGTACGGAGTACATTGAATGAGTTATCAATAGCACCCTCAACCTCTGCACGAATTACCTTCTCAACCTCTGCATTGGTAGAATTCAAAGATACCTTATCTTTCAACTCAAAAGTAGAGAACACTGATGCCAATTGAGCGTTAGGATCAAGTTCATAGAAAGACTCGAAGAACAGTGTCAAGTAATCTGCTCCAGAAGATTTTTGTTTTTGGTTTGCAAGTGCAATAGCTTGATTGAAAATGTCAGAAGTGTTATGACCGCTCAACACACGGAGAATGTCAGCAACAGACACTTCCATAGTTACGTTCATACCACCCTTAAGGTCAAGACCCAAGTTCAATTCTTTCTCACGGCACTCCTTCAATGTGTAGCCGAACCACACCTTTTCACCTGCGATAGAGTCGAGATATTGATACTCTTTCGCAGCGTCACCTTGTGCATATTCTACTGCTTTTTTGTCATAACTATTTGTCACAAATGAGAAAGACAAATAGAATGCACTCACCAAAGCAAGGCAGACAGCCAATGTGATTACTAGTCCTTTGTTTTGCATAATTTTAGTTTTATTTTGTTATTATTTATATTTCGCCTTGTATCCTCCACGCGCATATACGCGTATATATCATTAAGGTGTACGTACACAAAATAGCGTGCAAAGGTACAACAAAAAAAGCATATATGCAAGAAAAATGTGTGAAAATTTGTTTTTGACTTGTTTTTTCATATAAAAAAGCCACCTAACTACTGTTAGATGGCTTTCGTTTGTTGCGGAGGGCGGGATCGAACCACCGACCTTCAGGTTATGAGCCTGACGAGCTACCACTGCTCTACTCCGCGATATATCATCTCTTGCGAAATGCGGTGCAAAGGTACTGCTTTTTTTTGACATGACCAAATATTTTAGGTTATTTTTTCACTTTTTTGTAGTTTTTTACTATTCTCTTTTGCGTGTCTCGAAAAAAAGTAGTACCTTTGCCGTCGTTTATTGAATTGTGTAAATACAATGCTATTGAATATTCTTAAATCAAAAATCCATCGCGTAGTTATTACCGAAGCCAACTTGGATTATATTGGTAGTATTACCATTGATGAAGATCTGATGGATGCTGCTAACATCTATGCAGGCGAACGTGTGCAAGTGGTAGATAACAACAATGGTGCACGGTTAGAGACCTATGTGATTCCTGGAAAACGTGGAAGTGGTTGTATCTGCATGAATGGTGCCGCAGCGCATTTGATACATGTGGGTGATACAGTAATCATTATGGCCTATGCTATGATGACACCCGAAGAGCAAGCTACCTTTAAACCAGCTATTGTTTTTCCTGTAAATAATAAACTCTGTTAATGGCATTTTTTGACCTTATACATACGGACACGCAGTCGTGCGCCCGTGCGGGCGTGGTGCATACTGATCATGGTGATATATTGACTCCTATCTTTATGCCTGTGGGCACGGTGGGAACGGTAAAGGGAGTGCAACGTCATGATTTAGAGGAAGATATCAATGCTCAAATCATATTAGGCAATACCTATCATCTATATCTGCGTCCTGGTACTCATATATTGCGCCAAGCGGGTGGTTTGCACCGTTTCGAGGGCTGGAAGCGTCCTATTCTGACCGACTCCGGCGGTTTTCAAGTATTTTCCCTAGCAGATATCCGCAAGATGAATGAAGAAGGCGTGCAGTTTTCGTCGCATATTGATGGTCGAAAATTGATGTTTACTCCAGAAAGTGTGATGGATATTGAGCGCGAGATAGGTGCTGATATTATGATGGCATTCGATGAATGTTGTCCAGGAACAGCTGATTATCAATACGCGAAAAATTCCATGGAACGTACCCATCGATGGTTGGATCGTTGTATTGCTCGCTTTGATTCTACAGAGGATTTATATGGATATAAGCAGCATCTTTTTCCTATTGTTCAGGGATGCGTGTACAAAGATTTGCGTCAGGATGCTGCCAAATATCTGCGCGATTTGGATCGCGATGGTTACGCCATCGGTGGATTGGCAGTAGGTGAACCTACTGAGCAAATGTATGATATGATTGAAGTGGTGAATGATATTTTGCCGCAAAACAAACCTCGCTACTTAATGGGAGTGGGTACTCCATGGAATATATTGGAAGGTATTGAACGCGGAGTAGATATGTTTGATTGTGTAATGCCAACGCGCAATGGTCGCAATGGTATGATCTTCACCCAGAATGGTATTATGAATCTGCGCAACAAGAAGTGGGAAGATGATTTCACCGAACTTGATCCTTGTGGTACTAGTTATGTAGATCATCATTACACGCGTGCGTACGTTCGCCATTTGATACATGCACAAGAGATGCTCGGACTTGAAATACTGAGTATTCATAATCTGGCATTTTATCTGTGGTTGGTGGGTGAAGCTCGCAAACATATCCTTGCTGGAGATTTCAAGGCATGGAAAGATGATATCACTCCTCGACTAATGCAGAGGATGTAGAAAAAAGTGAAAAAGATCGATAAATATATCATTGGCAAATTTCTCGGCACATTCTTCTTTTCAATCGTGCTGATTATGAGTATTGCTGTGGTATTTGATTTGACAGAGAAAATGGATGATTTCTTTGAAAATCAAGTACCTATACGAGAGATTATTTTCGATTATTACCTGAATTTCGTACCCTATTTCATGAATATGTTTAGCCCGCTATTCATATTCATTTCTGTGATATTTTTTACTTCTAAATTGGCTGGTAATAGCGAGATTATTGCTATTTTGGCCAGTGGTGTAAGCTATCATCGATTGATGGTACCTTATGCCGTAAGTGCTACTATTTTATTTATATTATCCTTTGTATTAACAGGTTATATCATTCCACCCGCATCGCAAAAGATGCTCGAATTTCAGGATAAATACATTCAGAAATTTAGTCGAGAAAATGCACGAAATATCCAAATGGAAGTGTCGCCAGGAACTATTTTGTATATAGAGACATTCCAAAAACGGACCAATACAGGTTATCGTGCTTCGTTAGAGAATTTCGATGGCAAAAAACTCACCATGCGTATCACAGCAGATCGCATCTCTTACGACTCGGCATACAATTGGACGTTTTCCAAATATGTTCGCCGTGATTTTGATGGTATGTACGAAACACTGTCGCGAGGAAATAAATTAGATACTATTATTCCTATTGTTCCAGAGGAACTTTTCTATACCGCCGAGAATGCACAGATGATGACCAATCCCGAGTTGAAAAGATTAATTGCTCGCCAACGAGAAAGAGGTTCGGGCAATGTACAAGCCTTTGAAACAGAGTGGTGGAAACGTTGGGCAAGTCCTATTGGCGCATTTATCATGACATTTTTGGGTGTAACATTGAGTTCGAAAAAAGTGCGTGGCGGTATGGGTAAGAATTTAGGTATAGGTATTACACTTAGTGCGTTGTACATATTATTCTCTACTGTATCCACCACTTTCTCAGTTTCAGGAGTGATGTCACCTTTTATGAGTGTTTGGCTTCCTAATTTTATCTTTCTCACTATTGGTGTAGTGCTGTATATCCGTGTCAGCCGTTAAACCATCCATTTGTTTGTTGCCTATAGGAAGTTACATAATATTCTTTTTTACAAACTAAACAGATATTCCAACGCTTCGTTGATATCCTCTTCCGATAGATGTTGATTGATAACAGGGTCACCTACGGCACGAAGCAAGGTGAAGTTCGGCGTTTTATTCGCGCTATTCTTCTTGTCTTGATACATGCGTTGTATCAATTGTTCACGCTGACGGCAATTGCACTGTGGTCTGCCGTAGTATTGCAACATCACCTGTGTCAATTGCTGCAACACCTCGCGAGGACAACCCAACTTCACTACACTCAGATACACCTCTGCAACCATACCCCACAATACGCAGTAACCGTGGGATGGACTCAATTCAAAATTCTTAATTCTTAATTCAAAATTCTCCAATGCAGCCGATTCGATCGCGTGTCCAACGGTGTGACCGAAGTTCAGAATATGGCGTAAACCCGCCTCGCGAGGATCCTGCGCCACCACTTTTTCCTTTATCGCAATACTCGCTTGCAACGCGCCCGTGGTGAAGAGTGCTTCTGCGAACTGCGCTTGTGGCAGTTCGTCTTGTGCTAATTGCAGCAATTTTATCCACTCCTCTTGACTTGCAATCAACGCATGCTTCAGCATCTCGGCAAAGCCACTCAGCAGTTCTTCCGCAGGCAACGTGCGCAGAAATATGGGATCTATCAGCGTAGCCATAGGCGGCGTAAAAGTACCAATCATATTCTTAACTCCCTGATAATCAAATCCCGTCTTTCCTCCCGATGAAGCATCCACCATAGCGAGCAAGGTAGTAGGGATATTCACAAAACGAATACCACGCATATAGGTTGCCGCAGCGAATCCGCCCAAGTCTGTAATCATACCACCGCCTAAGTTCACTAATATAGCCTCGCGTGTGGCACGATGTTTGAGCAGAAAATCCCAAATGACCTGCACCGATGACAAATTCTTGCTTTTTTCGCCAGCCTCAAGGGTGAGTAGATGATAAGGTATTTCCCCGATGAAATCGGCGAAAATTGGTAAACAATGCTCCTTAGTATGACTATCCGTCAACACAAACAACTGCCCCTGTGGTATGTCTTGTAATAGCGAAAATAATTCAAAATTCATAATTTCAACATTCAAAATTATCAATAAAGTTTGCAAAGTTACGATTTTTTTTGTAATTTTGCACCCTAAATTAGGAAAATTATGCAAAAAAGACTCTTTTTTACTATTTTAATGGCAATTTTTACCCTTACCACCATGGCAGAGGGTTTGACTTATCTATCCACTGAAGATTTTAAGAAAAAAGTTTGTTATTATGATCTAGCAACTGGTCAACAACCTCAGTGGAAATACATTGGCGACAAACCTTGTTTGATTGATTTCTCCACTACTTGGTGCGGTTGGTGCAAGAAGTTACACCCTATTTTGGAGCAAGTAGCGGAGCAATACAAGGGTAAGGTATATGTCTATACTTTGGATGCAGAGAAGGAGCCTGAATTAGCTGCTTTGTTTGGTGTCCGCAGTTATCCTACAGTTATTTTGTGTCCTATGAAAGGCGGACCACGTACTACAATGGGCTATCATGAACTTGATTATTGGCAAGAAGCCATTAAGCAAGTATTTGGTATAGAAGAAAACCTTAAAATAGAAGAAGAAATAGAAGATTCACATACCACTATGGAATCTAGTGAAGTTGATTATATGCAAGAAGCTATTGAAAAAGCATTTGGAAATGGAGTATTGCATAAGTAGTAATTCAAATAATCTTATCTACATAATATCTAACAACGATGCAAGTAGAATTTATCCTTCTCGTACTCTCATTACTCTTCTTTGCGAGCATTTTTACCGATAAAATCGGCTATAAGTTTGGTGTACCAGCCCTGCTGCTATTCTTAGCGGTGGGTATGTTGTTTGGCCCTGACGGTATAGGAAGATTGATTGGTAGTGAGGGTGGAGGTTCTATATTGAATGTAGGTTCTGCTCAAGCCATCGGCACTATCGCCCTATGTATCATACTTTTCTCTGGCGGTTTGGACACCAAACTCTCAGATATCCGCCCTGTGATGATACCTGGACTTACTTTAGCCACCTTGGGTGTGCTCTTTACTATGCTCATCACAGGCGTAATCATTTATTTTGTCTTCGGATGGATGCAATCGGTAGCCAGTATCAGCATCGCTGTCGCCCTGTTGATGGCCTCCACTATGTCGTCCACCGATTCGGCTTCGGTATTCTCCATCCTCCGTACTAACAGCATCGGATTGAAGCACAACCTTAGACCACTCTTGGAGTTGGAATCAGGTGCCAACGATCCTATGGCATATGTACTCACCACTACCATGATAGGTATTGTCACTGCAGTCACCAACCAAGTCACTGCGTTGTCCATTGTACAAGACATTGTGATACAGCTTGTTATGGGTGCAGTAATGGGATTTATCTTTGGCAAAGTTATCGTTAGTATTATGCGTAAGGCAGACCTTGGAAACGAGTCGCTCTACCCTATCATGGTGCTCACAGCGTGTATTTTTATATTCTCCGCCACTTATTACCTGAAGGGCAATACCTACCTCGCCGTATATATTGGTGGTTTGGTGATAGGTAACAGCAAGTTCACTCGCAAACGCCAAACACGTAATTTCTTCGATGGTCTTACTTGGCTCAGTCAGCTGGTTATCTTCCTTGTCCTAGGTTTGATGGTGAGACCACACGAACTCTTTCAACTCAAGGTATTACTCCCTTGTTTGATTATCAGTGTGGTGATGATCTTTATCTCACGTCCTATCTCCGTATTTCTTTGCTTATTACCTTTCAAGCAATTCAAATCCAAAGATAAATTGCTGCTCAGTTGGGTAGGATTGAAGGGCGCAGTACCAATCATATTCGCTATCATGTGCGAAGCGAACAATGTGCCTCATGCTGATTTGATTTTCAATATCGTGTTCCTTTGCACTATCATTTCGCTGATAGCACAAGGAACCTCTCTTTCTACTGTAGCTAAGAAACTGAACCTAGCTACGCCACCTGTTGAACTTAAGAAGCTCACTCACTTCGACATTGACTTGCCAGAGGAGATGGAGTCGTCTGCTACCGAGATTGAAGTTAAAGAGGAGATGCTTGCGCATGGCAATTTGCTCAAGAATATCATCTTCCCCGACAAGACTTTGGTCATCATGGTACGCCGAGGTGAAGACTTCTTCGTGCCTACGGGTAACTCCAAACTGGAGGTAGGCGATCAACTGCTTGTCATCACCGATAACGATGCCATGCTCGCAGCTCAGTACCGCGAAGAAACCGAAGAAGAGGAAAGCAAACACTGGGGGATGCAACTCATCAACAACACTTGGGACTTTGCTAAGCAAAAGTGGAACCAACTCATCCATCCAAAAAAATAAACTAGCGCTATTAACCCACTAGTACTACTAGCTACACAAGATAACTATAAATAAATGAAAACAGTCTTCCTAACCGGTGCCACTGGCACCATGGGATATGCAGGTATGACAGAGATACTGCGCTATCCAGAGAAATACCACTTGCGTATCTTGACTCGTCCAAGCGCTAAAAATAAAGAGAAACTTGCACCTCTTGCTGACAAAGTAGAAATCATATGGGGCGACCTCACCAACTACGACGATATCCTTCGTGGTGTCACAGGTGCCGATATCGTACTCCACGTAGGTGGTATGGTATCACCACAAGCAGACTATCGTCCTAAGGCTACCCTCCGCACCAATATCTCTGCGGCTACCAATATCCGCGATGCTGTCCTCGCTCAACCAGAAGACAAGCAACCTAAAGTGGTGTATATCGGTAGTGTAGCTCAGATGGGTGATCGTCGCGAGCCATTGCACTGGGGACGCGCTGGCGACCCAATCTGCGTATCGGCTTATGACCACTATGGTTTGACTAAAGCACAAGCAGAGCGCATCATCACCAACTCGCCTATCAAACAATGGGTGGCGCTTCGTCAGTCAGGTATCCTCTACCCTGCTATCTTGAAGAACTACGACCCAATCATGTTCCATGTGCCTATCCGTGGCGTGCTGGAGTGGGCAACGGTAGAAGATAGCGGACGCCTTCTCGAGCGTGTCTGCCGCGACGAAGTACCAGAGGAGTTTTGGAAGAACTACTACAATATCGGTTCGGGGCAAGAGTACCGCATCTCTAACTATGAGTTCGAGTGCCTTCTCCTCGATGCCATCGGCTGCCCACGCCCAGAGAAGATCTTTAACGCCAACTGGTTCACTACCCGCAATTTCCACGGTATGTGGTATATCGACGGCGATCGCCTCGAGAACTACCTCCACTTCCGCGAGAACATGCCTGTGAAGGACTATTTCAAGAAGATGGCAAAGGACCCTTCTGTACCTGCAGGTATTCGCTTTGCGTCTAAGACCAAGATTGCTAAGTTGTTCCCTCGCTGTGTGAAACTCGCCATGTACGCTATGGCGATGTCGAAGGAGCATGGTACACAATGGTGGATCAAGCACAACCAAACCCAACGCATTAGCGCATATTACGGTACATTGGAGGCATACAAGGCTATTCCTGATTGGAAGCACACCGACCTCTCACATAATAGCGACGAGTATGTATTGCTCGACCACGGCTATGACGAGCAAAAGCCCAAAGCACTTTTCACCATCGAGGACATGCAAAAAGCCGCTGCTTTCCGTGGTGGTAAGTGCCTCGGCTATGCCGCTTCGCCTCTAAACTGTAGCGAAGCGTCCTGTAGCGCCGAAGGTGCGTCCTCTAAACTAGAGCTATGGGACACCCCATTGCTCTGGGAGTGTGCCGAAGGTCACAAGTTTGTGGCTACTCCACGCCTCGTTTTGCTGGGTGGTCACTGGTGTCCAGAGTGTATGCCTTATCCATATGCAGGTGAGGAGAGTGCCCGCCCATGGCATTGGGATAAGGTAGCTAAGAAGAACCCATTCTTTGCTCAGTTGTGGGCACCACTGCACGATACCAACGAGGACAATATCTATGGTCCTGAAATATTCGACGGTTGGGAAAAATAATCCCCGCATTATATAAAAAAATCAGCAAACTTTCAAGGTTTGCTGATTTTTTTAGTATAGTTTTTAAACATACTACTTTCTAAACGAGAAATATTTTTGTCCAAAGAAGCTGATAATCACCGTAATAATCGTGATGATCATCTTAGATGGAGTTGGGTAAACACCGCATATTTCCACCAATAGTTTTAATCCAAAATAGTTCACTAATAAGTTCACCGCCACAACCAGTATATATCTCCACAGTTGCTTATATCCGCGCAATGAAGACTGCGTGAAAGTTACGTATTTATTCAGCCAAAAGCCCGTCAGCAACGTGATTGGAAACACAATAATTAATGACATTATGTGGGGAGTGAGGCAAATCTGAGAGGTTAAAGGCAAAAGGTTAGAGACAAAAGGCAGGGTGATATACACCAACTCATGCCCCACTACAAAGTTATATACCACAAAATACAGCACCCAGTCCAGCACCATGTTGCCACCGCCGCAAGCAGCATAGCGAAATAGCTGTTGTGGGACGTATTTACTAAAAGGTCGATAGAAAAAATCGATGATTTTAGTGATTATTTGCGATAATCCTTGCATTTATCAAAAAAAAATCGTACTTTTGCACGCTGAACTGTTTTCTGCTGCAAAGGTACTATAAAAAATGCACATACGCAAACAAAATCGCCTTCAACCGAAAATATTAACTATTAATTATTAACTGCTAACTGTCAAATGGACGACTATCACCAACAAAATGCAACAAGTACGTGCCAAGAAGTTTCTAGGTCAGCACTTCTTGAAGGACCTGAGTGTCGCCCAACGAATTGCTGAAACCATCACCGCTGGTCGTGTCTTAGAGATAGGACCGGGCATGGGTGTGCTCACGCAGTATCTCCTCAAGAACCCTAATCTGCAGACTACCGCTATCGAAATCGATAGGGAGAGTGTGGCGTATCTCAAGGAGTGGTATCCCGAACTGCATCTCATCGAGGGCGACTTCCTCAAACTCGATCTCAATATCATTTACCCTGACGGCGACTTCTGCGTGATAGGCAACTATCCGTATAATATCAGCAGTCAGATTTTCTTCAAAGTGCTTGATCATAAGGACCGTATCCCTGTATGTTCGGGTATGATCCAAAAGGAAGTGGCAGAGCGCATTGCCTCCAAGCCAGGCAAGAAAGCATACGGCATTCTCAGCGTGCTGCTGCAAGCGTATTACGATATAGAATATCTTTTCACGGTGGACGAACATGTGTTCAATCCGCCGCCGAAAGTCAAATCGGCGGTTGTGCGACTCACACGTAACAACCGCCAACAGCTCGACTGCGACGAAGCGCTCTTTAAGACTATTGTCAAGACCGCCTTCAATCAGCGTCGAAAGCAGATGCGCAATTCGTTGATGGGCATCGTCGGCAAGGAAAACCCATTGCTCAACGACCCTATCTTCACGAAGCGCCCTGAACAACTAAGCGTCGAGGAGTTTATCTCACTCACAAAACTAATTCAAAATTCTTAATTCAAAATTCAAAATTAAGATACCATGGCAGAGTTAAAGATATTCTACAAAGATAAAGACAAACAAGACAGAATCAAAGTAGGACGCAGCGTCAATATCCTCAATAGTCTTGACAAGAAAGACATCATATGGATCGACTTGCTTGACGTAAGCGACAAGACAGAGGGCGTACTCGAGGACTTCCTTAAAATCGATATCCAGGACGACGAAGAGATGGAAGAGATCGAGATGTCGTCCCGTTATATCCAAACGGACGATTCCATCGTGGCCAACTCCAACTTTCTTTGCGATAATTTTGAGACGGAACCAGTTAACTTTATCCTTAAAAACAGCATCCTCGTCACCACTCGCGATGTGGAACTCGCCAGTTTCAACGAGACTGTCAAGAAGATGCTCATGAACACCCGCAACTTCCCAACGGGCTATCATGTGCTCGTATCACTTATGGAGACGCGTGTAGAAAAAGATGCGGATATGATTGAGGATACTACCGACCTTATCACCAAACTTTCTGGTGAAATCAACGCCACCGATCAAGTGGACGAAGAGGTACTGATCCAAATCAAGGATCTTCAGGAAAAAGTCACCATTATCCGTCAGAACATCATGGATAAACAGCGTGTGATTAGCAACTTCCTCAAGTGCGACTTCTTCCCTACGGAGCTGCAACCTCGCCTCACGATGATTATCAAGGATATCAATTCGCTGTTCGAATACACGCGTTTCGGTTTCGACCGTCTTGACTACCTCCAGGATACTTTCCTCGGTCTTGTTAATATCGAGCAAAACAAGATTATCAAGATCTTCACTGTGGTGAATGTGGTATTCCTTCCACCTACTTTGATCGCCAGCATGTATGGTATGAACTTCGATTTTATGCCTGAGTTAGCATGGAAAATGGGTTATCCATTTGCCGTTGGCTTGATGATAGTTTTTACCGTGGCTATCTTGCTCATTTTCAAACTGAAAAAGTGGTTATAAACAAGTTATCAACAATCGCATATTTTATTTGTTGATGAATTTTGATAACCTAAAATTATCAATCTTATCAACATTTCATTTCTGTTTTTACATGCTTCTAACCCGCTTATAACAAGCTAAATATAATAATTTTCCACATTATCCACAATCAATAATAATAAAGGAATCTTTAATTAATTCTATTTTTATTATTAAAGTTACTAAAACTTGCAGGGATAGCTATTTATAGCAAAAATATATGGTGATTGGCACATACAGTAATTGTGAATACACAATTTGAAATTTATGTACTTTGACGAATTAGCATTATCGGATCAGGTGTTGGATGCATTGTGGGATATGCATTTCGATACATGCACGCCTGTGCAAGAGCAGACTATACCTGTGATATTGAATGGACACGACATTATATCTTGTGCGCAGACGGGTACGGGAAAGACGGCCGCATATATTCTACCCCTTCTTACTAATCTGGAATATGATAATCACGACCCCAATAAACTCAATGCCATCATCATGGCGCCAACGCGCGAGTTGGCGCAACAGATCGACCAACAGATGGAGGGATTTGGTTTCTATGTACCTTTTTCTTCAGTGGCGATCTACGGTGGTAATGACAGCGGTGCGTGGGGCACACAAGTGACAGGTTTGCGGAAAGGTGCGGATATAGTGATTGCGACACCAGGGCGACTGCTCAGTCAGATGAATATCTACGACATCGATTTCTCTGGCGTGAAGTATTTTATTCTCGATGAGGCAGACCGTATGTTGGATATGGGCTTCTATGACGACATCATGACTATCGTGAATAAGTTACCCAAAGATCGCCAAACGATCATGTTCTCTGCTACTATGCCAACGAATATCCGCAAGATGGCCAAAGCTATCATGCACAATCCTGTGGAGGTGCAAATTGCCATTTCTCGTCCACCTGAGAGTATCCGACAGATGGCCGTGGATATATTCGAAACGCAGAAAACTGAGTTTTTAGTGCGGGTATTGGACGCTTCTCTATCGGAAATAGGGAATAAGGAATTGGGTGAAAAGTTGAAAAAAGTGATCATTTTTGTGGGTAAGAAGCAGCGAGTGAAAGAACTCACGCGTGCGCTACGCGCGAACCATATAGATGCGCGTGCTATGCACTCGGATCTTGAACAGAAAGAGCGTGATGAGGTGATGTTGGATTTTAGAAATGGCAAGGTGGATGTGTTGGTGGCGACTGATATTGTGTCACGCGGCATTGACGTGGATGATATACCGTTAGTCATCAACTACGATGTGCCTCGCGATGCGGAGGATTATGTGCACCGTATAGGTCGCACTGCGCGTGCAGCCAACAAGGGAGAGGCAATTACATTGGTGAGTCCCGAAGATAAACGATTCTTCAATAAGATTGAGCGATTTTTGCAGAAGGTTATAGATCGCGTTCCCTTGCCTGCCGAGCTTGGAGTTGCGCCAGATAGTAGCGTATGTTCACTTGCTGCTGACGACCGTAAGCCGTCTTCCAAGCGCCGAAAAGGCTGCTGGCACGCTGGGAGTAATCGCAAGCCGAAGCATAATCGCCAAGCATCTCATAAGCAATAGCGATATTCGCCGCAGCACACGCTGCGGCTTTTTTATCCTTGCTATCTATAATGATAAGCCACTGATTGATTGCACTATTCCAACGTTGCAAGCGGAAAGTATCTAAGCCCGCTTGCAACTCGGGCAGTTCGTAGATATAGCGGCGAGTCGTTTGCCACGAAGGGGCGAAACTACTGCCGAGACGGTTGCCGAGTTCGCGAGCGAGGTAGAGTAACGCTTCTTGGCGAGAAGGCAAGTCGTTGAGACTCTGTGCACGGGTATAGTGAAGTCGGCTCTCCCATAGGAGGGTATCTGATTGCGTAAACGATACTTCGCGTGATTGACCAGCATAATGAATGGTCCAGTGCGATTGGGCATACGCTTGCAAATAAGTATAATAGGTACCATCGTCAGTAGGAAAACTCTCTAGAATATCATAAAGAACGAGCTGGTTGAGTATTAAAAGTGCATCTGATTGATAATCAGCACATAGCCGTTCTGCCTGTGAATAGGTGAGCGGAGTACGAGTGTAGTAGTTGGTGGAATAGTTTTGAGAGATATCCATCAGTTCGACGGCATCAAACTCGCCAGTTGATTCCATGGTTTGGGTTGTAGAAAATAGACAGTAGAGCACGCTGCGGGAGAGATCAACTTCGACATTACCATGGCTCTCGCCGTCAACCATAGTAGTATGACCAAAGTCGTTTGGTTGTTTTAAAGCATTGTTTACCACTAAGATACGTTGTTTATTCTGTAACTGCGTACGCTCAGCGGGATAACGCTCATCCACAGAAAAATAAAACTGCTGTTGAGCAGAAAGAGAGAGGGAACAAAGAACCAAGAGCAAGGATGCAAGACAAATTACTCGCAACTTTGGTACACTAAAGTGTTTAGTCTTCACTCTTTGTTCCTTTTTCATTGTTCAAAATGATTTTAGAGTTTTCGTATACGCCACTCTTTTGGGTAGAGGTTGTTGCAGTGGTTACCTACATTCTTCACGAAGCCGAGTGGCACATTTTCGTAAGTAAGCAATAATACACCTGCTGCTGCATTGGGTAGCGAGAGTGCCTCGCAGCGCAGATAGCTGAGTGCTTGTTCAAGGGTAAGCTCAACACGGTTGAACGCTTTGGTATTCAAGTCCTTAAGCATTGCCATTGCATGCTGAGGAACAACGGTTTTTCCGCGTAATTCACCAATGCCGAAGCCTGTACTGATACAAATAAACTGCGAGTTAAGGAACTCAATTAGTTGTTTGTATTTCGCAGGATATGCCACTACAAAGCGGTCTTGTTGACGGATAGTCCATCGGTCTGGATGCTGGAGCCAACTGCGCATAATATCTTTAAACTCAACGGTTTCGGAAACTGGATTCTTTTGCTTTGGAATACGGAAAGCCCCTGTAGCCACACCATTTTTTTGGAAGGCGCAGAGATAAAAACCCTCACCTTTGGTCTTGTGTGGATAGAAATGGTAGCCAGGTTTACCGTCGGTGATACCCCATTGCGGATCATGAGCAATAGGCAATATATCTGCGCCCAGTTCATCGGCAATCCATTGTGCATTCTTCTCATTTTCCTCGTGATTAAACGTGCAAGTAGAATAAATTAATATACCGCCTGGCTTGAGTGCATCCCATACGTCGTCAAGGATATCGCACTGACGCTCAGCACATTCTTGCACATTTTTTATACTCCACTCGGCAATAGCTCCCTCATCTTTACGGAACATACCTTCTCCCGAGCAAGGGGCATCCACGAGGATGCAATCGAATAGTTCGGGCAGTTTGTTTCCAAAATCAGCCGCAGGATTATGGGTAACCACGGTGTTGCCGTTGCCCCATTTCTGGATATTCTCTGAGAGAACAAACACGCGTTGGCGGACTACTTCGTTGCTGACAAGTAATCCCTCGTTGCCTAGAAATTGGCTGATAAGTGTGGACTTGCCACCTGGCGCAGCGCAGAGGTCAAGCACGATGCTATCGGGCTTGAGGTATTGGTTAAGCACTTCGCCAACAAACATACTGCTGGCTTCTTGCACATAGTAGCAACCCGCATGGAAGAGCGGGTCAAGGGTGAACTGTGGACGAGAACTAAGATAATATCCATCTTCGTGCCAAGGCACCTCTTCGGTGTCGCAATCGAAGGTGAGATAATCCAACTTGTCGTTCAAACGAATAGATGTAATTTGCTCTGATTCAAGTGCTTGACAGAGTTTGTGTACCTCTTCGGATGACATCTGTTCGTGAAGATTTTCTATGAAGTCTAATGGTAACATCAAATGGATGGTTGAAAAAGTTTTAAGAGTTCTAAAAGTTTTAAGGGTTATAATTTTAGCGCTCTTTGTATTTCTCTTTTGTCATCTGCGGCGCGCAATGCTTGGCGTTTGTCGTAGGTATGTTTACCTTGACAGAGGGCAATCTCCATCTTTGCAAATCCGCGTTCGTTGATGAAAAGGTGGAGAGGAATGATGGTTTTACCCGTGTCTTTCACTTGTTTGTTGAGTTTGCGGAGCTCTTTCTTGGTCATTAGCAGTTTGCGGTCGCGCTTCGCTTCATGGTTAGCATAGCTTCCAAATCGGTATTCCGCAATATGCATCTGCTTGACCCATAGTTCGTTACCTATGAATTGACAATACGTATCTACCAGCGAAGCTTTGTTTTCGCGGATAGATTTGATCTCCGTGCCAAATAGTTGAATACCAGCGATATAGCGTTCGAGTATCTCGTAGTCAAACGAGGCACGGCGGTTCTTAATATTGACATCACTTTTTAGGCGCATATTTCCACAAATACATAAATCCCTGCAAAGGTACAAAAAAAAACTGAAAAGTCCAAAAGAAAATAGAAAACTTTAGTAAAATACAACTAATTACTAACCAATCATCAGTCATTGACAATAAAATGAGATATTAAAGAAGCGAAATAATGGTTTAAAATAGGCGTTTTATGGCACGGTTTTTGCAATATTAAATGTGATGCCGCAAAAAATACTATTATACATAGTTTGGTTGGGAGTTTTGTTTTTAGGACAAAGTTCTCAATATATGTCTGCCAAGACTAGAAGTACTATTTTAGACTCGTTGCAAGTACTTTATTTTCAAATAGGTGAAGTGAAGTTTGATATGCAGCGAGTGGATGGTGGTGTGTTTATAATGGGTGGTACTAAAGAGCAGCATCGCGAGGTGATTGCAACAGACTTGCCAACTCATACTGTGTCGCTGGATGCATATTACATTGGCACAACTGAAGTGACACAAGCTCTTTGGAAAGCGGTGATGCCAGAGTGGTATGTAAGCGATGAATGGAATACTCCTACTCTACCTATGACGGATGTAAATTGGTATGATTGTCAGGAATTTATACGCCGTTTGGATAGTATAACAGGTATGCCTTTTCGTTTACCCACAGAGGCAGAATGGGAATTTGCTGCCCGCGGAGGAAATGAGAGTAAGGGATATCGTTTTGCGGGTGGTGATGTGGTTGATGAAGTGAGTTGGGGATTGAAAAATTCAGGTTTTCGCACGCATAGTGTAGGTTGTAAGAAAGCGAATGAGTTAGGTTTGTATGATATGACGGGTAATGTAAGTGAATGGTGTTCAGATTGGTATGGTAGATTTTATTTAGGAACAGAGCCCAATCCGCAGGGGGCAAAAGAGGGTGAATGGAAAGTGGTTCGCGGCGGGAGTTTTGATAATTGTAAAGATAATAGTTACCTTTCGCGTCGGGAATATTATGCTCCATACGAAGTGATGAATTATTGTGGTTTGCGTTTGGCATTGACGTTGCCTAATGATCCGACGTTGCAACCTATAGATGAGCCATCAATAGTGAAGAAATTGAAGATTAAAAACTTGCGTGTAAAGTTGCGATATGTACCTTCGGATAATCCTTATTATATTTCAGAAGAACCTGTAAATCAGCGTATTTGGAAGAAAGTAAAAGGATTGTCGTTGGATGAGGATTGGTCGCAAGCGGTTGTGGATAAGTCGGATGGTGAGTGGAATGAATTTTTGGAACAATGCAGAAAAATAAGTCATACCGCTGTGATTTTTGCTACGGAAGACGAGGTGCATCAAGCGATAGCGATGGATATAACACAAATACCTGCGATAAAAAGAAGGAAACAACATCGTTGGGAAAAAGATATGCATAGTATTCAACGTCATCGTAGGGCAGCTTCTAAGGCTCAGAAGTGGGCGGATTTGATAGGAGTGGAAATAAAAACGACAGATGATCCGATTTTGCAAGTCTATAATAATCAAGATAAAAAGGCGTCTCCAAGATGGTTAGTAGTAAGGGTGAATGGAAACTAAAAAATAAAAACGAAAGAAAAAATGTACTTTTCTTGCAGAAGTGCATTTTTTTTTGTACCTTTGCGCGATTTTACAAAACTTGCAGGAGAAGGCATAAATAATAACACCTAAATAATATTTACAAAGAGAAATGGGACTATTTTCGTTTACACAAGAAATTGCTATTGACCTTGGAACAGCGAACACCATTATCATCTGTGATGATAAAGTGGTTGTAGATGAGCCATCGGTAGTGGCAATCAGCATGGCTGACAACAAGATGGTGGCTGTAGGACGTAAGGCGCAACAAATGATCGGTAAAGGTGGTACGTTGATACGTACTGTTCGTCCTTTGCGCGATGGTGTGATTGCGGACTTCTACGCTTGCGAGATGATGATTCGCGGAATGATTAAGATGATTCCGAAGCAAAACAAGTTGTTCACTCCAAATATCCGCATGGTAGTATGTATTCCTTCAGGCAGTACTGAGGTGGAAATTCGTGCGGTGCGTGATAGTTCGGAGCATGCAGGTGGCCGCGATGTGTATATGATTTACGAGCCAATGGCTGCCGCGATAGGTATGGGTATTGACGTGGAGAGTCCAGAGGGCTGTATGGTGGTAGATATAGGTGGTGGTACAACCGAGATTGCAGTGATTTCGCTCGGTGGAATCGTGGCAAATAAGTCCATCAAGGTGGCAGGTGATGACCTGAATGCTGACATTGTGGAGTATATGGGTCGTATGCATAATTTGCGTATTGATGAGCCAACAGCTGAGCGTATCAAGATGCAAGTGGGTAGTGCATTGCCAGAGTTGGAGGATGCTCCAGAGGATTATATGGTGATTGGTCCAAACAAGGTGACTGCATTGCCAATGCAAGTGCCAGTAAGTTATCAAGAGATTGCACACTGCTTGGAGAAGAGTATTGCTAAGATAGAGAATGCTATCCTTCAGGCATTGGAGGCAACTCCACCAGAGTTGTACGCCGATATTGTGAAGCGCGGAATATACTTGACCGGTGGTGGTGCACAATTGCACGGATTGAGCAAGCGCTTGACCGATAAGATTACTATTCCATTCCACGTGGCAGAAGATCCATTGCACGCAGTAGCGCGTGGCACAGGAGTAGCATTGAAAAATGTGGCAAACTTTGGCTTCTTGATCCGATAAGTAAAACGCATTTGTATACGTGATCTAAATGCGAAACTTGATACAGTTTTTAGTACGCTATAGCAACTTCCTAATCTTTCTGATATTGGAAGTTGTTGCGTTTATACTGATAGGCACTTGCAATGACTATCAGCAGAGTGCGATATGGTCGAGCGCCAACCGTATAGCAGCAGGAACAAATAATATCAAGACTAGCATTGTGGATTACTTTAGTTTGCGGGCAGATAATGCCGAGTTGGCAGAAGAAAATGCACGGTTGAAGGCAGAACTGATGTTGTTGACAAACAATGTAGAGATATTGTCTGAGCGCGATAGTCAATATGTCTATAGCCATTTGGATTGGGATTATATGCCAGCTAAAGTGATAGGATTGACGACTAATAAACAACATAACTATTTGACCATCAATAAAGGAAAGCGCGATAGTATAGAGGTGGATATGGGTGTGATAAGCGCAGATGGCGTAGTAGGAGTAGTGAGTGCTGTGGGAGAGAAATATGCGTTGGTGGTACCGATTATTCATACAAAAATCAGTATTAGTAGCCGTCTGAAGAGCAATGGTCAGATAGGTGGAACATCCTGGGATGGACGAAATTATCGCTTTGTTGACTTGATTGAGATAGCGCGACATGTATCCGTAAATAAGGGGGATACAATAGTCACCAGTGGTTTAACAGATGTCTTTCCAGAGGGATTGATGGTGGGAGTGGTGAGTGAAACCGAATTAGGTGCAGGAGATAATTATCATCAGACAGTAGTAGAACTAAGTACGGATTACAAGGCACTGAAATATGTACAAGTGCTACGGAATAACAATACCAAAATGACCGATAAAATCGGTAAAAATCATGGGATGGAGTAAACAAATAGTACAAGCATTGTTGATAGTACTGCTGCAAGTACTATTGTTTGACCATCTGCAGATAGCAGGTTGGGGTGTTCCGATGGTGTATGTGTTGGTATTGATGAATTTGCCAGTTCAAATACCACGTTGGGCAGAGATGTTGATAGGTGCAGTAGTGGGATTGATATTCGATGTGTGGAATAGTTCGTTAGGTGTGAATATGGCTGCATGTATAGCATTTAGTTTTTTGCGTCCAATCTTGCTTGGAAATGTGGTACAAGATTTGGAGCGTGTGAAAGGTGAAGTATGCAGCAATACTATAGGCAGGATAGAGTACCTAAAGTGCCTTGTATTCTTGGTATTAGTACATCATTTGCTAGTATTTGCTCTAGAAGCATGGAGTTGGAATAACTGGTGGATAGTACTGATTCAAACGCTGATTAGCAGTGTGGTAACGATATTAATTATCGTTGGATACGATATATTTAAGCGATGATAAATGATAAGAATTATAATCGGCGGTATGTGATAGCGGGCATTGCTGTACTAGTGGTGTTCATTTACATTGTACGATTATTTGTATTGCAAATCATTGATCAATCTACTCAAGGAAAAGCCGAAACCAACGCTCAACTCCGTCAGACAATATACCCATCTCGTGGTTTGATATATGATAGGAATGGTGAACTGATTGTAGCTAATCAGCCTATTTATGAAGTGACTATGATTGTCAAGGAAATGCAAAGTAGCGCATTTGATACTTTGGGTTTCTGTGAGAAATTGAAGATAACCCCTACTGAATTTGACAAGCGGATGCAGTATATTACTAATCCTCGAAAGAATCGAGGATATTCTCCTTATTCTCCTCAAGTGTTTATGGAGCAATTACGTCAAGAAGAGGTAGCAGCATTGCAGCAGGAATTATATAAGTATGCAGGTATTGATATACGTTGTAGAACCTTGCGCGATTATATGTATCCTATCGCTTCACACGTATTAGGAAGTGTGGGAGAGGTGAATCAACGTGATCTAGAGCGGGATTTATATTATAGTGTGGGTGATTATTCCGGACGCGATGGAATCGAACGAACGTATGAGAAAGAACTTCGCGGTGAAAAGGGGGTAAAGATCCTAATGCGAGACTCGCGTGGACGTGTACAAGGTCCTTATCAAGAAGGAAATTTGGATAAAGAGGCTATCACTGGGGAAGATTTGTATTTGGGATTAGATATAAAAACCCAACAATTAGCAGAGACTTTGATGCAGGGCAAAATAGGAAGTGTTGTGGCGATAGAGCCTAAAACAGGAGAGATATTGGCATTGGTGAGTTCTCCAAACTGGGATCCACGATCGTTGGTAGGACAGGCACGTTCTGAGAACTACCAGAAGTTGCTGAACGATCCCAATAAACCCTTAATGAATCGTGCTACACAAGCGCAATATTCTCCAGGATCCACTTTTAAAATTTTACAAGCATTGATAGGCTTGCAAGAGAAAGTTATAACACCGCATACACAGTATGTGTGCAACGGACAAGGATCACGACCTATACGTTGTACGCATAGTCATGGTAAGAATATAGATTTGGAAGAAGGTATAGAACAGAGTTGTAATCCTTATTTTTGGGCACTATATCGCGATTTGTTGCAACAAGATGGTTATAGCGATGATAATGCAGAATTCAAGCAGCATTATCAAATATGGCGCGATCATATTATGAGTTTCGGACTAGGAAATAAATTTACAGATACAGATATAAGCGAGCAAGCAAAAGGTGCGATTCCATCGGTAGGATTATACGATAAAATCTATGGTAAAAAAGGTTGGAAAGCTATTACAATTCGTTCGTTATCAATAGGACAGGGAGAGATTTTGGTAACGCCTTTGCAGTTGGCTAATCAGACTGCAGCAATTGCTAATAAAGGATATTATATCACACCTCATTTGAATAGAAATGACTCGATGAAATTGAGGATTCATGAGACTTTGATTGATGAAAAATATTTTGATGTGGTACACCGAGGCATGGCTCGTGTAATGACAGATGGTACGGGTAGGTTTTATAATGTGCCTGAATTGAAGATTTGTGGTAAAACCGGTACAGTGGAGAATCCGCACGGAGAAGATCACGCGTTGTTTATCGGTTTTGCTCCACAGGATGATCCGAAAATAGCGATTGCAGTGGCAGTAGAAAATGCAGGCTTTGGTTCTACATGGGCATGTCCGATAGCCACTATGGTGATAGAGCAATATTTAACTGGTGAAATTAAGCGAAAGTGGCTATATGAACGCATGATAAACGCAAATTTGATTGATAACCAAGATGAGGAATAATAGAAGCATCATATCAGGTATCGATTGGTGGACAATAATATTGTTCCTTGCTATTGCATTGTTCGGTTGGCTGAATATTTATGGTTCAAGCTATTCGTTTGATCAAACGAGCATTTGGGATTTTTCTAACCGTGCAGGAAAGCAATTGGTGTGGTTGGCAACGGCTGTAGGTTTGGGAGCGATTATTTTGATGATTGAGGAAAAAGCTTACGATGTATTGGGGTATATCTTCTATGGCGCGATGCTATTATTGTTGATTATTACACCAATTCTAGCGCGCGATATTAAAGGATCGTTGTCATGGATCACGATAGGACCAATTAGTTTGCAGCCTGCGGAATTTGCCAAATGTTTCACAGCCATTGCGGTGGCAAAATACATGAGTAGGTATGGGTATAAAGTAAGAGATTTGCGCGATTTAATCGTACCTTTCTTGCTTATAGGAGTGCCAATGATGATCATTATGGTGGCTCAGAAAGAAACGGGATCGGCATTGGTATTTATATCATTTTTGTTAGCATTCTACCGTCAAGGTATGTCTGGATATGTATTAGGATGGGGAGTAGTAAGTATACTCTTATTTATTCTAGTGATTCGTTTTGGTGAAATAGCGTTACCTATTGGTTTGGGTAGTATGGGTATGTTAGTCAGTACCTTATCCATAGAGGCTGTGGTGTTAGGATTGTTGTTTGTTCACGAAAAAGATATACGTTCGTTGATTATTGTGGGCGCGGGTGTGGCAGTTTGTTATGGTATAGGACTATTGTTGAATATTTGGATTCCTGTTAATTTCAATTATATAGGTATTGCAAGTTTGGCATATACAGCAGTTTGTTTGTTGTGGCAAGCGATTAAAAATAGAAAAACATCACTTGCTTGGATAGTAGGATTTGTGATAATATCGGCTGTTTTGTGTCAGGGTTGTGATTTTGCATTCCATAAGATACTTCAACCTCACCAACGAATCCGTATTGAAGTACTTTTGGGTATGAAAGATGATCCAACGGGTGCTGGATATAATGTGAATCAATCATTAATCGCGATTGGTTCAGGACAAACAATAGGAAAGGGATTCTTGCAAGGTACACAAACAAAATTGAAGTTCGTGCCTGAACAAGATACTGATTTTATTTTCTGTACTGTAGGTGAAGAATGGGGATTTGTAGGTTCGGCAGGATTATTGTTATTATATCTAGCGTTAATCCTCAGAATCATACATCTTGCTGAACGACAGCGTGATACATTTAGTATGATATATGCTTATTGTGTAGCAGGAATATTATTGTTCCACGTAACAATCAATATTGGTATGGTGCTTGGTTTATTGCCTGTGATTGGTATTCCATTGCCGTTCTTTAGTTATGGTGGCTCGTCGCTTTGGGGTTTTACTTTGTTGTTAGCAATCATGCTGCGATTGGATGCTGCTCGTGTGTATAAGATGCAGGGATAAGGATGGCAGAGCATAATATCATAGGACAGAAGGGGGAAGAGATTGCCTGTGAAACCATGCGAAAGAAGGGCTTCCGAGTGGTGAATACCAACTGGAAGTTTGGGCATCTAGAGATGGATGTGATAGCGGTGAATAGGAAGGAAATCGCGTTTGTGGAAGTGAAGACACGCACTAGTTCTTTCGGAGGTAAACGTCCAGAGGAGTATGTGGATGAACTGAAGCGTCGTCGCATGGCAGCTGCTGCAAATGCTTATATTAAGTACTATAAGATAGAATTAGTTCCACGATTTGATATTATTGGTATCACGATGGATCCCAATACATACGAAGTAAAAGAATTAACACATATAGAAGATGCTTTTTTGCCACCACAACGCACAATAGGTAAGAGTAGTTTTAGTGGACAAGGTAAATGGCACCATCGAGGTAGAGTAATAGGTAAATAAGAAGTATATATAAGATATATTATAGGTAAGTGGTTGATTATATGGAATTTAAATACGATATAATTGTAGTTGGAGCTGGACATGCAGGTTGCGAAGCAGCTAGTGCTGCTGCGCGTATGGGTAGCAAAACATTGCTCATCACGATGGATATGAATAAGATCGGTCAGATGAGTTGTAATCCTGCTGTAGGAGGAATAGCTAAGGGTCAGATAGTCAGGGAGATAGATGCTATGGGAGGACAAATGGGTATCATTACGGACAAGAGTGCTATTCAATTCCGTATGCTTAATCGTAGCAAAGGTCCTGCTATGTGGAGTCCACGTAGTCAGAGCGATAGAAAACGCTTTATTGAGGAATGGGTAGATGTGTTGACCAAGACGGATAACTTGCAGATTTGGCAAGATATGGTGACTGAATTAGTAGTGAAAGATGGTGTGGTTTGTGGAGTGAAGACATTGTTGGGTATCACGATGCAGGCTCAAGCAGTGATCTTGACCAATGGCACTTTCCTCAATGGTTTGCTGCATTTTGGTAAGGCACAGATACAAGGTGGTCGTATCTCTGAACCATCGAGCTATGGATTGACCGAACAATTGCGCGAGTTGGGCTTTGCTACTGATCGTATGAAGACTGGAACGCCTGCGCGTATAGATAAAAGGAGTATTGATTTTAGTCAGATGACTGAGCAGCCTGGCGATGTGGATAATCATACATTCTCGTATTTGGATACTGTACAACGTCAGTTGAAACAGATGAGTTGTTGGATTACGTATACCAATACAGAAACGCATGATGTACTGCGCGGAGGATTGGAAGACTCTCCACTCTACAATGGTCAGATACAGAGTATCGGTCCTAGATATTGTCCAAGTATTGAGACAAAGATCGTGACTTTCGCAGAGAAAGATGCACACCAATTGTTTTTAGAACCAGAGGGCGTGGATTCGAATGAATATTATGTAAATGGATTCTCCTCATCACTGCCTTGGCAGATTCAATGGGAGGCACTCAAACAAGTAAAGGGCTTAGAGAATGTGGTGCTATATCGCCCTGGATATGCGATTGAATATGACTTTTTCGATCCTACTCAACTGCTACATACATTGGAAACGAAGTTGATAAAGAATCTCTATTTTGCAGGACAGATCAATGGTACTACGGGTTATGAGGAGGCAGCAGGTCAAGGACTGGTAGCAGGTGTGAATGCTCACTTGGCTATTCACAATACAGGCAAGATCTTCACCATGGGTAGAGATGAAAGCTATATCGGTGTGCTGATTGATGATTTGGTGAACAAGGGTGTGGATGAGCCATATAGAATGTTTACCTCGCGTGCGGAGTACCGCATATTGCTACGCCAAGATAATGCTGATGCGCGATTGACAGCACGTTGCTATGAACTAGGATTGGTGGATGAATACCGTATGAACCTACTGCATTACAAACAAAGCGGTGAGGAAATGCTGACCGAAGTGTTAAGAAATACGACAGTGCGCACTGAGGTAAATAGCTATCTCAGTCAGATGGGTTATGGTGAATTGCAACATGGTACGAAATTGATTGATTTGGTAGCCCGACCTAATGTGACTATCAATGGTTTAGCAGAAGTAGTACCAACGCTGAAAGCTGCAATAGACAAACTAGAGAGAATTGCAGATGAGATTGTGGAGAGTGCAGAGATCAATATCAAATATAAAGGGTATATTGAGCGTGAACGATTGGCTGCGGACAAACTGCAACGCTTGAATAATATCCATTTGCCAGAGGATTTTGACTACAATAGCGTACAGTCGCTAAGCACGGAAGCACGCCAAAAACTATCTCGTATCAAGCCTGCTACCATCGGCGAAGCAAGCCGTATTCCAGGCGTCAGCCCTAACGATGTAAGTGTATTGTTAGTGCTAATGGGGAGATAATATTAGGTTAAAGGCGAAAGGTTATAGGTTAAAGACATGGATTTGTTTCACGTGGAACAGTAATTAATGTATTGACTAACACAGTAGATAAATCAGATAATTAATAATAAAAAAGATATGAAACACGAAGAAGTTCTCGCGGCCATTCGCGATGTGAAGGATTTTCCTGTAGAGGGAATTATTTTTAAAGACTTAACTACCGTATTCGACAAGCCAGAGTGCTTGCGCTGGATGCGAGACGAGATTGTTAATCTGTATCGCGCGTATGGAATTACCAAGGTGGTAGGAATTGAATCTCGTGGTTTTATCTTGGCTCCTGCAGTAGCGATGGAGTTAGGTGCGGGTTTTGTGCCAGTACGCAAACCTGGTAAATTGCCAGCAGAGACTATTGAGGTAAGTTACGCCAAGGAGTATGGTACTGACACTATCCAAATGCACAAAGATGCGTTGAATGAGAATGATGTTGTATTGCTGCATGATGATTTGTTGGCGACAGGCGGATCAATGGCTGCAGCATTGGAGTTGGTACGCAAGTTCGGTGTAAAGAAGGTGTATATCAATTTTATTGTTGAGTTGGAGTTCTTAAATGGTCGTAAGGCTTTGGGTGATGATGTGGAAGTTAGTAGCTTGTTGAGTTGCTAATTTTCCTCGAATTCATCGGAAGATAATACCCGTCGCTTTGGCGTCGGGTATTTTCGATAACCATTCGAATACCACTTGATAACCACTTACCACATACGAGGTGTTTGTCGGTGAAATCGGATAAAATTACAAGTTTTGGTTAAAAACGAGCACATACAACAGATTCTACAGCGGTTGCCGGAGCAACCAGGAGTGTACCAATACCTCAATGATATTGGGGAAGTGATTTATGTGGGTAAAGCTAAGAACTTGAAAAGGCGTGTAAGTAGTTATTTCCATAAAGAACAAGACCGTTATAAAACCAAACTGCTAGTTCACAGTGTTGCTGATATCAAATATGTGGTGGTAAATAGCGAGCAAGATGCGTTTTTGCTAGAAAATAACCTGATTAAGCAGTATCAGCCTCACTATAATATTCTGCTGAAAGACGGAAAGAGTTATCCTAGTATTTGTATTACGAGAGAGGAATATCCTAGGGTATTTAAGACTAGGAAAATTATTAAGGGCATAGGAGACTACTACGGCCCGTATACATTTGGATATACTTTGGACTTGGTTTTAGAGTTGATTCATAAGCTCTACCCTATTCGCACATGCGCTATGCAAATGAATAAAAATAGCGTTGAAATGGGGAAATATCGCGTGTGCTTGAAGTATCATCTAGGTAATTGTTGCGGTGTTTGTGAAGGAAGGGTTAGTCGGGAGAAATATCTGGAATATATAGATTCAGCAAGGAAGATCATCCGAGGTGATGCGCAAGAGATAGCCAAGCAGATAGAGGCAGAGATGATGGAAGCCGCCATGTCTATGCGCTATGAAGAGGCTGGGCGACTGAAAGAAAAGCTCGAATTGATCGAGAATTTCAAGAGTAAAACGGTTATTACTAACTCGCATGCGGGCGATGTGGATGTGTTTGGTTACGATGAAATGGGTCAAAATGTGTATATCTCCATGTTGCATGTGCATAACGGAAGTATCGTACAAGGGCAGACCATTGAATATAAAAAGCAATTGGATGAGAGTCAAGAAGAGGTTTTGGCAATGGGTATTTACGAACTGCGAGAGCAGTTAGGAAGTACCACGAAGGAGGTGATTGTTCCGTTTATTCCGGAGATAATTGATGAAAAACTGCACGTGAATATCGCGTTGGGAGGCGACAAAAAGAAGTTGCTTGACTTGGCCATGCAGAACGTGCAGCAGTATAAGAAAGACCGAATTAGGCAGGAAGATAAGTTGAATCCCGACCAACGGGCTGCGCGAATTTTGGGAGGGCTGCAAAACCTTTTAGGTCTGCCTACCCTACCTATGTGGATTGATAGTTTTGATAATTCGAATACGCAGGGCAGCAATGCGGTGGCAGGTTGCGTGGTATTCAAGAAAGGTCGCGCATGCAAGAGTGAGTACAAGAAATTTGAGATTAAGACGGTAGAGGGTCCCGATGACTACGCGAGTATGCGCGAGGTGGTGAAGAGAAGATATCAACGTCTTTTGGATGAGGGCAGTGCCCTACCTGACTTGATTATTGCCGATGGCGGTGTGGGACAGATGAGTGCTATCCGCGAGGTGGTGGAAGATATGTTGGGCTTGCAGATCCCTATCGCTGGATTGAAGAAAGATAATAAGCATAGGACGAATACCCTACTCTATGGAGAGCCTATTCAGGAGTTTGGCATGAAGGTGACGGACGAAGTGTTCCGATTGATGGTAGAGATACAAGACGAGGTGCACCGTTTTGCTATTTCGTACCATAAAAAGAAGCGAAGCAAGGCTCAAACAAAGAGCGAACTCGATGATATTCAGGGAGTTGGAGTTGTAACGAAGCAGAAAATACTGCAACATTTTGGGTCTGTTGCTCGCGCTAGAAGCGCCAAATTGGAAGAATGGATTGATTTGCTCGGAAGTCACTCAGGCACAAAGCTTTACGAGCATTTTAATGGCAAAATAACGCCCTGAGAATCGAATATTTTTTAGGAGCGTGGAACAAGACACAAGCAAAATGATGTGTTTTGGAAGAAAAAATAACAGTCGTTTGTAATATTTTCTTTTTCTCATTTGTCTAATGGGGGTAGTCGCAGAGAAGCGACGGAGAACGATTTGTTAAACTTACTAAATTTTATTTTATGGGAGAATTTATGCATGGGTTAGTTCCTATTGTTGGAGTGTTGTTACTTTTTGGTGGAATACCTGCCATTATTTTGACGGGTGTGATTATGTATCTCAAAAATCGTCGTCACAAAGTGGAGGAACACAGTAAACTCATCTCTCAGATGATTGAGAAGAGCGAAAGCGCAAACATTGACTTCAAAGCAATGGCTGAGATGTTGAATGAGACGGACAGCAAAAAGAAGACCACCAAGATGGCAGTGTTGAAACACTTGGAGTATGGTGCACTTTGCTCGTTGGTAGGATTGTTTGTACTCCTTTATGGCTTGTTCATCAACCCACTTAACAAGGCTGTAATCATTGGAGGTTTGCTCCTGACTATTGGTGTGGCATTCTTGGTGATGTTCTTTGTGACAAAGAATTATCTCAAGAAGGAGATTGAGAAAGAAGAAAAAGAACTTGCTGAAAAAGAGTAAACTGCGTTTGTCTGTCTGACTTATTTTTCAATATCACTTGTTTTTCACCAATTTATGGATAAGCAGCAGTTTATTTCCGCTATTGGCGGCATGCAGGAGTCCCTTAGGCGATTCCTGCTTGTGCTGACTCATGGCGATGAAGAACTGGCTAATGATCTGGCACAAGAGGCCATACTGAAGGCATATTTGCATTGTGCTACTTTTGAGCAGAAGTCGGCTTTGCAGACGTGGGTGTTTCGCATAGCCTACAATGAATACCTTAACGAACAGAATAAATACTGGAATACCCATCGCGTGGCAGTAGAGAGCTATGAAAGTGTTGATACGGAAGTAGCGAGTGAGCAGACTGATTCTGCTTTTCGCTATGAGCCACTGTATCAGGCGATTGACCAGTTGCCGAAGCAAGAGAAAGCAGTGGTGATACTATATTATTTAGAAGAAAAAAGTATTCGTGAGATTAGCAGGATAACGGAGATAACGGAAAGCAATATAGCGGTCATGCTGTTTAGAGCAAGGAAGAAGCTGAAAGCTATTTTGAGTAAAGAATAAGGAACAAGGAACCAAGACTAATATGATAACCAATAGTACAATAAAAAAGCGTTTGCGGGCGAGTGCTCCGCAAGTGAAAGACAATGAGGCGTTTATGGCGGATACGATTCGTCAGATAAATCTCATGCCATCGCCTAGTAGCGAGTTGCAAGAGAGTTTGCGTAGATACACGATGCTGGAGCGACTGGCCATGCGGATGGATGCAGTTCGTTGGTTACTGGTCGGAGGTACTGGAAGCGTGGCTGTTGGATATGCAATATTTAGCCATTTGGAGGCAATCTTGACTGCTATTTCGGCGTTGGTGGTAGTATAAAGTGTGGAACAAGAGGTGATAAAAAATAGGGGATTCTGAGGCCCCTATTTTTTGTATTATATGTTTTATGCGATTAGAAGGACGCTTGCAAATGGGCTATTATTTAGTGTTAATAGGCAGAAATATTCGGCGAACCATCGCACCTCTCATCCTTCATTGAAGAAGCAGGAATAGTGTGTAATTTACAATATAAATAGAGGGATGAAAAATAGTGATATATTTGCAAATATCAGGAAAAAGTAGTAATTTTGTGCGTGAAATAAAATAATCAACAACAATTTCTTGGTGATAAAAATACGGGCAAATATGATTAGGATTAGAAAAGCAACAATAGAAGATGTGGCGTATATTGCGGAAGGGATATACCATGCGTTTTTGTTGGAAGATAAAGCGCTTTATAATCAATGGATTAAGATACTAAAAGAGGTGTGTGCGCAAGAAGATACGCATTATAGTTACAGGAACACTTGGATAGCCGAAGTGGATGGGGAAAGAGCGGGGATGATGATTGCTGTAGATGGGGAACACTATCGCGAGCAGAGGGATAAGATGTATCCGCAGCTGAAGGGGGTGTTTGATGTGGCTTTTGGTAAAGGTTGGGACGAGATGGAAGATGAAGCGAAAGCGGGGGAGTTCTATATCGACAGTTTGGCGGTGTCCCTACCCTACAGGAATCAAGGCGTGGGAACAGCGTTGATAGAAAAAGCGAAGGAGTTGGCAAAGGAAAAAGGGATAGGCGTGGTGACATTGGCTGTGGAGCCAGAGAACAAGGCGAAAAGATTGTATCAGAGGTTGGGATTTGCGTATCAAAGAGAGATTGAGATATTCAATGAGGAATATGAACTATATGCAGCGGAAATAGTTGTGTAATTGAAAAAAAAATAGTAACTTTGCGGCGGAATTATTTTTACACTACCAAAATTATAGAATATTATACAAAATTACTCAAAATTATATAAAACAGTTGATGGGACAAGGTTTGAAATATACAATAAAAAAGGATGTAGAGAAGGGGATTTATCTGCTGAATGAGCAGGGCGAGGAAGTGGCTGCGACAGACATTTTGGAGAAATGTGGTGATAGACGGGTGTTTGCGTTTGATGGCAAGATGGGGGCTGGTAAGACGACTTTCATCAAGTGTTTGTGCGAGGCAATGGGGACAGAAGATGTGGTGAATAGTCCGACGTTTGCGATAGTGAATGTGTATGAGGTTGAGGTGATGAGGCGAAAAGGCGAAAAGGCGAGAGGCGAGAGGCAAGAGGTGTATCACTTTGATTGCTACCGAATTAAGGACCTAAGAGAAGCTATGGATATGGGTACGGAGGAGTATTTGTACTCGGGCAATTATTGCTTTATCGAGTGGGCAGAGATGATCGAACCGCTGCTGCCAGAAGACACAGTTTGGGTGAAGATAGAGGTAGAGGAGAATGGCGAGAGAAGTTTGAGTTTTGATGCGTAAATGGTTGTGCATATTGCTATTAGCTGTTGGTTGTCAGTCGGTTGCATCGGCAGAGGACGGTTGGGGTGTGGAGCATAAGAATATGCTCAATGCTCGCGGTGGCTTTGTGTGGTTGCAGGATCAGTATTTGAGTCCCCTACTCTATTCTGGATATCAAGTAGGATTAGGCAATGAATGGTGGCAGGGATTTAAGGATACTCCCTCGAAATCTCGCTATGTAAGACGTCGTTATAATCCACCGTTGAAAAGAAGCGTACTGAAGATGGACTGGTTGCATATGGGTAAGATAGATGTGGATTATGGTTGGTGTTATAGCGATACCTATACGAATTTGATATATTCGTTAGGTATAAATGGTGGTTGGGGAGCTTGCTACAGCTGGAAATGGTTGCATCCGAAGTTGGAATTGTTTGTTGGTCCTTATTTGGATGTGAATGTAATGGGTAAATTACATGTATCCAATGTGAATAAACCTTATTCTATGGATTTTTCTGTGAATGCATGTGCAATGGGAGGTGCGAGTTGGTCATTTATGTGTAAGAAAAAAGGCTATATCTATAGATTACGCTATTTGGGTCGTTTGAACGTTATAGGCATGGATTATTTACCAGATTATTGGCATTCTTATTTTGAGATGGGCGAGGGTGTTTTTGGGGATTTTCGTTGTGCAGGCTTGTGGAATCATCGCCATTTTCAACAAGAGTTGACCTTTGATATGCAGTTTACCCGTTCTGCGTGGCGTATTGGAGCACGCCATGAATATCTGGAGTATGGTACGTCAAATATGATGTTCTCGCGCGAATCTGTGAGTGTAATATTGGGTTGTATTTGGCAATATAAAGTGAAACCCACAAATAGTTTTTTTGAGTTATGAGATTTAGATCAAGCCATATTGTAATTACATTATTAGCGTTGTTTTGTGGTTTGGCGAGCAGTTGTACCCATCGGTTTGTAGAAAAAAACAATACTCCTAAGGACAATTTTGAGGCATTGTGGCAGATTATTGATGAGAAATACTGTTTGTTTGATGACAAAGCAGTGGATTGGGATTCGGTATATTTGGATTATTCTGAGCGATTTGACACGCTTAAGATGGTGGAATATGAAGATAATTATCGATTGTTTGATTTGATGGAAGAGATGCTGAATGAGTTGGAAGATGGGCATGTGAATTTGTATTCGCCATTTGATATTTCAGTGTGCAGCAGGTGGTATGAGGGTTATCCAGAGAACTTTGATTCGGAGATATTAATGAAGTATTATCTAAAGGATTATAGACGTGCTAATGGATTGAATTACTGTAGAATAGATGGAGATAGCATAGGATATGTGTATTATGGTTCGTTCTCAGATGGATTTTCGATGACGAATTGGTTGGCGGTATTAAACTACTTCGCAAAATGCCGCGGGATTGTGTTGGATGTACGCAATAATGGTGGTGGTAGTATGGAAAATGCATATAAGTTGGCAGCTCCATTTTTTATAAAAGACACGGTGGTGGGCTATTGGCAGCATAAATCAGGACCAGGACATGATGATTTTTCGGAGGTAGAACCTATGATGATGGATGATAGTAGGGGATATTGGAGGCGTCCTGTAGTGGTGTTGTGTAATAGGCATAGTTATTCGGCAGCGAACTTTTTTGTGAGTATGATGCGTTATGCGCCAAATTGTTTGATATTAGGTGGCAAGAGTGGCGGTGGCGGCGGAATGCCGATGAGTTATGAGTTGCCCAACGGATGGATGGTGCGATTTTCGAGCGTGAAGATGTATGATAGGGATACGATCAGTATTGAGGCAGGAATAAAGCCGCATCTGCTTGTAAATCAGCACTCTGAAGACAAAGATGATTTGATAGAAGAGGCAATTGAGTTGATTAATTCGGCATACGAGAAGGAATAACATATCGAAACAACGGATATATTTTTAATAAAAACAACATAAACAACTTGCGCGGCAATCAACATCCTGCCGCGCTCAAGGGAGAAAGTATGATTGTAGTAAAAGATATACACAAGTCATTTGGCACATTGGAGGTGCTGAAGGGTGTAGATCTGACCGTGGAGAAGGGTGAGATTGTGAGTATCATTGGCAAAAGTGGTGCGGGGAAGACTACCTTACTCCAGATCATTGGTACACTGGATAACCCCGACTCGGGTAGTGTGGTGATTGATGGCGTAGATGTGTTTGCGCTAAAAGAGAAAGAATTGGCAGATTATCGCAATAGACATATTGGATTTATCTTCCAGTTTCATCAGTTATTGCCAGAGTTTACAACGCTGGAGAACGTGATGATGCCAGCGATGATAGCTAGAGTAGGGGAGAAAGAGGCAGAGAAACGTGCGGTGAAGTTGTTGACTGAACTAGGTATGGCTGAGCGACTTACGCACAAACCTAGTCAATTGTCAGGCGGCGAGAAACAGCGTGTAGCAGCAGCAAGAGCGATGATGATGTCGCCTGATGTGATATTGGCAGATGAACCTAGTGGAAGCCTAGATGAAAGCAACAAAAAGGAACTGCATAAACTATTGTTGAAAATGCGGGAGCAATATGGACAGACGATTATTATTGTGACCCATGACAAGGAGTTGGCGGAGATTAGTGATCGAGTAATTGAGATGAAGGATGGAGTTTGCGCCAATGGCGCAGTTTAGAGGACGGCTTCGTCTACAGTTTAAGGGCAAGGATATGATAAAAAGGAATAACATACTTTGTATTGCTATGCTCGCGGGGTTGCTCTGCGGGTGCGGGAATAAATATCAATATTTTCCAAAAGATATTGAGCAAGTGGAGGTGAAGATTGTGCGGTTTGATAGCGCACAGTTGGCGGTAAGACCAGATAGTGTAAAGTCGGATATTGAGCAATTGTATGCTGATTATGAGGAGTTTATGCCGATGTTCGTAGAAGGAATATTAGGATTACCAACTGAAGACACGGCGTATCTCTGCGAGATGTATGCACAATTTTTGACCGATACTGTAATGGGATTTGCGCAAACAAACGCCAAGGCGCAAGAGATGTTTGCAGATGTTAGTAGTTTGCAAAAGGCGTTGAATACGGGCCTTTCACGATTGCATTATTTATATCCAGAGTGGGAAATTCCAACAGTGTATATGTTTGTTTCGGGATTTAATTCGTCGGTAATGTACTACGAAAATATCATGGGTTTGGGTGTGGATATGTACCTTGGTAGTGACTATCCTTATTACAATCAAGTGGTATATAACTACCAGAAGCAGACTATGCGCAAGGAATGCGTGGTGGGGGATTTATTGAGCATGTATGTTGCGTATCATATTCCGTATAACAGCAAGTATAACAGATTGTTAGAGCAAATGATCTTCCGTGGAAAGCAGATGTTTTTGCTTGCTCAGTTGTTGCCTGATGAGCCCGAATGGGAAGTGATTGGGTATTCCAAAGAGCAATGGGATTGGTGCGAGATGTATGAACGTGGTATATGGAATCGCATCATGGAGAAGAGAGATCTGTTTAAGACAGAATCAATGGTGTTGAACTCATATATGAATGATGGTCCTTTTACAGCGGAGATCTCGCAAGAGTCTCCAGGCCGATTAGGATTATGGGTTGGTTGGCGAATAGTGGATAGCTATATGCGTAATAATAAGGATGTTACGATACATGATTTAATGAATGAGACAGATGCTCAAAAGATATTAGAACAAAGTTTTTATAAGCCATGAGACGAGAAGATTTTCCGATATTAAACGAGAAGGTACACGGACGAGCGTTGGTGTATCTGGATAATGCAGCTACATCGCAGAAGCCGCAAGTGGTATTGGATGCTATCACTGAGGCGTATAGCCACTGGAATGCCAATGTGCATCGCGGTGTGCATCACTTGAGTCAAGTGGCTACGCAAAAGCATGAAGAAGCACGCGTGAAAGTGGCGAGATTGATTCATGCACACTCATCGGAGGAGATAATCTTCACCAAGGGCACAACGGATAGCCTAAACATGCTCGCGCGCAGTTTTGGCGATGCGATGGTAAAGGAGGGCGATGAGATTATCGTTAGTCAATTGGAGCATCACTCGAATATTGTGCCATGGCAAATGCTGTGTGAGCGCAAGGGAGCTGTGTTGAAGGTAATTCCTTTACAAGAGGACTTATCGCTTGATATAGAGGTGTTTAAGGAACTTTTGAGCGAGAAGACGAGGTTGGTGTCAGTGGCGCATGTGAGCAATGTGTTGGGCATAGTAAATCCTGTAGAGGAGATTATTCGTTTGGCACATGAGAAGGATATAGCAGTCTGTGTGGATGGTGCGCAATCGGTACCACATTTGGTAGTGGATGTGCAGCAGTTGGATTGCGATTTCTTGGTGATGAGTGCGCATAAAATGTACGGCCCAACGGGTTTGGGTGTGTTGTATGGCAAGAAAGAGTGGCTAGATAAATTGCCACCAGCAGAGGGTGGGGGAGAGATGATCGAGCATGTGCGCTTTGAGAAGACGACATACAATGTGCTGCCGTATAAGTTTGAAGCAGGTACACCGAACTATGTAGGTAGTTATGCGTTTGGCAAAGCGATTGACTATCTGCAAGAGATTGGTTTAGAGCAGATTGCTGAGCATGAATATGCATTGGCGGAATATATAGAGGAGGCGCTGAGTAAGATAGAGCAAGTGCACGTATATGCTGCAGGGCGAAAGAAGGCTGGTGCAGTTTCATTTAATGTCTATCGTGCAGATGGTGCGTTGATTCATCCGTTTGATGTGGGTGTCTTGCTGGATCGTCAAGGAGTGGCGGTGCGCACGGGTCATCATTGCGCCGAGCCGTTGATTGATTATTTGGGCGTGCCTGGTACGGTGCGTGCGTCGGTGGGGTTGTACAATACGAAAGAGGATATTGATACCTTTGTAGCTGCGTTGAAAAAGGCTATCATGATGCTGGAGTAATTAAGCTTCTAGAATTTTAATTATGAGATACCTATGCTTGATATTGATTAGTTTTTTCAGTATTGAGTGTGGGTTTTTATTTGCCCAAGAACCGCTGAGGATTATCTCTTACAATGTAGAGAATCTCTTTGATTGTCAGCATGATTCGTTGAAGAATGACTCTTCATTTTTGCCCGACGGTTTGCATCATTGGACATATTATCGTTATCAAACAAAGCTTGATCGTATTGCCCAGGTGATTGTGAATATCTCGGGTTGGAAGCCTGTGCCATTGGTTGGTTTGTGCGAGGTGGAGAATGCGCATTGTTTGCGTGATTTATGTTATCGTTTGAAGCGTTTTAACTATCGCTATGTGCACTACGAGGGCCCCGATGAGCGTGGGGTAGATGTGGCTTTGTTGTATGATAGCACGAAAGTTAAAGTGCTGAATAGTAAACCATTGCGTGTAAATTTGAATAGTGATAACACTCGCGATATTTTGTATGCTTGCTGCCTAGTGAATAAGAGTGATACAATCCATGCAATGGTTTGCCACTTGCCTTCTAAGTTGGGTGGTAGTGGCGCGACTCAGTGGAAACGCGATATGGCAAAGCAAGTGCTTCAGCAGGAGATAGATAGTATTCTATATGTTCATCCAACAGCGAATATCGTGGTGATGGGGGATATGAATAGCGCCCCGATAGATGATTTGGCTGGGCTGATAAATGTGACGAAATATCTAGAGAAAGAGGGAAAGGGTACACATAAATACAAAGGGATTTGGTCTTGTTTGGATCAATTTTACCTCTCTACTACGCTGAAAAACAATGCTAATGTGATAATCTTCTCGCCCGAATGGCTGCTCGAAGAAGACACTAAATACCTTGATTATCAACCCAAACGAACTTATGTGGGTTATCGCTATCATGATGGCTATTCGGATCATTTGCCGATAGTGCTTCATGTAAGTCAGTAAGTTGATTGCTAATTACGCACTAATTACGCACTATTCACGCACAATACACGCACTATTCCTTTCACTTCCGTGGAGGAGCAGTGGCGGATCTGTGGCGGTTCGCCGAGTATTCTCGCCCCTAAACAGTAGCGCCAGTGGCGCGTCCACTAAACAGTTTCCTTTCCTTTACACTTTACACCTTACACTTTCCACCTTACACTCTACACCTTACACCATAAAATTGCCTCAAAAAAGCGATTGTTCTTGCTCAATCCAAAATAATTCACTACCTTTGCAGTCGCAAACCAAAAGTTTGCAGACATAGTAGAAAAAGCGTTTATTAGCGCTTGTTTTGGTATCACGAAATCTGGTAAATTTCATAATCGCCCAAAACAAGAGAGCAGTAAACGCCCTTTGGGATATGTATATCCCGCCTGCAGAGCGTCCTTTATGGACGGCTCTGTTTGGTGGCATTCATATTCGGCGTGGGCGTTGCTTGCTTATTCTTGCGAAAGGGTTTACCAGAACCTCGTGATAGAGAATAGGCAAAGGTAAGGTTCCACGCTTTTTTTGTATATTTATATCAACGGAGGTTTGGAGCCAACTTCCCAAAATTAAAACATACAAATGAACAAGTTTGTTGTAAAAATTGTGGATATAGGACATATTCCTCCACATCTTAAAGTGACTTTTGATGGTTCCATTACTGACAAGGACGGTGTAGAAACTTGGTTTCGTAGTCTCGATTGTGTGAGAACGGCTAATGCGACACTTAATGATAATATCAAGTTGTCTGCATGTGTGTATCCCATTGATGAGTCTTCTATGGAGGAATTTCAAACCTACATTGAAGCATGTCTAACAAAATGGATCTCAAGCACAAAGTAATCGAAATTATTCACATTAAAATATGTATAATGAAAAAGGTTAATCTATTTGCCATTTGCGTAATGGCGTGTTTATTGGTAGGCTGTGAACCTAAAGTAACGGAACAAAAACCTACAGTATTAACACTAGATGTTACTGAAGTTACAACCCATTCAGCCCAAGTCAGCTGCAACGTTGTAAGTGACGGAGGATCGCCTGTAATTGACAGAGGTGTTGCTTATGACATATATCCTAATCCTAAAGCCACAGGAACTAAGTGCAAAGCTGGTACGGGCACTGGCAAATACACCTGCAGTCTTACAGAATTACAAGATAATAAAAGATACTACGTCCGTGCATATGCCAAGAACGAAATTGGTATAGAATATGGGAAAGAAGTATCTTTTACAACTATAAAAGAGATATTTCCTCCAAAAGTATCTACTGGCGGTATTACTAATATCTTACTGACATCTGCAACTATATCAGGATTGATAATAAATGATGGTGGGGCAGATATTACGGAATGTGGTATTGTATATAGTACCTCCGAAAATCCAACTATTTTAAATGATAAAGTGCTTGCTGAAATTGTTGAAGAAAAAACAGAAGTTTTTCGCTGTGAACTTACTGGATTGCAGGAGCAAACAACATACTTTGTTCGTGCGTATGCAATTAACGAGAAAGGTATTGCATATGGAGAAGAAAGGACATTTAATACTAAACAATCAGAGATTCCTGTCGTAACCACAGTTGCAGTTACACATGTATATTATGCATCTGCCATAATAAGTGGTAATATTACATCAGATGGTGGTAAAGACATAATTGAATGTGGTATAGTGTATAGTACTCATCAAAATCCTACTTTATCAAACAATAAAGTAACTAATGGAAGGGGCATTGGCAACTTCTCTTGCCAAATTACAGGACTACAAGATAACACCACTTATTATGCTTGTGCATATGCAATTAATGAGGTTGGAGTTGCATATGGAAATCAAATAAAAATTGAAACAAAAAAAAATATTCAAGAGTATGTCGATTTAGGATTAAGTGTAAAATGGGCAACGTGTAATGTGGGGGCTAATGATTACACTGAATATGGTGATTACTTTGCATGGGGAGAAACGCAACCCAAAGAAATTTATGACTGGAGTACTTATAAATATTGTGATGGTTCATCAAGTTCGCTGACTAAGTATAATACAGAAAGTGTTTATGGTTTAGTAGATAATAAAACTCAATTAACTCTTAGTGATGATGCCGCTCATGTAAATTGGGGTGGCGATTGGCGCATGCCAACCATGGAAGAAGTGGCAGAGCTAATCAACAATTGCGATTGTGATCCGATCGGTATCGATGAAAAAGATTATTACATATTTACAAGTAAAAAGAACAAAAAGCAAATTTTATTTAGGTGTGCGGGGCGGCGCATTGACAATGCAATCTACAGTAAAGATGATGCTATTGATGTGCAGTCTAGCACGCTTGTTGATTTATATCCAGTCACGTCATATATTATGCAGATGAGTGGATTCATATTGAATCCAGAAATATTTGCACATGAACGAGCAATTGGAAGATCTGTGCGTCCTGTATGCAAGTAGGATTTGTATATAAAGTGTAATAAAAGGTGCTTATGCATCGCCACCTATAAGAGGAACGGTAGATCTATTTGTTAAATTATTATTACCCAAGTGCTTTGTGGTCGTTGAGTGATAATTCAAAAAAGTCGGAGTATGAAATACCGTACAAGTTTGTATTGTGTCTTCGTATCCGCACACCTTAGACGAAATAGATAGGGTGTGTGGACTCCAATAGCAGAATATTGGAGAAGACGCCCAAAGAGGTAATTGTATAAATCTTTGTTGAATATGCGCGCTTGAAGACAAGGATTTATAGAGTCATTCGGAGGACCATATCCGTGGGTTAAGAACAATGGTGTAGTGACCATATAAGCACCTACACCATTGTTTAATTAAAATTACGATAAAAATAGTCTTAATAGTCTTATGATAAAAGTAATACAAATTACACCTGATAACATGAAAGATGTAGAAGAATCACTACACTTCATTGTGAAAAATGCACTTATTGATCAGATTGGCGAGGAAATATCAATAAATGGCGTACACTATAAACTTAATAGTGAAATAAAGAAATTGGAACTGACAGACAATTCAAGTTACGACACACCTTTAGGAGGTTTAGCTTTCTATATAACACACAAACAAGATTATGAATCATTTGGAGATCTAAATACTTTAACCAAACCGAGAATATATGGGACATTCAAGATAGAGGTTATGGATGCACAACTTTGCACCTATACATATGACGTAAGATTTGAGACACAAGATTATGAAATTGGCGAGAAACTAGAAGAGTTCTGTTTTACTAAAACTCTGGTTTTTGTAAAGAATCCATAGAAAAAAAGTAGAAGTGCACTCTGCGGACATTTGAGAGTGTTTGAAAATGTGTCCGAAAAAAGTCCGTTGGATGAGGTGATAAGGCTGTTAGGAGATAAGGCAAATCCGCATAATCGAATGAAATAGAATCGGTTATGCGGATTGATTGTATTAAATAGACACAAAAACAAAGAGGTAGTATTTAGGGGTTTTAGGGTAAATGAGAAATACCCAAAATACCCACACTATAATAACAAAAGGATATGAATTACATAGTTATCACATATTAATCTCATAGTGATAGCATAGTATCAACCCATTATGAACCCGTCAAGAACCCGTAATTGGCAAGAGAATGATGGTGAAGCACAACAGCCACCGAACTCCCATAGATCTCCTATGGCGCTCCCGAAACTTGCAGGCAACCTGACAATAGAGATGAATAAAAATAAAGTGACCTAAACATTTGCATATCCCGCAAAAAAGTTGTACCTTTGCGCGATAAACAAATGATATGTATGATAACTGTTCATCTCAAACCTCATAAGGAAGAATCTCTCCTACGTTTTCACCCATGGGTCTTCTCTGGAGCCATCCGCAGTATTCAATTGGATGCCGACTATCCACACGCTCAGCCACAAGAAGGCGAAGTGGTGCAAGTGGTTGATTGCAATGGTAATATATTAGGTGTTGGTCACTATCAGATTGGCTCTATTGCCGTACGTATGTTGGCATTTGGCGTAAGTGAGTTACCCGATAACTTCTGGCAAGACAGAATTGCAGAAGCGTATGCCATGCGTGAGCGATTGGGTTTGGTGAACGAGAACAACAATTCTTACCGCCTTATACATGGTGAAGGCGACTTTTTGCCTGGTTTGATTGTAGATATATATGCCGATACAGCGGTTGTTCAAGCCCATTCCATCGGTATGCACTGCCACCGCGAGGAGATTGCAGAGGCGATTGTTAAGGTGGTAGCGCAAGTGGATAAGGTATATTACAAGTCGGATGATACATTGCCACATAAAGCTCCTATCCAAGGTGAGAGAGTAGGGTACTTAATAGGAGCAGAAAAAGCCGATTTCAACGGGGATTTTTGGGCAAAAGAGAACGGTTTGGACTTCCGTATCGACTGGCTTCGCGGACAAAAAACGGGATTCTTTATTGATCAACGCGACAACCGTTCTTTGCTGGAGCATTATGCCAAGGGGAAAGAGGTGCTGAATATGTTCTGCTACACGGGTGGTTTCTCTGTTTACGCGTTGCGTGGGGGCGCTAAACTCGTTCACTCTGTGGATGTTAGCCAAAAAGCGATTGACCTTGTGCGCAGCAATGTAGCGCATAATTTTGGTGAAAATGCTCCGCACGAAGCGTTTGCAGAAGAGGCGTTTGAGTTCATGGCAAAGAACGAAAACAAGTACGACCTTATTGTGCTTGACCCTCCTGCTTTTGCCAAACACCGCGATGCGGTGAAGAATGCTTTACGTGGCTATCAACGCTTGAATGCGAAGGGAATACAGAGTATTCGTCCAGGGGGCATACTCTTCACTTTCTCTTGCTCGCAAGCGATTGACAAAGAGATGTTTCGTTTGGCAGTCTTCTCTGCTGCGGCTCAAGTGGGCAGAAGAGTACGCATTTTGCATCAATTACACCAACCAGCAGATCATCCAATCAATATCTACCACCCAGAGGGCGAATACTTGAAGGGATTGGTATTGGAAGTAGAATAAAATCCTAACATATAGACTATGAATTATTTAGACGAACTGAATGCTGCGCAACGAGCAGCGGTGGAGTACAATGATGGACCTCAACTGGTGATTGCTGGTGCTGGTTCGGGCAAAACACGCGTATTGACCTACAAGATTGCTTACCTCCTGGAGCATGGTGTACATGCAGGTAATATCTTGGCACTTACTTTTACTAATAAGGCGGCACGCGAGATGAAAAGCCGTATTGCCAACCTTGTGGGTGAGCAAGTGGCAAGGTATCTCTGGATGGGTACTTTCCACTCTATTTGTACGCGTATCCTGCGCCAAGAGGCAGAGTTGATTGGCTATACTCGAGATTTTACTATCTACGATACAACCGACTCAAAATCTGTGATTAAGCATATCGTAAAGGATATGCAATTAGACGAGAAGACCTACAAGCCAAGTGTGGTATTGTCGCGTATCTCATTGGCTAAAAACCAGTTACTTTCGCCAACATCTTATAGCTCAAATCGTGACTATACCATGCAGGATCGCTTTGCGCGTATTCCAGAGGTGTCGCGCATCTATGCCGAATACAATCGTCGATTGAAGGCATGCAACGCTATGGATTTTGACGATTTGCTCTTTATGACCAATACCTTGTTCAAGAATCATGTCGAGGTATTGTGTAAATATCAAGAATTCTTCCGATATATCCTAGTGGATGAGTATCAAGATACGAATTATTCGCAATACCTGATTGTCAAGCGATTAGCCGAGCCAGAAAATCTTATCTGCGTGGTGGGCGATGATGCACAGTCAATCTATTCGTTCCGCGGCGCGAATATAGAGAATATATTGACCTTCCAAAAGGGTTACGCTAATGCGCAACTCTTCAAGTTAGAGCGCAACTATCGTTCAACGCAGACCATTGTAAACGCAGCCAACTCGCTTATTCGTCATAATAGAGGTCAGATTCCTAAGGCGGTGTACTCGGAGTTGGCATTGGGCGATCGTCTGCAACTCAGCACGTATATGTCAGACCGCGATGAAGGTAAAGCAGTGGCACAACAAGTGAAACTCCTTCACCGCCAAGGATATGATTATGAGTCGATAGCGGTGCTCTATCGTACCAATGCTCAGTCGCGTGTGATAGAGGATGAACTTCGTCATTTGGGCATACCCTATCGTATTTATGGTGGTATGAGCTTCTATCAACGCAAGGAGATCAAAGATGCTATCGCTTATTTCCGTTTGGCAGTTAACCCACATGATAATGAGGCATTTGCACGTGTGATCAACTACCCATTGCGCGGTATTGGAGATACGACTGTGATGAAAGTGCGTGAGGCAGCGCGTCTGGCTGCGTGCTCCATGATGGAGGTGATTTGCAATCCGGAAGCTGCGAAATTGGATGTTTCGGCAGCTACCCAGAAGAAGTTCACTGCGTTCGCGGAGATGATTAATGGGTTTAGTGCGCGCGTTGCCACTACCGATGCGTATGAGTTTGCCAGTGATGTGATGCGCGAAACAGGCGTACTGCGCGAAGCGAAAGCCGACACAACTCAAGAGGGAAAAGACCGTTTGGAAAACCTTGAAGAAATGCTCGCAGGTATTCATGAGTTTGTGGATCAACGATTAAGAGAGGATAATGCGTTCGTTCCTATGACCGAGTTTCTCTCGGAAGTCAGCCTACTTACTGACCAAGATGAGAAACAAGAGGATAATCAGCCACGTATTACGTTATTGACTGTGCATGCGGCTAAAGGTTTGGAGTTTAAGGTGGCATTTATCGTGGGGTTGGAGGAGAATCTATTCCCATCGCAGTTCTGCCAAGCGCCTAAAGAGATTGAGGAGGAGCGCCGATTGTTGTATGTGGCCATTACGCGTGCCATGGAACGCTGCTATCTCACCAACGCGCGTCAGCGATTCCGCAATGGTCAAACACAGTTCTCTTCGCCTTCACGCTTCTTGAAAGATATCGACACATGCTATGTGCAACAAACACAAGCCATGTCCTCTTATACTCCACAACCATTGAAGGTTCACACGAGCACAACCAGTATATCCTCTAGCAGTTCGTCGTTGAGTTCTAATGGAAAGCTGAAAAGTGTTTCAAAACAAGTGGGTAGTAGCACCACCAAAACACGTAAAGAGGTACGTTCCGAGTGGAAAAAGCAGGATCGCGTAGTGCATAAAGTGTTTGGGGCAGGAACAGTATTGGATGTGTATCACGAGAACGATAACGACAAAATTGATATTCAATTTGACAATGTGGGTAAGAAGACTCTTCTGCTGACGTATGCTAAACTGACGCGTGAATAGGTGATTGACGTATTGACACAAAAAAAGTGTGATAGTCAAACTATCACACTCGCGCTCCCTCAAGGACTTGAACCTTGGACCCCCTGATTAACAGTCAGATGCTCTAACCGACTGAGCTAAGGAAGCAATTTTTTGACATCGAAAATCAGTTTATTTCCGAAATCGGGTGCAAAAGTACTGCTTTTTTTTGATATGAGCAAGTTTTTTCAAAAAAAAATTACTATCTTTGCAGAAAATTTTGATTTTATACCCAAAATTGTCGTATTTTACCTCAAAATAAGTAAATTTTATTCTCAAAATATATAATGAAACGAGTTTTAGGTTTAGGAAATGCTTTGACTGACATCTTGCTTCAGGTGTCGGAAGGAGATCTTCGTGAGATTGGTTTTCCAAAAGGAAGCATGAACTTGATTGATGCGGAACAATTAGAGCGTCTTCAATCACGTTTTATTTCCGTACGCAAACACTTGGTAGCGGGAGGTAGTGCATCAAATACAGTGGCAACGATTGCTCAATTAGGCGGTACAGCTGCTTTTATTGGTAAGATTGGTTGTGATGAGGTGGGTAATTTTTATCGCGATGACTTGATTAAGAATAATGTGAAGCCCTTATTGTTGACTTCCTCTCTTATGTCAGGCTGTTGTATGGTATTTATTACTCCAGATGGCGAACGCACATTTTGCACATATTTAGGTGCCGCAGCAGATTTGAAGGCGGAGGATATTCGTAAAGAAGCGTTTGTAGGCTATGATATATGCCATGTGGAAGGTTATCTTGTTCAGGATCATAACTTGATAGAAACAGCGCTTCGTACAGCTAAAGAGCAAGGTTGTACAGTGTCGTTGGATTTGGCAAGTTATAATGTAGTAAATGAGAATCATCAATTTCTCAAAGACCTTATATATAAATATGTAGATATTGTGTTTGCTAACGAGGATGAATCTTTTGCTTATACGCATCTTAATCCAGAAGAATCTGTGGAAAATATTGCGGGACAATGTGATATTGCTGTGGTAAAAGTGGGTAAGCGTGGCTCTTATGTTCGCCAAGGAAGTCAATTGCATCATATTGGTGCGATTACATCCAATTGTCTCGATTCCACCGGAGCAGGCGATTTGTACGCAGGTGGCTTCTTGCATGCATTATCAGACGGATTTGACTTGCGTCGTTGCGGTGAAATCGGTACTATTGCAGCGGGGCGTATTGTTGAGATAGTTGGAACCAAGCTTCCAGAAGAGACATGGGATGAGATTCGTCGTATATGTGCGCTTTATCGTGGATTTATGCATAAATTGAAATTTTAAATCGATAATCATATGAAAGTATTGTACATTTTATACCAGTATTTGATTGGATTTCCATTGATTGTTCTTTCAACATTATTTACTGCGGTATTTACTATTATCTGTTTTCCATGGAAGAATGGTAAAGCTCCTCGCGCAGTGCAAGTATTTTGGTCACGTAGCGTAATACGATTATTGCTATTGCCAATCAAAGTGACTGGTAGAGAGAATGTGGATCCTAAGCAATCGTATGTATTTGTAGCCAATCACCAGTCTTTTTTAGATGTATTTGCGGTGTATGGTTGGTTGCCAAACAACTTTAAATGGTTGATGAAGAAAGAGATACGGAGAGTTCCTTTCGTAGGAACAGCTTGTGCAGTAGCTGGACATATCTTTGTTGATCGAAGCAATCCTCGTGCAGCGTTGCAGAGTATGGAGAAGGTCAAAAAGGAACTAGTAGATGGTATATCAACGGTGATTTTCCCAGAAGGTACGCGTACTAAGACAGGTGAAATAGGCCGTTTTAAACAAGGGGCTTTTAAAATAGCAATGGATATGGAGTTGCCTGTGGTGCCAATTACATTAAATGGTTTTTACAAGGCGATGCCCAGTGGACAGCCATTTGCTAATCCATATTCCCATTTGAGTTTGCATATAGGAAAACCAATAGATATTTCCCAATTCACCGATATAAATGATGCAATGGTACACGTGCGGGAGAAGGTGGAGCAGGGAGTGATCAAATAAGTCGAAAGATGTCCTAATAGACCACTATTTTGGGGTTAGAGAAAAAAAGCAGTATGCGCGGCATACTGCTTTTTTGATAGAAATGTGTTTAAAATAGTGTTATTATTTTTTCTTAGCGTCGATTTCAGTATCTACTAAGATACGTCCGCAGAGCTCGCAAACGATAATTTTCTTGCGCAAACGGATATCCAATTGGCGTTGCGCAGGAATCTTGCTGTGGCAACCACCGCAACTGTCACGCTCGATTTTTACAACCGCTAAGCCATTGTGCGCATTTTTGCGGATACGGTGGAAAGCAGAAACGAGACGATCCTCAATATTCTTCTCCAACTCAGCAGCGCGAAGCATAAGTTTTTCGGTTTGCTCCTTGGTTTCAGACAAGATAGAATCCAACTCGTTGCGTTTTTGGTTGAGATCTACGGTGCGATCTTCAATGTCAGAAATTGTTTTTGCTTTCTCCGCTTGACGAGTCTCTAATTCAGTAGTGAAATTGCGGATTTTGCGTTGTGAAGCTTCAATATCAAGTTCTTGATACTCAATCTCTTTTGTCAAGTTGTCATACTCACGATTGTTACGAACATTGTTTTGTTGTTCTTTGTAACGAGAGATTGCAGCATTAGCATTTTCGATACGTACACGGAAGTCAGAAATACCTGTTTCGCATTCTTTGATACTATTCTCGATGTTGGTCAAACGGGTTTTTAGACCCTCAACCTCATCGCTCATGTCTTTTACTTCTTGTGGCAACTCGCCAGCTAAGATACGCAACTCGTCGATCTTAGTGTCAACAGTTTGCAACTCGTACAATGCGCGCAGTTTTTCCTCTACGGTCATTACTTTTTCTTCTTCTTTCTTTGCCATAATTGTATGTTTTTTATTATTATATCTTATTTAATTTAGCCATTTCACGGGTGTTGCATCGGTTTCAGCGATGCGAGTTGTGATATGCTGCTTAAGCAATTCATCAAATATTTCTCGTGTGAAATGTTCGCTTGTCCAGTGGTCAAGGTCTATCACCCCTATTTGTCCATACGCGGCTTGCATTTCGTGGTATTTCATATCTGCTGTGATGTAAAAATCTGCGCCTTGTGCAATGGCCATACCTACAAACTCTGCACCTGCACCACCGCAAACAGCTATAGTCTGTACTTCTGGTTTACAAGCTTCTACGTAGCGCAGTGAACATCCAAAGGTGCGTTGCACCATGCGTACGAAATCTTCCGATTTCATCGGAGTTTCTAATTGTCCAATGACACCTAATCCCACATTGTCGTTTGTTTGACTTGGACTAAGAATGCGGTAATTGGATATACCTAACTTATCTGCTATTTTTCCGCTCACACCATGTAGATATGCATCCATGGATGTGTGTGATGAGTAGATAGCAATGTTATGGCGGATAGCCTTTTCTACGCAGCGTTCTTGAGGGGTACTTCCAGTAATTTGTTTTAAACCGCGGAAGAGTAGGGGGTGGTGAGAAATAATTAAATCGCAATGCTTCTCAATAGCCTCATCGACGACAGACTCTGTAACATCTACCGTCAACAATGCTGCATGAACTTTTGCATTGCGATCACCCACCTGCAGTCCCGAATTATCCCAAGATTCTTGGTAACTCAAGGGAGCTACAGATTCTATGATATTAATGATATCCTGAAGGATCAACCTTTTTTAGAGCCGACGCCTGTACGTGCTGAAGAGGCAGCGGCTTTTTGTGTTTTAACTTGTTGCTTTGGAGCTGGTTTCTTGACCTCTTGTTTCTTCTCCTCTACTACAGTTTCTTGCTCTTCTTCTACGGTGAAATCGGTGATTCCAGCACCAATGAGAATATTATACCATTGGATCAATTTGCGGATATCGCTTGGATACACGCGGTCGCGATCATAATCAGGCAATACCTCTGCAAAGAATGCGTGCAATTGGTTGTTATCTGCCTTTTTAGGGTCGAAAGAAACGACTTTTAATTCCTCTTTCTTTCCCAAGTTAGTCAATACCTCGCTGAGTGCGATATCATCGCCCATAGTATACATCGAAATCTCACCAAGAGATACGATTTTGTCGCGAGCATATGTAGGCATACGCTTGCCATCGAGGAGTGATTCTACGATAAGCATGTTATTACCTTGACTAACCAATTTGTACAAACCAGGTTTACCTGTGATGGATAAAATATTCTTCAACATATGTGTATAAATTTCTAAATCGGCTGCAAAATTACTACTTTTTTTTGAAGTATGCAAGAATTATGTAATTTTTGAATAGTTTTTCTGTTAAATCTTTAGATTTATACCTACGAAATATGTTCTTGGAGTGGCGGGACCATAAATGAAGCCTGCATCACGATCCATGCCTTTGTCAAGATCGGATTGGAATTGGTCAAGGATATTTTTAATGCCAGCGTTAATCTCCAATGTGTAGTGTTTGTAGAGTGGAATATCGTAGCAGAGTTTGATGTCCCATTCGAAGAAAGTAGGCGTGTTAACTTCTTCATCCTCTGGTATATATCCTGCAAAGTGTTGCACCAACATATTGCCTGTTACCTTGCCGTTGGTGACAATGTGGAAATGCTTTACGGGTTCGATATTGCAGAGGAAATAGCCATAGTGTTCAGGGGTGCGGAACATGCGGCGTTGGGGTGCGATGTTTGGATTCTCGCTCCACTGTAAAGGCTCGATATAGCGGCTATGGTTGTATGTGTAACCTGCTTGGAACGTGAGCAAGTGACCAAAGCCCACCTTAGCTTCAATGTTCATACCTGCCACGCGCGCTCCGCTAGCATTGGTGCGGGTGAGGAGAAGGTTGCCTTGTGCATCATGTCCGTTTTCAACGAGGGCGAAGACATCGTTGAGTTGGGTAAAGAAGCCCTCAAGGGTAAGGTTGAGATCCCATTTGCCAAAGCGTTTGTACATGTCGATACTTCCGCTGATGGAGTGGCTGTATTCGGGCTTGAGGTTCTCGTCCAATGAGATGAGCGACACTTCGCCACCTACGGCACCGACATGGAGGTCTTCTTCGTAGATCTGTGGTGCGCGGTAGCCGCTGGCATAACTTACACGCAAGATGATAGGGTCAATAGGTGTGTAGCGCACATTCGCGCGAGGCGAGAAGACAGGCTTGTCGAGCAGGGAGTGCTGTTCTAGACGCCCACCGACAAGGATGGACCATTGCTTGTTTTTCCATTCGTTTTGGACATATCCACCTCCGAGATGTACACGCTGTAGGGTGTTGCGTCCGTATCCAAGAATTTGGTCACGGAGTTGGTTGTAGGAGTATTCTGCGCCTGCGCTGAGGTCGGCATTCATGATTCCACAAGGATAGGAGAAACGGTATTGTGCACCTGTAACGGACACAATATCGGTAGATTTGCCATAGGCATTGGGATTGTAGTTGGTGCCGAAATAGCTATCGCGAGCGATATGTTGGAAGCTAGTATAGACACTTACAAAGTGCTTATTATTAGCGGTATACATATCCCATTTAGCTGTAGCAGCATCGATATTATGCTTGAGTTGCTCGGTGAGTGGCGACTCGTGTGGTTGGAGGCTATCAATGCCATAACCGCCACGGCGAAACTCGGTAGTGTGGTGGTATTCAGCTGTAATCTTGGAATAGTCAGATGTCTTGAAATAGGAGCGGAAGCCAACGGTTGTGGAGTTGAGGTGAGGGATATCGGAGTAACCATCATCGTCGCGGTCGTATTGTTGGCGGTTGCGTTGTACGCCAAAGAGGAAGAGTCCAGCTTTTTGATTTTCCGACACCACGCTAGCATTCATGTTGGTGTTGATATCGTAGGTGCCAGTCTGAGTAAAAGCACTTGTGTTACTGATATTTAACGAGTTGCGATTAGGCTCTTTGGTGATGATATTCACGACACCTGCGATGGCGTTGGCTCCGTAAAGGGCACTACCACCACCACGGATTACCTCGATGCGATCGACCATTCCCGCAGGTAGTTGTTCCAATCCATAGACAGATGCGAGGGAGGAGAAGATTGGTCGGGAGTCCATGAGGATTTGAGTATATTGTCCTTCAAGGCCGTTGATTCGGATTTGTGGTACGCCGCAGTTGGAGCAAGTCTCTTCGACACGCAAACCCGTTTGGAAATTGAGCACATCTGCCATAGAATTGGAGGTAGTGGACTCAATGATAAGCGGCGAAATGACATTGACGATGGTCGCTACTTCGCGTTGTTTGGTTTCGTATTTATTGGCAGTAACCACCACATTATCAATCATAAAGGATGTCTCAGCAATTGCCACATTCATTTCGACAAGAGTATCTCGGTGAAGGGTAATGGTACGTTTCTCTGTCTCGTATCCCATCATCGAAAAGACGATAGTGAGTTCACCTTCAGGTAGATTTTTGAGGTAGAAGTGTCCCGATTCATCGGTTAGACAACCAAGGGCAGTACCTTCGACTTGCACGTTCACAAAAGAAAGATGCTCTTTCGTGTGAGCATCTAGAACGTGTCCCGCGATATGGGCGTCGGACTTCTTTTCGTGGTGATGATGGTGGTGATGATCTTGCGCTAAAATAGGCATATGACTCACCAAGAGGCAAGCAATGAGAGAAATGAAAATGAGTGTTTTTTTAGTCATATATTAATATCATTTGTTGAATTATCCTATACACAGTGCAAGGCAACGCTATACGTAATTAATAGCTGATCACTAACATTATGTTCAGAATTGACCAATACCTTGAGGAAATCGACTGCAAAGGTAGTGCATTTTTTTTACCCACGAAAATAAGAAAGCAGATTTACCAATTTTTGGGGAGTAATAAAGAATGTTTATTATGAAAATGAACATAAAAAATAGTTATTTTATGGGTAGTAGTTTGTCATCTTATTTTTTTTTTATACCTTTGCACATAAATTCACCTATACCCCCAATAATATGTATAAAGGTAGCGATAAAATATGCGATTTAATGTCGCACGAAGAGGATGCGATACATGTCATCAGTCGGTTTGGATTAACTATGGGCGTTGGCGAGCAGACTATTGCTGAAGCTTGCGAGGGCAATAACGTGCATACGCCCACATTTCTTGCGGTGATCAACTATAAGGTGTTTAAGCAACGTGCTTTGCCAGCTGATATTGATGTTGCAACCTTGCAACGCTATTTGCGTAATGCGCATACTTATTTTTTGGATTTTCGTTTGCCCTATCTTCGTCGTTTATTGATTGAGGCTTTGATTCCTGCAGGTGCAGCCAATAAGATTCCTATGTTAATTTTGCAGTGCTATGATGAGTTCGTGGAAGAGATTCGCACCCATATAGAGCATGAGAATGCAGGTTTATTTGAGGAGCATGCTCGAGATGACCAACGCATAACCGATAAATTAACTGAGATTAAGAATTTAATAATCAAGTACTATCCGTCTAATCATATTTTACCACATGGTACCGTGACATATACGTTGATCAGCGTGATGAGCGATTTATGGCATATGGAGCAAGACTTTTCAGACCATTGTGCAATCGAGGACGAAATATTGCGTCCTGCTCTCAGGAATGCAAATCCCATAATTCCTCTTCATCATGTTGCGCAGGAAAATGAAGCATTAAGTGAACGCGAATGTGATGTGTTGGTCAAAATAGCCAATGGCTTGAGTAATAAGGAGATAGCAGATGCATTGTGTATTTCGGTGCATACTGTGATTACGCATCGAAAAAATATTACTCGTAAGCTGAATATACATTCTACTGCAGGTTTGACGATTTATGCGATAGTCAATAAGTATGTCAATCTGACAAATTTGGAATAATTTTTTTAAAACACGCCGAAAACTTCTTCAAAAAAGAACTTTTAGTCCTTTTTTTTGCTTTGTTGTTTTTTTTTCACTACCTTTGTGCCCAAATTCGATGCATTATGAATACAATAGTTTCTAAACGATTTTTTTCGGAGAATGTAGCAGAAATTGTGGTGGAGGCTCCGTTGATTGCTCGCAGTAGAAGGGCTGGGCATTTCGTGATTGTTCGTGTGGATGAGAAAGGCGAGCGTATGCCATTGACAATCTCCGATGCAGATGTGGAGAAAGGAACAATTACTTTGGTTGTTCAGCGTATTGGTGTGTCTTCTAGTAAATTATGTGCGTTGGAGGCGGGGGATAGAGTGGCGAATTTGGTAGGTCCTTTGGGAAAAGCAACGGATATTCGTAACTATGGTACAGTAGTGTGTGCATGCGGAGGTGTAGGTGCTGCACCAATGTTGCCAATTGCTCAAGCCTTGAAGGCAGCAGGTAATCGTGTGGTGACTATTTTAGCTGCTCGTAATAAAGATTTGATTATCCTGCACGACCAATTAGCCGCGGTATCGGATGAAGTGATCGTGATGACCGATGATGGTTCACTAGGGAAGAAAGGTCTTGTAACACAGGGAGTTGAGGAGGTGATTTTGCGTGAGAAGGTGGATAAGTGTATAACGATTGGTCCTGCTATCATGATGAAGTTTGTGGCTTTGACCACGAAGAAATACAATATTCCGACAGAAGCTAGTCTAAACACTATCATGGTTGATGGTACAGGAATGTGTGGTGCGTGTCGTGTGACAGTTGGAGGAAAGACGAAATTTGTGTGTGTGGATGGTCCTGAGTTTGACGCACATGTGGTGGATTTTGATGAGATGTTGAAGCGACTTGGACGTTATAAAACGAAGGAAATGGCTGAATATGAGGTATATTTGAAAGGAGAATCAAGATTAAATAGTTATATCCATCAGCAAAATAATGTGGAAGTTGATATGACTGGATTTGTTGCTCCTTTTGAAGGAAAAGCAAAAGATAGGGTGGCTATTCCTCGCGTAAAGATGAACGAGTTAGCGCCAGAGGTGCGCATAAAGTCGCTATATGATGAGGTAAATCAAGGATTGACTTTTGAGCAGGCGGTGACTGAATCTCATCGTTGCCTTAATTGTAAGAATCCGACTTGTATGGAAGGTTGTCCAGTGAATATTAATATTCCTGGTTTTATCAAGCAATTAGAGATTGGTAATGTATCAGCAGCTGCGGATATTATCAGTGAAAGTAGCACATTACCAGCAGTTTGTGGTCGTGTCTGTCCGCAAGAAAAGCAGTGTGAAGCACAATGTATTCATGTAAAAATGGGTCATGAGCCGGTGGCAATTGGATACTTGGAACGTTTTGTGGCGGATAATGCTGTAAGTGGAAATGTGAAAAGTATGAGTAAGAATGGTAGGAAGGTAGCTGTGGTTGGTAGTGGTCCTGCTGGTTTAGCATTTGCAGGTGATATGGCCAAATATGGTTATGATGTGACCGTGTTTGAGGCTTTGCATGAGATTGGTGGTGTATTGAAATATGGTATTCCAGAGTTTCGTCTGCCAAACCGTATTGTGAATAGAGAGATTGATGGTTTACGTAAGTTGGGTGTGGATTTCAAAACGGATGTGATTGTCGGTAAAACCTTGAGCATAGGAGACTTGCAACATGAAGGATATGAAGGTATATTCGTTGGAAGTGGCGCAGGGTTACCTAGATTTATGAATATTCCAGGTGAGAATTTGAATTCCATTATGTCATGCAACGAGTATTTGACTCGTGTGAATTTGATGGATGCCGCTTCAGATGATTCTGATACGCCAATTGTGGCAGCGAAGAATGTGATGGTCGTAGGTGGTGGTAACACAGCTATGGATGCTGTCCGTACAGCAAAACGTTTGGGCGCCGAACACGCTATTGTAGTTTATCGTCGTAGCGAAGAAGAGATGCCAGCGCGTGTGGAAGAGGTGCACCATGCCAAAGATGAAGGTGTAGAGTTTATGACTTTGCATAATCCTATTGAATATATTGGTGATGAGAGTGGCAGAGTGAAAGAAGCTGTGTTACAAGTAATGGAATTAGGCGAACCTGACGAGTCGGGTCGACGCAGTCCAGTACCTGTAGAAGGAAAAACAGTAACGATAGCAGTGGATCAAGTGATTGTAAGTGTGGGAGTCAGTCCTAATCCGTTGATTCCTTCTACTGTAGAAGGCTTGGATGTTTCGAAACGTGGCACTATTGTAGTAAATGAAAAGATGCAATCGTCTATTCCAACTTTGTTTGCGGGTGGCGATATAGTTCGTGGTGGTGCAACGGTGATTCTCGCAATGGCTGATGGACGAAGAGCTGCGAAAGAAATGCACGAGTATTTGACCAAGTGAAAATTGGAAACAAATAGAAATCCCCTAATATCGCATTAGGGGATTTCTTTATAAGGTTATTTAGTTTAGAATACGTATTTTACTCCTGCTAGGAAGTGGCATCCCTGTGTGGTATATCCGTAATAGATAGGATTCTTTCGATGTAGGTAGTTGCCAAGTTGGAGATACACATTGAGCCATCTATTGATGTCGTATTGAGCACCTATATTCAAATCTATCACCATTGGTAGTTGCTCATCCTGACTAGTAGTGCATGCCAATCGTGTGCCTTCAAGACTATTGTCGGAATAGAGTGACCATTTCTGATCGATATTCACATCTACTCGTAAAGTAGCATCCCATTCAGGGCGATCGTAGACGGGCAAATTGGCACTTAGGTTCTTCCAAAAATAATAGTTTCCCTTAGCTTCTACATTAATAATATCTTTGAAATGATAGTGTGCTGATGCCCCTACATGTCCTCGTTGGTAATTATGTAGAAGATATGAATAAGACATGTTTGTATTGTCGTATTCCATCGTGTAATCATTCATGTAAAGCGAGTACCCACCATAGATATCTATCAAGAATGTACGGAATGGGCATATAGTGAAACCTAGGTTCGCAGCAACTGGAATGTAGGTTTTCGCTTCGCGTCTTGCAGCAATCTTAGAAAGGTCAAAATATCTATTTAGATGCATACCCTCATCAATGCTTCCTGTTGCAAAATATCCGTTTATTTCCGTGTGCAGATTCAATTTCTCCGGAATAATGAACCATTCAAACTGTACATTTGGAGAAGGCGCAAAACTGATGTTTGGAGTTGCACTAAGCATCTGATTAGTACCTATATTCATATCCAAATTTACACCAGCATGCAATCTTATTTTAGCATCTTTGAGTTCGTAGAATGGCTGAATGCGAACATTATGTATGGCCGTTAGATCTTGAACTGAAGAGTATAGATTGTTTTGAGCATATATTTTTGCTCCTCCTGTATGTTGCCCCTCTTTCCAATATATATCGAGGAATGAGCGTACTTGATGTTCAATAAGTTCTGGAGTGAAAAAAGCTTTATAACCTGTTTGAACATTATATTGGAAGTGATATTGTGAATTAGAGCAAATACCAATATGTGCAGTTGCATGATATAGTGACTGTAATTTATCTTTTCCAATCATTGTGTATGCTGCATTTCCTCCATCAATACCAAAATAGAGTTGAGATTTATTGAAGCAGTACGTACCTTGTCCTCCTATCTTAGAATGCGATAGGGTATTGCTGCCCCAGTATGCATCGTGTTTGGCATACATATTTGCTGACAACTTAGGTTGTTTGTGCAGCTGATAGTTGAAATCAAGGTGCGTATTATGGTGCCCCACAGCAGCATCAATAATGCCGTTTAGCGGAGCAGGACGCTTGAAACGCAGTTCTGCAGCTTGCAATGGATGCAAGTTAAAGCCAATAGAAAGTGGAGTAGAGTAGGTAGAATAAATCACAGGATTAGGATCCACCTCTACTTGCAAGGTAGATGGAGTGACATGAATCATTTGCGCCTGCTCTATCTCCGGTTGATAATCTCGCTCTACAGTTACCACTCTATTGAACGTGGTATCTTGCGCAAAGGTAGCGCAAGGGTTGCTGATAAGTACAGCAAAAATAATACCTAAAATATATTGTATTCTTTTCATGATTGCCTTATTTTGCGGTGTCAGTAGTCTGTTGTATTTCCAACTGAGCAATATATTGTAGTTTTTCTTGTATTATTGTTTGGATATCATCCTGTATGTGATAGTTCTTTTGCAAAGCCAAGAGGTATTGTTTAGCTTGGAATAAGTCGTTACGTTTTATATTGATATCTGCCAATAGAATCAAACTTTTAGCCAACCAATATTGGTGAGAAGTTTGTTGCTTGGTAAAGGACATAATTTCTTCTTCCGCCAAATCCATGGCATTTAGAAGAAAATAGCACTCAGCTAATAAGTACTTTGCCTCTGCACCACGCACAGTACGCACTTCTTTTGCAACTGGTGCAAGATCTACAACAGCCAACCCATATTGTTGAGTTTGTATATACGCTTTTGCTCGGCAATATAGTGCTTCATTACGAACCAATGAATCTATTGCTGGTTCATCTAATAATCGTGTTGCTACATCAACTATGGTAGCCTGTTCCTCTATGTTATATCCACAACGCAACATACCCAATAATGCGGTCGTACGTTGGCTTGAGGAATAAGCTACTTCGCTCATACGTTGGAAATAATAGAGAGCTGTACGGTACTCTTGATTATCATAGCTGAGTTCTGCAACGCGCATACATGCCTCCTCCATATATGGATTACCTTGTACGTCAGCCAGTGCACTATATTGCTCGATAGCCTTGTCATATTGCTTGAGTTGATAGAAGCTATTTGCTGCATAATATGTGGCATTCGTACAGTAGCGTCCTCCAGGACAAAAATTGGTCAGGTAGGTAGTAAGTCCCGCAGCAGCTTCTTGATGATTGCCCATCATATACTGCAATTCTGCAGTTACATACACCAATGAATCTTCGCTACTAGTTGTCTGTATTTGCATATTAGTCAAAGTCTTTGTGTAAGCGATATACTCATCCACTTTGTTGGTCTCTACGTATATCTGCTCCATTCCTTCTAAAGCAGAGTATGCTTCTTCGCTACCGATATATGTGCTGATGGTAGTTTTGAATGTTTCAATTGCTTGATCATATTTCTTCAGCGTACGATAAGTCATACCCATTTCCAAAGATGCTTTAGCAGCATAATTACTATTGGGATAATTCTTAAGCAATGCCTGATAAGCCTCAATAGCCTCTTCGTTGTGATCTTGCTGCAGTTCTGCACGCGCTATCTCATAGAATGCGTCGTCGGTATAATCCGAGTATGGATACTCCTGAGTTAGGGTGGTGAGTACATTTACTTTTTTTGCGTACTTATGCATCAATCCTTGAGCAAAACCATTTTGCAATAGCGCATAATCCGCACCAAAAGCTTTCAATTCTGCCACTCGCGAATATACATCGCTTGCTTCTTGGAACTGGCGGTTATGAAATAGGCAATCACCTAATCGGTTGAGTGCATCAGGGTAGGTAGTGCTATTGGTTTCTCCAGCCAGCATTGTTACATACTCACGATACAATGTATTTGCCGCCGTGTAATCTTTTTGGTTAAACAATGCATATGCCTTGAGATATATGGCTGATTTTTGATTGTTTGATTGCGAAATATTTTTTTGTTTTTGATATAGTTCAATCTTTTCAATTGCTTGTGGATACTGATGTAAACGATAATATGCTTGTGCGCAGAGGTAATATGCTTCAGTTTTGTATTCTGATTCGTTCATCTCTTTTTCAATCACTTCGCTACTCCATTTAAGTACATCGTTCATCTTATCTTGCAAGAATGCATCTACAGCCAATTGATAACGTAGATACTGACATGTTTGTAGCACTTTTTCATTAGGCTGTTGTATCTCTAGCAAAGCATTTAACGCTGCTTGATAGTTTTTGCTTGTTAGATACATATCCGCCATCAGTGCATATACTTTGTCTATGTACTTCGAACATGGATACTCTCTAATAAACGTTTGGAAGGCTGTAATACTCTCACCCAAAGCCGAGTTCTGCAGATAGGTCGCCTGTACATAATTGTACATCGCCTCCTCGCGCAAGGTTGGATGGATATTTAATTCTATTGCTGCTGAATAGGCTAAGATAGCCTTTTCTATATCATTTATGCGCAAATAACTATGTCCCAAATGTAGATATGTACTCTCGGAAATAGAATCACTCTCATGTTTTACCTGCTTAAGATAGTTAATCGCCTGATTATATTGCGCGATACGATAATTGGAAACTCCTAGTAAATAGAGATCATTCCGCATAACGTTTCGATTGGTTTTTAATCGCAATTCGTGATATATCTCCAAATGGCTCGCTGCCTTATCATAGATACTATCTTGGTAGTATATTTCTCCCACCATGCGGTGTAGCTCATCATTGTATTCGTTATCAGGGAAATCTGTCAATAGTTTCTCTGCCCGCTCCAATACCTTATCGTATTCTGACAAGGCATAGTGTATCTGCACAATATAATAAGGCGCAATTTTGCGGTAACCACCCACTTGTTCCAACGCTAAAAATTCCACCAACGCTGGTCCATATTCTTTGAGGCTATAATAACAATAGCCTGCATAATAACTGGCTTGGAGGGTATATGGATTATTGTGATTATTTTTGAGAGAAGTAAAATACACTAGTGCTTTTTTATACTCCTTCAGTTGCATGTAAGCATAGCCCATGTGGAAATAATACATAGGCTCCGTTATACGCGAAAGTTCCTTCACGTTCACTTTACTCAATGCCTTAATGGTAGTTTCGTACTCACCTGCTTCGCTATATAGTACACCTTGCATGGTATATACTTCATCCACGTAAGGCGTGTAGGGATAGTCCTCTAAGTACTTCTTTAGGTAGTCTTGTATAACTGATGAACGTTGCTCGAAACCTTGTCGCACATCATAGAATGCCTGCTCATAATCCTGTGCAGAGATTTGAGAAACACTCAATGCGAGAAATACTATTGCATAAATCAATCGTTTCATTCTTTGCTTATCTTCTACGGTTACGTTTCTTGCGTTGCATATCACGTTTGCGTTTATTGCTGATGGCGCGTAAAATAGCTACACCCACAATAGAGCTCATCACTACTATAATAAACCATACTAATCCTTTGCTCAAGTTGTCACCCTTAACGCGGGACCACATTGCCAACATATCCTCGGTCTTATCGCCACAATCATGCATCAATGCGCAATGCTCTATGACTTGTTGATCTGGGTAGAATACATGGTTTGCATGTACTGCTGTTGCACTATCGCCAAAGAAATATGTCAAATTCGCTGTCTGTTCAATTGTAGAGTCATTAGCCCAATCCAATATCTCTGGAGATGCCACAACGCTCACATAACCAATCTCTTCCATATTAAGAATGGCATTCTCAGGCATACACATATAGTTGATAAAATAGCTTGCAGCTTTGGTGTTCTTTGCATATACGGGAATACACCAACCATCAAACCATACATTACTTCCCTCTTCTGGCACAAAGTATTCCAAGTTCACACCTACTTCTGCTGCCTCATCTATTGCCCATTGAGCATCACCTGACCAACTTAAATTCAGCCATGCTTTACCCTTGGTCATCTCTTCTTTACCAAAGTCCACTTCCCAACCAGCAATATTATTTTTCATGCTAGTAAGAAACTCCTCCACACGTTGAATACGCTCGTCTGTCACATTCGCTACCAATTCATCACGTGTGACCTCACCACGAGCAATCTCATCGCGATATGCGTACAGCACAACCACAGAATAGATGTCGCGGAAAGCATCTTTCATAAATACTTTGCCTTGGAAACGATCGTTTTGCAATCCACCTAATGATAAGATATCTTCCTTGTTGACTAGGGCTGTGTTGTATAGGATACCCGTCGTGCCCCACATATAGCCTACTGTATAATCAGCCACGCATACACTGCTATCTGGTGCCATTTGTTGGAATTTTTCTACAGCAAAAGGTGATACTAGTTTTGTGTAATCTGGCGTATGGCCGAAGTCTTTGTTGATAGGTTGCAATAGCTTATTACGCAACATACGTTCAATGATATACTCCGATGGACAAATCACGTCATAATCCTCGTGACCAACCTCAATCTCTGTGAGCATTGACTCGTTGATATCGAATGTCTGATATAGAACTTCCACCTGCTCACCTGTTTGCTCGTAATACCATGCTGGAAAACCATTCAGCACGTCCATATTAATATAATCAGCCCAGTTATACACTTTAAGTGTTTGCTCGCGGTCAGCAGCGAAAGTGTTAGAAACCAACACACAAGGTAGCACCAATGCGGCTACGGCAAAAAAGAATTTTTTCATAGAATGCTTTTGTTTATTGTAGTTGTTATTTTTTAGCTTGTTTATTTGCTCGTACATTCATAATGATCAGTAAGATCAAGATCGTTAAGAATATCAGCGAGAATAAAGGGCGCAACTCTGGCGTTAAACCACCCTTGCGCGCGTCCGCGTATATGAAGGTAGACAATGTCTCTAGTCCACTACTTCCTTTGGTAAAGTACGTTACACCAAAGTCATCAATACTTAATGTTAAACTCAAAATAAATCCGCTAATCATTCCTGGCCACAACTCGGGCATCATGACCTTGCGCAAAGCTTGGAATGGAGTTGCACCCAAATCCAATGCTGCTTCATAAATATTTGGATTCATCTTCGTCAATCGTGGCATCACGCTCAATACTACGTATGGCGTACAAAATACCACATGCGCAGCTATCACGGTACCCAAACCACGACTGATACCCAAAAACACAAATAGCAAGAACAAACTGATACCCGTCAAAATATCAGGGTTAATCATAGGGATACTATTCATAAAGGTGAGTATCTTCCTATCGCGATTGCGCATATGGTAGATGCCTATAGCCGCCAAGGTTCCCAATATGGTAGAGATCAATGCCGACGATAAAGCAATAACCACTGTGTAGAAAATCGCGCGATACAAGTTGGGATCTACTTTCACTTGTGCTACAGCATCATAACCTGTGAACAGATTCTCATACAAACCAAAGGTAAATCCTGTCCAGTTACCAAATACTTTACTCTGAGTAAATGAGAATATGATAATCAGCAGAATAGGCGCATACAATACCACCAATAGCAACCACAAATAGCCTTGTGCCGCTATGCGTGATACCAAACTGCGCGTTTCTATTTTTGATTTTTTATGATTTTCAAACATATCTCCTTGCCTTTAATCTTTAACCTATAGCGAAGCGTCCTATAGGCGCTTGCGCCTTCCTATTACCTATTTATATCCTCCTTATCTCCTCCGAAGAAACTTGTTAAACCAATGATTATCAACATGATTAGCGACAATGCGGCGCCGTAGTTCCACATCGCGATACCGCCTTCTCCGAAACAACGTTGGATCAACGAACCGAACAATGTCACCTTGTTATGGGTTAGCAACTCTGCGATAGCGAAGGTTGATACGGTCGGCATAAACACCATCACAATACCTGAATAAATACCAGGTGCTGATAATGGTAATGTCACCTTCAAGAATACCTGATGACGCTTTGCACCTAAGTCGTGTGCCGCCTCTATCAAACTAGTATCCATCTTTTGCAACGTGTTGTAGATAGGATAGATCATGAATGGCAAAAAGTCATATACCATACCAAACAACAACGCACCTTCCCCTAGAGGCAAACCAAACATGCGGAACAACTCAACTGTCGCAATTGTTCTCAACAAGAAGTTGATCCACATCGGCAAGATAAACAACATAGCCATCACCTGCGGGGTCTTAAAGTCCGCCATCGCCATAATATACGCTGCGGGGTAGCCCAACAGCAGACAGATGATGGTTGTTATCAGCGCGATAGCCAACGAATAGATAAAGGTATTGACAGCCTCTGACTTGGTGAAGAAACTCACAAAGTGTTGTATCGTGAAACTACCATTGGCATCCGTAAAAGCATATACGCCAATCAACACCAGTGGCAATATTACCAAGCACAGCATAAACAGCGCATAGGGCCATGCCCACGTACTACGCGACTGAAACACCATTCTGAATTTACTATTTTTCATGCCTATAACCTATAGCGGCTTTGCCGCGTCCTATAGCCCTTCAGGGCGTCCTTTAACCTCTTTCTTGTACAATCGTATGTAACTTGGCGCAATTCGAATACCCACTCGGTCGCCATCGTCCCACACATCATTGGTATCTACATAGATATCATCGCCGTCATCTGTTCGTACGGTCAAATGGTAGTGGTCGCCTTTGTACAAGATAAAATATACTTCACCACACAATATACCATCTTCCTCATCATCTTGCAAGTTTACGCGGTTGAAGTCCACTTCCACCTCTACCTCTTCGCCTACTTCGAAACGCTCAGCCACACGCTCTGGAATATCCCACTCTTCGTCCAAGAACTTCACGCGGTTATCCTCCAAGACTTCACCTTCAAACGTGTTGCATAGGTGTTCTTTCTTCATTACTTGTATATCTTCTGGTTTTACTAGTAATCCTACTTTTGTTCCTGGATCAAAAGCATGATAATCTTGAATCATCAACTCATAGCCTTCGTCAATCATTACTGTCATTTCATAATGAACCCCCTTGAAGATACAACTCTGTACCTCGCCATGCAACTGCCATGGACTGTCCTTACCTTTCGCCTCTTCGCCTAATCGCCTTTCGCCTATATAAATATCTTCTGGACGCACTACCACATCCACTTCGGTATCTTCACCAAAACCTTTATCTACACACTCGAAGTCATGCTCACAAAAGTTCACTACTTTATCTTTCACCATGGTAGCGTCTAAGATATTACTCTCGCCAATGAAATCCGCTACAAAGCAATTTTGTGGCTCGTTATACACATCCGTTGGAGTTCCAATCTGTTGAATCTTACCCTCGCGCATAACTACTACGCGATCACTCAATGTCAACGCTTCCTCTTGATCGTGAGTCACATATATAAAAGTAATACCCAATTTCTTGTGCATCGCACGAAGCTCCATTTGCATGTCCTTGCGCATCTTTAAGTCCAATGCTGCCAATGGCTCATCCAATAGCAATACCTCTGGCTCATTGATAATCGCACGAGCAATAGCCACGCGTTGTTGCTGACCACCACTCAAGCTATCCACATCCCTATACTCATAATCGGTCATACCAACGGTCTTGAGGGCTTGCTTCACCTTCTTCTCAATGACTTTCTTATCTATCTTCTTCAGTTTCAGACCGAAAGCCACATTATCAAACACATTCAAGTGTGGGAATAGCGCGTACTTCTGGAATACTGTATTCACATCGCGCAAGTGCGGAGGCATCGTGGTCACATCTTCGCCGTTCAGCAAGATATCACCCTCTGTTGCCACTTGAAAACCCGCTATACAACGCAGCAAGGTAGTCTTTCCGCAACCCGATGGACCCAAGATAGTTACGAACTCGCCTTTCTTGATTTGAAGGCTCACATCGTCCAAGGCAAATTTACCGTCCTCAAACTGTTTGGACACATGATTCACCTCAATGATAAAATCCGATTTTTGCATTTGGTCACTTCTATAAATTGATTTATGATGATTTTGAGGTTTTTATAGAGGAGATTGCTGTACGGAAGTTTGGAGCAATGCGGGCATTGTGACAAACTGACAATCAGCAAGATACCGATAAAAATTCAAAAGCACATAAAAATGTTAATTCTCACTCGTTATGGTCGTTCTTCCTAAATGTTGAATTTATAGAAGTGACCATCTCTTTTTTTACTATGGTACACTAAAAGTGTAATACATAAAAGTACATTTTTGCCAATTTGGGTGCAAAGGTACAAAAAAAAATGCACAAACACAAAAAAACGAGCAAAAAGTTTACTTTTAGATGATTTTTGATCGTATAGGGGCTGCATAGGGTAGCAGTAACATTTGTTTCAACTGAGTGGGAAAATCCAATGGTTTGTTAGCTGTCAATAATTAACCGTTTATTAGTGATTTATTAGTGATAAATTAGAGATAAATTAGTTATATGTTTCATTTACGAACTCTCCCCGATACTATTTTTTTACCTTTTTTATTCCATTTTTTTGCATGTTTCCAAATTTTTTAGTACTTTTGCATACTTTTTATTTGAAAATGATTTTCACTATGAAGAAAACACGAAAAATTATCAACGATCCCGTATTTGGTTTCCTCAGTATACCCGATGGCGTACTCTTCCAGATATTGCAACATCCTTACATGCAGCGACTTAATCGTATCCGCCAATTGGGTTTAAGTTTCTTCGTTTATCCTGGAGCAATGCACAGCCGTTTTCTTCATTCGTTAGGTGCGATGCACCTCATGCACGAGGCTATTACTTCGCTTTGCGAGAAAGGAGTGGAAGTGTCTGATAATGAAGCTACTGCATCTATGGCAGCTATTCTGATGCACGATATTGGACATGGTCCTTTTTCCCATGTCTTTGAGGAAGCAGGTATGCTCCCACCTGGCACCAATCACGAGGATATTAGCCTCATGATGATGCATGAGATTCGGGATTGGTTTGCTGCTAGTCAAGTGGCGTCACCTAAAGAGCGAGGTGAAGTGTCTGCCGTCATGGATATGGCTATTCGTATTTTTAAAGACGAATACCCAAAGCATTTCCTTCACCAACTCATCTCTTCGCAACTAGATGTTGATCGCCTAGACTATCTCTGTCGCGACTCGTTCTTCTGCGGGGTTACCGAAGGTAGTGTGGCCAGTGCGCGTATTCTCAAAATGATGAATGTCAAGGATGGCCGCCTGGTCGTTGAAGCCAAAGGTATCTACTCTGTAGAGAAGTTTCTTGTGGCGCGTCGTTTGATGTATTGGCAGGTTTATCTCCACCATACCAGTGTCGCTGCAGAGCAACTACTTATCAAGATACTTACTCGAGCTAAGCAATTGGTTGCCAATGGAGTAGAACTCTTCTGTTCACCGGCATTAGGCTACTTCTTAAATGGACTAACTGAGGATCATTCAAGACTACTTTTTCATTACGCACAGCTAGATGATTCTGACTTACTTTCTGCTATCAAAGTGTGGAGTAAAAGCAAGGATAAGGTCTTGAGTATTTTGTGTGAATCCTTCACTAATCGCCAACTTTTCAAAGGTAAACTCATCGAGGCGCCTCTCACCACTGCCGAATACAACGCTCTTTGCCAACAATATGCTTTGCGTTTTGGTGTGACTCAAGATGAGGCAACTTACTTCTTTGTTGAGCATATTTCAACCTCCAATACCTATAGCGAGAAGGGTGAAGCCATCGATATCTTGTACAAAGATGGCGCTGTGAAAGACATCGCCGAGGCATCCGAGATGCTTAACATGGAAACCCTCACATTTAAACCACAAAAGCGCTATTTATTTCACTTGAAATAATATTTTTCGTATAATAATTCTTAAAAATGCACAAGCGATTTGCGTATGTGCATTTTTTTTTGTACTTTTGCGCGCTTTTTTATAATATTGGTGTAATATGGAATTTTCTGCACAACAAATAGCCATGCTGCTTGGCGGCAAGATTATGGGTGATGCTAACCGCAAGGTGTCGGATGTGGGACCTATTGAGTCGGCACACGAGGGGCAACTCTCTTTTCTTTGCGATGCCAAATATCTCCCTCATCTGCCTCAAACGGGCGCAAGTGTGGTGCTTATGACCGATTCCATCGTTTTTGATGGCGAAACAAATGCTACTCTCATTCGTGTGGAGAATGCTCGTGCAGCTATGGGGCAACTGCTCTCCCTTGTGGCAAAAGCTATGAATCCTGCCAAGCAGGGGGTGGAGCAACCATCTTTTGTTAGTGAAGGTGTCGCTATTCCTGAGGACGCATATATCGGAGCATTTGCTTATATTGGCAAGAACGTTCAACTTGGCAAAGGTGTACAGATTTACCCTCATACTTATATAGGCGATAATGTCAAGATTGGCGACAATACCATCCTCTATTCAGGCGTAAAAGTCTATTACAACTGCGTCATTGGCAAAGACTGTATTCTGCATGCAGGCGTAGTGATTGGAAGCGATGGCTTTGGTTTTGAACCAGATGCTAAGGGCGTAAATCAAAAACTCCCACAAATCGGTAATGTCATCATTGAGGACGATGTGGAGATAGGTGCCAATACCACTGTGGATCGTGCTATGATGGGCTCGACTATTATTCACCGCAATGCCAAACTCGACAACCTTGTACAAGTGGCTCATAATGTGGAGATTGGTGAGAGTACATTCATGTGCGCACAAGTCGGCGTAGCGGGCTCTACCAAAGTAGGTGGACACTGTATTCTTGCGGGTCAAGTGGGTGTAGCAGGACATATCACGATTGCCGACAACTGCGTGTTTGGCGCACAATCGGGTATCGCCAACAATGTTAAGAAATCGGGCATGTACCAAGGCTCGCCGATCATTGATGCTATGAACTGGCGCCGCAGCGTGGTTGGCTTTAAGCAACTGCCTGACCTAATAAAGAAAATACAAGAATTGGAAAAGAAACAACAATGAAACAACATACACTAAAATCATCCTTCTCCTTTGAGAGCAAGGGCTTGCATACAGGGCTATACATCCATGCTACTTTCCTTCCCGCAGAGGAAAATACAGGTATTCGTATTTGCCGCACCGACCTTGAGGGGCGTCCCACCTACGAAGCGGTAGCTGATTATGTGACTGCTACTGAGCGTGGTACGGTATTGGAGCGAGGAGCATGGAAAGTATCTACCGTAGAGCATGCCCTCTCTGCTTTATACGCCCTTGGGGTGGACAACTGTCTTATTGAGGTGGACGGCCCTGAGATGCCAATCCTTGATGGTAGCGCGAAGTATTATGTACAAGCAATTCAAAAAGTCGGACTACAAGAGCAAGAGGCCGAGCAGAAAGTTTTTGTGGTGAAAGAGCCTATCGAATATATCTCTGAGCGTGGTAATAAGATGCTGATTTTACCTTCCGATAAATACGAAGTGGAGGTTACAATCACCTATCCTACAGGACTTTTACGTGAACAAAAAGCCGAGTTGTACAATCTTGCTGAATACTCTCGAGAAATATCTTCCGCGCGTACTTTCTGCTTCGTGCGCGAGATAGAGCCACTATTGCGTATGGGACTCATCAAGGGGGGAGACTTGCAAAATGCATTGGTAATCTACGAAACACCAATGTCGCAAGAGGGATTAGATTATATGACTGACAAACTAGGGCAACCACGCCTAGATGCCACCAAGTTGGGATATCTCAGTCCGCTCAATTATCCTAACGAGCCATCAAGACATAAGTTATTGGATATCATAGGTGATATGTCATTGGTGGGATGCTATATCCAAGGTAAAATCATGGCTCTTCGACCAGGTCATACCTTCAATACCCAATGTGCAAAACAACTGAGAAATAAAATATTAGCAAACATATAATATGAATTACATCCATCCAGAAGCAAAGCTTCATCCAAGTGTACAAGTAGGTGCATTCTCTTGCATTTATGACGATGTAGAGATTGGTGAAGGTACAATTATTGACAACAATGTGACCATCTATGGTGGCACTCGTATCGGCAAGAACTGTCATATCTATGCGGGCGCTGTCATTGGTGGAGACCCACAAGATCTCAAATACAAAGGCGAAAAGACATATGCCATCATTGGTGACAACACCACTATCCGTGAGTTTGTGACCATTCATCGCGGTACTGCTAGCAAGGGCAAGACTGTAGTAGGAAACAACTGCCTCATTATGGCATATTGCCACGTGGCACACGATTGCTATTTGAATAACAACATCATCATGTCCAACTGCACCCAACTTGCAGGTGAGGTGGTGGTAGAAGACTGGGCAATCATTGGTGGCGGTAGCCTCGTGCATCAATTCAGCCATATTGGTGCGCATGTAATGATCCAAGGAGGTTCAAAAATTAATAAGGATGTTCCTCCATATATCATTGCAGCTCGTGAGCCAATTAGCTACTGTGGCATCAACTCTGTAGGTCTAAACCGCCGTGGGTTTACCAGCGAACAAATCAAAGCCATTCAAGATACATACCGCGTGCTCTTCCTCTCGGGATTGAACATGACTCAAGCGATGGAGAAGATTATGGAAACATTGCCTGATAGCGCAGAGCGCGACATGATTGTAGAGTTTGTGAAAAACTCTCCACGTGGCGTAGTGAAAGGTAAATAAGTTTAGAGTTTAAAAGTTTAAAGACAAGAATACATGGAAATGGAAGAAAGAAGTCTCAATTTTATTGAGCAAATTGTAGAAAAAGATTTACAAGAAGGTAAGAACGACGGACGAATTCAAACTCGTTTCCCACCTGAGCCAAATGGTTACCTGCATATAGGTCACGTAAAAGCCATCTGCATGGACTTTGGTATTGCAGAGAAATACAACGGTGTGTGCAACCTCCGTTTTGACGACACCAACCCTGTGAAGGAGGATGTAGAGTATGTAGACTCTATCCAACAAGATATCGCTTGGCTTGGATTCAAGTGGGGAAACATCTACTATGCTTCTGACTATTTCCAACAACTCTATGACCTCGCTATTGAATTTATTAAGCAAGGTAAAGCGTATATCGACGAGCAGACCGCCGAGCAGATTGCTGAGCAAAAAGGTACTCCTACTGAGCCAGGTGTAGCATCGCCATATCGTGATCGTCCAATCGACGAGAACCTTCGCCTCTTCCAAGCTATGCAAAATGGCGAAATAGAGGATGGTAAGATGGTTTTGCGTGCGAAGATAGATATGGCAAATCCAAACATGCACTTTCGCGACCCAATCATGTACCGAATCATCACCACACACCCTCACCACCGTACTGGTCGTACCTGGAACGTATACCCAATGTACGACTTTGCGCACGGTCAATCCGACTACTTCGAGGGCGTTACTCACTCTATCTGTACCCTTGAGTTTGTGGTGCACCGTCCATTATACGACTACTATATCGATCAGTTTATTACAGGCGACTATCGCCCACGTCAATATGAGTTCAACCGCCTCAACATTACTTATACTGTGATGTCTAAGCGTAAGATGCTCCAACTGGTGAAAGAGGGTCTTGTAAGCGGTTGGGATGACCCACGTATGCCTACTGTATGCGGTCTTCGTCGTCGCGGTTATACCCCAGAGGCCATCCGCGCGTTTATCGATAAGATTGGTTATACCAAGGTAGAGGGTATGATTGACCTCGGCTTGCTGGAGCATACCGTGCGTGAGACATTGAAGGAGACTGCTCCTCGTGTATGTGCTATCTTTGATCCTGTGAAACTTGTCATCACAAACTACGAGGGTGATGGCGAGACAATCATAGCAGAGAATATTGACGGACATCCAGAATTGGGTACCCGCGAGATGAAGTTTGCTAAGGAACTCTATATCGAGCGCGGTGACTTCCAAGAGGAGGGCGATAAGAAGTTCTTCCGATTAAGCCCTGGTGGTCGTGAGGTGCGTTTGAAAGCGGCCTATATCATCCAAGCCACTGGTTGTGAGAAGGATACAGAGGGCAATATCACGACTGTTTATGCAACTTACGACCCTGACTCAAAGTCTGGTACCGAAGGTGGCAACCGCAAGACTAAATCTACCATCAACTGGGTAGAGTGCAACTCTTGCATCGATGCAGAGGTTCGCTTGTACGACCGCCTCTTCGCATGCGAGAACCCATCTGCTGAAGAGGGCGACTTCCGTGACTTGCTCAATCCTGATAGTTTGAAGGTGGTCAACTGCAAGATTGAGGGTGCAATGAAGGCAGAGATGCATGCTACAGAGGTGGTGAATGGTATTGCTAAATGCAACAACTATCAGTTCCTCAAGCACGGCTACTTCGTAGTAGATCCAGACACCACTAGCGAGAAGCTTGTCTTCAACCGCACCGCTTCGCTCAAGGATAATTGGCAGAAATAGGTCATAGGACGGCTTCGCCTACAGGACGCCCTGCGGGCTATAGGTTAAAGGTTAGAGTTTGAAGGCGATGGATAACAAACAACAGATTCTCTGTGCGTGGAGGCGGAAATATGTCCGCCTCACGCCAGAGGAGCATGTTCGTCAGACTATTTTGCATGCGTTAGAAGATAACTTTGCCTATCCACACGGATTAATAGCTGTAGAAGTTCCCATTGAGGTCGCAGGACTGAAGAAGCGTTGTGATGCTATTGTGTATAGCCAACAGATGCAACCACTTATGCTTATTGAGTTTAAAGCCGAATCTGTACCTCTTACGCAGCAAGTTTTTGACCAAGCTGCCATATATAATCGCCATTTGCATGTGCCCTATTTGATGCTTAGCAATGGTAAAGATACAATTATAGCCGAAGTAAAAGAAACTACATATCAATTCCTAAACCATATTCCGAACTACTCGGATTTACTCATAAAATAACATGGAAACCATTCTCTCTCTCAACGATGCACTAGACACTGCCACGTTTTATGGCGTGAACAATATCAATATCCTGTGCTTGAAAAACCAGCACCCCGATGTGCGTATCGTGGCGCGTGGGTATCAAGTGAAGGTAATTGGTTCGCAGCCTGCCATCATACGCTTTGAGCAGAACTTGCGCAAGTGCGAAGCGTTTTGCATCAAGAATAATACCCTCAACGAGGAGCAGATACTCCAACTCCTACATGGCGAACAACCCACGGAGTTTCTGCAAGATAATCTTATCCTACATGGTGTCAATGGCAAGTCTATTGTAGCGCGCAGTGCTAATCAACAACGCTTGGTAGATGCATACGAGGAGAATGACTTGCTGTTTGCTATTGGTCCTGCAGGTAGCGGAAAGACATACACTGCCATCGCATTGGCTGTGCGAGCGCTCAAAAATCGCGAAGTAAAGCGCATCATCCTCTCGCGTCCTGCGGTCGAAGCGGGCGAGAAACTGGGATTCTTGCCTGGTGATATGAAAGAGAAGATTGATCCATACTTGCAACCATTGTACGATGCCTTGCAAGATATGATTCCCGGTGCCAAACTCAACGAATATATGGAGCGTGGGGTGATACAGATTGCCCCATTGGCCTTCATGCGCGGACGCACCTTGGCAGATGCTATTGTCATCCTTGATGAGGCACAAAATACCACTACTGCTCAACTCAAGATGTTCCTCACCCGACTGGGTATCAATGGCAAGATGATTATCACAGGCGATATGACCCAAATAGACTTACCTGCTAGTCAAAAGTCGGGTTTGAAGGATGCTATCGAACGCCTACACGATATTCGTGGTATATCTATCGTGGAGTTTAATCAAAAAGATATTGTTCGCCATCATTTAGTGAAACATATTGTGGCAGCATACAATACGACTGATAACCGAGATAAAAAAGACCAACTCGAAAATATATGAAAAAGGAAAAAGAAATAAAATTACCGCCTATTTGGCTATGTATATTGCTAGATGTAGCTGGTTGTATTTCGTATTTCCTACCTACTTGGGGTGAATGGATTGATGCTATTTGGGCACCATTATCTGCTTTGTTCTTCTATTTACTGTTTGGTGGAAAGACGGGGGCTTTAGGTGCTGTCATCAACTTTGTAGAAGAGTCCTTACCTTTTGCGGATATTCTTCCAATGTTCACCATCGGGTATTTTGTTCGCAAGAGAGAAATCAAAAAGCTGAACACAGAAAATAAAAAGCTCAAAGAATAGCAGTGCAAGGGGCGATTGTCTTAAATATCACTCGATATTCGGATACGGGTAGCATTGTACATCTATACACTGCAGAACACGGACGAATGCAGTATGCAATATATGGTAATAAATACAAAGGATTGCTTCGCCCGCTATCTATCATTGATTTCACGTCCACACGCCGCAACAATGCCCCTGCACAGATGGGTACGTTGTCTTCACTATCGCTACTCTATACTCCACAGCGATTAACTACTGATATCCAACGCCAATGCGTGGCTATGTTTATCGCTGAAGTTTTGGTTTCCACTCTTCGCCACCCAATGAGCGACCAACCTCTTTATGATTGGTTATGCGAAGTTATCCAACATCTAGATCAAGATACTGAAATTAGCAACCTGCATCTGCATTTTCTCTTGGAGTATGCTACTTATTTAGGTATTGGCATTGATGATACGGAGCATCCTAATTGGTTCATTGCACCAGCTTCCCGCAACGAACGCCAGCATCGCCTCCGTTCTTTGACCACTTACTACGAAGAGCATATCGAAGATTTTCGCCCACCCAAATCATTGGATGTATTGATGGAAGTGTTTGATTGATACAAAAAAGACTGCTCTGAGAAGCAGTCTTTTTTGTTTAGTAGAAAAGGTTTTAAGGGTTTTAAGAGTTTTAAAGGATCTAGTATATCTAGCCCATCTAGTACTACTAGTCCAACTAGCCTACCTTTAAAACAGCACCGCAGGTGCGACTAAAACTATTAAAACTCTTTCAACCAACGCTAAATCTACACGGATTTAGCGTTTATAGTTCTCCCACTTGGTGTTACGCATATCGCCTGACTTGAGGAACTCCTCGTGCATAGCGAGTGCGCAGCTGAGTGTGTGAGGGGTATGAGCAGTCTTAGACATCTCCAAGTACTCGTTCAACAATGGGCGGTATTGTGGATCCACACAATTGTTGATAATCCCAAATCGGTCATTAGATTTTGCAAATGTGATCAAGTGATTTTTGAGTAGATTTTTCGGCTTCTTTGAAGGAGTGTAGCGAGCTACACGACTGAAAAGAGATGGAAAAGATACCAAAAAGGATTGATAACATGCAAAAAGTGAAAGTTTACATCCTAAATTGAAATGGGTTACAGTCTAATGACCGATTTGGGATAATGTCTCGTGAGCACGTTGGATTGGGCTCTTACCACGCAAGTCAGCAATACCGTGCTCGGTGATGATGATCTTCACAGAGTGCTCGCTGTGGTCGTGGTGGCTAACCATTGGCGCGAAAGCCGAGATAGCACCACCCTTAGCGGTAGAAGGTGTAGTATAAACCCTATAGCGACTATTTCGCGAGCATAAAAAACTCACCCCGCCAATTCAACAAATGATTGGCAGAGTGAGAAATCGTTATGGTACATCACCCGATTTTGTCGTGGCTTTGCCTGCGAACAAAATCGGGATGCTTATTACAAATCCTTGACAAGACGCACGGATTGACCGTAGCTGCGATAGTAGTAGTACATAGTCGCTCTGTCAGAGAAGAAGTAGAGGTAGTGGGCGCTGCTGCTAAAGCCCTCTGTGGTAGACCAATAGCGACCGACACTCTGCATATCCTTCACATTGGAGCCGTAGCGGACGCCAGCAGCAGGCAGGAAGACAGCACCTGCAGCCTCTAATTTAGACCACTGCTCAACTGTAAAGGTTTGATAATCTGCGTAATACGTTACACCACAACTACTATGGAAACCTGATTTAAAAGTTACACCTGCTGGGCATGTCCAATTATCGGGCAACAAGATTAAACCATTTACACCATTGGCTTGGGCTACACCCCTGAGAGAACTTGCGTTTGGACGATTAAATACTACATAATCCCACTCATCATAAGTCAATGTACGCCATGTATTAGGAGCATCATTGCCTATCTTATTCGTACCCCAATCAACAAATGAACCACTATAATCGTGGCTTGAAGTACTTACACCAAAATTATTTGCGCTTGTACTCCAACCTAACAAATCCAACCAACCGTTATACGAAGTAGAGATATTGCTATTGCCATCACCTATATAATCGGTTTGATTCTCTGCAAAACGCCATTTGTTATTTGCTGGATGATATTGCAAATTTCCTGAAGAGAAGATCACTTGTTTATCTGTCGAAACGGAGAATGCATAGGTAAAAAGACCATCATCTGGTTTATCTCCAGAATCATTACTAGAACTTTGGTTTGAATTTTCATCGGAAGGATTGTTGTTATATCCCTCATCACAACCGACTAAAAACATTGCTAATAAAGCAACATATAAAATCTTTTTCATTTGTTATTTTATGTTTTGTAGGGAGTTGGTTCCAACCCCCCGTTGGTATAATTATAGAAAAAGCGTGGAACCTCTTTTTGCTTATTCTCCAACTTGAGGTTCTAGCAAAACCCTTAACCAAGAATAAACAATGAATGCCCACGCCGATATGCAAATCGTTGTAAAGCACAACGAAAAATACATACCAAGGGGCATTTATTGCTCTCTTGTTTCGGGGTTTGTAATTTGCTAGATTTCAAGTTGCCAAAACAAGCGCTAATAAACGCTTTTTATTATGTCTGCAAAGTCAATCGCTCAACTTTGCGCTGCAAATTTACAACATTTTTTTTGATTGAGCAAGAAAAATGCACTTTTGCGTGCATTTTTCAGTTTACATACAAGAAGTAACCGAATAGGATTCGGGGCTAATAGACAAAGAGGATAAGGATAGCGTCCGCAATAACGCGAACGAAGTGCACAAAGTCAACTAGTTTAGAGAAGGAGGAAACTTATTTAGAAATCAAGTCCACCTTTTTAGGAAGGTGATATTAAGAAAAAGCCTTTTTGTAGGCAAGGAGTTCTCATGGTGTTCCCTCGGTCTTCTCTCGGTCGTCTCTCGGTGGAGTGAAGCAAGATAAAAGAGAGATAAAAGAGATTGCAATCTTAACAAAACGCACTTTTTTCGTTTCGGAGTTCTTTTGAGGTTCCTTGGTTCTTCCTTGGTTCTTCGTTGGTCTTTTGTCCAATGTATATATATAAGGTATAAGGGGAAAGAATATTAAGAAATAGCATATTTACACACAAAAAGACTGCCGAAGCAGTCTTTTCGTGTGTAGTTGAAGAAGTTTTAAGAGTTTTAAAAGTTTTAAGGGTTATTCAGTCGAAACTAATCTCACCTTTGAAACGTTTAGAACAGCACCTTCGGTGCGCTTAAAACTCTTTCAACTAACGCTAAATTCGCGAATTTAGCGTTTATAATTCTCCCACTTGGTGTTACGCATATCGCCTGACTTGAGGAACTCCTCGTGCATAGCGAGTGCGCAGCTGAGTGTGTGAGGGGTATGCGCCTTCTTAGACATCTCCAAGTACTCATTCAACATTGGGCGGTATTGTGGATCCACACAGTTGTTGATGATCTCGTGAGCGCGTTGGATTGGGCTCTTACCACGCAAGTCAGCAATACCGTGCTCGGTGATGATAATCTTCACAGAATGCTCGCTGTGGTCGTGGTGGCTAACCATTGGCGCAAAAGCCGAGATAGCACCACCCTTAGCGGTAGAAGGAGTAGTATAGATGCTGATGTATGCGTTGCGAGTAAAGTCGCCTGAACCACCAATACCGTTCATCATCTTGGTACCGCAAACGTGGGTAGAGTTGATGTTACCGAAGATATCTGCCTCAAGAGCTGTGTTGATGGTGATCAAACCAAGACGACGAGCAACCTCTGGGTTGTTACTAATCTCTTGTGGACGGAGAACGAGTTTATCACGGAAGAAATCGAGGTTATCGAGGATCTCTTGGAGCTTATCAGAACCAATAGTCAATGAGCAACCACTAGCGAACTTCACGCGACCTGCGTTCATCAATTCCACTACAGAGTCTTGGATCACCTCGGTGTACATCTCAAAAGCAGGGATGTTCTTGTTGTCACCCAAAGCATAGAGTACGGCGTTAGCGATGTTACCTACACCTGATTGGATTGGCAAGAAAGATGCAGGGATACGGCCCTCTTTCATCTCGTTCTCGAGGAAAGATGCTACGTTTGCACCAATCTTAGCAGTAGTCTCATCCAGCGGAGTAAAACCACCTACCTCGTTAGGACGGTTGGTCTTAACCACAGCCACCAATTTCTCTGCAGGGATAGTCACGCAGTCTGCACCGATGCGGTCAGCAACGGTATATACAGGGATCTCGCGGCGTACAGGTGGGTCAGCAGGCTCGTAGATATCATGCATGCCACGCATAGCAGCAGGCATAGCCTCGTTGAGTTCTACGATCACCTTATCAGCCAAGCGGCAGAAAGTAGGTACATTACCTACACCTGCGGTGAGAACGATCTCTACTTGGTCACCTTTCTCTACTACCTCGCAAGCTTCTACGATAGCGAAGTCTGGCTTTGGCATAAAGCCGTAGCGGAGATCTTGCGCGAGCTCTGAAAGGTGCATATCGTAGTAGTGTGCACCTTGTGCGTTGAGCTCGGTGCGGAGGTCTTTGTTACCTTGGTATGGAGTACGGAACTCGATAGCGTGAGCGCGAGCGAGTGCACCGTCGCAACTGTCGCCAGTAGAGGCACCAGTGTACATACCAATCTTATATGGTTTGCCCTCAGCGTGGAGCGCCTCAGCCATCGCTGCGATAGCAGAAGGAACATCCTTTGGAGCGCCGGCAGGGGTGAAACCACCCATGCCGCATATTGCTCCGTGAGGTACGAGCTGCGCAGCAGCTTCCGCTGTCATAAATGGAAGAGCCATTTCGATTTACGATTTAGCAATTTACAATTTATGAATTACTCAGCTTTACCGTTTGAACCCAACACGTTAACGATTTTGTGCTTGTAGAGCTCGGTCATGAGGTCACGAGCTGGGCCGCAGTATTTACGTGGGTCGAACTCACCTGGGTTGGTAGCGAATACTTTGCGAACAGCAGCGGTGAAAGCCAAACGGCTGTCAGAGTCGATGTTGATCTTGCAAACTGCGCTCTCAGATGCCTTGCGGAGTTGCTCCTCTGGAATACCTACTGCGTCAGGCAATTTACCACCGTATTGGTTGATGATGTCAACATACTCTTGTGGAACTGAAGAAGAACCGTGGAGTACGATTGGGAAACCTGGGAGTTGCTCCATGATAGCGTCGAGGATATCGAATGCCAATGGAGGAGGAACGAGCTTACCAGTTTGTGGGTCAACAGTACATTGCTCACGGGTGAACTTGTAAGCACCGTGGCTAGTACCGATTGAAATAGCGAGTGAGTCGCAACCTGTACGAGTAGCGAAATCTACTACCTCTTCTGGTTTGGTATAGTGGCTCTCAGCTGCGCAAACCTCATCCTCAACACCTGCCAACACGCCGAGCTCTGCCTCAACGGTTACATCGTGTGCGTGAGCGTACTCAACAACTTTCTTGGTGAGAGCGATGTTCTCCTCGTATGGGAGGTGTGAACCATCGATCATCACGCTAGAGAAACCGAAGTCAACGCAAGATTTGCAAGTCTCGAAGCTATCTCCGTGGTCGAGGTGCAAGCAGATTTGTGGCTTCTCCCAACCCAACTCTTTAGCATACTCTACAGCACCTTGTGCCATGTATTGAAGAAGAGTTTGGTTAGCGTAGTTGCGCGCACCCTTAGATACTTGGAGGATTACTGGGCTCTTTGTCTCAGCAGCAGCTTTGATAATAGCTTGAAGTTGCTCCATGTTGTTGAAGTTGAAGGCTGGGATAGCGTATCCGCCTTTGATTGCTTTAGCAAACATCTCTTTGGTGTTCACCAAGCCGAGTTCTTTGTAACTTACCATAGTTGTAAAACGTTTTATTTGGTTAATATGTATTTTGTTGTTTCCACTTAACATTCTCCCTACCGAGAAGCTCGTGGCTTCGAGGTAAGAGGAGGAAAAGCGGTCGCCTAATGCCGCAAGCGGCAGTCGTTGCGACAAGCTCATTCCGACGACGTCGCCTTTCGGCGACAAAGGTACAATTTTTTTTTGACATTACAAAATATTTTCGTCTAAACAAAATGAATTGCAAAATATAGGTAGCAAAAAAGCCGCAGGTCGCACCTGCGGCTTTGGGGAGTTGAAGAGTTTCACGCACTAAAGCGTATATTCCATAAGGTTCTATTTCGTTTTCTTGCTTGCAAGAATAAAGTACACAATCAGAGCAATATACGCAGCAACGCCGACGAGGGCGGCACCGTTGCTTGCAGCCCAAGTGCCTAAGTAGCACTCTACGCCACAGAACTTAATCAAAGCGCTTACAACACCCATCAATGCACCACCAGCGATGAAACCAGAGGCAATCAATGTACCCTTCTCGTTGCGAGCTGCTGCCAACTCCTCGGCTTTCTCGCCGTCCTTCTCGCGCTTGCGGCTTACCAACCAAGAGATAGCACCACCTACAAGCAATGGGGTATTTAAACTCAATGGGATAAACATACCCAATGCAAATGCCAAGACTGGTACCCCCAAGATATTCAGTACCAATGCCAAGATAGCACCTGCGAGATAGAGCATCCAAGGTGCGCCTTGACCACTCATCAATGGTTCGATGACCGCAGCCATTGCATTGGCTTGGGGAGCAACAAGGGCGTTATCGCCTACGAAACCGTATGTCTTATTGAGGATGATCATCACACCACCTACGGTAGCTGCACTCACGAGCGTACCGAGGAACTTCCAAGTCTCTTGTTTGCGAGGGGTAGTACCAATCCAATAACCGATTTTGAGGTCAGTAATGAAACCACCAGCCATAGACAAAGCAGTACAAACCACACCACCAATAACCATAGCGCCTACCATACCGCTTGCTCCCTTCATACCTACAGCCACGAAGATCACAGATGCGATAATCAAGGTCATCAAGGTCATGCCACTCACAGGGTTGCTACCCACGATAGCAATCGCATTAGCCGCCACAGTAGTGAAGAGGAAAGCAATCACAGCCACCACCAAGAATGCTACCAAAGCTTGCCAGATATTGCCCAATACGCCGATCCAGAAGAACACCAATGTCACGAGCAATGCCACTGCGATAGCCAAGACGATGAACTTCATACTGAGATCTTTCTCTGTGCGCAGTGATGCGGTAATAACGGCTTTACCTTTACCGCCAAGCTCTTTTCCTGCCAATCCAACGGCAGATTTGATCACGCCCCAACTCTTGACAATACCGATAAGACCAGCCATAGCGATAGCACCGATACCGATATTGCGGCCATAGTCCTTGAACATCAAGTCAGGGTCCATAGCCTCCATACCAGGCACACTACCTAGCAATGGGAGCAATACCCACCACACAAAGAATGAACCTGCACAGATAACCGCAGCATACTTTAATCCAATGATATAGCCCAAACCAAGTACCGCAGCAGAGGTATTGATCGAGAACACGAGTTTGAACTTAGCTGCTAGCGCCTCGCCCCAACCTGTCATACGGGTAGTGAGTTGCTCGGTCCAAAGGCCGAAAGTAGAAACAGCAAAATCGTACAAACCTCCGATTCCAGCGGCCCAAATGAGGGGCTTCGCTTGGTTGCCACCACCCTCACCAGATACGAGAACTTGGGTAGTCGCCGTAGCCTCAGGGAATGGATATTCGCCGTGTTTCTCTTGCACGAAATACTTGCGGAAAGGAATCAGGAAGAGGATACCCAAGCAGCCACCGAGCAAGGAAGAGAGGAACACTTGCATAAAGCTGACAGTAATCTCGGGATACTTGGCCTGCAAAATGTAGAGCGCAGGGAGAGTGAAGATAGCACCTGCCACGATCACACCAGATGATGCGCCAATAGATTGGATAATCACATTCTCGCCAAGAGCATTCTTGCGCTTCATAGCCGAAGAGAGACCTACAGCGATGATAGCAATAGGAATAGCAGCCTCAAACACTTGACCTACTTTGAGGCCCAAATAAGCAGCAGCGGCGGAGAAGATAACTGCCATCACGACACCCATGATCACACTATAAGGGGTGATCTCAGGGTAGGAGTTTTGTGGTTTGAGAATAGGCTCGTATTTCTCTCCTGGTTTGAGAGGACGAGAGGCATTCTCAGGAAGTTGAATTTTTTCTTTTTGTTCCATATAGTTAGTATTTCAAATTACAATAGAATCGTTTACACCAGGTTCTTACCTACTGCGGCAGCAATAGCTTTAAGTGAATTATACATCTCGCTGAATTGCTGATGGTCCAGTTGTTGTGGAGCGTCGCTTTGTGCTTCGCAAGGATTAGGGTGTGTCTCAATCAGCAATCCGTCCACCCCCATTGCCGTACAAGCGCGTGCCAAATCACCAATACCATACGCATAGCCCATGGCATGACTTGGGTCAAGGATGATAGGTAGATTGCAGTACTCTTTCAGCCATGCTACACCACAAAGATCCAACGTGAAACGTGTATTGGTCTCAAAGCTGCGGATACCGCGTTCGCAAAGGATCACTTGATCATTGCCGCAACTCATGATGAAATCGGCACAATTAACCAATTCTTGCAGTGTAGAGCCGAAACCACGCTTCAATATTACAGGTTTGCCTGATTGTCCTGCTGCGGTGAGCAAACCATGGTCATACATAGCTTTAGCACCCACTTGCACGATATCTGCATACTCCACCACCTTGTCGGCATGGGTAGCATCGCGCATCTCAGTGGCAATCAGTAGTCCGTACTTCTCGCGCATCTCGGCAAGGAGCTTCAGTCCATCTTCTCCCAATCCGCGGAAGGTGTATGGCGAAGTGCGAGGCTTGTAGCAACCTGCACGCAGTACGCGAATCCCTTGTTGCTTGAGCATCTGGCACGATTGCTCAATCTGTTCGCGGCTTTCAATGGCACATGGACCTGCAATCATCAGTTGGTTTTTGCCATCGCCTCCAATATAGGTGTCTCCAATCGTAATGCGATGTGTATCAGGCATATACTGCCGTGAAGAGAGTTGCATATCTGTGGCGAATGTCCAATGATCAAGTGCGATGTCTTGGAGTTCTTCTGGCAGCTGCTTCACCATGTGATTGGTGATGAGCACGTAATGCTCTGGCTGCTCCAAGCACAATGCACCTATGCCACTCGCGTACGCTTGTGCGCTTGCGCGCGATATATTTTTAGGTAAATGAATGATCATAAAAGTGGTGTAGTGTTGTGTAGAATAGTGTAGAGTTGTTTATTTGAAGTCAATGATATGATGGATGGAAATGATACCGATGATGTCGGTCGTTTCTGCTGTTTCCGTCACTGCCAGTGTGGTGATGTTGTAGGTGTCCATCACCGCGAGCGCATCTGTCAGCAGTGCATTTTTTGCAATATGCTTATAGGACGGCGTCATGATATCTGCAGCAGTGATATGCACGTCGTTGTACTTCTGTATAGCGCGACGGATATCGCCATCAGTGATGATGCCTAAGCAGTTGCCACTTGGCAATTGGTCATATACCATTGTCATACCTAAGTGCTTATCCGACATTTCGATTACCACTTCGCGGAAAGGAGTATCCGTAGCCACGTGTGGTACGTCGGTAGTCATTACATTTTGTACACGTCCAAGTAGTTTTCTGCCCAATGCACCACCTGGGTGGTATAGCGCAAAGTTCTCTGCCTTAAACTGGCGCATTTCCATGAGGCATACCATCAGTGCATCACCCATGAGGAGGGTAGCGGTAGTGGAGGTGGTAGGTGCCAATCCCAATGGGCATGCCTCGGTATCCACGTGGATAGAGAGCGCATAATCGGCGCGTTGTGCCAATGGTGAATCCATATTGCCTGTCATTGCCACGATCGTGCAACCCAATCGGTGCAGGGGATCGATGATATTCAGTATCTCGTTGGTCGCGCCACTATTGCTCACTAGTATCGCTACATCGTTGGCATTGATCATACCCAAATCGCCATGCACTGCCTCGGCAGCGTTCACAAAGATGGAGGGAGTACCCGTAGAGGCAAACGATGCAGCCATCTTGTGGGCGATGATACCCGTCTTACCGATACCCATCATCACCACTTTGCCTTGACATTGATATAGCACCTCCACCACTTGATCAAAGGTCGCATCAATGCTATTTTTGAGTTTCTCTAACTCGCGAATCTCTTCATTAAATATCTCTTTTGCTCTTTTCGCGTACATATTCTTGCCTTTAACCTCTAACCTTTAGCCTAAAATCTTTAGCTCATAACCTATAATCTGTTCAATTGACAGCGTTTGTTTGAGTATTGTTTCCACATCGCTCAGTCGCACTTGATTGGCAGCATCTGAAATGGCTTTTTCTGGCTGAGGATGAACCTCTAGAAAGAGTCCATCTATACCTACTGCTGCAGCAGCACGAATCAAATGCGGCACCATCTCGCGGTTGCCACCCGTCACGCCTGCTTGACTGCTAGGTTGTTGCACCGAATGTGTAGCATCAAACACCACTGGGTAGCCGTACTCGCGCATCTTCACTAGTGAGGTCATATCTACAATGAGATTGCCATAGCCGAAGCTCGAACCGCGTTCGGTGAGCCAAATCCCCGCCTTCTCGCCTATAGCCTCATCGCCTAATAGCCCTCTCGCCCCCTCAATCTTGGCTATTGCACCACGCATATCCCATGGTGCCATAAATTGACCTTTTTTTACGTTGACCACCTTGCCTGTCTTAGCAGCAGCCACTAGCAAATCGGTTTGGCGAGAGAGGAAAGCAGGGATCTGCAATACATCTGCCACCTCGGCTACAGGTGCACATTGCCATGACTCATGTACATCCGTCAAGATAGGCAAACCGAAAGTAGATTTCACTTCTTGCAAAATCTCCAATCCTTTCTCCATACCCACACCGCGTTCCGACATACTCGTGCGGTTGGCTTTATCATACGAAGACTTAAAATACAATACAATACCTAGTCGTTCGCATACTTGTTGCAGCGTTTCAGCTGTTTGCATCACGATATCACGACTCTCTATAGCACAAGGCCCTGCGATGAGAAACATAATCTTTAGATTTTAAAAAGTTCTAAAAGTTTTAGGCGTTGGTATATATACGAATCCAATCAATGTCCATCTTGCCCGTAGCTTTTGTGTTTTCAGGCAAATAACTGCGAACCAACAAATGGAGATTTTCGCCAGCCAGAGGATTCTTGCCGCGAGCAACCTCTACATCATTTACATAGTTCACCACTTCTTTCTCGTTCCAAACAAGCGTATAAATCATTTCGCCTTTTGCTACTTGCTTGCTCAAGATTGGCAATGCATGTTGTGCTTTTGCTGTAGTGAGACAGAGTACGTGTTTTGCTTTACCTGTGTAGTGTACTTTGGCTTGCAACACACCAACTTTTGGTGCTACAGCTTTTATGGTGTGCCATACATCGCTTGTGTAAGCGAAGGCATGGGTAACCATTCCTTTGGTAGGATGCCAAGCAGGTGCAGTGGTGTTTTGCTTCTTGGTTACAATATGCATTGCGCTACCACTCACCTTGGTGTTTTGTCCTTTGACATAAGCTTGTTGCTCGCTCACATGCGAGTGGTCTGCCTTGAAGTCTGCGGTTGGATATAAGAAGCCTGTTTGCCATGTATCTGCCATATTTGCTCCGTCAAACTCATCAGCCCATATCATTTTGTAACTCTCTAGTTCAGTTATTTTCTTGGCATCTTGTTGCAGGTAGAATACGATATCTGCATGCTTGCCCAAACTGTTGAAGCGCTTCTCTTGCTGGCTTTCTGGAGTAGTAAACCAACGCTTTTTGTTCTTCCAAAATGCATTTGCTTGCTTAAACTCAGGCGTTTGAATCTTCTCTTCCAAAGCCAAGTATTGTGCCACTTCTGGTTTCTCCTTCCATGCTGCTTTCTTCAGCAGTCGGTAGAAGAATACCGATGATTTCTTGCGCAGTTGTTTGTACGCAACCATTGTCTGTGCCTCTTGGGTGTCGGCATAGCGCGTGGTAGTCAATTGTTGTTTTTTTGCCTTAAAATCGGCAGAATCTACCACTTCCTTCAAACTATTATACTCTGCAAGCACATCGCTTTTTTCCACTTGGCGATAGCGCACTACCATTTGTGCTTGCTCCTTCAGCCATTGTTCAAAGGCTTTGGTTTTCATCGTTTTCATATCTCTAATCTCTAAACATTAAACTCTAAACTAAACGCTGCAAAGCGTCTAATAATTCATCTATTGTATCCACGAATCGTGGGGCATATTGTTCTTGTTGTGGCAAGAACGCGAGACTACGCATGTGCTCGGCTTGCTGTTTCAATCCCTCATAGAAGCCTTGGTAGTTCAGCACGAAGCAGGGTTTTCTATGCTCATCCACCGTACCACTTGCTACCACATCCATCATCTCGTCCATGGTGCCGTAGCTGCCAGGTAAGCATACGAAACAATCCGCCAATTCTTTCATCTTCTGCTTGCGCTCGCACATATTGTTCACCACATAGAGCGTGTCGCAGTTGTCTGCCATGCGCTTGGCTTGGATAATACGCTGCGGAATAACTCCCTCTACGATACCTCCTGCAGCCTTTGCTGCATTGCTCACGCGGGTCATTAGTCCGCCTGTTGCTCCGCCATACACTAGGGTGTGGCCTGCCTTAGCAATCCACTTCCCTAGTACATCACCCAAAGCCAAATACTCTTCAGGTATTCTGTCTTTTGCGCTACAATATACTGCTATTTTCATATGTCTAACATCTAACAGCGAAGCGATCTATTACGCATCAATCTTAGCGTAAGTAGCGTTTTTCTCGATGAATTCGCGGCGAGGTGCTACATCGTCACCCATCAACATGGCGATGGTGCGATCGGCCTCAGCAGCATTCTCGATGGTCACTTTCTTCAGCAGACGATGCTCTGGATCCATGGTGGTCTCCCAAAGTTGCTTGTCGGACATCTCACCAAGACCTTTGTAGCGTTGTGTCTTTATCAGTTTCTCGTCGCCGTTAGCATACTTCATGATAAAATCATGACGTTGTTGGTCGTTCCAGCAATACTCCTTGTAGCTGCCTCTTGCGCAGAGATACAATGGAGCCATCGCGATATACAAGTGTCCTTGCTCGATCACCTCTTTGAGGTGACGGAAGAACAGGGTCATGATCAGTGTAGCAATGTGCGCACCATCCACGTCGGCATCGGCCATGATGATCACTTTGTGATAGCGCAGCTTGCTGAGGTTTAAGGCTTTAGGATCTTCCTCTGTGCCGAAGGTGATGCCCAATGCAGTGAAGATGTTGCGTACCTCCTCGCTCTCGAACACCTTGTGCTCCATGGCTTTCTCCACGTTCAAGATCTTACCGCGCAATGGCAAGATAGCTTGGATGCGACGGTCACGACCAGTCTTAGCGGTACCACCCGCAGAATCTCCCTCCACGAGGAACAATTCGCACTCGGCTGGATCTTTGCTCTCGCAGTCTGCCAACTTACCAGGCAAACCACCACCGCCGAGAGGCGACTTGCGCAATACACTCTGACGAGCATTACGCGCAGCAATACGTGCTTGAGCTGCCAAGATCACTTTCTCTACGATCTTCTTCGCATCCTCTGGGTGCTCCTCCAAATAGTTGGTCAATGCCTCGCTCACAGCAGAAGATACCATACCTGCTACCTCTGAGTTACCCAACTTCGTCTTGGTCTGACCCTCAAACTGTGGCTCTGCCACCTTCACGCTGATGATAGCGGTCAAACCCTCGCGGAAGTCGTTGGCATCGATATTCGCATTACCATCTTTGTCTTTCAGTTTGGCCTTCTCCAGCATCTTGCTCTCGTCGGCGTACTTCTTCATGACGCGAGTCAATGCAGCACGGAAACCTGCCACGTGTGTACCACCTTCGATGGTGTTGATATTGTTTACATAGCTGTGTACATTCTCGTTAAAATCGGTGTTATAGAGGATAGCCACCTCTACTGGAGTACCATATTTCTCGGTGTTCAAGTGAATCACTTCGCTGATGAGCGGAGTGCGGTTGCCGTCGATGTAACGAACGAACTCGCTCAAGCCTTCCTCTGAGTAGAATACCTCGCCCTTGAATGTGCCGTCCTCGTTCTTCTCGCGCAGGTCGGTCAAGGTGATACGCACACCTGCGTTCAGGTATGCTAACTCGCGCATACGGTTAGCGAGGATCTCGTAGTGATAAACAGTCTCGGTGAAGATGCTACCGTCCGGCCAGAACTGTACGCGAGTACCTGTTCCCTCGCCCTCTGCATAAGTGCCAACCACGCTCACAGGAGCCAATGGTTTGCCTTTCGCATAGTCTTGTGCGTGGATCTTGCCGTCACGACGAACCTCAACATGCAACTTCGTGGAGAGTGCGTTCACGCAGCTCACACCCACACCGTGAAGACCACCAGACACCTTGTAGCTGTCTTTGTTGAACTTACCACCGGCGTGCAACACGGTCATTACGACCTCCAATGCACTTTTCTTCTCTTTTGGGTGCATGTCCACAGGGATACCACGACCGTTATCTTGAACGGTGATAGAGTTATCCTCGTTGATTGTCACTTCGATGTTGCTACAGAAGCCAGCCAACGCCTCGTCGATGGAGTTGTCCACTACCTCATATACCAAGTGGTGCAAACCCTTCAGCGAAATATCGCCGATATACATCGCAGGACGTTTACGCACTGCTTCCAAACCCTCAAGCACCTGAATGCTCGAACCATCATACTTCTCTTGTTGTTCTACTTGTTGATTCAATTCTTCCATTGTATTTTATATTTTATTATTTTCTATTTTACCGATTTCCTATTTTGTAGCTCGCTGTGTTTTTTATCCCTTGAGCGCCCAAGGGAGTTCTTATCTCCCTTCGGTCGAACGATCGGCTTCGCCGTACGATTCGAGCGTTCGGGGCCCCCGAAAATCTGTGATTTTTGGGGAGAGCGGAGGCATTGAGCGCTTCCAACTCGCCAAGCGAGTTCTGTGCGCTTCAATTGCCGAACGCGAGCGCACAAAGCGACTGCAAAGGTACTATTTTTTTTCGACATCCACAATACCCCTCTTTGTCTTTTTCGAGAAATGCGCTCAGATCGCAAATAAACCGCTTTTTTCGGCTTTTGTGTTTTGCTCAAAAATCCCTGAAAAAATAAAAGCCGCTTAAATCGAAGAAAATCAAATCATCTTTTTTTAACCGATCAGCCGCTAATTTATTTGTTGGCATTCTTTTTTCTGTCATTACCTTTTGCACCCAATTTCCGCTAACAATCGTTAGTGATTCGTAGGTTATTAAGCGCATCCAAAGCTGTACTGCCCCAATCTCTATTTACATCCTACACTAGAAAAATCGCACCAAAATGTGATTTTTCTTGCACATCCGCAAATTTTATTGTACCTTTGCGGTGTAATTTCAGATTAATGGAAATATTAACTGTTAATTGTTAACTATTAACTGATTTTGCAGACATAATAAAAGGCGTTTATTGGCGCTTGTTTTGGTGCAATGAAAACTGGAAACTTTCGTAACCCAAAGCAAGAGAGCGATAAATGCCCCTTGGTGTGTTTAATTCGTTGTATCCCACAACGATGGACATATCAGCGTGGGCATTCATTGTTTATTCTTGTTACAGGGTTTTCCAGTACCTCATTGCAGAGAATAAGCAAAGGTAAGGTTCCACGCTTTTTCTATATTTATACCAACGGGGCGTTTGGAGCCAACTTCCCACAAAATTAATAATACAATGAAGAAACTTCATTTGCTCTTATTAGGCTTGACAATCTGCCTATTCTCGGCATGTCACGGCAAACTTTGGGATGCTATTGACGATTTAGATTTTCGAGTAGCTCATTTGGAAGAACTCTGCAAAGAGATGAACACCAACATTACTTCTATCCAAACGATTGTGAATGTATTCCAGTCTAATGATGTAATTACGAGTATTGTAGAGATCGAGAAAGATGGTGAAGTAATAGGATATACTATTACATTTGCGGGTCATGATCCCATCACAATTTATCATGGTCAAAATGGCGCTGACGGCAAAGATGGCATAACTCCTGTGATAGGTGTAGCACAAGACACCGACGGCGTATATTATTGGACATTGAACGGCGAGTGGCTATTAGATGACAACGGCAACAAACTCCCTGTTTCTGGCAAAGATGGTCAAAATGGAGCCAATGGCTCTAATGGTCAAGACGGCACAGACGGTAAGGATGGTATTACTCCGCAACTGAAGATTGAGGACGGCTATTGGTACATCTCATACGACAATGGTGCTACTTGGACACAACTTGGCAAAGCAACAGGCGAAGACGGTGAAAAGGGAGATAAAGGAGATACTGGCGACTCCATGTTCCAATCTGTAACCCAAGACGAGAACTATGTTTATTTCACTCTCGCAGATGGTACTGTAATTAAGATTGCAAAGAGCAATGGCTCAAATGACCAACCAAACTCTGAATTTATCTTCACCATTACTTATGACTCCAATGGAGGTGAAGGAGTAATGCTGCCAGATACATTTTACTATGGAATTAGTAAAGTTGTAACTTTAACTTGTTTGTATACAAGAGAAAATCATTATTTTACTGAATGGAATACAAAACCTGATGGGTCAGGAGTCACATATGCTTATGGAACAAAAATATCTATTGATAAGAATATTATTCTATATGCGCAATGGGAAAAAGCATTAGGCACTCCTGCTGAATATGTTGATTTAGGTTTGAGTGTCAAATGGGCGACTTGTAATCTTGGTGCTAAATATACTGAGGATTATGGAAATTATATTGCATGGGGAGAGTTAGAACCTAAGACACAATACTTTTGGACTTCTTATAAATTATGTGAGGGTACTTCCTCCACCATCACCAAATACTGTTCACGCAGTGATTATGGATTTGTAGATAATAAAACAATTTTGGAACCAAAAGATGATGCAGCAACAGTCAATTGGGGTGGCGCTTGGCGTATGCCTACTAACGCAGAGTTTTCTGAACTATATGAAAAATGTACATGCATATGGACAACTATCAATGGTATAAATGGCCTACTTGCTACAAGCACAATAAACAATAATAGTATCTTCTTACCTGCCGCAGGAAGAAGTGAGGATGGAACATTTCAAGAAATCGGTTTGGGAGGATATTATTGGACAAACGAGAGTCTTTATGATATCCCTAGTTATGGAAGTGGAGGGCTATTCTATTTCATTCGCAACGATTTAATTAAAACTATTGGAGATAAACCTCGGTGTGATGGGTTAACAATTCGACCTGTTTGCCTATAATTGTATTCTATCACTTAGTCTCATTTATATTTATTTCTGTGCGAATTAGTTATGCCTATTGGAAATGAGAATTTGATTTATAAATACTATGCTCCAAACGAATACAATTTGGATGCATTACTGAAGCATTACTTTTGGTTTTCTAAGAGAAAATGTCTAAACGATCCTTTCGATATTGGCAATTTCGAAAAAGGGAAACAATCCCAATCATTGCATAATAAACTATTTCTAAAATTCATATTGGATTTAGGTATTAGTGAAACAGGAGCTCAAAGTCTTATCCCCGAATATGCTATTTGTTCTTTTAGTAGAAATGAGTTGAACAAACAAATGTGGGCATACTACGCAAAAGATTATTCAGGATGGTGCTTAGCATTCAAAAGAGGTAAATTGAATGTTTCAAGTGCATCTCCTTTATTGCCAGTCATATATGTAGATGATTCATTAAATCCGCTAGAAACAATAGATGATACTATATATGGTAATGACCCAATAGAAAGGGGGATTAGACAACTATTTTGTAAAAAACATCAAAGTTGGCTGCATGAGGAAGAAGAACGAATAATCCTAAAAACAAAAGTTAATCGAAAAGGAGAGCAAAGAGATTGGGACACATTTGAATTAGATCATATTACGCTCGGAAATATAAATAGGATTAACTCTCCCTATAGAAATAGAATTCTAACTATTGCACAAGCATTTAATGTTGATGTATATGAGATAGATTTAAGTCAAACTGATTTTCAATTAACTAAAAAACTGATACAATCAAAGGTAAATGCATAGATTTCTCACCCCGCTACTGTTCACTGGCGGGGTGAGTTTTTTATATTGTTATTCTTCTTGCTCGTATCAATGCTCGTATTCAAGCACTCCTTCGGCAAGGGTTCGGTATCCCTTCGGAAAAATAAAGTTTAAACCCATCGAAAACCCGTAAAAAGCAGAGAATTTGCAGAAAAAACATTAATTATTTGCATAAATGCAAAAAAAGCAGTACTTTTGCAGATTGATTATTAATTTGCCGAAATTTGCGGCGAAAACTGTGAATAAACTAAATAAAAATATACAACTATGTCAAAAGCATTACTTATGATTCTCGACGGCTGGGGAATCGGAAACAAATCACAAGCCGACGCTATCTCTTGCACTCCAACCCCACACTGGGACGCACTATTGGAGAAGTACCCTCACAGCCAACTCCAAGCTAGTGGCGAAAATGTGGGTTTGCCTGATGGACAAATGGGTAACTCCGAAGTAGGTCACCTCAACATCGGCGCTGGTCGCGTGGTATATCAAGACCTCGTGAAGATCAACCGCGCTTGCAAAGACGGTAGCATCCTAGAAAACCCAGAAATCAAATCTGCTTTCGGTTATGCCAAAGAGACAGGCAAGAAGCTTCACCTTATGGGTCTTACCTCTAACGGTGGTGTGCACTCTTCTTTCGACCACCTCTTCTACCTCTGCGATATCGCTAAAACCTACGGATTAGACGGTAAAACTTTCATTCACTGTTTTATGGACGGTCGCGATACCGACCCTAAGTCTGGTCTTGGTTTCATCGACCAACTCCAACAACACTTGGCTACCAGCTGCGGTGAGATCGCTTCTATCCAAGGTCGTTTCTACGCCATGGACCGCGACAAACGTTGGGAGCGCGTGAAAGTGGCTTACGATTGTATCGTTAAGGGCGAAGGAAAAGCATCTGAAGACATGCTTAAAGCGGTTGAAGAGAGTTATGCAGAGGGCGTAACCGACGAGTTTATCAAGCCAATCGTACATGTTCGCGACGGCAAGCCAGTGGCTACCATCGAGGAGGGCGATGTAGTGATCTTCTTCAACTACCGCAACGACCGCGCGAAAGAGCTCACCATCGTGCTCACCCAACAAGACATGCCTGAGAACGGAATGACCACCATTCCTAACCTCCAATACTACTGCATGACCCCATACGATTCTTCTTTCCAAGGCTTGCACATCCTCTTCCCAAAAGAGAACGTACAAAATACCATGGGTGAAATCGTTAGCAACGCGGGATTGAAGCAACTCCGTATCGCTGAGACCGAGAAGTTCGCACACGTAACCTTCTTCTTCAACGGCGGCCGCGAGGCAGAGTACGCAGGCGAGGAGCGTATCCTTATTCCTTCACCAAAGGTAGCCACCTACGACCTCCAACCTGAGATGTCTGCTCCAGAGGTAACCGAGGCACTCTGCGAGGCACTCGATACACAAAAGTACGACTACATCACCCTCAACTTCGCCAACGGCGACATGGTAGGTCACACAGGCGTGTATGCGGCTATCGAGAAAGCTGTTACTACCATCGACAACTGCGTCAACCAAGTGGTAGAGACCGCTCTTAAGAACGACTACGAAATCATCATCATCGCTGACCACGGTAACTGCGACAACGCTATCAATGCCGACGGTTCACCTAACACCGCGCACTCACTCAACCCAGTGCCATTCGTGTACGTGAGCAAAGAGCACACTGATGCGCAACTCGAAGATGGTATCCTCGCTGACGTGGCTCCATCCCTCTGCCACATCCTCGGAATCGAGCAACCAGCAGAAATGACAGGACATAATTTAATTAAGAATTAATAAAACAGATCGCCCTGCGGGCTGTAGATCGGCTTCGCCTGTAGACTACCACAATAATCTACAGCGAGTGTAACGAGCGATCTACAACGAGCGAAGCGAAGTGATCTACAGTGAAACGATCTACAGCGAGCAACGCGAGCGATCTAAAAACTAAAATATATGGCTTTACAATGTGGAATCGTGGGTCTGCCTAATGTCGGCAAATCGACCCTCTTCAATTGCCTTAGCAATGCCAAGGCACAATCGGCGAACTTCCCTTTCTGTACGATTGAACCTAACGTAGGCGTGATCACCGTACCCGACGAGCGTCTTATCAAGCTCGGCGAACTTTGCAAACCAGAGCGCGGTGTCATCCCAACTACCGTGGAAATCGTAGATATTGCAGGATTGGTCAAGGGCGCAAGCAAAGGCGAAGGACTCGGAAACAAGTTCCTTGCAAATATCCGTGAAACAGACGCCATCATCCACGTACTCCGTTGCTTCGACGATGAGAATGTGGTGCATGTGGACGGCTCTGTGGATCCTATCCGCGACAAAGATATCATCGATGCAGAGCTCCAACTCAAGGACCTTGAGACCGTGGAGTCACGCATCCAAAAGATCGAAAAACAAGTGCGCGTTGGTGGCGACAAACAAGCGAAAGTGGCACTCGATGTACTCCTTAAGTACCGCGAAGCCCTCTCACAAGGTAAGTCGGCTCGCACCGTGGAGCTCATCAACAAGGACGAAGAACTCGTGGCCAAAGAGACGATGCTCCTCACCAGCAAACCTGTGCTCTATGTCTGCAACGTGGACGAAAACTCTGCTGTCAACGGCAATAAATATGTAGAGCAAGTGCGCGAAGCTGTCAAAGATGAGAACGCACAAGTGCTCATCGTGGCAGCTAAGATTGAGAGCGAGATTGCCGAACTCGAGACTTACGAAGAGCGCCAGATGTTCCTCGATGAAATTGGACTTTCCGAGTCTGGTGTTAGCCGATTGATCAAAGCAGCATACGCATTGCTCGAGCTTCGTACTTTCCTCACCGCAGGTAGCGATGAGGTACGTGCTTGGACATTCAAGGCAGGTAGCAAAGCACCTCAATGTGCTGGTGTCATCCACTCCGACTTCGAGCGTGGTTTCATCCGTGCTGAGGTCATCAAGTATGAAGATTATATCGCTCTTGGTGGCGAGTCTGCTTGCCGTCAAGCAGGTAAACTCGGCATCGAAGGCAAAGAATACATCGTGCAAGATGGCGACATCATGCACTTCTTGTTTAATGTGTAATCAGATCGCCCTGCGGGCTGTAGATCGGCGCAAAGCGCCTGTAGAACTTAGATCGGATTCGCCTGTAGACTTTACCTACCATCTACAGCGAGTGTAACGAGCGATCTACAACGAGCGAAGCGAAGTGATCTACAGTGAAACGATCTACAGCGAGCAACGCGAACGATCTAAACAATAAAAACAATGCTTGATTTCTTAAACACTTGGCTTGCCAACGGCGGCTTTTGGGTCGCTATTCCGCTAATCATTGCGGGCTGCGTGGCACTTATCAAGGGTGCTGACTGGCTTGTGGTGGGTGCTTCGGGCTTAGCAAAAAAATACGGTGTGAGCGATATTGTTATCGGCCTCACCGTCGTAGCCTTCGGTACCAGCATGCCTGAGTTTGTGGTGAATATGGTGGCTGTCGGACAAGGAAGTACCGAGATTGCTATCACCAATGTGCTCGGCAGCAATATCATCAACACCTTCGTCATCTTGGGCTGTACGGCACTGATTTTCCCAATCTCGTCGCAGAAATCTACCCGCCGTTTTGATATACCCTTCTCCATGTTAGCAGCTCTGTTGGTATTGCTTTTCGTAGTGTACAACGGTCCTTCGTGGTTGCATATCGAAAACATCTTCAATATCAATGTGAGCGACCCCAATCTAAGCAATCTAGGTTCTTTCGACTGGGGGGCAGGCGAAGTGAGCTTTATCTCAGGTATTGGTGGCACTATATTATTGATTTTCTTTATGATCTTCCTATGGCATAGTTTCAAACATGCCAAGGATAGTGGAAGTGACGAAACTTACGTGCCTATGCCCGCATGGAAAGCCATGGCGATGATTATTGGCGGCTTGGCTTGCTTGGTGATGGGCGGCGAAGTGATTGTGAAGAGTGCTACCAGTATCGCCCGTTCGCTTGGTGTAAGCGATGCTATCATCGGCTTGACCGTGGTGGCATTGGGTACATCCCTACCCGAATTGGCAACATCTTGCATGGCGGCCTTCAAGAAGAACTGCGATATTGCCCTCGGTAATGTTATCGGCAGCAATATCTTCAATATCTTCTTTATCCTCGGCACTAGCGCATGCGTGATGCCATTGCCTGGCTACAAGGGGCTGGAGATAGATGCCATGATGGCAGCATTAGCCAGTCTGCTCGTGATGCTCTTCGTCTATACCAACAAAAAGCGCGAGATCAAACGCTGGCACGGAGCCATCCTCCTTCTCACCTACGCAGCCTACCTCGCCTACCGAATCATAACCCTCTAATCACCTCAGCCAGTCTACAGTGAGCATCGCGAACGATCTACAATCTACAGCGTAGCGATCTACAGGCACAGCCGATCTAAAACAAACACTAAACAATATGCCCCTAATACTAACCCTCCCCTTCCTCGGCACCGTCCTTGGCGCAGCCATGGTCTTCCTATTGCGCGATAAGATGAGCGACTTACTCAAGAAGTTGCTCTTGGGGTTTGCTGCCGGTGTCATGGTTGCAGCCTCTGTGTGGTCGCTGCTCATCCCTAGTCTGGAGATGGCAGCCGATAATGGCGGCATCACATGGCTACCAGCTGCGATAGGGTTTGTGTTGGGCATCTTGTTCTTGCTGTTGCTCGATACTTTGATTCCGCACTTGCATATCGGGGCGGACAAACCAGAGGGATTGACGCGCAATTGTCAATGGAAACGCACCACCATGCTTTCTGTGGCAGTGACATTGCATAATATTCCCGAGGGTATGGCAGTGGGTGTAATACTCGCTAGTGCGATGGCAGAGGGCAGTATGATATCCATGTCTGCTGCATGGGCATTGGCTATTGGTATTGCCATACAAAACTTCCCAGAGGGGGCTATTCTGTCTATGCCGCTTCATTCAGAGGGTATGAGCAAGTGGAAGGCATTTAGCATAGGTGCATTGTCGGGTATAGTCGAACCAATAGCTAGCGTATTGACCATCTTGCTTATCGGATTTATCTCGCCCGCATTGCCTTACCTATTGGCATTTGCTGCGGGAGCAATGATATATGTAGTGATTGAGGAACTTATCCCCGAAGCGCAAGCCGAACCGCATAGCAATATTCCTACGCTCGGCTTCACCGCAGGTTTTGTATTGATGATGGTGTTGGATTATGCGCTGTAGAGACACTTTTGGTGTAGTGTAGGGCGTAGAGTGTAGAGTAATTAACAAGTAAACTAATCAACAAATGAATCATATTCACGACATAGAGATTATGGCGCCCGTAGGCTGCTGGGAGAGCTTAGCAGCAGCGATTGAAGCAGGCGCAACCAGTGTGTACTTTGGCATAGAGTACCTTAACATGCGTTCGCGTTCTTCTGCAAACTTCACCACCCAAGACCTACACACCATCGTGGAGCGTTGTCAAGCGGTGGGTGTGAAGACCTATCTCACGCTTAACACCGTGATGTACCCAGAGGATCTACCGCTGATGCGCGAGATTGTGAATCATGCCAAGGCCGCTAACGTGTCGGCTATTATTGCTTCGGATATTGCAGCCTTGCAGTATGCCTATCAATCGGGTGTAGAGGTGCATCTCTCTACCCAACTCAATATCGCCAATACCGAGGCGCTGAAGTTCTATGCGCAGTATGCCGATGTGGTGGTGCTTGCACGCGAGTTGAATATGGATCAAGTAGCAAGCATTTACCGCGATATTATAGAGCAAGATATTCGTGGCCCTAAAGGTGAACTCATTCGTATCGAGATGTTCTGTCACGGTGCACTATGTATGGCGGTGAGTGGTAAATGTTACCTGAGCCTTAATAATTTAGGCGCAAGTGCCAACCGCGGAGCGTGTATGCAGATTTGCCGTCGCGGCTATGTGGTCAAGGACAAGGAGAGTGATCTTGAACTAGAGGTAGACAACCAATATATTATGTCGCCCAAAGATCTTAAAACTATCCACTTCCTTAATAAGATGCTTGACGCGGGCGTACGCGTATTAAAAATAGAGGGACGCGCGCGCGGAGCGGAATATGTAAAGACTGTTGTAGAATGTTACAAGGAGGCGGTAGAATTATGGCTTAATGATAAAGATATATGGGCTACAGATGCCATAGAAACGCATATTGAAGAGTGGAATACCCGTTTGGCGCGTGTGTTCAATCGCGGCTTCTGGGATGGGTATTATCAGGGGCAAAAACTCGGCGAATGGACGCATAAATATGGTTCGCGCGCCACTCGCAAGAAAGTGTTTGCCGGAAAATGTACCAACTTCTTCAAGAATATCTCTGTGGCAGAGTTTTATTTGGAGGCAACAAAAGAAGTGCGCGAGGGGGATGAATTGCTCATTACGGGCGAGACAACCGGTGCATACGAGGTTGTAGCGCATGATATGCATGACGCCAAAGGCAATCCACAAACAGTGATTGAGAAAGGCAATTTCTTTGCCATCAAAACGGATAAGATCATCCGTCGTGGCGATCGCCTATTCCTATTGAAAGTAGAAGAATAAGATAAATAAAATACGGGCTGTAAGGTCCGTATTTTTTTTGTAAATATACATGTGTAAAGTGCGCGAATAGAATGAAAACTCTCTATAAAGAACAACTAAAATGATGCTGATTTTGGGATAAAATTACTAAAAATATTCCTCAAAATGGAGTAAAAATTTTCCTAAAAACGATGAATAAAGCATCTATTTCGAATGGAAATTTCAGGCAAATTTCAGGCAGTTTTGAGTGCCATTTTTGAGGGGTTTTGAGTATGGTTTTTGGGGTTGTTGAAAAGGTGTGTAAGTGTTTGAAAATTGTCGGTTTATAAGAAATTGGTTGATGTAATATTTTAGGTGAAAATAGCCTGAATTTTGTAAAGTCGAAGTGACAAAATGAAAAATTAACCATTTTTGGGCAAGAAAAATGCACTTTTTCTGCTGATTATTTGGTGGTTTCGAGAAAAAGTAGTACCTTTGCATGCTTTTTCGCGGCGCGTGAATATGCGTGTGTGTATATGAGACGCGAGAGTGTTATGAAGAAAAGCAAAACAAAACGTTTAAATTAACATAAATTATTAACCAAAATTAAAAAGTTAAAATGCCTACAATTCAACAATTAGTTAGAAAAGGAAGAGCAGAACTTATCGACAAGAGCAAGTCTCCAGCATTGGACAGCTGCCCACAACGTCGTGGCGTTTGTGTACGCGTTTACACAACAACTCCTAAGAAGCCAAACTCTGCTATGCGTAAAGTAGCACGTGTTCGCTTGACAAACCAAAAGGAGGTGAACGCTTACATCCCAGGTGAGGGTCACAACTTGCAAGAGCACAGCATCGTAATGGTGCGTGGTGGTCGTGTGAAAGACCTCCCAGGTGTACGTTACCACATCGTTCGTGGTACATTGGATACCGCTGGTGTGGCTAACCGCTTGCAACGTCGAAGCAAATATGGCGCTAAGCGTCCTAAAGCTAAAAAGTAATTTCTGACGAACTAAAAACTAACTAAAGGTTCCATACGTTGGGACAGATTATTAATGGGTTGATCGGTTGAGTAAGCAGATGGAGTAAGGGTGAAAAACTGAAATCTGAAAACTGAAAAGTAAAAACTTGAAACTGAAGGGTGAAAACTGAAGCCTGAGAACTGAAGAAGTCTGCTGAAGTTAAGACAATCAACAAAAAAAACAAAACAAAACAATGAGAAAAGCAAAACCAAAAAAACGAGTTATTCTCCCAGATCCAGTGTTTGGTGAGGTAATGGTGGCTAAATTTGTGAACCACCTCATGCTCGATGGTAAGAAGAATACTGCATACAGCGTATTCTACACCGCTTTGGAGACTGTTGGTAATAAGATGAAGGGTGAGCAAACTCCACTCGAGATCTGGAAACAAGCTCTGAGCAACATCACTCCTTTGGTAGAGGTAAAATCAAAACGTATCGGTGGTGCAACATTCCAGGTGCCAACTGAGATTCGTGCTGACCGCAAGGAGTCTATTTCAATGAAGAACATGATTCTCTTTGCTCGCAAGCGTGGTGGCCACTCTATGGCTGAGAAGCTCGCAGCTGAGATTATGGATGCATTTAACAACCAAGGTGGTGCGTTCAAGCGTAAAGAGGATATGCACCGCATGGCAGAGGCAAACCGTGCATTTGCACACTTCCGTTTCTAATCGTTAATAAGACAAGACAATGGCTAAACACGATTTAAAACTCAACAGAAATATCGGTATCATGGCGCACATTGATGCCGGTAAGACTACTACCTCTGAGCGTATCTTGTTCTACACAGGTTTGACTCACAAGATTGGTGAGGTACACGATGGTGCAGCTACCATGGACTGGATGGAGCAAGAGCAAGAGCGTGGTATTACTATTACTTCTGCTGCTACAACTACATTCTGGAACTACAAAGGCGACAAGTACAAAATCAACTTGATTGACACTCCGGGACACGTTGACTTTACTGTTGAGGTAGAGCGTTCGCTTCGTATCTTGGACGGTGCTGTGGCTGCGTTCTGTGCGGTAGGTGGTGTGCAACCACAATCTGAGACCGTATGGCGTCAAGCTGACAAGTATAACGTGCCTCGTTTGTGCTACGTAAACAAGATGGACCGTAGTGGTGCTAACTTCTTCGACGTAGTTACTCAAATCAAGGAGGTGCTCGGTGCTAACCCATGTCCAATCCAAATTCCTATTGGTGCTGAAGAGACTTTCAAGGGCGTTGTTGACCTCGTAACTATGAAGGCATGTATCTGGAATGATGAGACTATGGGTTCTGCATACTCTGTAGAGGAGATTCCTGCTGACCTCGTAGCTGAGGCAGAGGAGTGGCGCGACAAAATGCTCGAGACCATCTCTGAGTTCGACGATGCGTTGATGGAGAAGTATTTCGATGATCCATCTACCATCACTGAGGACGAGATTCGTGCTGCAATCCGCAAAGGTTGCTTGAGCATGCAAATGTTCCCAATGGTTTGTGGTTCTTCGTTCAAAAACAAAGGTGTACAAACCATGTTGGACGCAGTATGTGCATACTTGCCAAGTCCAATGGATACCCCTATTATAGATGGTACGGACCCACGTACGGGTGACGCGATCACGCGCGAGCCAAAAGAGGATGATGATCTCTGTGCTTTGGCGTTCAAGATTGCTACTGACCCATATGTAGGTCGTTTGTGCTTCTTCCGTGTGTATAGTGGTAAGTTGGATGCAGGTTCTTATGTGTTCAACCCACGTTCTGGAAAGCGCGAGCGTATCTCTCGTATCTTCCAAATGCACTCTAACCACCAAAATCCAGTAGAGACAATCGCAGCTGGTGATATCGGTGCAGGTGTAGGTTTTAAGGATATTCGTACAGGTGATACCTTGTGCGCTGAGGACAAGCCAATCGTACTCGAGTCTATCGAGTTCCCAGCACCAGTGATCGGTATCTCTGTAGAGCCTAAGAGTCAAGCTGACCTCGACAAACTTGGCGTAGGTTTGGCTAAGCTGGCTGAGGAGGATCCTACCTTTACTGTTAAGACTGACGAGCAAACAGGTCAAACTGTGATCTCTGGTATGGGTGAGCTTCACCTCGAGATTATTATCGACCGTTTGAAACGTGAGTTTAAGGTAGAGTGTAACCAAGGTCGTCCTCAAGTGGCTTACCGTGAGGCTATCTCTTCTTCTGTAGAGCTCCGCGAGACTTACAAGAAGCAATCTGGTGGTCGTGGTAAATATGCGGATATCATCGTTCGCGTTGAGCCAGCAGACGAGGGCTTCGAAGGTGGCTTGCAATTCGTTGACGTTGTTAAGGGTGGTAACGTGCCTAAAGAGTATATCCCAGCAGTAGAAAAAGGTTTCACTACCGCTATGAAGACTGGTATCTTGGCTGGCTATCCACTTGATACATTGAAGGTTACTTTGGTGGACGGTAGTTTCCACCCAGTTGACTCTGACCAACTCTCATTCGATATCTGCGCACAAATGGCGTTCAAGAGCGCTTGCGCTAAGGCAAAACCAGTATTGATGGAGCCTATCATGAAGGTAGAAGTGGTTACTCCAGAGGAGAGCATGGGTGATGTTATCGGTGACTTGAACAAACGTCGTGGTCAAGTAGAGGGTATGGATACTGCTCGTACTGGTGCACGTGTGATCAAGGCTAAGGTACCATTGAGCGAGATGTTCGGTTATGTAACCGCATTGCGTACCATTACTTCTGGTCGTGCTACCAGCAGCATGGAGTTCTCTCACTACGACGCAGTATCTAGCACCATCGCTAAGGCTGTCTTGACAGAGTGCGGCGGTCGTGTAGATCTCGTATAATCAAGCTTTCTGAGGTCAAGGACCAATCTTCCAATGTGTTGGTCCTTGACTTAACAAGAAAATAAAAACCGAGTTCGAAAGTTCGAAAAGGTTGAGCAAAGGGCCGCTCGATACTTCAAACCTCTTCACTCATGCGTGCAAGTGCGCACGCACCCGCGTACTTAATTATATATAGTGCACCATGGAGCAATCTATGGGCTTGTGTAAGGTAGGCGGATAAGATAAGTAAAAACCGAAGCGCGAGTCATCTGAGCAAATGACTCTTTGGATGTGCGAGCGCCGAGGATAAAGTAAAACAACATTAAAAAACAACAAAACAATGAGTCAAAAGATTCGTATTAAACTGAAATCATTCGATCACAACTTGGTTGACAAGTCAGCTGAGAAAATTGTGAAGACCGTAAAAGCAACAGGTGCAGTAGTAAGTGGTCCAATTCCATTGCCAACTCACAAGCGCATCTTCACAGTAAACCGCTCTACCTTCGTTAACAAGAAGAGCCGTGAGCAATTTGAGTTGTCAAGCTACAAGCGTCTTATCGACATCTATGAGTCTAACCAAAAGACAGTAGAGGCGTTGATGAAGCTCGAACTTGCAAGTGGTGTGGAAGTAGAAATCAAAGTTTGATAAACAAAACAGCCACTTCCCGCGGATAGACAAGGTCGTAAGACACGGAATCCCGAGGGCGAGAGTGGAAAACAATAATTATTAACAATTTTAATCACAGCAAAAAAATGCCAGGATTATTAGGTAAAAAAATCGGAATGACATCCGTTTTCGGTGCTGATGGCAAGAATATCCCATGCACCGTGATTGAGGCTGGTCCTTGCGTTGTTACCCAACTCAAGACAGTTGAGAAGGATGGCTATGCTGCTGTACAAGTTGGTTTCATGCCAAAGAGCGAGAAACACACCAACAAGGCAGAGGCAGGTCACTTCAAGGCTGCGGGTGTACAACCAATGCGTCACTTAGCCGAGTTCGATGGATTCGAACAAGAAGTCAAACTGGGAGATACCTTGACTGTTGATATGTTTGAGGAGAACTCTTACGTAGATGTAGTAGGTACTTCCAAAGGTAAAGGTTTCCAAGGTGTAGTTAAGCGTCACGGCTTTGGTGGTGTAGGTCAATCTACCCACGGTCAGGATGACCGCTTGCGTGCTCCAGGTTCTATCGGTGCATGTGCTTACCCAGCACGCGTATTCCCAGGAACTCGTATGGCAGGCCACATGGGTACAGATCGCGTAACTGTACAAAACCTTGTAGTGTTAAAAGTTATTCCTGAGTACAACTTGATCATGGTCAAGGGTAGTATTCCAGGTGCGAAAAATTCAATCGTGGTTATTAACAAATAAGAGGTATGGAACTTAGTATTTTGAATATGGCCGGTAAAGAGACCGGCAAGAAGGTAGTTCTCAATGACGCTATCTTCGGTATCGAGCCTAACGACCACGCCATTTATTTGGATGTAAAGCAATATTTGGCTAACAATCGTCAAGGTACAGCGAAATCAAAAGAGCGTAGCGAGAATGCTCACTCTACTCGTAAGCTCGGTCGCCAAAAAGGTGGTGGCGGTGCTCGTCCAGGTGATTTGAAATCTCCAGTACGCGTAGGTGGTGGTACAATCTTTGGCCCAGTTCCACGTGACTATGGTTTCAAATTGAACAAGAAAGTTAAACAATTGGCTCGTCGCAGCGCACTCTCTTTGCGTGCTCAAAACGGTCAAATCGTCGTAGTAGACGCTTTGCAATTTGAGGCTCCAAAGACCAAGGCTATGATTGAGGTAATGAACAACTTGCAAGTAGCTGGTAAGAAGGTATTGTTCGTGTTGCCAGAGAATAACTACAACGTTCTCAAGTCAGCAAGCAATATCGAGCGCACCAACGTGGTGACTGTTAATGAACTGAATACATACGCAATCATGAACTCAAGCGCTGTGGTTCTCGTAGAGGGCGCATTGGCAGCAATTGAGGCAACTTTAGCATAAGGAGGTTACAACTATGGCAATTATTTTAAAACCAATCGTCACTGAGAAGATGACCGCCGCAGGCGAAAAGTTCAACCGTTATGGTTTTCAGGTAGTTCGTACTGCCAACAAGGTAGAAATCAAGAAGGCAGTAGAAGAATTGTACAATGTACAAGTGCTTGATGTAAACACTTTGATCCAAGCTCCAAAGACTAAACAACGCTACACTAAGAGCGGTTTGATTCGTGGCGCTAAGCAAGCTTACAAGAAAGCAATCGTTACATTGAAAGAAGGTGAAACAATTGATTTTTATAGCAATATCTAAAAATGGCTGTACGTAAATTAAAACCCTCTACACCGGGGCAAAGACACAAAATTATTGGCGCATTTGACACAATTACCGCAAGTGCACCAGAGAAATCTCTTGTGTTCGGTAAAACCAAAACTGGTGGTCGCAACAACAATGGTAAAATGACCATGCGTTACATCGGTGGTGGACACAAGCAGAAATATCGCGTAATTGACTTCAAACGTAACAAAGATGGTGTACCAGCTACAGTAAAAACTATTGAGTACGATCCAAACCGTAGTGCTCGTATCGCACTCTTGTTCTATGCTGATGGCGAGAAACGTTACATTCTTGCACCTAATGGCTTGCAAGTAGGTCAAACAGTAATCTCAGGTCCAGATGTGGCTCCTGAAGTAGGAAATGCTCTCCCTATGGCTAACATGCCTCTTGGTACGCTCATTCACAACATTGAGCTCCGTCCAGGTCAAGGTGCATGCATGGTTCGTTCGGCTGGTGTGTTCGCACAATTGTCTTCTCGCGAAGATAAATATGCGATCATCAAATTGCCTTCAGGCGAATTGCGCAAGGTGCTTTCTGCATGTAAAGCAACCGTAGGTGTGGTTGGTAATAGCGATCACGCATTGGAGAAGAGTGGTAAGGCTGGTCGTAGCCGTTGGTTAGGCCGTCGTCCACGTAACCGTGGTGTGGCAATGAACCCAGTAGATCACCCAATGGGTGGTGGTGAAGGCCGCGCATCTGGTGGACACCCACGTTCACGCAAGGGCTTGTTAGCTAAGGGCTACAAGACACGTGCTCCAAAGAACTTGAGCAACCAATACATTATTGAAAGAAGAAAGAAATAACCTATTAAATTAAGAGAAATTATGAGTCGTTCATTGAAAAAAGGACCATTTATCAACGTTAAGTTGGAGAAAAAGGTGTTGGCTATGAATGAGTCTGGCAAGAAAGATGTTGTTAAGACTTGGAGCCGTGCATCTATGATTTCTCCTGATTTCGTAGGTCATACTATCGCAGTTCATAATGGAAACAAGTTCATCCCTGTGTATGTAACCGAGAATATGGTGGGTCACAAGTTGGGCGAGTTCGCTCCTACCCGCACATTCCGTGGTCACTCGGGTAACCGTTAATCCAAGAATCAAATCAAACAACAATTAAATTTTAGAATTCAAAATGGGTGCTAGAAAACATAATGCAGCTGAAGCAATGAAAGAAGCTCGCAAGAGCCAATACTTTGCAAAGCTTAATAACGTTCCTACATCTCCACGCAAAATGCGCCTTGTTGCCGATATGATTCGTGGAATGGAAGTGAACCGTGCACTGGGTGCGTTGCATTTCTCTACCAAAGAGGCATCGCGTGCCCTCGAGAAACTTTTGAAATCTGCTATCGCTAACTGGGAAGTTAAGACCGGTAAGAAAGCAGATCAAGAGACTCTGTATGTAAGTAATATCATGGTAGATGGCGGTATGATGCTCAAACGTCTGTTGACCGCTCCTCAAGGTCGCGGCTATCGTATCCGCAAACGCTCTAACCATGTGACAATTTTTGTAGATACTAAGAATACTAACGAAGCTAAGTAATTAACACAATGGGACAGAAAATTAATCCAATAGCAAACCGCCTTGGTATTGTACGTGGTTGGGATTCCAACTGGTTTGGCGGTAAGAACTACGGAGATACTTTGCTTGAGGACGCTAAGATCCGCAAGTACCTGAATGCCCGTTTGGCTGAGGCTAGTATTTCTCGTATCGTTATCGAGCGTACTCTTAAACTTGTGACTGTAACTGTCTGCACTGCTCGCCCCGGTTTTATTATCGGTAAGGGTGGACAAGAGGTTGACAAATTGAAAGAGGAACTGAAGAAAATCACCAAGCAAGATGTGCAAATCAACATCTTTGAGGTTAAGCGTCCAGAGCTTGATGCTACTATCGTGGCTACCAAGATCGCTCGCCAACTCGAGGGTAAGATCGCTTATCGCCGCGCTGTGAAGATGGCTATCGCTTCTACTATGCGTATGGGCGCTGAGGGTATCAAGATCCAATTGAGTGGTCGTCTCAACGGTGCCGAAATGGCTCGTAGCGAGATGTACAAAGAGGGTCGTACCCCATTGCACACTCTCCGTGCTGACATCGATTATTGCCACGTAGGTGCTCTCACCAAAGTAGGTATGATTGGTGTAAAGGTTTGGATCTGCCGTGGTGAGGTTTATGGCAAGAAAGATCTTGCTCCTAACTTCACTCAAAAGCAAGAGGCTGGTCGTGGCGACCGTCGTCGTGATGACCGTCGTGGTGGTTTCCGCAGAAACAAAAAACAATAAGTTTAACCGATTTGTAGATTACAACAGTTATGTTACAACCAAAGAAAACTAAATTCCGCCGCTGCCAAAAAGGCCGCATCAAAGGCAATGCACAGCGTGGTACTGAGCTCGCATTTGGCTCATTCGGTATCAAATCACTTGGTACCATCTGGTTGACAGGTCGTCAAATCGAGGCAGCCCGTATTGCAGTAACTCGTTATATGCAACGTCAAGGTCAAGTATGGATCCGCGTTTTCCCTGATAAACCAATCACCAAGAAACCATTGGATGTTCGTATGGGTAAAGGTAAAGGTGCTCCAGAGGGATTCGTAGTACCATTGGCTCCAGGACGTATCATCTTCGAGATTGACGGCGTTTCATACGAAGTAGCTAAAGAGGCACTCCGTTTGGCAGCTCAAAAACTTCCTATTACAACCAAATTTGTCGTAAGACGTGATTACGACCCAACCCAAAATGTATAATCAGGATTATGAAAACAGCTGAAATTAAAGAATTAACAACTGCTGAGATCCAAGAGCGTTTGGCTGCTGAGAAAGAGGCACTCGTTCGTATGAAATTGAATCACAGCATTTCTCCGCTTGACAATCCGTTGCAGATTAAGGTGGCTCGTAAAAACATTGCTCGCCTTGCAACCGAACTTCGTCAAAGAGAATTAACAAAGTAAAAAACGAATTGACATGGAAACAAGAAATCTAAGAAAAGAGCGTCAGGGTATTGTCGTTTCCAATAAGATGGACAAGACTATCGTAGTTGCTGTTCACTGGAAAGAGAAACACCCTATTTATGGCAAGTTTGTCAATAAAACTCGCAAGTTCCATGCTCACGACGAGAACAATGAGTGCGGTATCGGAGATACAGTACGTATCATGGAAACTCGTCCATTGAGCAAGACTGTTCGTTGGCGTTTAACTCAAATTGTAGAAAGGGCTAAGTAATATGGTACAACAAGAATCAAGACTAATCGTTGCGGATAACTCTGGTGCTAAAGAGGCATTGTGCATCCGCGTTCTTGGCGGAACCAAAAAGCGTTACGCCACTTTGGGTGACACCATCGTAGTAGCAGTTAAAGGTGTAATTCCTTCTTCTGATATCAAGGACGGTACCGTTACACGTGCCATCGTTGTTCGCGTGAAGAAAGAGGTTCGCCGCCCAGATGGTAGCTACATCCGCTTTGATGACAACGCATGCGTACTCGTAAACAACGCAGGTGAAATCCGTGGATCACGTATCTTCGGCCCTGTAGCTCGCGAGTTGCGTCAAACGAACATGAAAATTATTTCTCTAGCACCTGAAGTGCTCTAATCATCTAAATTCTACAAATATGGCAAAATTACATATTAAGAAAGGTGATACCGTATACGTGAACGCAGGTGCTTCTAAGGGCAAAACCGGCCGTGTGTTGGAGGTGCTCGTAGAGAAACAACGTGCTATCGTAGAAGGTGTTAACTTGGTATCTAAGAGTACCAAACCTAATGCTAAAAATCCTCAAGGAGGTATTGTTAAACAGGAGGCTCCTATCCACATCTCTAACCTCAACCCAGTTGAGAACGGAGTACCAGTACGCGTAGGTCGCGTAGTGAAGGATGGTAAGCTTGTCCGCGTAAGTAAAAAATCTGGTAAGGAGATCTAATAATGAATACAGCAAGTTTGAAACAAGAGTACTTGGAGCGTATCGTTCCTGCACTCATGAAAGAGTTTAACTACACTACGGTAATGCAGTGTCCTAAACTCGAGAAGATCGTTCTCAACCAAGGTCTTGGTGAGGCTGTAGCTGATAAGAAGATCATCGACGTTGCACAACAAGAGATGACTCTCATCACTGGTCAAAAAGCTGTTGCTACGGTTTCCAAGAAAGATATCGCAGGTTTCAAGGTTCGTAAGAAAATGCCTATCGGCGTACGCGTAACTCTCCGTGGTGAGCGTATGTACGAGTTCTTGGAGCGTCTCGTGCGCGTGGCTTTGCCTCGTATCCGTGACTTCAAGGGTATCCACAACAAGATGGACGGCCATGGAAACTATACACTCGGTATCCAAGAGCAAATCATCTTCCCTGAAATCAACATTGATAACATCTCTAAACTCCTCGGTATGAACATCACTTTCGTGACTACCGCTAAAACCGATGAGGAAGGCTTTGCGCTTCTCCGTGAGTTTGGATTACCATTCAAAAAGTAATTAGACTATGGCAAAAGAATCAATGAAAGCCCGCGAGGTAAAACGCGCTAAGCTCGTAGCTAAATATGCTGCTAAACGCGCTCAACTCCTCAAGGATGGTGACTACGAAGGTCTTCAAGCATTGCCTAAGAACGCTAGCCCAGTTCGTTTGCACAACCGTTGCAAAATCACTGGCCGTCCAAAAGGTTATATGCGTGCATTCGGCTTGAGTCGTATTCAATTCCGTGAGATGGCGTCTGCAGGACTCATCCCAGGTGTGAAGAAGGCTAGCTGGTAAAACATCGAAATTCGCCCAGAGGACATAGGTGCCTCTGGGGAATAAATAAAATTAATTATTAAATATTGTCCCCAAAGGGGGGATTAATTTAACTAAAACATTTATGACAGATCCAATCGCAGATTATCTGACTCGACTCAGAAATGCAATCAAAGCTGGTCACCGCGTAGTTGAGGTGCCTGCTTCGAATCTGAAGAAAGAGATCACACGTATCTTGTTTGAGAAAGGTTATATCCTTTCATACAAGTTCGTGGAGGATGGCCCTCAAGGCACTATCAAGATTGCCTTGAAGTATGATCCAGTTAACAAAGTTAACGCCATCAAGAGTTTGAAACGTGTATCGACCCCAGGTCTTCGTCAGTACGTTGGCTATCGTGAGATGCCACGCGTCTTGAACGGTCTCGGTATCGCTATCCTTTCTACATCAAAGGGTGTGATGACCAATAAAGAGGCTCTTGGTATGAAGCTCGGTGGCGAGGTTATTTGTTACATCTACTAATTAAGGAGGAAACGCTATGTCAAGAATTGGTAAATTGCCTATCGCTATCCCTGCAGGTGTAACTGTAACAGTTAGCCCTGAGAACCTCGTGACTGTTAAAGGTCCTAAAGGTGAACTTCAACAACAAGTTAATCCTAACATCACCGTAACCGTAGAAGACGGCGTATGCCTCGTTACTCGTCCAAATGATGAGAAACAAAATCGTGCTATGCACGGCCTCTACCGCTCACTTATCAATAACATGGTTGTAGGTGTTAGCGAGGGTTACAAGAAAGTGCTCGAACTCGTCGGTGTAGGTTACCGCGTTGAGATGGCTGCAGCTATGCAAAATACGCTTAACTTTGCACTCGGTTATACACACCCAATCTACCTCCAACTCCCTAAAGAGATCAAGGTAGAGACTAAGTCAGAGCGTAACCAAAACCCTCTCGTAATTCTGGAATCTGCTGACAAGCAACTCATTGGCCAAGTATGCGCTAAGATTCGCTCGTTCCGCAAACCAGAACCTTACAAAGGTAAAGGTATTAAGTTCCAAGGTGAAGTTGTTCGTCGTAAAGCTGGTAAATCGGCTGGTAAATAATTAGAAAGGAATAAGTTATGAATCAGAAAATTGCAAGAAGACTTAAAATTAAAGCATCTATCCGTACACGCGTTTCGGGTACAGCTGAGCGTCCTCGTCTGACAGTATTCCGTAGCAACAGCCAAATCTACGCACAAGTTATCGACGATTTGCAAGGTAAAACACTTGCATCTGCATCTTCGCTCGCTATTAAAGATAAAATGACCAAAACTGAGAAGGCTGCTCAAGTCGGCAAACTCATCGCTGAAGCTGCTAAGGCTGCTGGCGTAGAGGCTGTTGTATTTGATCGTAACGGCTACCTCTATCATGGTCGAGTTAAATCATTGGCAGACGCTGCCCGCGAGGCAGGTCTCAAATTCTAAAACAAAGAGACTGTTATGAATCGAGTAAAATCAACACAAGACTTGGAGCTCAAGGAGCGCCTTGTTGCAGTCAACCGCGTAACCAAAGTTACGAAGGGTGGACGTACTTTCACATTTGCAGCCATCGTTGTTGTAGGAAATGAGGCTGGTATCGTAGGTTGGGGTCTTGGTAAGGCTGGTGAAGTTACCGCTGCTATTTCTAAGGCTACTGAATCTGCTAAGAAGAACCTTATCCAAGTACCTGTATTGAAGGGTACTGTACCTCACGAGCAAGAGGCTAAGTTTGGTGGTGCACGTGTTTATCTCCAACCTGCTTCTCACGGTACCGGAGTAAAGGCCGGTGGTGCTATGCGCGCCGTGTTGGAGTCAGCTGGTGTAACCGACATTCTCGCTAAGTCTAAGGGTTCTTCTAACCCTCACAACCTCGTTAAGGCTACTATCGCAGCACTCGGCGAAATGCGCGATGCTCGCACCGTAGCTCAAAACCGTGGCGTGAGTCTTTCAACAGTGTTTAACGGATAATAATTTGTGAAAATCATGGCAACAATTAAAATTCAAAAAGTACGCAGCACTATCGGCTGCCCACAAGTGCAAAAGGATACTATGTTGGCTCTTGGTCTTCGCAAGATGAATGCTGTAGTTGAGCACGAGGCTACTCCTGCTATCCTCGGCATGGTAAACAAAATTAAACACTTGGTTAAAGTAATTGATTAATTAGTAAAAAAAGTAGCATTATGGAATTAAATAATCTTAAGCCAGCTGCTGGTTCAGTAAAGACCGCTAAGCGTATCGGTCGTGGTCCTGGTTCAGGACTCGGTGGTACCTCTACTCGTGGTCACAAGGGTGCTAAGTCACGCTCTGGTTATTCTAAGAAAATTGGTTTCGAGGGTGGTCAGATGCCTATGCAACGCCGTTTGCCTAAGTTTGGTTTCCAAAACATCAATCGCGTTGAGTACAAAGCTATCAACCTTTCTACTCTTCAAGCACTTGCTGAGGCTAAGAACCTTGAGAAGATCGGCTTGATCGAGCTCCACGAGGCTGGCTTCATCAACAAAACTCAATTGGTGAAAATCCTTGGAAACGGTACCCTCACTGCAAAATTAACCGTAGAAGCTAACGCTTTCAGTAAATCTGCTGAGGCTGCTATTACAGCTGCTGGTGGTACTATCAACAAAATCTAATTAGTATGCGTAAGTTTATTCAAACAATCCAAAATATCTGGAAGATCGAAGATCTCCGTAGCCGATTGTTGACCACACTTTTGTTTGTGCTCATCTATCGCTTTGGTTCTTTTGTGGTACTTCCAGGTATTGATCCAGGAGCCCTTACTGCTTTGCAATCGCAAACAGCAGGTGGCTTGATGGCACTTTTGGATATGTTCTCGGGTGGAGCCTTCTCCAATGCTTCTATCTTTGCGTTGGGTATTATGCCTTACATCTCTGCATCTATCGTAATCCAATTGCTTACTATCGCAGTGCCTTACTTCCAAAAGATGCAAAAAGAGGGTGAGTCTGGCCGCCAAAAGATGAACCAAATCACACGTTATCTCACCGTAGCTATTCTCCTTTTCCAAGGTCCTAGCTACTTGGTGAACCTCTCTGTGCAAATGGCACAAGCAGGTCAAAGTGTAGCTGTAGGTTTTAACTGGTTCACCATCTCTTCTACTATCCTTCTCTGCGCGGGCTCTATGTTCGTAATGTGGTTGGGTGAGCGCATCACCGATCGTGGTATTGGTAATGGTATTTCCTTTATCATTCTTATCGGTATCATCGCTCGTTTCCCACAAGCGATTATCCAAGAGTTCGGTTCACGCTTGAATGAAGGTGGAGGTTTGATGGTATTCATCCTTGAGATCATCTTCCTTTTGGCTGTGTTTGCTTTTGCTATCCTTCTCGTACAAGGTACACGTCGTATTCCTGTACAATACGCTAAGCGTATGGTGGGTAACAAACAATATGGTGGCGTACGTCAGTATATCCCTCTTAAGGTGAATGCTGCGAATGTGATGCCTATCATCTTCGCACAAGCTATTATGTTTATTCCTATCGCACTTGCAGGCTTCTCTTCTTCTGAAGCTAACGCCTTCACACGCGCATTCATGGACAACAATGGCTTCTGGTACAACGCTGTATTTGCACTCTTGATCATTGTTTTCACCTATTTCTACACTGCGATTATTATTAATCCTGTACAAATGGCTGAAAACCTCAAGCTCAACAACGGCTTCATCCCTGGCGTTAAACCAGGTAAGAAGACAGCTGAGTATATCGACTCTATCATGACACGCTTGACTTTGCCTGGCTCTTGCCTCTTGGCAATCATCGCTGTGTTGCCAGCTTTCGCTCGCCTCTTCGGTGTGAGCATGGGCTTTGCGCAATTCTTCGGTGGTACTTCATTGCTCATCATGGTGGGTGTAATCTTGGATACGCTACAACAAATCGAGAGCAAACTCCTCGAGCGTCACTACGATGGCTTCTATGAGTCAGGTATGCGCATCAAGGGTCGCTCCGCTATGGCTTATTAAGAAGAATGATATACCTAAAGACTGATGAAGAAGTCGAGCTGATGCGTCGCAGTAATGACCTGCTCGGAAGGACTTTGGCCGAAGTGGCCAAAGTCATCCGACCAGGAGTTACTACTGCGGAGCTAGACAAAGTGGCTTATGAGTTTATCTGCGACAACGGAGGTATTCCTTCTTGCCTCGGATACGAAGGTTATCCTGCCACCTTGTGCACGTCGGTCAACGAGCAAGTCGTTCATGGTATCCCTTCTGACAAGGTGATATTGAAGGATGGCGACATCGTATCGGTGGACACTGTGGTCAAACTCAATGGCTTCTGCGCAGACTCTGCTTACACCTTCCCTGTGGGCGAAGTGGCTCCTGAGGTGTTGCAACTTATGCGCACAACCAAAGAGGCCCTTTATCTCGGCATCGAACAGGCAGTCACAGGACGTCGTCTTGGCGATATCGGTGCAGTTATACAAAATCATTGCGAGCGCGCAGGATACTCTGTGGTACGCGAGTTTGTAGGACACGGCATCGGACGCGATATGCACGAAGAGCCTGAGGTATGCAACTATGGACGACGTGGCAATGGTATTGTACTCAAATCGGGTATGACACTTGCCATCGAGCCAATGATCTGTCTTGGTCGCCGCAATGTCATCATCGAAAACGATGGTTGGACAGCGCGCACAGCAGACCGCAAACCTGCAGCTCATTACGAGCATAGTGTATGCGTATGCAACGGCAAAGCAGACATCCTGTCCACATTCGACTATATTCAACAAGTATTAGGAGATCGTTTCATTTAATTAAACCAAAGTATTATTATGGCTAAACAAGATGCAATTGAAGTAGATGGAACAGTTACCGAGGCATTGTCCAACGCAATGTTCCGTGTACAACTAGAAAGCGGTCATGTTATCATCGCTCACATCTCAGGTAAGATGCGTCAGCATTACATCAAGATTCTTCCTGGTGACCGTGTGAAGGTGGAGATGAGTCCATATGACCTCACTAAAGGACGTATTTCGTTCCGTTATAAATAAAACACTCTAAAACTCTATTAAAATGAAAGTTAGAGCATCTGTAAAAAAGCGCAATGCGGATTGCAAAATCGTACGCCGTAAAGGTCGCTTGTATGTAATTAACAAAAAAGAACCAAAAATGAAAATGCGTCAAGGATAAGCATTTCATATAGGTAAACATTTAAAAACAATTATCCTTAAGTAATTAATTATGGCTATAAGAATTGTCGGTGTAGATTTACCACAAAACAAGTGTGGCGAAGTCGGTTTGACTTACATCTACGGAATAGGTCGTTCAAGCGCAAAGAAGATCTTGGCAGAGGCAGGCGTTGACCCAAGCATCAAGGTACAAGATTGGACGGATGACCAAGCAGCTAAAATTCGTGAGATCATCGGTGCTAACTACAAAGTAGAGGGTGACTTGCGTTCTGAAACACAACTTAACATCAAGCGATTGATGGATATCGGTTGCTACCGTGGTGTGCGTCACCGTATTGGTCTTCCATTGCGTGGTCAATCCACCAAAAACAACGCTCGTACGCGTAAAGGTAAAAAGAAAACTGTTGCTAACAAGAAGAAAGCAACGAAGTAATCAAGTATCAACAACCTATAATATCTATCAATTATGGCAAAGAAAACTGTTGCAGCTAAGAAGCGCGTTGTAAAGATTGACGGTGTTGGTCAACTTCACGTAATGTCTTCTTTCAACAATGTGATTGTTACAATCGCAAACGGCGAGGGTCAAGTTATCTCTTGGTCATCTGCTGGTAAAATGGGCTTCCGTGGCTCTAAAAAGAATACTCCATATGCAGCTCAAACTGCTGCTGAGGATTGCGCAAAGGTCGCTTTTGACCTCGGCTTGCGCAAAGTAAAAGCGTATGTTAAAGGTCCTGGACAAGGTCGTGAGAGCGCTATCCGTGCGTGTGCTAACGCTGGTATCGCAGTAACTGAAATCGTTGACGTTACTCCTATGCCTCACAATGGTTGCCGTCCTCCTAAACGTCGTCGTGTATAATTTTGTTTAACTATTAAAAACGTAATAAAATGGCAAGATATATTGGACCAAAATCACGTATCGCACGTCGTTTCGGAGAGGCTATCTTCGGCCCAGACAAAGTGCTTGACAAACGTAACTACGCTCCAGGTCAACACGGTGTAAACCGTCGCAAAAAAATGTCTGAGTACGGTACTCAGCTCGCTGAGAAGCAAAAAGCTAAATACACTTATGGTGTTCTCGAGCGTCAATTCCGTCTCCTTTTTGCTAAGGCTTCACGTATCAAAGGTATTACCGGTGAGATCCTTCTCCAACTCTTGGAGTCTCGTTTGGACAACATCGTTTACCGTCTTGGTATCGCTCCTACTCGTGCTGCTGCACGTCAGCTCGTTAGCCACCGTCACATCACTGTGGATGGCAAAGTGGTAAATATCCCTTCATACGAAGTTAAACCTGGTCAAGTAGTAGCTGTTCGCGAGAAAGCTAAATCTCTCGAGGTAATCGCTGCTTCTTTGGATGGTTTCAACCACAGCAAATATAGCTGGCTCGAGTGGAATGAGGCTGAGAAAGCAGGTAAATACCTCAACATTCCACAACGTGAAGATATCCCTGAGAACATCAAGGAGCAATTAATCGTCGAGTTGTACTCTAAATAATAATTAAATTCATGGCAATATTAGATTTTATTAAACCTGACAAGGTGATCATGTTGGATTCGAGCAACAATCACGGAATTTTTGAGTTCCGTCCGCTCGAACCGGGTTATGGTATCACAGTTGGTAACGCTATTCGTCGCGTACTCATTGGTTCGCTCGAGGGCTTTGCTATCTGTTCAATTAAGATCAATGGTATTGATCATGAATTTGCTACTATCCCTGGTGTTATTACCGACGTAACCAACCTTATCCTCAATCTCAAACAAGTACGCTTCATCCGCAAAGAAGGTATCGAAGCTACCGAAGAGACTATCCGCATGCATGTGAAGGGCAATACTGTTCTTCTCGCAGGAGAACTCAATAGTTACCTCCAATCATTCGACGTGCTCAACCCAGAGTTGTTGCTCGCAGAGATGGATGAGTCTGCTGACTTTGAGATTGAAATCAATATCAACAAAGGACGTGGTTACGTATCTGCTGATGAAAATCGTCAAGCAAACGATGCAATTGGTGTGTTGGCTATTGATAGCATCTACACTCCTATTCGCAACGTGAAATACAGTATCGATGCTTATCGTGTTGAGCAACGTACCGATTATGAGAAACTCACACTTGAGATCTCTACCGACGGTTCGATTACTCCACAAAATGCACTCACAGAGGCTGCTAAACTCCTCATCTATCACTTCATGCTCTTCTCTGAAGAACGCATTGAGATTGAGGATCACAGCAAGCCAGTTAACAACACCATCAACGAGGAGCATCTTAAGATGCGTCAGTTGCTCAACCAACGCCTCGTGGATATGGATCTCTCTGTACGTGCGCTCAACTGCTTGAAGGCAGCTGAAGTTGATACTCTTGGCGAATTGGTAAAATATCATCGTTCTGATTTGCTCAAGTTCCGTAACTTCGGTAAGAAATCTCTTACAGAGCTCGATGAGCTTCTTGAGAAGAACGGCTTGGCATTCGGCATGGATATTAGCAGATACAAACTTAATGATTAATTAAAAAAGTAAAACAAAAATGAGACACAATAAGAAATTCAATCATCTTGGTCGTAAAGCTGCGCACCGTCATGCAATGCTTTCTAATATGGCTTGCTCACTCATTGAGCACAAGCGTATTAAGACCACTTTGGCTAAAGCAAAAGCTCTTCGTATGTATGTAGAGCCATTGCTCACCCATGCTAAAGAAGACACTACAGCTAACCGCCGTCTCGTCTTCGCTAAACTCAAACAAAAAGAGGTTGTTACCGAGCTCTTCCAAAATGTAGCAGAGAAGATTGCTAACCGTCCAGGTGGCTACACACGTATCCTCCGTACAGGTTTCCGTCTTGGTGATGCTGCTGAGATGTGTATCATCGAGCTCGTTGATTACAATGAGAACATGCTCAAGACTCCTAAGGCTGCAGCTAAGAAAACCACACGTCGTGCTGGTAAGAAGGCTGCTCCTAAGGCAGAGGCTCCAGCTACAGAGGCTGCTGCAGAGTAATCATACGTATATACTCGAAAAGAAAATCGCATTCCAAGGGAGTGCGATTTTTTTTATTCCATCCAAAATCTTGTGTATGTCAAAAAAATATATTATCTTTGCAGCGAAAAAATAATTATGATGAAAACTACAATTTATATTACGATTTGTATTCTCTCGTTGATGATGTCTGCTTGTCATCGTCCAATGCATGTTGCAAAGGCAGTTGGAGAGATATTAATGATTGATAGCACATTGGATGCTATTCAAGATACCGATTATCTAGAATCAATGGCTCCAATCAAAGCCGACCTAGAGGAGCAACTAGGTGCGCCTATTGGCTATGCGCCTGTGGCTTTGACGGTACATCAGCCCGAGTGTACGATGCTCAACTGGGCTAGCGATGCATTGTGGGCAAAGGCGTGTGAGCTATCTCCAGAGCAAGTGGATATGGCAGTAGTGAATATTGGTGGTATGCGTTGCAATTGGGCTGCTGGAAATATCACTTTCAAGCATGTCTTCGAGTTGATGCCATTCGAGAATGAGTTGGTGGTATTGACTATGCAAGGAAAAGATATCTTGGATCTATGTGATATCTTTGCTCAAACGGGTGGTCAAGGTGTAGCTGGATTACGCATGGTAGCGGAGAATGGTGCGGTAAAATCAGTGAAAATCGCAGGCAAAGAAGTTATGCCAGATGCATATTACACTGTTGCAACGAGCGATTATCTCAGTCAGGGTACTGATGGTATGATACCGCTGAAGAACCATGTTTCAGTTTGGAAATCAGACAAGAAAATTCGCGATCTGTATATCGAATATATTAAACAAGTGAAGACCGTAGAGTCTGTAATTGATGGACGAATGGCAATCAACTAATGCATATGAAAAGATTTTATTTGATATTAGCACTCTGTAGTGCATGGGTAGCAGGTATGGCCTGCACCAATTTCTTGGTAGGTAAAGATGCTTCTGTAGATGGAAGTACCATGATCTCTTACGCAGCTGATAGTTATGCTCTCTATGGTCATTTGCATTTCGCTCCAGCAGCTGAACATGCGCCTGGCGCGATGCGTGATGTGAAAGATTGGGATACTGGCAAACCTCTTTGCTCCATCCCTCAAGTGGCGCATACCTACAACGTAGTCGGCAATATGAACGAGCACCAGTTGACCATCGGTGAGACCACTTGGGGTGGTCGTCCTGAATTGGAGATTGGCGAAGGAATCGACTATGGATCACTGATGTATATCGCTTTGGAGCGTTGCAAGACTGCACGAGAGGCTATCAAATGTATGACAGACCTGGTGGCAGAATATGGCTATGCTTCTTCGGGCGAGAGTTTCTCAATCGCAGACCCTAACGAGGTATGGATTCTGGAGTTGATTGGTAAGGGTAAGGTGGAGAAAGGCGCTGTGTGGGTGGCAACCCGTATCCCAGACGACTGCATCGCAGCACATGCCAACCAAGCTAGAATAACCATTATCAACTTCAAGGACAAAGAGAATTGGATGTGGAGTAAGGATGTGGTGAAGTTCGCCTGCAAACAAGGTTACTATACTGGAAAGAAAGACGAAGACTTCAACTTCCAAGAGGCTTATGCACCATACGATTTCTCTGGATTGTATGTGTGCGAGGCACGCGTATGGTCATTCTTCCGTAAGTTCTCTAATGATATGGACAAGTACTTTGACTTTGCATCAGGCAAGACATTCGTTGAGACTGGCGGCAAGTATGCAGGCGAGCGTATGCCATTGTATATCAAACCTAACCATAAGGTCAGTGCACAAGAGTTGAAAGACTGTATGCGCGATCAATACGAAGGTACTCCTCTAGATATCACACAAGGTCCTGATGCAGGTCCATGGAATAGCAAGTTGCGCTATGGTTCGCTGACCTTCCAACTGGACTCTACCAATTACTGGTACGAACGCCCAATCGCGACCCAACAAACAGGCTGGTCGTTTGTAGCACAAATGCGTGGCTACGAGAGCGCTAAAGCGGGTGGTATTTTGTGGTTCGGTGTGGATGACGCTGCATCATCGCTCTATGTGCCAATGTACAGCAAGATTAATGCTGTCCCAGAGTGTTATGCTGAGGGCAATGGCGATATGTACACCTATTCGCCTACATCAGCATGGTGGACATACAATATCGTAGCCAACTGGGCTTACACCAAGTATTCGGCTATGATGCCTGATATCAAGAAGGTACAAGCAGCGTGGGAGGATAAATTCAACGCGCAAGTGGCGGTAGTGGATAACGCTGTGGCTGAGTTGAACGATGAGGAGGCTACAGAATGGCTGACCAAGTACTCAATAATGCAAGCAGAAGAATCCACTGCAGCATGGAAAGAGTTGGGTATCTACCTCTTTGTGAAGTACTTAGACGGACAACAACGCAAGGAGAAAGATGGACAATTCTTGCGCAACCCATACGGTCTGCCAGAAGGTCCAAACCGTGTACCTTATCCAACCGAATTTTTACAAAGCATCCACGAAAATGTGGCTCACGAATAACTTATCACTTATAACTCATAGTTTGTAACTAATATGATACGCGAATTACACCCACAAGAGGTATTCTCCATCTTCCACGAGATTACCCAAGTGCCTCGCCCATCGAAGCGCGAAGGCAAGATCATCGAATGGCTCAAGGCTTTTGCCGTGAAGCATAACCTCGAATATACTGTTGACGAAGCAGGCAATATCATCATGCGCAAGCCCGCTACCCCTGGCTACGAAGACAAACCTGGCGTGATTCTGCAAGCGCATATGGATATGGTATGCGAGAAGAATAACGATACCGTGCACGATTTCGACAATGACCCTATCCACACCTATATTGATGGCGATTTCATTAAAGCTGAGGGCACGACCCTTGGTGCAGACAATGGCATTGGTATGGCACTGATGTTGGCGGCTATCACTTCTGATACCTTGAAGCACTCTGCCTTGGAGTGCCTCTTCACCGTGGACGAGGAGACTGGTTTGACAGGCGCTTTCCGCTTGCAAGACGGTTGCCTCAACGGTAAACAACTCATCAACCTCGACTCTGAGGACGATGGTCAGGTGTTCATCGGCTGCGCAGGTGGTATTGACACCCTCGCTAAAATGCACTACTCGCCTCTCGCCTTATCGCCTAATAGCCTCATCGCCTTACATATCAAAGTTGGAGGATTGATGGGTGGTCACTCAGGTGATGATATCAACAAAGGTCGTGGCAATGCTAATAAGATCCTCGTTCGTTTCCTCTATCAAGTGATGCAAACTACCGATATGCAATTGTCAGCGATCAATGGCGGTAACCTCCGCAATGCAATTGCTCGTGAAGCAGAGGCAACTATCTTGGTACCTATGGCATTCAAGGAGGACGTGCGCGTGATGCTCAACCATTATATCGCAACTATCGAATCGGAGATTGGCGATGTGGAGAAGGACTTCTTCATGACACTTGAGTCCACTGATACACCTGCAACTATTATCCCTGCGGACAAGGCGAAAGTGCTTATCCAAGCGCTCTATGCATGCCCTCACGGCATGATGGCGATGTCTAAGACTATGCCTGGATTGGTGGAGACTAGTACCAACCTCGCAAGTGTGAAGATGAAAGAGGATGAGAAGGGTGCGTTTATCGAGGTGAATACTAGTCAACGCTCCTCTATTGAGAGCAAGAAGCACGATCTCAAGCAGATGGTAGAGTGTGCTTTGGCATTGGCTTGCGACGAGGTGACCCACGGCGATGGCTACCCAGGTTGGGCGCCTAACCCACAGTCGCCATTGTTGGAAGTGACTAAGAAGGCATATCAAGATCTCTTTGCTGCGGAGCCAAAGGTATTGGCTATCCATGCAGGCTTAGAGTGTGGTTTGTTCTTGGAGAAGTATCCATACTTGGATATGGTGTCTATTGGCCCTCAAATGTTCGGTGTTCACTCTCCACAAGAGCGCTTGAGCATTGCTTCTACTGGCAAATGCTGGCAATGGCTGAAACGCATCTTGGAAGCGTTATAATTGTTTAACCATTTGACCTATATATCATCGCCATTTGTGTTTAACACACAAGTGGCGATTTGTTTTGTTTGAAGAAGTACTTTTCTTAAGATTTCCTTTCTTTGTACCTCCCCTTTCTCTCTCGGGCTAATGACCAAGGATGAACCAAAGACGAACCAAGGAACAACATAGGAACGCCAAAAGTGAAAATGTGACTAAACCTAAAAAAGATTTACTCCTTTCCTAAAAAGGTTGACTTATTTCCAGAGAAAGTTGACTAAAAAATTGCTCTTTTCTTGCTCAATCCAAAATAATTCACTACCTTTGTACTCCATATTGAAGAGTAGTTCCTTTTTTATAGATAACTAACAATGCAACTGATTGGCTATACAACAAAAGTTTTGATTTGCGCCTTCCAAAATAGGGGGGGGCAAAAGTTTTGTGTGTGCAATAGTTCGCTCGTTATATCTAATATAATGCGCTGCTGTGGCTTTGGGCTGCGGCAGCTCTTTTTTATCTTTTCACGACCAAGATATTAATTACAAACATTCTATAAAACAATGAAAAGAATTTTCTTTTTCTTGATGGTCTTTATGATGGCATCTACTGCTATCAAGGCTCAAAACGACAACGCTACTTTGCTACAACCTGCTGGTAGTTACATCTATTATGGAGATCAGGCATTTAATCTAAAGCAATGTGTTGATTTCCTTTCTACACGCCATCAGCCTGCTTATGAGACCTTCCAAAGCGGTTACAAATGCTATCAAGCAGGTTGGGGACTTTTTGGTGCAGGTTTAGGTATGGACTTGATAGGTTCTATTATAATCGCATGTGGTCCAGAAGAAGGTGATGCGGCGATGTTGTATTCTGGGATGACATGTCTTGGACTTGGTGCTGCAGCGATATTGGCATCTGTTCCTACCATCTTTATTGGATATGCCCGTCTCAATGACGGTATTGATGTGTTCAATATGGCTCAGACAGGTGCTAGACCACAAGCATACTGGACCATCCAAGGCAGTGAAAATGGTCTTGGATTAGCGTTACATTTCTAATCTCTTCACCTTTGAACTCTTAAAAACCGCTTGATATCCGATGAAAAGGATATTTCCTATCATATTATTTTCGTGCCTTCTCTTCGCTTGTCATCCAGAAGAGAAGGCACCTAGTTTGTTTGATACAAGTGTGGAAGTGGTGTGCGTATATACGCCACGAGGGATTGGTGATAACTTCAGTGCAGAACTTATATACAAAGCTGTACTACGAACTACCGACTCGCTCAATATAGCGTATCGATCTATATTCCCCATTACCTTTGAAGAGGGGGCAGACTCTATCGCACAACTTGTGAGCAGGGATAAAAAAGGGTGCAAGCGCCTCATTATTGCCACTGACCCTGAATACTCCTATTATCTCCAACCACTTGCCGAAGAAGGAGAGATAACCGACTCCGATTCTACCAAACTGCTCGTACTCGATGGTACCTTCACTCATCGCGATGTATATACTGCCCATCTGCCATACTACGGCATGATGTACCAAGCAGGATATCTGGCAAGCAAGATGGCTGATGTGGATAGTGTGAAAATCTATATTGCCAACACCAATTACCTTTATCTGCGCGAGGGTATGGATGGCTTTATCGATGGATTTACCAAAGAACGCAACCATACGATTGATATATATGATATCAGTATGTTCGGTGGCTATGGCTGTACAGCGCTATATAGAGAAGAATGGTCTAGCAGATGACTTGAATTTTGTGGGCTCTATTTGTGGAGATGGTCCATACGCCCCAGTTGCTACATTGAAAAAGTATATTGAAGACAATAGAGTGTATATGCCAGTAGGAGTAGCATTGCTGGTGCACTCGATGTGCAACACCAATCCACGATTGATGAGTAAATATAAGGTAGAGGACTTTGTTACGGCTAAGTGCATCGGCTCTGGTGTCTTTAACCATATCAAAGCGAAGAAACTGAATACAGACGAGATAGCGTATGAGATGCTCGACTATTTCGGCAAGCCACTCAATAGCCGATTCGAGCGAGGTGCTCTGTTTGTACCGCCAAGCGGAAGATGACAATTACTATCCATATTGCAGTGAAAACAAGGATACGCTGGTATGGAAAGAAGGGGTGATTAGGACGTACTATGCCAATATGACAGACTTGATGTTGCTAGAGGTAATCGACTGGTTCAACGGCAAGAAGAATCCCGCACATAAGAAGAAAATGGAGGCATTTGAGATGGCGCTAAGAGACAATGTGCTGCACGATGGTTGGACACCACAACACGTGATCTATCTCTATCATTCTATAGGCGATGAGGTGGTGCCTTTTACAAACTATCTAAGCTGCTTAAAGGCATGGAATAAATCGGGCTATGTGAAGGGCAAATGCTATGTAGGTCTCACATCATCGCACGTGAAATATGGCGAAGTGTTCTTTATGGTGAACTTAGGAATTTCAATGAACACACTCCTGAGTGGTTTGCATACATTGGAAGGACATGATGATACATGGTACGGTATCTAAAATACGAAAACAATAAACAACGATTATTAACTACTTAAAACAAATGAAAAAGATTTTATTTGCAATTTTTGCAGTAGTAGCGCTTGCGTTGACAAGCTGCGAGAACAAGGGGCTGGACATCATGAGTTTGGATGCCAGCAAGTTGGACAATACCGAATTTAAATGCTGGAAATGGACTGTTAAAAATTCAGGATTTATGGATGGTACTGTCTATGTCTGGGATACTGAGCATAATGTGGTTGTAGTGCTGCAAGAGGTTTACAAAACTAGTCAACTCAACCACCGCAAGCCAGTTATTACCTACGAGGCTACAACTGATCCTGATAAGGAGAGCTGCGAGTGCCAAAATGACTTCTAATAGAGTTCTTCTTGAGTTTATAGAAGTAACCCATAAAATAGGGCGTGTCAGTTTTTGACACGCCCTATTTTGTTTTGATGTGATATATGCTTATTCTTCTCGCTTTCTTCTCGTTGGGAACTGTAATAGTAACGAATAGTGCGGTAATAGTGCGGTGCGAGTGGGGATTTTGAGGACTGAAAAGTGAATGCCAAAAGAAGATAATACAACCATCGCTTGCTCAACGGCAAGCGATGGTTGGTTATTCCTAATATATCTTAAATATATCCGATATATCTTTATTGGCGCGCTGCGGCTTTCTTCAAGGCAATAGTGTATGCTTCGCGGTAGTATGGGAAGAAGTGTTGCCACTCGGCTTGGAGGGCTAACTCTACAGCTGCTTTGCGAGCAGCAGTCACCTTGCGTGGGGTGAGTGAGAGGTAATACTGGATGGTATTAACAATATGATTGATCACATCATCGGTATTGCTATCGTTGCGATAAATGACCGCTACGCCCTTGTCAATTGTGGTGCAACCTTGATCCTCGCACCATACGCCATAGCCACTCAAGCTAGTGGTGATGGTTGGCACATGAAACGCCATACTCTCGAGTGGAGTATAGCCCCATGGCTCGTAGTAGCTAGGGAAGATGGTCAAATCAAGACCTATGAGCAAGTCGTAGTATGGCAAGTTGAGTACGCCATCATTGCCATTGAGATATGTAGGTACGAATACGACATGCACATTGCCTACGGTGAAGTCCTCGCGGTCGAGGTAGGGGATCATGACGAAAGCAACGACTTTTTTTAGACCGCTGACGCTGTCAGAAGTCGGACCGCCTTTGGCTGTTAGACCGTTACGCTGTTGGAAACTCTCGCCTAAACGGGTCATCGCCTCAAGGAAGACATCAATACCTTTGTTTTTCCATTCGTAACGGCCAGCGGTGCCGATGAGCATATCGGTGCCTTGGGCGTCGATTCCTCTCTCTCTCGCGAGAGATATTAAGGTATTGCGTGCACGCTTGCGCGCTGCATCAAACTCCTTGCCTTGTGGCACGAAACCCTGCTCGAAGCCATTAGGAGTGACGATATCCACTGGTTTGTCGAGGAGTTGTTTGCACTCGCGTGCGGTGAGGTCACTCACGGTCGTGAAGCAGTCGCACAGGTGTGCTGCTTTCTTTTCTGCGGAGTGCTTGCTAACCATATTGAGTTCCTGAGCCATTTGATCACCATGGAAAGCATCGAAGCAGTCGTAGAGTGGCTTGTAGTTGCCCGCAATACTGCGACCGATGCTGGTGGCGTGGGTGGTAAAGAGTGTGCCAATAGCTGGGCAATGCTCGCGTAGATAGAGGATGGTGAAAGCCGTCTGCCATTCGTTGCAATGCATGACGGTAGTAGGCATATCTAGATGGCGGTAGAGACTTTCTGCCACTTGTCCGACTGCATAGGCAAAGAGACAACTCTCGTCGTAGTCACCATAAGCAGCATGGCTTTGGATACCGAACTTCTCCCACATGTGACCAAAGATCTGGTCTTTCTCTGCCCAAAGTTCGTCCCACTTGAGGAGCACGGCAATAGGTTTTCCAGGCACTTGCCAACGACCTACACGTACGCCTTTAGGGCGCCAACCTTTGAGGAGGGTCTTACTCTCCTTGAAAGTGAGGTTGGAGTGTGCGCCGAAATCGGGACCGAAGAAGATGACTTTGTCTTTATGTTCTTTTTGCATGGAAGCTGCACGTGTAGAGAGAACGGCATAAATGCCGCCAACACGATTGCAAACCTCCCAACTAGTTTCGAAAATGTATTTGGGTTGCATGTGTGATTATTGTAATTTTTCGTTGACTACGATTAAATCAACATTTGTAAGATCGTTGTACTGTGTGGGTGTGGTAGTGAAGCGGTTATTTTTGCTCTTAACTAATGCCATGGCATATACCCCATTATTAGTTGCCCAATAGATGCGATTGCGGTTGGCATCCACAAAGATAGCGCCCGTAGCATTTGAATCAATGCTCTCCATATAGCTACCGTCCATGTTCGCTACGAATAGTCCTTCTGGAGTGGTGATATACCATTTTTGTGCCATAGCATCTATTTGTATGTGATTGATAGTCATGCCAGTGAATCCAGCTATGGTGTTTGCCATTTGGCTTGCGTAGAAGGTTTTGCCATTGAATGTGACTATTGTATCATTTGTTTGTTCAATGAGATGCACATCTTCGGCAGTAGCCATATTGACCTGCTCTAGGCGGTCATTGATCATACGTTGACGCACCACTGTCATGTCCGTTTTACGCATCACAATAGCGGGAGCCTTGGTGAGATGCACATCAAACTCTTTTTGGATATTGTATGGGGTATCTTTTTGCGTTAGATTCAACTCAACACTCTTCTTTCCAACGGTGGTGAAATACGCAGTGACAGTCTTGCTTGTACGTGAACCTGATACTATCTTGCAATCCTCTGGCAATACCCAGTCGTAAATCAATTCATAATTGAATGGATTATACACATTGGCTGTGAAGGTCACATCTTGATAGTGCAGAATAGAATCGGATGAACTAACAAAGGTTGGCACAGTATCATATACCACAATCACTTTGCTATGGGTCAGATACTTGGCGCTATCCACCATCAATGTTACTACATACTCGCCTGGTTTCTTGTATATTTTCTTTGGATTCTTTAGCAAACTTGTTGCATTATCACCAAATGTCCAAGTCCAGCTCTCTCCAGCGCTACTCCTATTGGTAAACGTAATTGACTCTCCTGCTTTAGGTTCTGCAGGTGAGTAATCAAAATTTACATCCACTTTTTTGCATCCTACGATCATCGCAAGTGCAAATCCTATGATAATTATTTTTTTCATTCTTCTTTTGTTATTTTTGATCGCGTCGCCACCACGTCATTTGTCTTTTGGCATAGTGTCGGCTATTTTGTTGTATCAGTTCTATGGCTCTGTCTAGGTTGTATTCTCCTCTAAAATATGGAAGCAACTCCTTGTACCCCACTGTGTTGATACTATTTGGTAATATCTCTTTTTCCTCTGTTTGACGTGGTGCAAGCGATATTCCTAGTTGTTCGAATGCGCGTCTAGCTTCATCTATTAATCCAGCTTCAATCATTTTGTGCACTCGCAAGTTGATTCGTTCGTACAACTCTTCTCGTGGGCGTTCCACCATGCGGTATTCAACGTCAAAGCCTCTTTCTTTAGCTGTTAGAGTGCTGTTTTTTCGAAAGGTAGAGTAGGGCTTCCCGCTCACACGAGTCACTTCTATACAATGCATTAATCGTTGAGGATTTTGCTGATCCACTTCCGACCAATACGCGGGATCGATCTCTTGCACTTCTTGTTGCAACCATGCTAATCCTTGTTCTGCATATTGGCGCTGCACCTCTTTGCGTACTGCTTCGGGCACATCAGGAATATCATCCAACCCCTTGCAGACAGCGTCGATATACATCATACTTCCACCTACCATGATCACCCGCTCATGCTGCCGAAACAAATCGTTTAGCACATCCTTGCAATCACGAGCATATTGTCCAGCATTATAGGTCTCTGTAAGTGCTTTACAACCAATAAAATAATGCTTTGCTCGGACTTGTTCTTCTGCGGTAGGCGCTGCGGTACCAATGGGCAGGTCATGGTATATTTGGCGTGAATCAGCACTGACAATAGGGCAGCCATATTCTTCTGCCAATTGCAGACTGAGTTCCGTTTTACCAACACCTGTAGGCCCCAATATGACAACCAGTGTGGGCATTAGAACATCGAACCGTCGTCAAAACTCAAGTCCTGGAAACCATCTGCATCCAAGTCATCTATATCAAACTGGCTATCACCAAAAAGGTCTTCGTCTAAGCCCCAATCTTTCGCATCTTTTGCTCGAGCAGCTTCTGCCGCATCCTCTGTTTGCAATTGCTTTGGTGCTGCACCACGAGACTCTACGCAAGTTACGCCGTCGCAATAACCAGGCATGATATCTGTCAAACTACCAAAGAAATAGCGCTCATACATAGGGTCAAAGATATAGATCAAGCGTTGACCACGATCCTCCATCAAGTCGCTTAGGCGAGTAGATTCCATGACCATGTTGTCATACTCAAAACTGCTGCCCATCTCCATGAGAGTTACTTCTTGTTCTTTTTCCCAGTGACTATTGCACATGAAGAACGATGTCATCTGATCATCTGGATAGCCTGCACTTTTCAAGATGGCTTGATGTAGCTCTAAAAAGGTAGCCTCGCTATCGGCTTCAAATACGCGACGGAAATCATCTGCATCGTCGCATGAAAAGGTTATTTTGTATATCATAATAGTGATAATGATTTTTCCGCCTGCAAAAGTAGTAAAAAAAAAGCATATACGCAAGAATAATCGTATAAAATACTAAATTCGCGAAAAAACTTGCAAAACTGAGAAAAAAGTAGTACCTTTGCACTTTATAAAACTGGATGATATGAATAATCACTTTATTGTTATCGCCGAAGCTGGCGATTTTATTGGAGAACAAAAGTTGATAGCGCAGCACCTATGTGGTGAAATGCGTGATAACCAATGGTATATGGCTGATGGTACGGTATGGGATGTTATCGTGACGGGTGTGGGGGCCATCAATGTGATACATACCTTGCGTGATCTGCCTCGTGATGCGAAAATTATCAATATCGGTTACGCGGGAAGTGCCAACTATGCGATTGGCAGTGCTGCTTGCGTGATAGAGGTGCGTCTCAATCACCCATGTGTGACTTATCCAGAGCCAAAGTTGCGTTTGCAAAAGATGCCGATGGATTATCTGAAAAATCCAGAAAGTTGCTTACAGTCAGTTTGTTATAGCAATACAGATTTTGTGCTACAGTCCGATTATACCGATTGTGTCTTTGATATGGAGTTGGCTTATATTGCTGCATTGGGCTTTGAAAATCTCTACTCAATCAAGATTGTTAGCGACAATCTGAGCCTGCATACTTATCGCGAGGTGGCCGCTGGGGTCAACCAAGCATAAAGCAAAGATTTTGTGTTTTATAGCAGAAGTTTTGCATATATCAAAAAAAAATACTACTTTTGCAGCCGAAATACGAAACTCGAGAAATAGTGTAAAACTTTAAATATTAATTTTGAAATTATGTCAAAAGTAACCGTTGTTGGCGCAGGTAACGTAGGTGCTACATGCGCAAATGTGTTGGCAGTAAAGAAAGTAGCCAGCGAAGTTGTCCTCATCGACATCAAAGAAGGCGTTGCAGAAGGCAAAGCTATGGACATCATGCAAACCGCTCAATTGTTGGGCTTTGACACCGTAGTGAAAGGTGTTACCAATGATTATAGTGCAACTGCAGGTTCTGATGTAGTAGTAATCACATCTGGTCTTCCACGTAAACCAGGTATGACTCGTGAGGAATTGATCGGTGTGAACGCAGGTATCGTTAAGAGCGTTGCTAACCAAATCCTTACTTATTCTCCTAACGCTATCCTCGTAGTTGTTTCTAACCCTATGGATACTATGGCTTACCTCACCTACAAGGCACTTGGCTTGCCACGCAATCGCGTGATTGGTATGGGTGGTGCTTTGGATAGCAGCCGCTTCAAATATTTCTTGAGCCAAAAATTGGGTTGCAATGCTAATGAGGTAGAGGGCTTTGTAATCGGTGGTCACGGTGATACTACTATGATCCCTATGACTCGCTACGCTACTTACAAAGGTATGCCAGTAAGTTCAATGCTCAGCGCTGAAGAGCTCGAAGAGGTAGCAAAGGCTACTATGGTTGGTGGTGCTACATTGACTGGTTTGCTCGGTACAAGTGCATGGATGGCTCCAGGTGCAGCAGCTGCAGCTGTGGCTGATAGCGTGATTAATGATCAAAAGAAGATGATCCCTTGTTCTGCTTACCTTGAGGGTGAGTATGGCTATAACGACATCACCATCGGCGTGCCATGTATTATTGGTAAGAATGGTATTGAGAAGATCGTTGAAATCGAGCTTAACGAGGCAGAGAAAGCATTGTTTGCAGCTAGCGAAGAGGCTGTAGCTAAGACTACTGCTATCTTGAAAGAGATCAACGTGCTTTAAGCTCTATTGCTCGAATCTCAGATAAGAGATTTTGACAACGTTTTAGTAATTGACTCTGATTATTCTCCAAACGAAGAATGGTCGGAGTCAATTCTTTTTTTCTGTCGTCTTCAGTCATTGCATATTCTTCTCGCAAGAGGTGCAATTGCTGTTGCTCCAATTGATATTGTTGTTCTATTTGCCTCCATTCGTTGTATTTCTCTATTGCGAGTGTTTGTTGGAATTCTTCGAGCGAGTGATATACAACAGAATCGTTCACAACGAAGCAAAAATCCCCGATTTTATCGGTGGTTTTGTCTGTAATAGGGTTGATTGTAGTATCTGTGGAAAATCGTTCAAACTTATTCAATTGAGCATACTCTACCAACGATTCATGAGGTATATTACGCCAATATTGCTTCTGCTCTGGAATAGCAAACGAATATATATGCACGCGACCTTTTTCTGTAAAGCGGTCGGTCGCTAGGTAACCAATGTGGCGAGCTTCATCTATTACGAACAAATATTCATTCGCTGCGGAGTTGTATGGGAAACCAAGGTTCTCGGGGGTGGTGTATGTTTCGGTGATCGTGTTGTAGCGTGATACGTAGATGTCCATTCCTCCTAATCCGTTGGTGTCTTGCGCTGCGAAATACAACGTTACGCCATCATTTAATAAATAGGGTGAATGTTGATGATTAGTAAAATTGATATTTGTTGGCAATGTGTCTGGAGTGCTCCAACTATCTAATAAGCGTTGGCTGGATACCAATATCGTATTATTTTCATGTTTACTTCCCCAATATCGGCGATCATTTCGTTGGTTAGTATATACAATTTGGTTGGCATCCAACGTGAGTTTTCCTGCTTCAGCAGATAGGGTTACTACACACAACATACTGTCCATTAGTGCATTTACAGAATCAATCACTTGCAATCGTTCTACACGCTTTAGGTATCGCTGTAATTTCTCTGCTTTGGCAATCTGTTCTTGTACATACTTTGTGCGTTCATCGGGCTCTTTCTTTAGATAGGTCTCGTATTCAGCAATCGCGTCATCAGTCTGCCACAGTCGCAAATGACTTTCAGCTGCGTAAAAATGTTTGAGTACATATCGGTTGCCCGATTTTTCAAAATATTTCAACGCGGTAGCATCGTCTCCCAATTCTTGTGCGCAGCGCGCGTACCTATATAGGTACAACGCATTAGTAGGGTAACTCTTGAGTAAAGCTCCATACGCCTCTTGTGCTGCTACATAATCTTCGGCTTTGAAGAGTTTGTCAGCACTGTTATGAGTTTGACCACAAAAGGTGGTTGTAAACAGCAAAACAATTACAACTAATCGAAATCTTTTCATAATTCGCCGCAAAGGTAGTAATTTTTTTTGATATATGAAAAAAAAATAGTAATTTTGCAGCATGAAACATATTCGAATAATCTCTCCCTCTGGTGTCATAGAGCCAGAATATATTATCCTTGCTACACAGCGATTAGAGCGCTGGGGATTTCGAGTGTCTATTGGTCAGCATGCTTTTGATGCTTGTGGCCGTTTTGCTGGGACTGCAGAAAACCGTTTGTCAGATTTGAACGAGGCCTTTTCCGATCCTTCTGTAGATATTATTTTATGTTCGCGAGGGGGATATGGTATGCAGCACCTTGTGGATAAGATTATCCTTCCATCGCGTCCGAAATCTGAATGGCCATTAGTGGTAGGGTTCTCAGATATTACTGTTTTGCATGCTCTGATGAGTTTACATGGAGTACCTTCGCTTCATGCTTCGATGTGCAAGGCCTTGGCTACTTTACCCGATGATTCTGCTGCTTTGCTGATGTTGCAAGATGCGTTGAAATCGGGGAAAATTAACAATTTGCCTGCCCTTGAAGGCCGTAAGGTTATCGGTGGTAACTTGAGTTTGTTGTATGCTTTGCAGGGCACACCATACTCGCTGGATGCGATCATTGATCATTGTGAGCAACCTCCTGTATTGTTACTAGAGGACATCGGTGAGCGTCATTATCATATCGATCGTATGCTGCATAACCTGCGCTTGAGCGGGGTGTTATCTCGTCTAGATGGTGTGATTGTTGGCCAATTCACCGATTGCGAAGATGATCCTCTGATGAGTTGTTCTATCCAAGAGACGATAGCTGAGTTGTTTGCCGAATACGATTATCCGATCATCTGGGATGCACCATATGGTCATGTTGATGAGAATCATCCAATCTTTCTTTCTTTGAAAATATAACGACTTCAGTCGTTTTTTGATGTATTTTGAACTTTTTTTTGTGTATATGCAAAAAAAGTAGTACCTTTGTGCCCATGTTCAAACTATTACTTATTCTTTCTATATTAACTGCGCATCCAGATACCAAAGATGCGAATATTGGTGTGCTGATTTGTGATTATCACACGGGCGATACAATTGATGCGTATCGCGCTAATTCTGTTATACCTCCAGCTTCTACGATGAAGCTGCTGACTGCTGCTACTGCACTTGAGCAATGGGGTGGAGATTATCGTATTCAAACTCCCATTACCTATTCGGGATACATCAAAGATGGCACCCTACATGGCAATCTATACATAGAAGGTCGTGGTGATCCTACTTTTGGTTCTAGATATATCGGTAAGAAAAATTTCATGTATACTTGGGCGCGCCAAATACGAGATGCAGGCATCAAGCATATCACAGGCTCTGTAGTTGCTGACTTGAGTTATTTTGATGGTAATGCCCTCAATCCGTCTTGGCTATGGGAAGATGCGGGTAATTACTACGCGCCAGGTATCTTTTCGCTTTCATACCAGGACAATACGATGAATATTGTGCTTCGCAGTGGTCCAATAGGTAGTATCGCAGAGGTGTTGTATACCACTCCAGATATTCCTGAAATTCAGTTTGAAAATCATATCCGCTGTACGCATATTACCTACGATGGTGCGTTTGTACATGGTGTACCATACAACAATACGCGTTATCTTGTCGGCAGTGTACCTTCCAACCGTAGAACCTTTGGTGTGCGTGGTGATATGCCCAATCCTGGATTAATATTGGCGCGTGATTTTACTACTATCTTACGAAAGACTGGCATAGAGGTAGATGCTACTGAGACCTATTTGAGCGAAGTGCCGATGAATGCCCCCGCTCGTACATTACTTTTTATGCACGAGAGTGAGCCGTTATCGGAGATTATTCGCCATACAGAGCAAGAGTCTGATAATCTCTACGCCGAGATGCTGTTCCGTATTTTTGGATCTAAATATGGTACTCCTTGTACTATTCACAATTCTATTGATTTTGTACGAGCATATTGGAAAAATCGTGGTGTCAGTTTCCGTAGTGCCAAAATATTGGATGGTTGTGGCTTGGCACCACAAGATGCCATTTCGCCATCCATGTATGTGCAGTTATTGCGTTATATGTATGGCTCGAAACATAAGGATACTTTCATAGCGTCTTTACCTTGCAGCGGTGAGAGTGGCACACTCTGTTCGTTCTTACGAGATACGCCCCTTCATGGTAAAGTATATGCCAAGAGTGGTACTATTGGTGGTACTAAAAACTATGCGGGATATATCTTTTTGCCAGATGGTAGGGTATGGATCTTTGCGGTGATGGTGAATAGTGCTAGTTGCAAACCAAGGAAAATACAAAGTGTGATTGAGCAATATCTGTTGAATGTATATAAAGCAAACATATAGCACTTCGACACTATTGCGAGAGCAATATTCCGATGCGTTACCTCACCTCTACACCATCCGAACGGACTTTCAAACAGCAGGGCGCGGACAAGCAGGTAATAGTTGGGAGAGTGAAGCGGGCAAGAACCTATTATTTTCTGCTTTGCTAAGATACGAGGGGATACATGCGGCAAAGCAATGGCGACTGTCGATGTTGGTGGCAGTGGCACTTTGGGATACGTTGGCGAAGTATTTGCCACAAGAGCAACTGACTATCAAATGGCCAAATGATATTTATTTTGGAGATAAAAAAATAGTAGGTATACTGATTGAAAATAGCCTGTCGGGACAATATGTAGGGTATAGTATCGTGGGGATAGGAGTGAATGTAAATCAAACGCAGTGGCTAAGCAATGCGCCCAATCCAATCTCAATGAAGGAAATAACAGGTGAGGAGTATGATGTAGAAGTGCTGATGAATGAGTGGATTTGCTCAATGAAATCATGGGAATTGCGCACAACGGAGGAGATCAAGGTGGCTTATATGCAACATCTATACCGCAACGAAGGATGGCATGAATATATGGAGCGCGAGGTAAATATCACACCTACATCCATAGTACAAAAGGGTGTTGAAAATGCCTTTCTCGCCCAATTCATCGGTATTACCGAGCAGGGGGAGCTGATGTTACGATTGCAAAATAACGAAGAAAAGAAATACCACTTTAAGCAAATACGCTTTGTAATATAATTTTTGAATTTTTAAATCATTAAATATTATGAAATCTCTCATTATCACTGGTGGCGCAGGATTTATCGGCAGCCATGTAGTACGACTTTTCGTCAACAAGTACCCAGAGTATCGCATTATCAATGTGGATAAACTGACCTATGCAGGTAACTTGGCCAACCTCAAGGACATTGAGGATAAACCGAACTATCGTTTTGTCAAGGCCGATATTTGCGATTTTGATACCATCTACGCCCTTATGCAAGAAGAGCATGTGACTGGTATTATCCACCTTGCAGCGGAGAGCCATGTGGATCGCTCAATCAAGGATCCATTTACCTTTGCTCGCACCAATGTGATGGGTACACTTTCGCTCTTGCAAGCAGCGAAGCTCTATTGGGAGGCTCAACCCGAGAAATACGATGGTAAGCGCTTCTACCATATCTCTACCGACGAGGTATATGGCGCATTAGAGATGACGCATCCAGAGGGCATCACTCCTCCATTCTCTACCCAAGCATCGTCAGAGCATCATGAGGCATATGGCGAAGATTTCTTTGTGGAAACTACCAAGTATAACCCTCACAGTCCATATTCTGCATCCAAGGCAAGTAGCGACCATTTTGTGCGTGCATTCCATGATACCTATGGCATGCCTACTATTGTGACTAACTGCTCGAATAACTATGGCCCATATCAATTCCCAGAGAAGTTGATTCCGCTGTTTATCAACAATATCCGCCATCGTAAACCCTTGCCAGTGTATGGCAAAGGCGAGAATGTACGCGACTGGCTCTACGTGGAAGATCACGCACGTGCGATAGATTTGATTTTCCACAAAGGCACTGTGGCAGAGACCTATAATATCGGCGGTTTCAACGAGTGGAAAAATATTGATATCATCCGCGTGGTGATCAATACTGTAGATCGTCTATTGGGCCGTGAAGAGGGAGAAGACATGAACCTCATTACCTATGTTACTGACCGCGCAGGTCATGATATGCGCTATGCTATAGACTCACGTAAGTTGCAAGCCGAACTAGGTTGGGAGCCATCTTTGCAGTTTGAAGAGGGCATCGAAAAGACCGTTTGTTGGTACCTCGAGCACCAAGAATGGATGGACAACATCACTTCAGGTGAATACGAGAAGTACTACGAAGATATGTACAGAGGCAGATAATTCGTAGGAAGGTTATAGACACTTGTGGTTAATCGCATATAATGTAAAAGGAGTGATATTGATATCACTCCTTTTATAATTGTCCAGCTTCTACCAGATTGATTACTCGCTCGATGATGCGATCTTTATCTTCCGCATCATATCCTTCTTTTAGATCGTTTTTGAAGAGTTTGGCGACGAACTGCCAGAAATTAGCACTGGCTTTGCCTCTGTAGTGCTTGATAATCTCATAACTAGTTCGGTCACTCTCACGATCCATGAGTTTCATGAGCATTTGTCCTTGTGAAGCTGTCATTTTGCGGAAATCTTGCTCGTACTTCTTAAACAGATATTTCTCATGATCTTTCCACCATCGTTTACGCATTTTCTTATCGGGTATCATGGCCAACTGTTGATCTGCAAATACCATCTCTTGTGCTAGCAACTTTGCAAAGGGCAAGGTTTTTTTGACATCACGCACTGTCTTCCAATAGAAACGCTCTTGCTGTTTGTTGCGGAATACGAGTTTAGGATATACATAGATGTCGTGCATGCGTGCTAGGTAGAACGTATCGTTGTTTTTAACCTGTAGTTCTACCTTCTCTACAAACGACATTTCATGCGATGGAATCGGGGAATTCTGCTGATTATTGCTCCATGCATGGATGGTTGTCAAAGATAATATAAGTATGCAGATAGTTCTGCGCATAGCAGAAAGAATTATAGATATCGTTTGACTTGAACGAGATGGTGAGTCAATTCTCCATCGGCGAGATGAATACCCATCTCATCTATACCATCCACATGCACGCAACCCGAGCAGTGGATAATTGTTTTGTTGTCCAAGAGCAATCCCACATGCGAGATGTTGGTGGCGTTAGGGTCGCGGTCAGCATGGTCAAAGAATGCCAGGTCGCCTGGTAGGGCATCTGCTAACGAAGCCACTATCTCGCCTTGTGTCATTTGTTCGCGGGCATTGCGAAGAAGGTTGATACCTTGAGTTGCATAAACTACTTGCGTAAATCCAGAACAGTCCATTCCCATCGCATTCTTGCCGCCCCAGAGGTAGGGGGCGTTGAGCAATGTTTGCGCAATGGCGCAAACATTGTGGCTATCGGACGGCGTTCCGCCTATTGGACGCCCTAAAGGGCTATTGGATATAGGCTGAGAGACACAAGCGGGGTCTATTAGATATTGTTTGCCAAGGACTTCGAAAGTACCGTGGGCGTAGTTGGGGAGGCGTGTGCCGAGGGTGAGCATCAGTTCCTCGCCTGTCTCCATAGCGGTGGCAACGGCCATTGGGACAGCCACTACGGCTTGGATATGGGATATTGGATATGGGCTATTGGCGGAGGTTAACATCTTAAAATCCACCCAACCTTCTTGTCCGTCCAATGTAGAGCGGATTTTGGTCCATCGGGGCAGACGGTCTAGGACTTCGCATACTTCGCCGAAGAGCAATTGGGTCAATTGCTCGCTACCTTCGGATGGTTCTTGACGCACAGGAGTGACTGTGCAATGATTGATGGCAAACATATATTCGTTATTGTGGCTATTCTATTTCACCGCAAAGGTAGTGCTATTTTCTGACAAATACAAATATCATTGACAAAAAATGCTTTATTTATACATTTCGCTACAAGAATAGGCATATTTTCCCTACTTGCACCACACAATAACCATACTATAACCAGACAATAACCACACAATTCGGGGCGGTTATAGTACCTCCATGTAACAGAAAAGTGATAAACATTTATTGCCTATCTACAGGACGGCTGCGCCTATTAGGCGATAGGCTGTAGCGAAGGTAACAAAAAAGAGCACTTCGGAGGAAGTGCTCTGTATAGAAAATTATATACGAGTTGAGATTAGAAAACAAATAACTCGGATCTAAACAATAACATTAACAATTGTGACAATTATTTTTAACACCAACACAAACAACATATTCCCACAACAATTCCGCAAGGAAACAACACATCCCTGCGGCAAGGAGGAAAAAGATTACCACACTTCGTTGGTGTTGGTGTCGGGGCTTTTGGGATAGTCAATGGTGTAGTGTAAGCCACGGGACTCTTTGCGCTCGAGGGCTTGGCGAGTGATCAAATAACCCACATTGATCATATTGCGCAGCTCGCAGATATCCTTGGTGGCCTTGACACGTTTGAAGAGGTCTTCGGTCTCTTCATACAACAAATCTAGACGCTCCCAAGCACGGCGCAAACGTAAGTCGCTGCGGACAATACCCACATAGGTGGACATCACTTGACCCACCTCACGCATATCCTGCGAAATGAGGACATACTCCTCGTTGGTCATGGTGCCTTCGTCGTTCCAGTCAGGGATATTCTCGTTGAAATCGTAAGTTTCGATCATACTGAGCGAGTGTTTGGCTGCCGCATCTGCATAAACAACTGCCTCGATGAGGGAGTTAGAAGCCAAGCGATTGCCACCATGCAAGCCTGTGCAACTGCACTCACCCACCGCATACAGACGACGGATAGAGGATTGCGCATCCAAGTCCACCTTGATACCGCCACACATATAGTGCGCACATGGGGTAACAGGAATATATTCCTTGGTGATATCAATACCAAGACTGAGGCACTTGGCGTAGATATTAGGGAAGTGGTGTTTTGTCTCTTCGGGGTCTTTGTGTGTGACATCGAGACAGACATGGTCGAGACCGTGGATCTTCATCTCGTTGTCGATAGCACGTGCGACGATGTCGCGTGGGGCGAGAGAGAGGCGTGGATCGTATTTCTGCATAAACTCCTCGCCATTAGGTAGGCGCAATATACCTCCGTAACCACGCATCGCCTCGGTAATGAGGTAAGCAGGGTGAGATTCTGCAGGGTTATACAGGGCAGTTGGGTGGAATTGTACAAACTCCATGTCTTTGACTTGTCCTTTGGCACGATAGACCATGGCGATGCCATCGCCCGTAGCCACATTAGGGTTAGTGGTGGTAGCATAGACTGCGCCTGTGCCGCCTGTTGCCATGAGGGTGATGCGGCTGAGGTAGGTATCAATCTTGCCCGTCTCAGGGTTGAGGATATAGGCACCATAGCACTCAATATCGGGAGTGCGACGAGTGACACGCACGCCGAGGTGGTGTTGGGTAATGATCTCTACGGCGAAATGATTTTCGAGGACATCAATATAGGGGTTGTTGCGTACCGCAGCCATGAGTCCACGTTGGATCTCTGCGCCTGTATCGTCAGCATGGTGGAGGATACGAAACTCGGAGTGTCCGCCCTCACGGTGGAGGTCAAAGGTACCGTCGTCCTTTTTGTCGAAGTTCACGCCCCAGTTGACGAGTTCCTCGATCTGCTTAGGGGCTTGGCGCACTACTTGCTCTACCGCAGCAGGGTCGCTGAGCCAGTCGCCCGCCACCATGGTGTCGTGGATATGCTTCTCGAAGTCATCTACGAGCATGTTGGTTACACTGGCGATACCGCCTTGCGCACGGCTGGTGTTGGTTTCTTCGAGGGTCGTCTTGCAGCAGAGTGCAATACGATACTTCTGTGCGCGAGCGACCTTGAGGGCGAAACTCATGCCCGCTACACCGCCACCGATGATGAGAAAATCATACTTTTTCATATGTTATAATTTTAAACCTCCTACTCGCCCTAAGGGTTCGAGAAATCTAATAAATCTTTTATTCCTCGTCTCTGATTTTATTGCCACCGCTCTGCATTTTGGAGAACATTCCAAAACGCAACCGCTGAATCTTAAGTAAATAGTGGAAGTTATTTTATTTCGTTTGCTATCTTTAATAAATATGCTTTGGCGGCTTCGTACTCGTTGGGTATGATGCCGTCCAAGATTGCATCTTTGATTGCGTTTTTGAGTTCGCCGACACGGGCACAAGGTTCGAGACCGAGCAGTTGCATGATCTCTTCGCCACGCACGGGCGGTTGGAAATTGCGGATACGGTCCTTCTCCTCGAGCTCGATCATCTTTTGCCGCACCAGTTCGTAGTTCTTACGGAAACGGCGCACCTTCTCCTCGTTGCGAGAAGTGATGTCTGCATCGCAGAGAAGCATGAGGTCATCAATGTCGTTGCCCGCTTCAAACAAGAGGCGGCGAACAGCCGAGTCGGTGACTGTATCCTCAATGAGGTTGATAGGGCGCATGTGGAGGTCCACCATCTTGATGACATACTGCATCTTCTCGTTGAGCGGCAGTTTCATCGCCTTGAAGATACGGGGAATCATCTTGGCACCGAGGTAGTTGTGGTTGCGGAATGTCCAGCCCGCTTGATCGTCCCATGCTTTGGACTTGGGTTTGCCGATATCGTGGAGCAAAGCTGCCCAACGAAGCCACAAATTGTCCGATTTCTTACCTTGCATTTGCTCGGACGATAATTTCATCGACAAATTATCCAAAACTTGGAGGGTATGGTAGAAGACATCCTTGTGCCCTTTTCCGTCTTTGGTCTCTACGCCTTTGAGAGCAGCAAGTTCGGGGAAAATGAGCGGAAGGAGTCCTGTTTTGTCTAGCAAAAGCCATCCCACAGAAGGGCGGCGCGAGAGCATGATCTTATTGAGTTCTTCGGCAATGCGTTCGCGGGTAATAATCTTGATTCGTTCGCGATTTCTCTCGATGGAATCGAAGGTTTCTCTATCTAGATAGAAGCCGAGTTGAGTAGCGAAACGCACGGCACGCATCATGCGCAGAGGGTCATCGGAATAGGTTATGTCGGGGTCGAGCGGGGTGCGGATGGTGCACTCTTGCATATCCTCCATGCCGCCAAAGGGGTCAAGGAGTTCGCCATAGCGATCTTTGTTGAGACAGATAGCCATGGCATTGATAGTAAAATCGCGACGGTTTTGGTCGTCTTCGAGCGTACCGTCCTCCACGATAGGGTTGCGGGAGTCATGTTGGTAACTCTCGCGGCGGGCACCCACGAACTCCAGTTCGATGTCGCCACGCTTGACTTGGGCTGTGCCGTAGGTCTTGAAGACACTTAAGTGTGCCTTTTTGCCAAGGCGTTTGGCCACGGCTTGAGCAAGGGAGATGCCACTACCAACGACGACTACATCAATGTCGATGCTCTCGCGATGGAGGAAGAGGTCGCGCACCCAGCCACCAATCACATAACACTCTAAACCAAGACGGTCAGCCTCTTCACCCACGAGGTGAAGGATAGGGAGGTCTATTTTAGGGTTGTCAACTATCATAATTGCAAAAAGTTTCAAGGGTCTCAGTATTGAATGATTGAAACCTTTGAAACTTTTACATTGTTTAGTATTGTTTAGAATGGTGCAGTGTGGTGTAGTATTGTTGTTTCCACACAGACCAAACTAAATTATTGATTAGCGAACGCGCTCGCAGTAGCTACCATCGCGGGTATCTACGCGGATAGTCTCACCTTCGTTGCAGAAGAGAGGTACACGGATCTCAGCACCTGTCTCGAGAGTAGCAGGCTTGAGGGTGTTGGTAGCAGTATCGCCCTTGAGACCTGGCTCGGTGTAAGAGATAACCAACTCCACCTTGGTTGGCAACTCAGCGAAGAGGATAGTGTCGGTAGAAGCGTCAGATACAACGTCGCAAACAAAACCCTCTTTGAGGAAGTCAACGCCAGTGATAAGGTCGTGACCGATAGGTACTTGTTCGAAAGTCTCTTGGTTCATGAAGATGTACTCCTCACCCTCTTTGTAGAGGTATTGGTATGGACGGCGCTCAACGCGTACATCCTCGAGTTTCTCACCGATGTTGAAGCGGCGCTCCAATACGCGACCGTCTACTACATCTTTAAACTTAACACGCATAATGGTGTTACCCTTTCCTGGCTTAACGTGCAGGAAGTCAATTACAAAATACAAACGGCCGTCCATGCGGATACATACGCCGTTCTTTACGTCTTGAGAGTTAATCATAAAATTTTTGTATAAACTAGTTTATAAAATTTTCCAGGTTTCAAAGGTGGCACAATCCACCAAAATCAAAATCGGGTGCAAAATTACTATTTTTTTCTCACATACGCAAGAAAAAATACTTTTTTTTACCGTGAGAATAGAATGACTATAAAATAATTCTTATCTAAACTCGTTAGTTGAGATTAATAAATAAGATACCCTACAACCCCTGCAAGAATGATTAAGATGATAGGATGAGATAGGATGTTAAGAAGTTTTTTGCCGTTGAATTGGACTTTCTGAAGTAGTAATGGCAAGATAGTGAATAGGCATACTATGCCAAAAATAGTCCAACTGCGCCAATCAATAAAACTGACAGATGGTTGGTTGATTGGCTTGATCAGCAATAGTGCCGCAGCAGCAATCATACCGAGTACCGATAGGCGTAGTGTATGCATGGTATTTTGGAAGTAGATATTTCGTTGAAATCGGGTACTTATGACGAAATATATTTTGCATAACGTCAGCATAATAATCAAACTTGGAATCACAATGGCTGTAGTGGCGATAATGCTGCCCCACACATTTCCTGTAGCGGTATAACCAACGTATGTGGCGCAGTTGATCCCAATCGGTCCGGGAGTGACTTGGCTAACAGCAAGGATATCTACGAACTCCTCTTGGGTCATCCAACCATGCGTCTCAATCTCGTGCTGAATCAGCGAAAAAATCGCCAATCCACCGCCAAAACCAAAGAGCCCGATCTTGAGAAAACTGAGGAATAGTTGTAAGTAAATCATGCTTTTTTCCTTTCCTTAAGCCATGTGTATAGTAGTGTGGTCAAGGCGGTAACTAGGATGATCCATACGGGTGAGAGGCCGCCAAGCCAGATTAACAATGCCCCAGCGATAGGTATGATAGCTGTTGCCCAAGTAATCTTGGCGCTATGTGCCATTCTAACGAGAGGTGCAGCAATCAATGCTACTACTGCGGGGCGAATACCTTTGAAGATAGCCTCTACTGCAGGGTAGTCCTTGTAATCTTGGAAGAGCATGGCAATTGCCAAAATAATGAAGAAAGATGGAAGGACTGCGCCCAAGACAGTGGCAATCACCCCACGCCATCCTCCGATGCGCCAACCGATAAAAATGGCTGAATTCACCGCAATTAAACCTGGTGCGGCTTGTGCTAAAGCAATCATATTGAGGTACTCCTCTCGGTCAATCCATCCTTTGCGATCGACTATCTCGTGCTCAATTAGTGATAACATCACATATCCTCCACCGATGGTGAAGGTTCCGATCTTGAGGTATGTCCAAAAGAGCTGGAGATAGAGCATTGTAGACCGCTTCGCTGTTAGAGGTTAGATCGCTTTGTTGTTACTTATTTTTCTCTTTGAGCTCTTGCTTGATGAATTTGACAAGCATGTTGATAGCAGCGTTGTTGTGCCCGCCTTGAGGGATAATTACATCTGCATAGCGTTTGCAAGTCTCGATAAACTGCTCATGCATTGGTTTGAGGACACGTTGGTAGCGCTCCATGACAGCCTCTATTGTTCGTCCGCGCTCTACAATATCGCGTTGTGCTACACGGATAAGGCGGTCGTCGGCATCCGCGTCCACAAAAATCTTGAGGTCCATTTGTTTGCGAAGAACAGGGTCGTGCAATGCCATGATGCCCTCTACGATGATAATTTCGCGTGGATCCACATGAACGGTCTCTTGTTGGCGCGAGGAGGTGATGTAATCGTAGATAGGTTGCTCGATGGATTCGCCATTTTTGAGCATTTCGATATGCTTTGCGAGTAAAGGCCACTCGAAAGCATCAGGATGGTCAAAATTGATATTCTGACGCTCCTCGAAAGGCACATGACTACTGTCGTTGTAGTAAGAGTCCTGAGGAATAACGACTACTTCGCCTTTTGGAAGGCGCTCGATGAGTTTGCGTACCACGGTTGTTTTTCCTGAGCCGGTACCGCCCGCAATGCCGATGATGAACATATTTATTGGTTGGTTATTGGACGCCCTGCGGGCTATAGGACGGCGTTCCGCCTATTGGACGCTTCGCTATGGGAGTTCCATGTTTAATATCGGGTGCAAAGTTACAATATTTTTTGCAAATACGCAAATTTTAGCGTATCTTTGCAAAATATTTGAAGAACGTGAAAAAATGTTGTAGTAAATTAGATAGGTGGTGCGTCTAATGGGTAAACATTAGTAAAAAGTTCGCCGTAAGGTATGTTAATCTTATAGTGAAAGTTGCTGAATAACCTATAAATAACCTAAGAATCACCTAAGATTTACAGGGAAAAGGTAGCATAAAAACAAACTAGTGAGAGATATGAAACAAAACGAAAAAGAATTTGCAGCCCTGGTCAAGGAGCAGAAAAGCACGATATACAGTATCTGCTATATGTTCTCCAAAGACAAGGATGAGATAGATGATCTCTTTCAAGAGACATTGATTCATCTGTGGCAGGGCTTTGAGAAATTTCGTAATGAGAGTAAGGTTGAGACATGGGTATATCGCGTGACAATGAACACCTGTATCTCGATGGATAGACAAGCGAAAAGGCGCGGCGAGCGTATACCGTTGGCGGTGGATATTGACTTGTTCGATGAAAATGACAAAGACATGGAGCAAGTGCAGATGCTGTACAAGCGGATTCAGAAACTGGGCGTGTTCGACAGAGCGATTATCATGCTTTGGTTGGAGAACCTGAGTTACGATGAAATCGGGGAAATTGTAGGCATTAGTGCGAAAAATGTGTCTGTACGACTGGTGCGTATTCGTGAACAATTGAAGAAACAGTAACCATTAACCTTTAACGAATAAATATTATGGATGAATTGCAAGAAATGCGCGAACAAATGGCTGCGCTGAAAGAAAAACTGAATAAACAGGAGATTGTGAATGAAAAGAACTTGCGGAAATTGATGTTTCGGAAAGCATTGCGCTTTAAAGTCTTTATGTGGGTAGGAATTTTACTCATTGCGACTCCAACGGTTGCACTATGGATAATGAACTTTGCATGGTTTGAAGGAACACATACTGACTTTCAACTGATATGGGGAACTATAACAACGGCAATAATGCTAGCTATGTTAATTATAGGGACTTCAATTATAAAGATAAAGGATATTCGCTCTGGAAACTTGCAAACGGTAAAAGAGCAAATACATAAAATGAGTACACCTCTTGTAGAAAGGAAATCTAGAATCGTATATGGAGTCTTTAGTATCATGGTTATAGTTCTATTATTGGTGGACAACTATAATAATGGTCGGTTTGAGTTTGAATTATATGAAAAAGTCATTTTTGTTTTGCTGCTGGTGCTAACTTTATTAAACTTATTCTTCCCCGAATGGCAACGGAAACTAGGTGAATGGATAAATAAAAAAACAGGAAGAAAAAAACGCACAACAGAATGGGAGGAGTATATTAACCAAATTGAAGAAATGTCCGAATTAGACGAGGAAAATGATAAGGCGGAATCGGAAACGAAAAACTGAAAAGTGAACACTCGAAGTGGAAAATGATAGAAAAAACGCACATCTCTTGCAGAAGTGCGTTTTTTTTTGTACTTTTGCACGCTAAATGTTTTGTGAAAAGTTTTGAATTGCAAAAAATATATATTATCCCTTTGTTTTCTACTACTTTCGTCGGTACTAATAGCGGAGGTTGTTGTGTTGCATTCTGGGCAGCAAGTGCAAGGCGAGATCATGTTGCGAAATAGTGAGGTAGTAATTATTCGTGCCAATAACGGCATGCGCTATCAATATCCTATGAGTGAGGTGAGTGCGATAACAATGGATGAGAATGAGACTGAATTGCAGACAGAAAAAGGAGATAATGTATCACGAAAACAGAGTGCTGTCTCGTTGCGTTTGCAAGCCATGGGTGGTGTCTTGTATGTACCCGATATGGGTTGGGGCGGATATGCAGGTGCTGATTTGATGGTAGGAGCGAATGTAATGGATGGTAAACGCATGTTCGTAGGTGGTGAAGTAGGATATAGAGCTAAAATAGTGAGTGATAAGACCTATTCATTTATTCCATTGCAAGCAGTAGTTTCTTCCATTTTGACGGACCAAAGACATTCACCAACAGTGGGGATAAATATTGGCTATGGCATCTCTACGAACAAGAAGGTACAAGGTGGTATATGTGCGGGTGCGGAACTAGGTTGGCATTATGTAGTAAATGAGAATACGAGCATCGTAGTGGGGCTAAATGTAGAATGGCAACAGGCAAAGGCGGATGTAGTAGAGACTGTATTGAATCCATCCACCCAAGAAGAAGTATATTATATCAATCATAAGGGAGTGAATTTTGTCTCTTTTGGAGCAAAAGTAGCCATACTATTTTGATGTAAAAAGAGCACACATGAAAGTAGTAAAGAAATACCATAGCAAACCAGCACCTCGCAAAAATAAGGTGTCTATTTTGCTGAATGATAGTGAGATGCGTGCATTAGAGCGGTATTGTGAACAATATACAGTGACCAATCGCTCGCGTTTGATTCGTGAGACTCTGATGCGAAATATCTTAAAGCGTTTTGATAACGACTCGCCGACTTTGTTTGATTAACCGACCGACCCTTCTAGGCTGACTTGTAAGAGTTTTTGTGCTTCTACAGCAAATTCCATTGGCAGCTTATCCATCACCTCTTTGGCGTATCCATTGACGATTAATCCGACTGCATCTTCTACTCCTATGCCTCGCTGTTGGCAGTAGAAGAGTTGATCTTCGCTAATCTTGCTAGTCGTGGCTTCGTGCTCGATGATAGCAGTAGGATTTTGTATGCGCATGGTTGGGAAGGTGTGTGCACCACATTTATCTCCTAATAAAAGACTGTCGCATTGGCTGTAGTTGCGCACATTCTCGGCATTAGGCAGCACACGTACCAGTCCGCGATACGCATTTTGGCTCTTACCTGCAGATATACCCTTACTAATAATGCGCGAGCGCGTATTCTTACCGATGTGGATCATTTTGGTACCTGTGTCGGCTTGTTGATAGTTGTTGGTAACAGCCACAGAATAGAACTCTGCGCTAGAATTGTCGCCTTTGAGAATACAACTTGGGTATTTCCATGTGATGGCCGATCCTGTTTCTACTTGTGTCCAACTGAGTCGTGCATTTTCGTAGGTGATACCACGTTTAGTGACGAAATTATATATACCGCCTTTTCCCTCTTTGTCACCAGGATACCAGTTTTGTACGGTAGAGTATTTTACTTCAGCATCTTTGTGAACCACGATTTCAACGATAGCAGCATGCAATTGGTTTTCATCGCGCATCGGAGCGGTACATCCCTCTAGATAACTGAGGTAGGCGCCCTCATCAGCCACGAGGAGCGTGCGCTCGAATTGGCCAGTATTGCCAGCGTTGATGCGGAAATAGGTGCTGAGTTCCATTGGGCAGCGAACACCTTTAGGAATATATACAAATGAACCATCAGAGAATACAGCCGAATTGAGTGCTGCATAGAAATTATCATTAGCAGGCACCACGGATCCAAGGTATTGCTTGACCAATTCGGGATACTCTTGTACGGCTTCAGAGATAGAGCAGAATATGATACCTTTCTCTGCAAGTGTCTCTCGGAAAGTGGTCTTAACCGAAACAGAGTCCATTACCGCATCTACGGCCATATTACCTGCGAGTGCAGCACGTTCTTCGAGCGGAATACCCAGTTTGTCGAAGGTCTTCATAAGCTCAGGATCAATTTCCTTTTTCTCATCACTAGTATGTGTCTTAGGTGCAGCATAATAGGATATCGTTTGGAAATCAATCTCTGGAATTTGCAGATGCGCCCAATTAGGATGTGGCATAGTTAACCATTTACGGTAGGCTTTGAGGCGAAACTCAAGCAACCATTCTGGTTCGTTCTTTTTTGAGGAGATGAGACGGATCACATCTTCATTTAACCCCACAGGAATAATATCGGTCTCTACATCTGTAGTGAAACCGTACTTATACTCTTGTTGCGTTATTTGTTCTATTTCCTGCATATCCTACGCTTTGAAATTAAAAAAGCCGCTTTTTGTAGCGGCTTTCTTTGGAGGTACCTGGCGGATTCGAACCGCCGTCCCCGGTTTTGCAGACCGATCCCTAACCGCTCGGGCAAGGTACCAAACTTGCACTCATCAAATCGAAATGCGCCGCAAAGGTACTGCTTTTTTTTGAACTGACCAAATATTTTCAAAAAAAAATACAACAATCGTCTTGTTATCCCCACTTTTCTACGATCTCATCCATGATTTGGAATACTTCTGCTTTCGATTCTGCGCGCAGAAGAGCAATACGTGTTTGGCGGAAATCGTATAGACACTTGAATGCAGGTGATGCCGCAAAGTGGCGACGGCTATGCACAATACCCTTACGTTCATCGCCGATCCATTGGATACTGCGTTCGACATGTTCTTTAAGTATATTAACACACCATTGCATACTACGCGGTGGCAGTAGTTGGCCTGTGGTGAGATAGTGCTGCATATCCTCGAATATCCATGGGCAACCAAAAGTAGCCCGCCCCACCATGATAGCATCTACGCCGAATTCATCGAAACATTTCTTCGCCTGTTCGGGGGTAGTAACATCTCCATTGCCAATGATAGGTATATGGATTCGAGGGTTATTTTTCACTTCTCGAATAAGCGACCAATCCGCATCTCCTCGATACATTTGGCTACGTGTGCGACCGTGGATGGCTAATTCGGTGATACCACAATCTTGAAGGGGTTCGGCAATTTCGGTGATGATACGATTGTTGTCATCCCATCCTAAACGTGTTTTGACTGTCACGGGGGTCTTGACAGCATTTACCACTGCGCGGGTGATGTCTAGCATCTTAGGGATATCTTTGAGGAGCCCTGCCCCCGCACCTTTACCAGCGACTTTTTTGACTGGACAACCGAAGTTGATGTCGATGAAATCGGGCTTTGCTTGCTCTACGATACGTGCTGCGTCTGCCATGCTCTCAGGTTCACGACCATAAATCTGGATGGTAACAGGGCGTTCCTCATCGCTGATTTGTAGTTTGCGGGTTGTGGAAACAACATCGCGTACTAACGCATCAGCATTGACAAACTCGGTATATACACGCACCGCACCAAATCGCTTACAGAGTAAACGAAAGGCAGGATCGGTGACATCCTCCATGGGAGCGAGGTACAATTTATGTTTCATAATGGTTATTTGTTCTCTTGAATGGTCGGGTAGGTGATGCGATGGTGATTGATTTCAATGAGTTTCTGTTTAAAAATAGCGCGAATATCCTCAAGGTCTTTGAAGGAGAGTGATGTCTCAGAGAATTGTCCGTCAGCTACTTGTGCATCTATCATCTGATCAACCATGTTGGCAATAGATTGTTCGGTTAACTCATTGAGCGTACGTGAACGTGCTTCAATAGCATCCGCCATCATGAGGATGGCTGCTTCCTTGGATGCAGGTTTTGGCCCTGGGTAGGTATAATCATCCTTGTGTACATTAGCCGCCGTCTTGCCGGCAGCGATGGCCGCATTGACTGCAGTGTTGTAGAAATAGCGTGTGACAGAAGTACCATGATGTGAACGGATGAAATGTACGATGACTTCGGGCAAATGATGTTTGCGTGCAATTCTTTCGCCTTCTTCAACGTGGTTGATAATTACCTTGGCAGCTTCATCGCAGGCCATTGCTTGTAGTGGATTATCCCCTGTTTGATTCTCAATGAAGTGATTTGGTGCGCTCATTTTACCTATATCATGGTAGAGTGCACCCGTGCGCACGAGTAGCACTTTCGCACCAATACGTTTGGCAGCTTCGGTGGCAAGGTTGCTGACTTGTAGCGAATGTTGAAAGGTGCCAGGTGCTTTTTCTGCGAATGAGAGCATGAGATTAGAGTTGACATTGGTGAGCTCAACCAATGTGATATTACTTAACAAACCAAATGATCGTTCGAAGAGGAAAATCAAACCATATGAGCATATTACCAATACAGCATTGATGGCAAAATAGAAGTAGTAGCGATACTCCACTGCTGTGATATTACCAGCTATGAGTAGAGTAGCGGCTGTGTAAATTAATGAGTAGGCAAGTAGGATGAAGAGAGCAGTTTGTGCCAATTGTGCTCGTTGTGTCATGTCGCGCAAACTGATTACCGCTACAATTCCGCCAAGTATTTGAATAAGAAGGAAGATAAATGGAGCTGGGACTACAAGCGACACGATAAAGGTGGTGATGATGTGTATGAAGATGGCTGTTCGCGAATCGTAAAATACGCGTGTGATAATTGGACACCACGTGAATGGAACGATATAGATATATCCTGTAGGTGCATAGCGCAGAACAAAGGCCGCAATAGAGATAATAATCGCCATTAACATAGTGAAAAATAATATGTGCCGCATTTTGTCCAATAGTTTACGTCGATATGTATTGAGGTATAAGAAGAAAATTATCAACAGAAGAAGGATACAAACGCTACTTCCTATAATGGAGAATAATGTTTGGCGTTTGGATATATTACGATCCTCCATGGATCGACGGAGTGAATGGAGTTGTTGAGCTTTGTCTGCAGTGACGATCTCACCAGTATCTATAATCTTTTCACCTGCTTGTACCATGCCATGGGTTGGTGATATAGTGGATCGAATATTATTTTTAAGATTTGTAGAAGTAATAGAATCGTATAGTAGATTAGGTTTTAATTCGCTGTGAATGAGTTGATAAGCTGTTTTTGGGGTGTAAAGCTGATTGATATCAATAGGTGTGGATACGCGATTATTGACAATGGATATTCGAGAGCATTGTGATTGAATGATACGTTCCATTTCTTCGATGGATACGATATATAGTTCGGTTGGTACAGCATGCGGGTCAAGCGTATAGCAAGGTGTATAATCCTTCATGGCTTGTGCATACTCTTCTTGCAGTTGAGATTCGGGTTTATAGATTGGGAAGTCATATTCTGCAGTCACTAGACCATATCCCCATGGTTGCCCTACCTCGAAATGGTATTTGAACGGATTTGTGTAACGGGGAAAGAGATAGATACATAATGCCGCTAATGCGACTAATGATACTAGTTGGATGATGGTTCGGATTGACTTTTTCATATGGTAGTATTATTTATCGTTTTTGAGCAAAGAATGATTGCATTAATTCTCGGCATTCATACTCTAATATCCCCGATGAAACCGAACATTTTGGATGCAATGCCTTTGGTGCAAAAAAAGTGAAACCGCGTTTTTTATCGACAGTTCCATAGACCACTCTTTTGATTTGTGACCATCCTATTGCACCCGCGCACATGATACATGGTTCTACCGTGACGTACAATGTGCACTGTGCAAGGTATTTGCCTCCGAGGGTGCTTGCTGCTGCGGTGATGGCTTGCATTTCGGCATGAGCTGTTACATCTGCCAATGTCTCTGTGAGGTTGTGCCCACGTCCTACCACTTGCCCATTAGCAACGATTACACAACCGACGGGCACTTCACCTTGGGCGAATGCCTGTTTGGCCTCTGCAAGTGCCATACGCATATAGCGTTCGTCATCTTGGAGTGATGGTAGCATATTCTGATAATGTATGGATAAATACGGGTAATTCTTCTGGATGTTGCTCAAAATGATTACCTATCACCACAATATCTGCTCCTGCATCAAAAGCCTGGATCATGGCTTGTGGTGTGCAGATTCCTCCTCCTACAATAAGAGGTACTCGCAGTTGTGAGCGTACTGCATGTACAATATCGGTGGATACGGGCTTTTTTGCCCCACTCCCAGCTTCAAGATAAATAACTTGTTTTCCAAGAAGTTGTCCTGCGAGGGTGATGGAGATGATTTTTTCTATTTCATTTTGAGGTATTGGTTGGCAATTTGATACGATTTCAACACTACTTTTTCGCTCGCCGTCTAATAGGATATATCCCATTGGGATAGATTCGATGCCAGATTTTATGACATGCTTGGCGATTTCGATATGTGGTGTAATGAGCATATCAGCTGTGGAAGCATTAAGAAGTGAGAGGAATAATAGCGCATCAGCATTGGCTGAAAATTGTGCGATATTTCCAGGGAAAATGATGAGAGGAGCAAACGTGTGTTGACGTAAAGTCGCAATACAAGGTTCGATAGAATCGCCTGTGCTTCCACCGACAAAGATCAAATCTGCCAGTTGAAGGTATGGTAGCAGTTGATGGTAAGCATCAGTTTTGTTGGGATCTATAAGAATAGCCAACAACGGATGTCGCTGGTTATGACAATTATTGATGTAGGATAATATATTCATTTCTGTCGGTTTTATCGCCATTCCATTGACTCCATAATCATGCGTACATCTTGTTGTATATATTCGTGTATGGGAGCCAATGAGTCTTGATTAGGAATACAATTGCAGTAGACCGATCCTCTAAAGAAATGTTTGGTAGAATCGGTTAGTACGAATTGTATAGGTGTAGCCGTGTTGCCTTGTAACCGCGAGAAAAGTCCCCATACGTGGTTGTTTGGATTGGCAAACTCTTGCATGGGTATTGCAGAGGCTACTGTGGTGTGTTTGTATAGGAACTCCTGTGCATCGTGAGCGAGTGCTCGGAAGTTGTTTTGAACAGGCTTATAGCTGCAGTGGATAGTGGCGTTGAGATTAGGATATTGAATATCGATCCAATATTGCTCACCATCTTGTGGTCGAGTGTCAATATAGGCATTGTTAGATAGGCGAAAGGTGTATGGATAACCCTTGAGCGTTGCATATGCATACGCGGTATCAGGAATGGCTATTCGGAAGTAGCCCATTGGTTTGGGTACAACACGGCGTTGGCAAGAGGAGAATAGTGCTATCGCCAAAAGAACAGGTAAGATCTTAAAGTATTTCATATTCGCATATATCGGCACGCAAAGGTACAAAATATTTACGATTTGGCAATGTACAATGTCTAATTTTTGTATTTTTTATCCATAATTTCTATAAAAATATAGGAGTAACTAATTAATAACTAATTAATAACTAATTAATAACTAACTAATAACTAACTATAATATGGGTAAATATAGGGAGACGAAGGTGTATATAAAATGATATGTGTGTGGGTGTTGAGTGTGTAAGGTTGATATGCAAAAATGTTTTACAACATGTTCAAGGAAAATAAAACATAAAAGAGTTGCAGCATTCAAAAAAAAGTTGTATCTTTGCAGGCTGTTGGAAGTAGTGTGATTTGAACATAGTAACGTAGTAATATATCATGAAAGAAAACAACTATTGTGTAATTATGGCGGGCGGTGTTGGTAGCCGTTTCTGGCCATTTAGCCGCAATGAGAAGCCGAAACAATTTCTAGACTTTTTTGGTGCGGGGCGCAGTTTGCTGCAGATGACGATAGACAGATTTCGTCCGCTGGTACCGGTTGAAAACATCTTGATTGTGACGAATGTGATATATCGTGATCAAGTGTTGGAGCAGATACCGGATTTACAATCTAGTCAGGTGTTGTGTGAGCCTGCACGCAGAAATACAGCACCGTGTATTGCCTATGCCATGGCGCGTATTAGAGCGATGGCGAAGGATGAGAATGCGAATGTTGTGGTGGCGGCAAGTGATCACCTGATATTGCAAGAGGATAATTTTAGAGATACTATTGTCAAGTGTTTTGATTTTATCGAGGATAATGCTGCTTTGGTGACTCTAGGAATGAAGCCAACTCGCCCTGAGACCGGATATGGATATATTCAGATGGGTGACGTTGTGCAGGGAGAAGATGTAATGTGCAAAGTGAAGGCATTTACGGAGAAACCCAATTTGGAATTAGCAAAAATATTCGTTGAAAGCGGGGATTTCTTGTGGAATTCAGGTATATTTATTTGGAATTTACGCACGATAGAAGCTGCATTGGAAGAGCATATGCCAGAGTTGGCACAAAAGTTTAGACAAGGTGCAGATAAGATGGGTACGAGTGCAGAGGACGTGTTTATACAGGAGATGTTCCCTACTTGTCCAAGTATATCTATTGATTATGGTGTGATGGAGCATGCTCAGAATGTGTATGTTATGCCAAGTGATTTTGGTTGGAGTGATCTTGGTACGTGGGGGTCGTTGTATGAACTGAGTGAAAAAGATGATGCGAAGAATGTGTCGTTGCACTCGGATGCTACCTTCTATGATAGCCATGGAAATATTGTGACGCTGCCGAAAGGGCATTTGGCGGTGATTCAAGGTTTGGAGAATTGTATTGTAGCCGAGGCAAATGGTGTATTGTTGATCTGTAAGCGAGAGGATGAGCAACAGATACGGCAGTTCTATGCGGATGCGGAGATGCAGTTTGATGGTAAGTTTAGTTAGATAATTACAATTTACAAGATATGAGTTACTTGAATTTTGACAAGACGTTGTTGATTAATTTGGAGCGTAGTTTGAGTAAAGAGATGATTCGTACTAATCGTGCGGGTGCTTATAACTCAACTACGTTGGTGGATTGCAACACACGTAAGTACCATGGGCAATTGGTATTGCCTTTGGGTGATCCTCTTCCAGAAGGCAATTATGTGCTTTTGGGGAGTTTGGATGAAACCGTGATTCAGCACGGTGCAGAGTTTAACTTGGGTATTCACCAGTATGGCGAAAACCTCTACATGCCCAACGGACATAAATATATCCGTGAGTTTGATTGCGAGGTGATTAGTAAGACAACCTACCGTGTGGGTGGTGTGATTTTGACTAAGGAGCGCATGTTAGTTAGTTTTGAACCACGTGTATTGATTCGCTACACACTATTGGAGGCGCACTCGCCAACAACATTGCGTCTGAAACCATTCTTGGCATACCGCAATACCAACGAATTGACTCATGAGAATAGCAATGCCAATTCAGATATGCGTGAGGTGCAGAATGGCCGAGTAGCAAGAATGTACGAATCGTTTCCTGAATTGTATATGCAATGCTCCAAAAAGGTAGAGTACACGCACGCGCCAGCATGGTATAAGGACATAGAGTATATGAAGGAATTGGAGCGTGGTTTCTCGTATAAAGAAGATCAATTGGTGCCAGGTTGGTTTGAGATGCCAATGAAAAAAGGCGAGAGTGTGATTTTTGCTGCGGGTATTAGCGAGGTGAATCCTAAGACTCTTAAAACGCTGTGGGAAAAAGAGTTCCAACGCCGTTCTGCTCGTGATACAATGTTCGGCAGTTTGAAAAATGCTGCTTCGCAATTCTATAAACGTGAGGGTGATAAGTGTTATTTATTGGCTGGTTACCCATGGTTTAAGGCATCGGCTCGGGAGGAATTTTTGGCAATGCCTGGTTGTACGATGGGTATTGGCCGCCCAGAGTACTGGGATGCAATTGTAAACAAGACTGCTGTAGAAGAGGTACGTAACTTTATGGAGGGTAAGGAGTGTAAACTAGCTGGAATGGATGAACCTGATGTGTTGTTGTGGTTTATCCATGCTCTGCAAGAATATGCAGCATATACCTCGATAGAAGAAGTGACCCGATTGTATGGCCAACTGATTATAGATATTATGTTGTTTATTCGTAGGCAACAACATCCACGTGTCTTCTTGCATAATAATGGCCTGTTGTGGGTAAATGGTAAAGAGCGACCAGCTACATGGATGAATGCCGTGGAGGACGGACGTCCTATTACTCCACGAACAGGTTATGTGGTAGAATTGAACGCATTGTGGTATAATGCACGACTCTTTACTGCTGCTATTCAGCGCTGTCTTGGCAAGGAACAGATTGCCGATTTGATGGAATATCAAGCAGAGATCACGAAGGATAGTTTCGTAAAGACCTTCTGGAATGGGATGTATTTAGATGATTATGTGGATGGTGACTACCATAATAAAGAGGTACGTCCTAATCAAATTATCGCAGCATCGCTGCCATATTCGCCACTTGATCGTCGTCAATGCAAGGCGGTTGTGGATATTTGTACAAAGGAGTTGTATACACCTAAGGGTTTGCGTACTATTTCTCCAAAGAGCGGTAGCTATCGCCCTGAGTATATTGGCGGACAGTTGGAGCGCGATCGTAACTTCCACAATGGTCCAGTATGGCCATGGACAATTGCTGCATATGCGATTGCATATCTGAAAGTATATCAACATTCTGGTGAGAGTTTTATTCGTCGATTGCTGACAGGTTATGAGGCAGAGATGAGCGAACTATGTATCGGTACGCTGAACGAGTTGTATGATGGTAATCCACCATTTAAGGGACATGGTGGTATGAGTTATGCACCAAGTGTAGCGTCCGTTATTGAAGTATGTAACACTTTAAAACAATACGAAGAGAAATGAAAGCATTGATGTTCGGTTGGGAGTTTCCCCCTCATATTCTTGGTGGTTTAGGAACAGCGAGTTATGGATTAACTCGTGGTATGGCGCAACAGGAAGATATGGAGATAACTTTCGTTATTCCTAAGCCTTGGGGCGATGAAGATCAGTCATTCTTGCGTATCATTGGTGCAAACAGTGTGCCAGTGGTTTGGAAGGAGAATGACTACGATTATGTACGCCAACGTATGGAAGGCAAAATGTCGCCTGAAGAATATTATCACTTGCGCAACAATATCCGCTATGATTATTCGCGCATTGGTACGGATGATTTGGGTTGCGTAGGGTTCTCGGGTCGTTATCCAGATAACTTGCTTGAGGAAATTGGTAATTATGAGGCAGTGGCCAGTGTGTTGGCATCTGCATTGGATTTTGATATTATCCATAGCCATGACTGGTTGACCTACCCTGCAGGCGTGTTCGCAAAGCAGATCTCGGGCAAGCCATTGGTGATCCACGTGCATGCTACAGATTTTGACCGCAGTCGTGGGAATGTAAACCCAACTGTATATGCCATTGAGCGTAGAGGTATGGATGAGGCCGATCATATCATGTGTGTGAGCGAACTTACTCGTCGCACGGTGATAGAGAAATATGGTCAAGATCCAAGCAAGGTAAGCACCGTGCATAATGCAGTAGAACCATTGGCTAATCCCGATGAATTCGTGAAGCATGAGCGCAAAGATAAGTTGGTAACTTTCCTCGGTCGTATTACTATGCAGAAAGGTCCAGAGTACTTTGTGGAAGCTGCTGCCCGTGTGTTAGCAAAGACTGACGGTGTGCGTTTTGTGATGGCTGGTAGTGGCGATATGATGAACAAGATGATTGATCTTGTTGCCCAACGCGGTATTGCGGATAAGTTCCACTTCCCAGGTTTTATGCGTGGTCGTCAAGTGCAAGAGGTATTGGCAGATTCGGATGTATACATCATGCCTAGTGTGAGTGAGCCATTTGGTATCTCTCCGCTGGAGGCAATGCAGGTGGGCTGCCCATCTATTATCTCACATCAATCGGGTTGTGCGGAGATTCTTTCGCATGCCATCAAGACCGATTATTGGGATATTGATGCAATGGCGGATGCTATTTATGCCATAGTTAAATACCCTGCCATGTACAAGTCGCTCAACGAACTTGGTCGCGATGAGGTAAATAATATCAAGTGGTATGACGCTGGATTGAAGGTGCGTCGTATCTATGATATGGTGCTATATCATTAAAATCAATTATCAATCAGTAAATATATTTAAAGTCATGAAAAATATTTGTTTTTGTTTTCAGATGCACGCTCCTTATAGGATGAAGCGTTATCGTTTTTTTGAGATTGGTCAAGATCATTATTATTATGATGACATGCAAACTGAAGAGCATGTAGAATGGTTGATCAATACCTCTTACATGCCACTTTGCAAGACCATAACAGAGATGATTCGTCTGTCTAAAGGTCGTTTCCATTGTGCATTGAGTGTGTCGGGTGTGATGTTGGAGATGTTCCAACAGTTTGCTCCTGAGATGATTGATGTGCTGAAGGAGTTGGCGGAGACAGGGTGTGTGGAGTTTGTAGCTACACCATATAGCCAATCGTTGGCTACTGTGTACAGCGAGACTGAAGCTGCTGAGCAATTGCAATTGCAACAAGCAATGGTGAAGGAACTCTTTGGTCAACAATCCACAACTATTTGCAATACAGAGTTGGTTTATTCCGATGAAATCGCAATTTCTTTGTACCAACAAGGGTATAAGACTGTGATGACAGAGGGTGCAAAACATGTATTGAGTTGGAAGAGTCCTAACTATGTGTATAGTAGTGCTTCTGCTCCAAAGATGAAGATGTTGTTGCGCAATGCGAATGTAAGTGATGAGTTGGCATTCCATTTTGCAGACCCTAATTGGCATAACTATCCAATGGATGCGGAGAAATACGCTCTGCAATTAGCTGCTTTGCCAGAGGAAGAGCAAGTGGTAAATATTTGGGTAGGTGCAGAGACCTTTGGTGTTCGTCATCATGCATTGACTGGTATCTTTGATTTCTTGAAGGCATTGCCATACTTTGCATTGGAAAATGACTTAGGCTTTATGACTCCATCTGAAGCAGCGAAGAAGTTTGCCGCAAATGATGTGGTGGTAGCTCCATATCCTATCACATGGGCAGGTGAGGCTAAGGACTTGAGTATTTACACAGGAAATGATTTGCAAAACGAGGCTGTGCAGAAATTGTTTGCGGTAGCTGAACGTGTACATCTTTGCCAAGACAAGCAACTGAAGCACGATTGGCGCTTGCTGCAAGACGTGAATTACTTGCACTATATGAACCATATTGATCAAGGTGCGACGCACTATGAGTCAGCGTACGATGCGTTTATCAATTATATGAACATCCTTTCTGATTTCCTCCAACGAGTAGACGAGCAATATCCAACTACGATTGAGAATGAGGAGTTGAATGAATTGCTTAAGACCATCCAAAATCAAGAGAAGGAAATTGAGAAATTGGAAAAACAGCTCAAAGAGGCAAAGAAAAAACCTTGCGCTAAGAAAACCACCAAGAAGGAGTAACAAGCGAAGGGCTTGCTTTTGAATACCGCTACCCTTGCGCTACTTTTGCGCAAGGGTAGTTATTATATATGGTACTAATTGCGAGAAAGTAAAATTTATTTGGAATTATATTTGCACAATTCAACAAATTATACTACCTTTGCAGCGCAAATCTGTTTTATGGGGATATTTGGTTTTGACAGCAGGTAGAACAGGTATGTAAGCACGCCGAGCATGAATACCGCTCGTTAATCGGGTTCGCCATTATAGCTGGCAACAATACTGTAGCTCTCGCTGCGTAATCGAAGTATAGTAGATTCGCCTAGTTTCGGCACAAGGTGCTGAACCGAGACATCGCTCCAAGCCAACGCCCAGAGGCTGATAGGATCAAGCGGTGCGGAAATATCAGGGCTGGTTTCTGTAGGCTGCGATGCAGAAATGAGATTTTAGCAGATAAGGCAATGGTTGGTGGCTTGGGTCTTGCTATTGCTCGAAAATGAAGGCCAAGATAAGCGTGTAGAAAGCATATTGGTTCCTTGTTTGGACGCGGGTTCGAATCCCGCTATCTCCACTTGAGGCGATAATGAAGCACTTTCATTATCGTTTCTTTCTTTTTTATCATTGTAAATATTTGGTAATAAGGATATTACTTCAAACACCTTGTTGATTTTCATGGTTCGATAATTTTCTTTAACCTTATCCCACAAAATCCCTTCAGGGAATAGCAAATTTTGTAGTTTAACCCTATCTTCGTAATTGCTATTTTCCCATAAACTCCCTAATTTTGAGGCAATAACACTAACACTATGTGCTATATTATCAAGGTTCGACAACTTTTTAGAATAACTATTCAACTGAGTGTTGATTTTGTATAGTTCTGTTTGTAATGTTCCGATAGTAGTATCATAAATATCTTGACTTATCTCTCCTAATCCCCATCTAACTTGTACTTTCTTTATCTTATTTTCTACCTCGGTTTTATTTGCCTTGATAGTTTTTATTTCCTTGTCTTGCTCCTCATTGAAATGTCCTAATTCCAACTTTATGACTTTTTGAAACAATGGGACTAATTCGGGTTTAAGTTGAAATCTTTTGAGGAACTCCGTATATAGCATGTGCATAATCTTGAGACTTTTATTGTTCTTGCAATGTTTGGTACTGCATTTGTAGTAGTGTATATGTTTCTTCTTCGCTTCATACGCAGTTAATTTGCAACCACAATCAGCGCATCTCACATGACCGCAGAGTGGATATAGTTCATTTACTTTCTGTTTGACATATCCTACATGTCCAAATCCATTTGCAATATTGAAAGTTTCTTCATCTATTAGTGGTTCAAAGTTTCCTTTGACCCGACCACCCTCTAGCTTATCGTGTACAATATATCCACAATAAATAGGATTCTTCAGTATTTGGTTGAGACGTTTATATTTGACATTTAAGCCCATAGCATTGAGTTTATGACATATATCTATCTCGTTTATTCCTTGCGCTCTCCATGCCCAAGCATTGCGTAAAATACGCCCATCATCGTTGATTTCCATTACCAATTTCTTGCCATCTTTGTGTCGGTTATATCCAAGTGGACAAGGCAAACAATAATCTCCACGCTGAAGGCTTGCAATAGTGCCACCATAGGTTTTAGAACGACGCATTTGATTCTCAAACTTATTGAATAGGAATAGCAAATTTTCCATTAACTCGCCCGCTGCGGTGTCTGGATCGGTAGCTTGTGTTGCCGATACTACGTATATCCCTTTTGATTTAAGATATGCTTTGGTGGCAATGGCTTCATCTCCTGCACGACTAAACCTATCAAAGGAATGAACAAGTATAACATTTATCTCTCTATCACGAGCCACTTTATTTATCATTTCTTGATATAATTTACCTTCGCTTTTAGCACTTTCAAATGTACCACCAAAATACTCTTTGATGGTTATGTTATGTGCTTGAGCATATCTCTCGCATATTTCTCGTTGCGTTTCTAATGAGCAGTTCTTATTGAATTGGTCTTGGCTTGACACTCGTGTCCATAGTGCTGCTACTCTCTTATCTAACTTGTTGTATGGTACTATTGGCTTTGTCATCACTATCTTGATATATATTGTTGTAGTTATTTTGTGTTATAATTGCAAGTTGCAATAATGAGTTTAATATTTCCAATTGTTCTTGTTCGTCATATATACCTAACTTATCAAAATCTTCTTTGTACTTTTTTATATCTAACATCCTTTTCGGAAAATTTCCCCTCACGGGTGCGGTATTCGATACCGCTTATTCGTCTTTTAGGCTCTTTCGTATTCTTTTGAAAGACTTTTACTGCCGCCAAAGCAGACTAATGCTTAAAACAAAATCGTATATCTGTTACATAGAAACATCCTTTTATAACAAATATACAATTTTTTATTAAAATGTCAAGATATAATGACTTTTAGTTTTCGAAGTGTATTGACACTGGTACCTGTTATGGCTTGTATGTTCCGCAGCGACAACCCTTTTTTGAGCAAGGATAATTCTTTGCTATATTGCTCTTTCATTTGCTCATTAGACTTCTTGTACCCCTCTTTTCTACCCACTTTACCACCATTGCTGCGGAAATGTTGGTAACCACTGGACATACGACTACGAATTAGACTTCGTTCCATCGAATTAAATTGACCAATTATACCAAGAACCAACTGGGCTATGGGGTTTACAGAACCATCAGCCATAAGCGTCTCTAACCCATTTTGAAGGATATATACGCTCACTTTCATTTGCGTGAGTTGTTCTATTACCTGAAGAAAATCAATCGCTCTACGACTAATTCTTGAACACTCATACACAAGCAGTTTGTCAATGCGATTTGCCGCAGCGTAGTCCAATAATTCGGTCAATGCTTGACGTTCTGCCACCGATTTTGCTCCACTTATCTTTTCGCTGAACTCTTTCACAACTTCGTAGTTCATGCGACTTGCGTACTCTCGTAATTCACTTAACTGACGTTGATAGTCCTGTCCTTGGGTGCTAACTCTTGCGTAAATACAAACCTTCTTCATTTTGATTTATCAATTAACGTATAATGTAAATTAAAAACACTGCAAAGATACTAAAAGTTAATTACATATGCAAATTTTTATGCAATAAAATTAGAATTTAAGTAAATAAAATATGATTTTATTAGAATTTAATCAAATTTTTCTTGTTGGTTTGATTTATTTTGATTACCTTTGCAAAAATTTTGATATTATGACTATACATGATTTTGCACGAAATGTCAAATTCTATTGTGAAGAACGAGACATTAGCAAGGCGGAGTTAGCAAAGAAGATTGGTATTAAACCTGCAAGTCTGGCTCGAGCCCTGCATGGCAACCCCCAACTTGACACTATCATTAAAATTGCTGATGCGCTGGAAGTCCCTGTTGCAAATCTATTTCGTGAAAGCAGGAGAGTAGATGGCATTGCATATATAGGGAATGAGCTTATACGCTTTAATTCAATTGAAGAATTGGAAAAAGAATATAAGAAAACATTACTGGATATCCCTTGGTAATAATGTATGAAAACAATCTTTTAGGTTATTATCATACACTATTACTTGGTATTTCTATACTATTATAAGATTAAAAAGTATCATATTTATATTGATACAATAAAGGCTAAAAATATCTCTACTAATAATACATTACGAATGGATAGTAGATAGTTCTCGCCCTTTTGTTCTATGGTCTTTAGTAGGTTGCGATATGGTTGCATGAGTTGGCTGATGTGTGATTTTGGCGAGCTATGCTTACGCACTATCATTTCAAGTTTGGTTACATCTCTATCTACGCTTTCCAACAAAGCCAACCTCTCTATATCTCGTAACTTCATATCTATTGGCGCTGGGTCTTCTAATACAAATGCTTTATCTATAAACTCTACTATTGGATTGGCTTCAGCATGTAATACATTGTATAACATCGTATCATGGATATTGAGGTGTTTTCGTATCTGTTCCATCGAATTGAGATTGAGTTCAAACCGAACTCTATCTTTGAAATATTCTGCCAACTCATCCCTGTTACTTAATCGGTCAAGATACTCTTGATTGGCTTTGAGTTGCATCTCTGCTGCTTTGTCATATATGGTCATGCGCACTTTCCTACTTCTACTAACAACATTCTTTTCTATTACAAATGTGCCATGAATGACCCGTGATAGGTATTTGTTATGGTTCTTAACAGATGTTTTTAAGGTACTTATAAGTTGCTGGTAACTACCGCAGCAAATATCATGTGAAACGTCCGCCTTGACTACAACTGAATTTTGCAGTACCTCTGGAACATTGATATGACAGATAGCTAACTTATTGATGTTATCTAAACATATTTTAATCGTATCTTTGTTTATAAGCAATGGGTATTTATCTTCCAATATCTTGCCCGAAAATTCAATGACTAATTCTTGTTTAACAATGTCTTTTTCTATGTATAACAAATAGGGGACTTGTTGCTCATACCTATATTCTACTATTTGACCATTTTTGATTATAGTTGTAAATATATTGGGGTCTATATCTATTATATAATTTTCATTTGTTACTATTTTTAGCTTATCTAATTTTATCACTTTTTTCAATATTTCTCTCTCCTTATTTTCCTGTTTTAATCTCCTTAAAAAACCGAAAACTTAACCTTGTTAAGTGGTTTACTTACCAAGAAATTCATCCATGCTAATGTCGGTAGGTTTGTTTGGTATCTGTGACCAATACTTACGCATGGATTGGCTGATGTGTTGTTTGTGCAAGTCCGACTTTATCTTACCCTTACTGCTGCGGCTTATTTTCTCTTTCGTTTCTTGGTCTAATTGTCTAAATTGTCTTTTCATTGTTATATCTCAAGCGTTTATTATGCTTGCTCCTATAATAAATATAGCAAGGGTAGTAAAAAAGTAAAGAATAGTAGAAAAAAATGTAACAAAAAATAAGGTTGCCCTTGATGTTTAGGACAACCCTATGGGTTATTACACCTACCTTATGGGGCAATTCATTGGGGACGTGACATAGAGAAAAGTCAATACTACTGCCCAATAAGGGAGGATAGGGACTGCTTAATTTCCGTTCATATACCCTATTAAACGAGGTGCAGAAATAAAAGGAATCACCTAAATAAGTGGATTCCTAAATTGAAAATGGAGTGTTACTATTTCTTTATAGAGCGTATATACTCCAAAGCCTCTTTATAACCTTTGAATAATGCTGTTAGAGAATGAATATACTTTGGTCTTAAAACATTAATTATAATTGTGAGCAAAGCATAATTTGTCAATCCATAAATGCCCCCTATTAATGCCAAACATTTCTTTCCAAATGTTGGAGCTGTAGAATAAATATATTTGTACCAATAGATTGTACGATTACGTGAAATAGAGAAATACCTTATTTTCTTTGCCTCAATTTTGTCAACAGCTTTACGTCCTACTCCTGCGTCAAGATGTTGATAACGGACTCTTAATGCATATGCCATGCGTAATCCTAATAATTTTAGTTTGCTAAAGAAAACAGGTTCATCATACGCAGCATAAGAAGTCAAAGAACCTTCTTGTAACCATTTTTCCTCCTCATAATGTGCAGCCTTCGCTAATTCTGTATTTATAAAAAAGCATTGAAAACATGCTGTTGTACATAAATAACATTCATCTAACTTATTACTATTGACATAAACTTTATGTCCTGCTGTATATGTCAGTACATCTAAATACTTTGACTTACCATAACCTGTAAGCATTTGTCCTGTAAACCTACCTCTTAGACGTGTTGTTAATGGATATTTCAAATCCAAATGATCGGTATTCCATTTATCATCTTTCCCTTCCATTGGTAAACAACAATTCAAGTTGTTTCGTAAGAGATATTTATACAACTCCTCTACCATGTTAGGAGCAAACTGAATATCGTCATCGCAAATTAGGATATATTCCGATTTGGCTTCAGCGATACCTATCGCACGTTGCATTACCATTCCTTTCTCGCAATGGACAATACGTTCTATTCCTAATTGGTAATCTAATTCATAACCATGAGGAATAGCAACAATAATTTCTTCAGGCTGAATAGTTTGTGACTCAATAGATTGCAATAGTGCTTGATACTTTGCACCTGTGTTTCCCAATGTTCGGATAACTACGGAATACGATAAATTCATGATTGATAGACTTATGTGCAATGCTATCAATCTTAAAAGAATAATAAAAAGGTGCGAACCTTTTCGCGTTCACAGGAAGCCTAGGAAGAAACCTGCCACCACTCATCAGTTCACACCTAACATGCAAACGAGTGGTGATAGGGCATAGAAATCCCATAACGCAATACTATTCCTTTCAGAGAAAATAGTTTCCTAGGCTTTTTTCTTTGAACGCGAAATAATAGCTAATGCTGTTAATAATTATGTCTGCAAACCAATACTTTGGAATTGCTCTGCAAAGGTACAATAATATTTCAAAATATGCAAGAAAAAGTACAGAAAATTTGTATATTTAACAGAAAAGCAGTACCTTTGTACCGCAATTATAAACGAGCACTATTCTTTTCTGCGAACTCATAGACTTGTAATAAGTCTTGTATAAAGGAGTTCGAGAATTTGATAATAGTCTCCACTGATAAAAAGAAAAAATCATCCAAAGGCTTGGATGATTTTTTGTTTGTGGTCCTGCTTGGGCTTGAACCAAGGACCCCCTGATTATGAGTCAGGTGCTACTAACCAACTGAGCTACAGGACCGCGACTTTATCGCTACCCGCAAAACGATTTTCAACGATTTTGCGGGTGCAAAGGTACTGCTTTTTTTTGAAACAACAAAGAAAAACAAAGAAAAAAGAGAAAAAAACTGCTTTTGGTTGCAAATATGCAAAAAAAATGCTATCTTTGCGCGTTATTTGAAGAACAGAATAAAAATCAAACAAAGATATGGAAATATTACAACAAATGTTGCAACGTGCGCAAGCTAATCCTCAGCGCATTGTGTTGCCAGAAGGTGATGAACCTCGTACATTGGAGGCTGCGAATCTTATCTTAAAGGATAAAATAGCAGAGTTGATTTTAATTGGCAATCCTGCTGTAATCAAACAGATGGCAGAAGAGAAGGGTTATGAGCATGTCTTGAGTGAGGCAAGTGATCTGACTATTGTTGATCCATTAACCGATCCTAAGATGCCAGAGTATGCAAACCTTCTCTTTGAACTCCGTAAGGCTAAAGGCATGACATTGGAACAAGCAACTGAGAAGGTAAAAGACCCATTGTACTTAGGTTGCTTGATGATTAAAAATGGTGATGCTGATGGCGAGTTGGCAGGTGCTCGCGGTACAACTGCTGACACCATTCGTCCAGCATTCCAAATCCTCAAAACCCGCCCAGGCGTACACATCGTATCGGGTGCGTTCTTGATGTTTACTCCTGCGAAGCATTTGGGTGAGGGTGGATTTCTTGTATTCGCAGATTGTGCGGTCAATCCATGTCCAAATGCACAAGAGTTGGCAGAGATTGCTGTGACTACCGCGGAAACTGCCAAAGCACTCGGCGGTATTGAGCCACGCGTGGCAATGCTCAGTTTCTCTAGCAAGGGTAGTGCAAAGCACGAACTCGTGGATAAGGTGACCGAAGCAACTCGTATCGCGCATGAGATGGCGCCAGAATTGGCATTAGACGGCGAATTGCAATTGGATGCGGCACTTGTGGAGAGTGTGGGTGCGCAAAAGGCACCAGGTTCTGCGGTAGCAGGCAAGGCCAATGTGCTCGTATTCCCAGACCTGCAAGCAGGAAACATCGGCTATAAGTTGGTGGAGCGCTTCTCTGGCGCAGATGCGGTAGGACCAATCTTGCAAGGTATCGCTGCACCAGTGAATGACTTGAGTCGTGGCTGTAAGGTGCAAGACATTGTACAAATGGTGATCATCACCGCCAATCAAGCAATTGGAGCAAAACAAAAGTAAACCATAAAAACACATTACATAAATATGAAGATTTTAGTATTAAACTGTGGAAGTAGCAGTATCAAGTACAAACTTTTTGATATGGATACCCGCGCTGTGATGGTGTCGGGTGGAGTAGAGAAGATCGGTTTGCCAGATGCGTTCTTGCAAATCAAATTGGCTTCTGGTGAGAAAGTGAAAATCGAACAGCCTATGCCAGAGCATACTGTAGGTATTCAATTGATTTTGAATAGTTTGGTAGATGAGAAGATAGGCTGTATTGCTTCTCTGTCCGAGATTCAAGCAGTCGGTCACCGCGTGGTACATGGTGGCGAGAGATTTAATAAATCTGTACTGATTACTCTAGAGGTAAAGGAGATGATTGTAAAGTGCGTGGAGTTGGCTCCATTGCACAATCCAGCTAACCTCAAAGGTATTGAAGCTATTGAGGCAGCTCTTCCTGGTGTACCACAAGTGGCAGTCTTTGATACGGCTTTCCACCAAACTATGCCAGATGAGGCATACATGTATGCCATCCCATACGAACTATATGAGAAGTATGCTATCCGCCGCTATGGCTTCCACGGCACTTCACATCGCTATGTGTCCGCACGTGTATGCGAGTACTTAGGCGTTGATCCTAAACAAACCAAGGTAATCACTGCACATATCGGTAATGGTGGTAGTTGTACTGCAGTACTGAATGGTGAATCGGTAGATACATCTATGGGATTGACTCCACTTGAAGGCTTGATGATGGGTACGCGTGCTGGTGACATGGACCTCGGTGCTGCTACTTATATCATGGAAAAAGAAAACCTCTCTACATCTGAGTTCTCCAACTTGATGAACAAGAAGTCTGGTTTGATGGGTGTCAGTGGTGTTTCTAGCGATGCTCGTGATATTGATAACGCAGTCAAAGAGGGTAACCAACGTGCTGACCTTGCACGTCGTATGTTTATCTACCGTGTAAGAAAGTATATCGGTGCTTACGCGGCTGCGATGAATGGCGTAGATGTATTGGTATTCACAGGCGGTATTGGCGAGAACGACACGTATATCCGTGGTGAGATTATCAAGGGCTTGACCTATCTTGGCATAGATTTTGACGAGAATAAGAATGCAGTACGTGGCGAAGAGGCAATTCTCTCAACCGCGGACAGCAAGGTGACTGTTTGTGTTATCCCTACCGACGAGGAATGGATGATTGCATCTGATACCCAAGCGCTTATTTAAGAATTTAGATATTAGACCGCTTCGCTGTTGGACATTAGACAGCGGAGTGGTCATCAAAAAACCAAAAGAACCTTGAAACCAATTATTTATCAATTGCTTCCTCGATTGTTTACCAACTACAACGAGACGCGTCGTCATGGAGGTAGCATACAAGAGAATGGCTGTGGTACGCTGAATGCGATCACGCCAAAGGCGTTGCACGCAATACATGACTTAGGTGCTACACACGTTTGGTACACAGGTATCATACGCCATGCCACCGCACAATACAATACGCCAAGCATTGTTAAAGGTTTGGCTGGAAGTCCTTATGCCATAACGGATTATTACGATGTACATCCTGACTTGTGCGAGGACAAGCGTCGCCGCATGAAGGAGTTTACCGACCTTGTAGAGCGCACTCACAAGGCAGATATGGGCGTGATTATTGACTTTGTTCCTAATCACGTCTCACGCGAGTATCACTCTACGGCTAAACCTCGTGGTGTGGTGGATTTGGGTGCGAATGATAATCCCAATTGGGCATTCTCGCCACTTAACAACTTCTATTACATCCCTAATCAGAAGTTCGCTCCATATTTCGACATCAAGGGCTATGAGGAGTTTCCTGCTCGTGCTACTGGCAATGACTGCTTTGTGGCTACTCCTTCTGTGAATGACTGGTACGAAACTGTCAAACTCAACTACGGTGTTTTCTACCAAGGTGGCGGAGAAAAGCAGTTTGCCCCAATTCCTGATACATGGAACAAGATGCTGCATATCTTGCTCTTCTGGGCTGGCAAGCAGGTGGATGGTTTCCGCTGCGACATGGCGGAGATGGTGCCTCGCGAGTTTTGGGCATGGGCTATTGAGCAGGTCAAGGAACAATATCCGAATATCCTCTTCATTGCAGAAGTATATAATCCTCATCTCTATCGCGACTACTTAGCTGCTGGCTTTGATTACCTCTACGACAAGGTGGGTATGTATGACTACCTGCGCGGTGTGACCAGCAAGAATTGGGCAGCAGAGGGTATCACGATGCAGTGGCAGTCGGTGGATGATATTCGTGACCGTATGCTCTATTTCCTCGAGAACCACGATGAGCAACGTATCGCCAGTGGCTTCTTCTGCGGACGCGGTATGTGCGCAGAGCCTGCTATGATTGTGGCTGCGACCTTAGGTACTAACCCTGTAATGGTCTATGCAGGACAGGAGTTGGGCGAGAAGGGTATGGATGCCGAGGGCTTCTCGGGTATGGATGGACGTACTACTATCTTCGACTATTGGGGCGTGAAATCCTTGCAATCATGGGCTAACCATGGTAAGTTTGATGGTGCTAACCTAGATGAGGAGCAAAAAACGCTCCGAGCGTTCTATCGCCAATTATTGCGTATCGCTCGCTCAGAGAAGGCTATCACACTTGGTGATATGTATGACTTGACCTATGCGCAAGGCGAGGGATTTAACAAGCACGAGCAGTATGCGTATATCCGTAAATATAAGAAGCAAACTCTCCTAGTAGTGCTCAACTTCGATGATCGTCAGGTGGATATGCAAGTGCGTATTCCACAAGAGGCGTTTGAGCACTTGCAACTCGAATCGCAATCAGAAACTAAAGCCAAAGACTTGCTCACAGGTGCAGAATATTCGTTCCTATTGAATCCTCATACTCCTATTTGCTTGACGCTTCCTGCGTGGAAAGGCGTTGTTCTCAAAATTAAGAATTAAAAGCGATTATTGATGAAACAATTGGCGAATAAAATCAAACCCTATCTACAACTTCTTCGCGTAGGTAACCTTGCCTTTTTGGCGGCTTTGTTGTTTGTGATGGAGAAATGGGTGGCACTGCCCTTGTTGCACATCGAGAAGTTGCCTGAGCAAATGCCTTGGTGGGTGTTGACGCTACTCATCTTGAGTGTGGTATCTATTGCTGCGGGTGGGTATGTCATCAATGATTATTTCGACGTCAAGATTGATCGCATCAATCGTCCTGATGACTTGATTGTCACTCGTATCATCTCGCGTGATGCAGCCATGTACCTATTCTATGCTCTTACAGCGCTAGGAGTGGTTGCTGGTGGCGTTGTAGCTTGGTGGGCACATAGTTGGACGCTCCTGTTTACTTATGTTGTCATCCCTGGACTGTTATGGTTCTATTCTGCCAGCTACAAACGTATGTTCCTTGTAGGCAATCTGGTGGTAGCCTTTGCCTCTGCTATTGTACCATTGTTGGTGGCAATCGCCAATGCAGACTATTTACGCTATCAATACCAAGATGCATTGGCTTATACTCCTATTGTTGGTAATTTGTATGTCTGGATAGGCGGTTTTGCGGTATTCGCATTCTTGCTCACTTGGGCGCGTGAGATAGTTAAAGATATGGAAGATATCGAGGGCGATCGTGAAATGGAATGTCGCACGATGCCGATTGTATGGGGAGAGAAAACTACCAAAATAGCTGTCACTATTCTGCTGGTGGTGATTGCAGCTTTGACAGCATATATGCTGTTTGCCGTCTTACCTTTCCCACACGAATGGAAAACGCTCTCGACACGCTATGTGTTGTTTGGTTTGATTGTGCCTATTCTATGCTCTATCATTTTGCTTTGGGCAGCGAATAACCGTACTGAACTCCATCGTGTACAAATGATCATCAAGTTCATTATGTTCATGGGTGTCCTATTCTCCTTTGTAATAGCCACCAACCTTTGAAATATTGGAACTTTTAGAACAAGCGCATAGCGCATGGAACTTTTGAAACCAAATATTATTTTGGGCTCCCAGAGCCCTCGCCGTCGCGAACTGATGGCGGGATTGGATATCCCTTTCTCTTGTGTCACGATTGATGCCGATGAGTCCTATCCTGCAGAGCTAAAAGCTGGTGATATACCTATGTATATATCCCGCGCGAAGGCGCGCACGTATATGAGCGAGTTGCAGGATAATGATTTGCTCATTACTTCGGATACGATCGTTTGGCTCAACGGAGAGATGTTGGGTAAACCCCAAGATGAGGTAGAAGCCAAGGCAATGCTTGCTCGTCTAAGCGGACAGACTCATGAGGTATATACGGCAGTTTGTTTTGCTGACAAGAATGGCGAATTAGAGACTTGGGTTGATTGTACCAAGGTAACTTTCCGCGACTTGATTGAGCGGGAGATCGACTACTATCTTGCTAACTACCGCCCTTTGGATAAGGCAGGTGCATATGGTGTACAAGAGTGGATTGGTTATGTGGGAGTCACTCGCATGGAAGGCTCGTACTTCAATGTCATGGGCTTCCCTATCTCCCGCGTGTACGAAACACTTCGTCAATTGAAAGCATTGAACTAAAAACATGAATCCATCTCCTGAAATACAATGCTTATGCCGCGACCTTGAGCAGCGTATGGGACAACAACTCCAATCACCAGCTGATTTTTAATTGCTTCTCAACCAAATCTGGGAGAAGCAGCACGTGGTATTGTCGCTATCTACTATCAAACGTCTATGGGGATATGTCGAGAGCAATGGGGCGCCTCGCCTTTCTACGCTCAACACTTTGGCGCAGTTCCTCGACTTTGCCGTACGAGAATATTTCTAATTACGGCATCTTACGACCAGAAAAAGAAATATGGATAATAAGTCCCTGTAAGTAAAATTAGAAGAGCAATCCGCATAATCGGTTTAATAGTAACCAATTATGCGGAGTTGTTATTAGGTAATACTACTCTTTGACGTATTGTAGAGAAAAAATAGAAATCTACATCTTAGTCACAGACTTATAATTCCCATTTTTTATACAACACATACTTTTATCAGTGGTTGCAGTTTTTGCACATCTCGGGGAGATGGCCTTTGAGTATGCAACGACGGAGGGCGTTGGCTTTCTTAGAATGAAAAATATCCGAGAGTGATTGAGTGGTGATATTGCCTAGGGCATGGCGATGATCCTTATCGTAGCAGCAAGGAAGGATGTCGCCTGAGGTTGTGATGACACAGCCTGACCAGAGGCGGAGGCAAGGGTGTGAGGCGATAAGGCGATAAGGCGATAAGGCTAGAGGTGAGTGATTTTTATGAACATAGCTGCCGTCGACAGTTTTGCGGTAACGGGAGTAACGCTCGTTGGTAGGCATTAGCGGATGGCCGTGCTCAAAGTTATAGAGTTGAGCTGTCTTGAAGACAAGATGTGTAGCACCTAGTTTCTTATAGTTCTTTTTGATCCAAGCCCATTCATGCTCATTGCTTTTGAGACGAAGCACTTGCAACTCTATACGGATACGACTATGGAATTGTGCTTTGGCATTCGCCAAATGTTGCAATCCCTCAAGTGCCTTATGCAAACTGCCACCTACACGATATGCTGCGTAAGACTCTTCGGAGAAGCCATCTATGGAAACGATGATGCGACTGAGCCCGCTTTTGACAAGCGCTTCAGTTGTACTGCGGTTGAGCGCTTGGGCATTGGTGGAGACGATGGTATATAGTCCCACTTGGTGTGCCATGGCTATCATCTCAGGTAGTTGCTTATTGAGTAAGGGTTCGCCCTGAAAATAGAACTGCATGGTGTGAGCATTGGCTTGGACTTGCTCCAATACTCTTTCAAATATAGAAAGAGGCATCAGACGATTAGGCGAAAGGCGATTAGGCGATGAGGCGATGCCGACCGGACATTCTGGACAGCGAAGTTGGCAGAAATTGGCGGGTTCAACGTTTACAAAGGTAGGTAAATGACGCACACGCACTACCCCAAAGAGAGATAGTGCGTAGCTAATCCAACAACGAAGTTGGTTGAGAGTTCTACTTGCAAGCAATCTTATTGACACGGCGCTCGTGACGACCACCTTCGAACTCGGTGGATAGGAAGATTTTTACCAATTCAAGGGCTTTTTCTGCAGAGATATAGTTGGCAGGAAGACCAAGGATGTTGGCATTGTTGTGTTGGCGGGCGAGTGCAGCCAAAGGTTCGTCCCAGCAGAGTGCTGCGCGGATACCTTGGTGGTGGTTGCAAGTCATGGTGATGCCATTGCCTGTAGAACAGATAGCAATACCAAAATCATTGGTTCCATCCTCTACGGAAGTAGCCATAGGGTGGGCAAAATCAGGGTAGTCGCAACTGTCGGTAGATGGACAACCGTAATCAGTGACTTGAATGCCTTGCTCTTGGAGCCAAGTGATAACTGTTTGTTTGAGTGCAAAACCTGCGTGGTCTGAGGCAATGCCGAGTTTGAGATCTTTCATGTGAGTTATGAACTATGAGTGATGAGTTATAAGTTAAATGGACAAATATTCTGACATTCAAGGCAGTGGTGGGTGGTGTAAGCGATGCATTGTGTAGCATCCCACACCTCGTTTCTCAATGCTCCTGTTGGACAGGCATCTAAGCAGAGGCGACAATCGGCGCAGTGTTCGGATATTGGGTATTGGGTATTGGATATCGGTACAGGTGCGTTGATGAGGATTTCTCCTGGGTGGACTAGACTACCAAGCGTTGGGTGGATGAGTTGGTGATTCTTGCCAATGAACCCTAATCCTGCTTCTACGCACCAGCGGCGTTCGAGCATAGGAGCTGAATCACAAAAGATATGTTGGTGGGTAGTAGAAACGATGTCTTCCCCGAAGGCTTCTTTTAGTTTTGCTTCGAGCGTGTAGAGCAAAGATTTTACCTTTCTATGGTAATCACGCCCTGAATGTTCGAAACTGAGCAGACAGACGACAACTGTTTGTGCACCGGGTACGAGGACAGATGGATCGTATCGCTTGTCGCGGTTGCACTCGAGGTAGTCCATGTTGCCATGTAGTCCTTGGGCTAGCCACTCATCCATAAACTGTGCATCGTCATCAAGGCGATGAACGGGAGCAATGCCGCAGGCATCAAAGCCTACCTCTTGGGCAAGTTTATAGATATTTTCGGATGTCAGCGTCAAGTTGTTTGAAATCAGTATATCGTCCTTGTACGTTGCCTTTGCGATCAAGTAGGAAGAGGGTCGGTAGAGATTGTACGTTATAGCGTGTTAGCACCTCTACGGCTAGGTCGCCAGCATACACATTGGTCCATGGGAGATTGGCGACACCATCTTCCCATAGCAGTTTGTTACGATCGAGGGATACAGAATAGATGGCGAGTCCGCGGTTGTGGTATTGGTTGTAAAGTTCGCGGAGCTCAAAGATATATCCTTTGCTTTGCTCCATGTCGATCGCGGAGAAATCCAGTACAATCACTTTGCCACGTAAGTCGGAGAGCGATTGTGTGATGCCATTATCGTCAGTGAGTGCAATATCCAAAAATGCGTTTTGAGCGTTGTCAATGATTTGTTGCATTACGACTTGCTGGTTGACGGCGCGCTCAGCCTGTATTACTTCTTTAACTTGTGTGTAGATGGCTGTTGTACGCTCGTAATCGGGCATCCATGTGTAGAAAGAGGTAGCTACAGCTTGGTACATGCGGCGATCAGCAGGGTCTAATACATTCCAAATATATTCACCATTTTGCTTGAAGAAAACAGCATAATAGGCTGCTAATGAGCGAGGATTGGTTACGATGATATGTTTTGCTACATCGCGTACTTCATCACGCGATGCAGTGCGTGCAGTGTTGCGTAGTTGTGCGATGGTGAGGGAGTTGTCGCTACCTTGGATGGATAGGGTGTATGGCAAACTATCGCGTGTAGTAGTGATGGTGATTGTTTCCGTGGAATCGACAGCCAGTGGTAGTGATGTTTTGCCGATGCGTAGGCGATAGAAATCGGGGTAAACTGGTGTAGAAGCTTGGAGCGAAAATTCGCCTTCTGCATTCAAAATGCAAGAGTCAATAACGATGGTTTTGAGCAAAGTGGTATGCTCAAGGTAGAGTGTTTCGTCTTCTGCTTCGGTAATGGTACCCATCACGTGAAATACAGGTTTGTGTTGACAACTGACAAAGAGTCCTGCTGTCAGAATGATGTATATACAAATTCTTTTCATAATCCTAAAAATACGGTTGCTAAATTACCAAACATCAACTTACAAGCAATAGCTAATACGATGATTCCAAAGAACTTACGCAGAATATACAGCGATGTTTGACCTAAATATTTGTTGAGCCAATTGGTTCCTTTTAGCACTGCAAATAGCAAAAGGGTATTCAATGTTACAGAGAGAACTAGATTGATGATATCGTACTCTGCAGTAATGGACAATAGTGCTGTGAACGCACCAGGACCTGCATACATTGGGAATGCCAATGGAACAATACTTCCAGAACCATCTAAACCTTCATTCTTGAAGATAGTTACGTCTAGTACCATCTCCAACGCCATAAGCAGAATCACAAATCCACCTGCAATTGCAAAATACTCTATTTTCACCCCAAATAGCTTTAACACCCATTCGCCTGCAAACAGAAAAGCAAGTAGAATAACGATCGTAGCAAGGCATACCTGAAAGGCATTAATTTTCACACCCCTTCGCTGCATATTGAGCGTAACAGGAATATTTCCGAGTGGATCAATAATAGCAAAAAGAAAGATGAATGATGACAATACTTGCCAGATGTCGAATGTGCCAAAAAACTCTTTCATAATACGTATAGTTTTATAATTCCGCTACAAAGTTACTGCTTTTTTTGCAAATGTGCAAATTCCGTTGTTTTTTTTAAGAAAAATAATAAATTCCCCTGAAATCCTTGCATATATGGTAAAAAAGCAGTAATTTTGCAGGCTTTTTATATCTTGGCGTCATGTGCGCATGCGAGAACGTGCGAGTGAGGATCCAAAAATAATAACAAAAAGAATATGCAAAACATCAGAAATATAGCAATCATCGCACACGTTGACCATGGTAAAACGACCTTGGTTGACAAGATGTTGTACACCGCCAACCTCTTCCGTGAGAACGAGCAGAAAGGCGAACTTATCCTCGATAACAACGAGCTGGAGCGCGAGCGCGGTATCACCATCTTGGCGAAGAACGTAGCCATTGAATACAAGGGCTGCAAGATCAATGTGATTGACACTCCGGGCCACGCCGACTTTGGCGGCGAGGTGGAGCGCGTACTGAATATGGCAGACGGCGTGCTGCTGCTGGTAGATGCCTTCGAAGGTCCTATGCCACAGACTCGCTTCGTGCTACAAAAAGCCTTGGAACTCAATCTCAAACCAATAGTAGTCATCAACAAAGTAGATAAACTCAACTGCCGTCCAGACGAGGTGCAAGAGGAGGTCTTTGACCTCATGCTCAACCTCGATGCAACCGAGGAACAACTTGACTTCCAAACTATCTACGGTTCGGCTAAGAACGGCTGGATGTCCACCGATTGGCACAAGCCAACCACCGACCTCACCGCATTGATGGACACCATCATTGAGCATGTACCAGCGCCTGAGATGTTGGACGGTACACCACAGATGCTCATCACCAGTCTCGACTACAGCCCTTACTTGGGTCGTATCGCTGTGGGACGCGTACACCGTGGGGCCTTGAAGAATGGTCAGAATGTGACCCTCGCAAAGAAAGACGGCAACAAAGTGCGTTGCAAGATCAAAGAGCTACACACCTTCTCAGGCATGGGTCGCATGAAAGTGGAGGAAGTAAAATCGGGCGATATCTGCGCACTCATCGGTATTGAAGGCTTTGAGATCGGCGACACCATCTGCGACTACGAGAATCCAGAGGCACTCGATCCAATTGCAATCGATGAGCCAACCATGTCGATGGTATTTACCATCAATGACTCGCCATTCTTTGGTAAAGACGGTAAGTTTGTGACCTCGCGCCATATCCAAGACCGTTTGAACAAGGAGTTAGAGAAGAACCTCGCCCTCCGCGTGGAGCGTGGTACAGATGAGACATCGTGGAATGTGTTTGGTCGTGGTGTATTGCACCTGAGCGTATTGGTAGAGACCATGCGCCGTGAGGGATATGAGTTGCAAGTAGGTCAGCCACAAGTCATCATCAAGGAGATTGATGGTGTGAAGTGTGAACCAGTAGAGCAACTGACCGTGAACACCCCTGAGGAGTGCTCGGGTAAGATCATTGAGTATGTGTCCACCCACAAAGGCGAGATGACTCGTATGGAGATGATCAACGACCGTGTACAATTGGAGTTCGTGATCCCAAGCCGCGGTATCATCGGTATGCGTACCTACGTGTTGAACGTGTCAGCAGGTGAGGCAATCATGGCACACCGTTTCTTGGAGTTCCAGCCTTACAAAGGCGAGATCGTGAAGCGCAATAATGGTTCGCTCATCGCCATGGAGAGTGGAACTGCCTACGCATATGCATTGGACAAACTGCAAGACCGTGGACGATTCTTCATCTCGCCACAAGACGAGGTGTATGCGGGTCAGGTAGTGGGCGAGAGCTCGAAAGAGGGCGACATCGTGATCAATGTGACCAAGTCGAAGAAGCTGACCAATATGCGTTCGAAATCCGCAGATGACAAGGCAGTATTGCCACCACCTGTGATCTTCTCGCTCGAAGAGGCGCTGGAGTATATCAAGGAGGATGAGTATGTAGAGGTAACGCCTAACTACATGCGTATCCGCAAAATCATCCTCGATGAACTCGAGCGCAAACGCGCAAACAAAGTTTAGCGCGAAGCGCGTAAATGGCGGCAAGGCCGCGAAAGGTGATAGCATAGCTGCGAAAATGGCTAAAGCGAAAATGGCAGCAAGCTGCGAACAATAGTAACGCGAAGCCAATTTCGTGAACGAAGTGAGCCAATTTCGTGAGCAGAGCGAACCATCAACGCTCGCAAAGCGAGCAACAAACGTGAGTAAAACGAACAAAAAATAAATATTATGCAAATTAATCAAACAGAAATCAAAGACCTCACCGCGGTTATCACTCTCACAGTGGAGCCTGCAGATTATCAAGAGGCAGTTCAAAAAGAACTAATCCAAATTCGTAAGAAAGCTAACATCCCAGGCTTCCGTCCAGGTATGGCACCTAAGGGTATGTTGCAAAAAATGTATGGCAAGAGCATCCTCGCTGAGGTAATCAACAAGGTTATCGGCGAAGGCCTCAATAAGTACATCGAGGAGAACAACCTCAACCTTCTTGGCGATCCATTGCCAAACGAGGAACTCACTCCAGAGGTAAACTTCGACACACAAGACACTTTCTCTTTTGCATTTGACATCGCAGTAGCTCCTGAGTTCGACGCTATGCTCAATGGCAAGAACAAACTCACCCAATACACCATCACCGTTACCGACGAGATGGTTGACAACCAAGTGAAGAGCTATGCTCAACGCTTTGGTGAGTATGTACAAGCTGAGGTTGTAGAGGAAGGCGATGTAGTGAAGGGTCTTCTCACCGAGCAAAAAGAGAACGGTATCGTGAAGGAGAACGGTATGTTGACTCCTGCTTATATGTCTGACAAAGAGCAAGCTAAGTTGTTCGCTGGCGCCAAAGTAGGTGATGTGATCACCTTCAACCCAACCAAAGCATACGGCAACAGCGTAGAGGTTAGCTCAATGCTCGGCATCAGCAAAGAGGAGGCAGAGGCATTGACCAGCGACTTCACTTTCGAACTCCAAGGCATCACCCGTCACCAAGCTGCTGCTATCGATGGCGAGCTCTTCGCTAAAGTGTACGGCGAGAACAATGTAGCTGACGAGGCAGACTTCCGCGCACGCATCAAAGCTGAGATCGAGCAAAACATGGCTGAGGACGCTAAGTACAAGTTCGGTTTGGACGCTAAAGAGGCAGTGATGAAGAAGATGGCTAAGGTAGAGTTCCCAGAGGCATTCTTGAAACGCTGGGTGAAAGCTACCAACGAGAAGATGACCGACGAGGAGTTGGAGAAAGACTTCCCAGCAATGGTGGACGAGCTCCGTTGGCACTTGGCGAAAGACCAATTGGCTAAGCACTTCAACATCCAAGTAGAGAAAGAGGATGTAGAGGCATATGCTAAAGAGGTAGCTCGCATGCAATTCATGCAATACGGTTTGATGCACGTAGAGGATAGCTACTTGGCTAACTACGCAGAGCAAATGCTCAAGGACGAGAAGCAACTCCGCGGTATCGTTGAGCGCGTAGCTGAGAACAAGATCTATGCTGCACTCAAGGGCGTAGCTAAGATCGAGGAGAAAGAAATCAGCCACGAGGATTTCGGCAAACTTTTTGCGTAATGAGAATACACTTTATTGCTATCGGAGGCGCCGCCATGCACAACTTGGCGATGGCGGTGGCTACCAAAGCAGGATATGTAGTGACAGGGTCGGATGATGAGATATTCGACCCTGCTCGCACACATCTGCAAGAGGCAGGACTACTGCCCGAAGAGATGGGCTGGCATCCTGAGAAAATAACTAGCGATATCGATGCTATTATTTTAGGTATGCACGCGCGCGAAGATAATCCTGAGTTGGTTCGCGCACGCGAGTTGGGTATCAAGATTTACTCTTTCCCAGAGTACCTATATGAGCAGACCAAAGATAAGATTCGCATCGTAGTAGGTGGAAGCCATGGCAAGACAAGCACCACCTCCATGATTCTATATGTCTTGCAACACTTGGGGATTGAAGCCGATTATATGGTAGGTGCTCAGATTGAGGGATTCGAGCGCATGGTACGTCTGTCGGACACCGCCAAATACGCAGTGTTTGAGGGCGATGAGTACTTGACTTCTCCGCTTGACTTACGCTCTAAGTTCCTATGGTATCACCCACATGTGGCGATACTCACGGGTATAGCTTGGGATCATATCAATGTATTCCCAACGTTTGATGGATATGTGGACACTTTCCGTAAATTCGTCGATGGAATCGAGGAAAATGGCACATTCATATACTATAAACACGACTCTAACTTGTGCGAGATTGCATCTCAAGCACGACCAGATATTAAACAGCTCCCGTATGAAGCATACCAAGGAAATGTGAACATGAAGATCTTTGGTAAGCACAATATGGAGAACCTACAAGCCGCAGCATTGGCATGTCAGCAGATAGGAGTAAAGCCAGAGGAATTCTACCGCGAGATTTCAACCTTTACAGGAGCAAGCAATCGCCTTGAACTGATCGATGAAATCGGGACAAATGTAGCATATAAAGATTTCGCCCACTCGCCAAGCAAACTCCGTGCAACGGTGAATGCGGTACGCGAGCGCTACCCTGAGAAGCAATTGGTAGCAGCGATGGAGTTACACACTTTCTCTAGTTTGATGGCAGATTTCTTACCTCAGTACGAGGGCTGTATGGCACAGGCGGATGTAGCATTGGTGTATTTCAATCCGAAAGTAATTGAGCACAAACGTCTCACCCCAATCACAGCAGAGGAAGTGCGTAAGGCTTTTGGCACAGAAAATGTAGAAGTATTTACTGACAGCCAACTATTGCAACAACGCCTTCGTTCCGTCAAATACGATAATACTGCACTTTTGATGATGACTTCGGGCACTTTCGATGGTGTGAACATACCCGATTTCGCAAAAGAACTGATAAACTAATAGTTATGGACAAAAAAACTCAACGCGATTACCTCTATATGCGCATGGCGCGCACATGGTCAGAAAACAGCTACTGCGTTCGCCGCAAAGTGGGTGCGATATTGGTAAAGGATCAAATGATTATCTCGGATGGTTATAACGGAACTCCAAGTGGTTTTGAGAATATCTGCGAGGATGATAATAATGTGTCTAAACCATATGTTTTGCACGCTGAAGCCAACGCATTGACCAAGGTAGCACGCAGCAATAATAGCAGCGAGGGAGCAACCCTATATGTGACTGCTTCGCCATGTATGGAGTGCGCGAAACTTATCATCCAATCAGGTATCAAACGCGTGGTCTACGGCGAGAAATACCGTATCATGGACGGCGTAGAACTCTTGGAGCGCGCAGGTGTACAGGTGGACTTTATGCCCGATACCCCTGCCTCTAACCTTTAACCTCTAACCTTTAACCTAAATTTGTATGAAAAAGTATTTATTTCCTACACTGACCATTGCCTGTCTGTTGATAGGTTTCCTCATTGGAAATGCTGTTTCCAATAAGGTGAATGCGCAACGCTTCTATATTCAGAATGGTCAATTGTTTTCTCAACCCGAGTCGAAGATTGATCAACTATTGCAGTTGATGAACCAAGCTTATGTGGACCCTATCAATGTAGATAGTATCACCGATGATGTGATGATGGAGCTCGTGAAGCGCCTTGACCCACACTCTGCGTATATTCCCAAAGAGGATTTGGAGATGGTAAATTCGGAACTCTCTGCTTCTTTCTCAGGTATTGGCGTACAGTTTTCTATTCAAAACGACACCATACAGGTGGTTTCTGTCATCTCGGGTGGTCCATCAGAGGGCATCGGTGTACTGGCAGGCGATAAAATCGTGTCGGTTAACGACTCTGCTTTCATAGGAAAGACTGTGACCAACGAGCGCGTGATGCATGCTTTGCGCGGTCCAAAAGATACACAAGTGACCATTGGCGTGGTGCGTAGTGGCACACCTGAAGTGTTGTCTTTTACCATTACTCGTGGCGAGATACCCGTACACTCGGTAGATGCGAAGTTTATCATCGAAGAGAAAGGACAAAAGATAGGTTTTGTGCGTGTGAATCGCTTTGGTGAGAATACGTATGATGAGTTTATCGCAGCCTTGGCTTCGCTCAAAGGGCAAGGTGCCACCGCTTATATCGTTGATTTGCGCGAGAACTCGGGCGGCTATATGGATCAGGCCATCAAGATGGCGAATGAGTTTTTGGCAAAGGGCGATTTGATTGTCTATTCCGAAGGTCGTGCATACCCTCGCTATGAGGCGAGAGCCAACGGTTCGGGCCGATTCCAACGCGATTCGTTAGTGGTGCTGATAGATAATTTCTCTGCTTCTGCCAGCGAGATTTTTGCAGGTGCTATGCAAGACAACGACCGCGCCACTATCGTAGGTCGCCGTTCGTTTGGCAAAGGATTGGTACAGCAGCAGATTCCATTTGCTGATGGTAGTGCAGTACGTCTGACAGTAGCTCGTTACTATACCCCATCAGGTCGTAGTATTCAAAAACCATATAAAATGGGGGAGGGCGAAGACTATGCAATGGACTTGCTTAATCGCTTTGAGCATGGCGAGTTCTACTCAGCGGATAGTGTACAAATCGCCGATTCCACCATGTATTATACCAAGAAAGGTCGTATCGTGAGAGGTGGTGGCGGTATCATGCCAGATGTGTTTGTTGGTCGTGATACCACATTGTACACTCCATATTTCAATATTGTAGTCAATCGTGCATACACCTATCAGTTTGCGTACCAATATACCGACCGTCATCGCAAGGAGTTGAGCCAATACAAGGACTGGCAATCGTTGGAGAAACACTTGCTGAAAGCCAACTGGCTGCCTGAGTTTGTGGCATTTGCTAAGGAGAAGGGTGTAGAACCCAACCCCGAGCAGTTGGCAAAGTCTAAACCATTGTTGGTACGCTTGGTGAATGCCTATATCGTTCGCAATCTGTTGAATGATGAAGGTTTCTTCCCGCTGTTTGAGCGTGATGATGATATCGCTATTGAAGCCGTAAGAGTATTGACTAAATAATTAAAATTCCGAATTCCAACACAAAATGAAGCAACGTTTACAACAAATACGCGAGTTTATCCAGTACGATTTATGGCGTCAACCACAAATGACGATTCATGATACTAAAAAACGAATTTGGTATCGTATCTTGCAGACAATTATCTTGGTAGCAAGAGGATTTAAAGATAAAGCGTTGAATGTACGGGCTAACTCGCTTTCTTTTTCGTTGTTGTTTGCTTTTGTGCCGATGGTTGCAGGCATTTTTGCTATTGCACGTGGTTTTGGTTTTGAGGAATTGATCAAAGAGCGTCTCTCCACGAGTTTCTTGTCGGAAGCCAATATCGCTCCGATGATTATAGAGTGGGTGGAGCGTTATTTGGATACTGCACGTGGTGGGTTGTTTCTCGGCATTGGTTTGATTGTTTTGATATGGGCGGTATATGCGTTCTTTAATATGTTGGAACGTTCGTTCAATACGATTTGGAACGTGAAGCAATCGCGCTCGTTCGGCAGACGCTTGACCAACTATATGGTGGTGCTGCTGTTGGTGCCAATCACGATAATCTTGACATCGGGTATATCTATTTTCCTTAACTCAATGGCTACTATTTCGCCAATGTGGCAGGCGATTGAACCCATTCGTCGACTGCTACTGCTGCGTTTGGTTCCGTTTGTGGTAACCTCGGGAGTATTCACATGGATTTTCATTGCCATTCCAAATACGAAGGTGCGTTTTGTATCTGCGGTAATACCTGGTGTATTGATGGGTGTGCTCTTTCAAGTGGTGCAGATGTTTAGTGTCTATCTGGTGGTGCTGTTTACTCGTATGAGCGTGGTATATGGTGCATTTTCTGCTATTCCGCTGATATTAATCTGGTTACATATCATGTGTTGGCTGCTTTTAGTAGGTGCTGAGTTGGCATTCGCTATCCAGAATAACGATATGTTTGCCTACGAAAAGGACCTTGAAACCATGTCTCGCCGCTACAAAGATTATGTGATGTTATACCTATTGTCGGTGATTGTTAAACGTTTTGAGCAAGGCGAACTTCCACAAACTGCCCAACAGATGGCAGAACAGAATAAGTTGCCTATTCGTTTGGTGCAACAATTATTAAGTCGTTTGGAAGAAACGAATATTGTTCGTCGTGTATATATTGAGCAGGCAGAAGATGAAACCTTTGTACCAGCAATGGATCCTCGTATGATCACTGTAGAAATGGTAATAGGTCGTATTTCTGCTCAAGGAACAGAGGAGTTTCTGCAGCACACACCTCAGGAAATGCAAGAATTTTGGCAACGCTATTTGAAAATGTGCGAGGCCAATACTTCGGATGATATTTTAGTTAGCGAGTTGGGATGATATGCTTGGCTGCTGTCTCGGCAGCAGATTGGGTGCCGAGAATACTCCAAAGATGTGTATAGTTGCTAAGCATAGTTTGACGATATCGTTCGTTATTAAGTAGGCGCTCTAATTCGTGAGCGACGTTTTCTTTTGTAAATTTACTGGCAATAAGTTCTTGAATAATCTCTTGTTCAGGGATGATATTTACCAATGTAAAATGTGGTATGTTAAAGATGATTGGTCGCAAGATCTTTTCAAGATATTTGCTACCTGCTACGTAGTAAACTGCTGTTTGTGGACAACCTATAAGGGCGGTTTCGAGTGTAGCAGTTCCCGAGTTGACCACTGCTGCTCTAGCTTGCGCAAGGGTAGCGTAAGGGGTGCGCGTTAATGCTTCGCTTTTTAGATAAGGTTGGTAGAACGAATCATCAATTCCAGGAGCTGCAACTACGATGATTTGGTAGCTACCACTTGCCACTTCTCTTGCTGCTTCTAGCATGGTAGGTAAACAATGGCTTATCTCGCTGCGTCGTGAACCTGGGAGGAGAGCGATAATGGGTGTAGTGTTGGGTAGTGTGGTGTAGTGTTGGGGAGTGTGGTGTAGTGTAGTGTTGAAGGTGCGGATAGAGTCGGCAGTTGGGTTGCCGACATAGTGGCATTTGTAGCCAAACTGGGCATAGAAAGCGGGTTCGAAAGGGAAGATACCCAATATCTCGTCGCGATATTTGGCAATAGAATGTACGCGCCATTTCTTCCATGCCCAAATCTTAGGCGGAATATAATATATCACGCGTGTTTGAGGCAAATGTCGCTTGCAGAACTTTGCCATCTTGAGATTAAAAGATGGGTAGTCTATCAAGATCAGTACATCGGGCTTTTGTTCTAATAATGCTTGTTTGGCAATACGAAAATTATGTTTGATTTTGTTGAGATTTTGCAGTACTGCCACAAACCCCATATATGCCATATCGCGATAATCCACACGTATATCACAGCCTTCGGCACGCATCATATCGCCACCTAAACCCACAAAAGTGGCTTGCAGGTCTTTCGCTCGCAATGCTTTCATCAGGTTAGACGCATGTAGGTCGCCAGATGCTTCGCCGACAATGAGGAAGAATTTCATATCTACACCTACACAAAGGGTATACAATTATTAATTATGTCATAAATATGATGCTAGCGATGAGGTAGGGTAGGGCTGCTAATAAAACTCCTTTGGCTAATCGCCACATCTCCAACGTGTAGAATACAAACAATAATGCTAGATTTGGAAATATACCCACCTGCAAGATCTTGCTTAGTATTCCGCCCATCAAATCCATATCAAACGCTTCAAAGGTGTACCACAGGTTGAAGCGATCGATATAAATATATCCCACTAGGGCAGGCAAAGCGAGCCCCAGCAGGATACCAATCCAATATTTATCAAATCTCTGCGTAAGCGGTTTGATCTATTGTACATGGATGCACACTGACATAGTGGTTGTTCATGGCCCAAATGTCGGTGTTTTCCACTTCGGGTTCAATATTCACAAATTCTCCGGTGAGCCAGTAGTATTTCTCGCCGTTCTCATCCACGCGCTCTTCCATCTCCTTTTGCCAAAATCCACGGCATTGGCGTGTCCAACGAACACCTTGCAATTCGCCAACAGGTGCATTGATATTGTAGCATACACCATAAGGCATGCCCTCCTCGAGGAGATGGCGCGTGAGTTCGAGGATATAGGACTCGAAATAACTGAAATCAGCGTCAGGATTATGATCGTCAATGGAATAACCGATGGATGGAATAGCATGTTCAGCTCCCACAAACACGGCTCCCATAGTGCCAGAGTAGATGACATTAATGGCCGCATTTGAGCCATGGTTGATACCACTGGCAAGCAAGTTGATACGCGTAGGGTCGCCTTCGAACAACACATCCAAAGCCAGTTTTACGCAGTCGCTAGGTGTACCATTGGTGGTATAGACCGTAGCATTTTTATGCCACCCTTCTGTGCCCCAATTGGGATCGTTGAGTGGACGGAGATACATGGGTTGTTGTACGCTGATGGCATTGCTCATGCCGCTTCGTGGCCCATCTGGGGCAACGACTGTCACGTGCCCCAGTTGGGTCAAGATGCGTACGAGCGTGAGGATACCTTTGGCTCCCCAACCATCATCGTTGGTAATGAGAATTTCCATTCAGATAGTGTTTTCGTTGGGGTTAGCCTACTACAGCCCAAACAACATCAATCACTTTCTTAGCCAACTCGTCAGCCTCCTCCATAGTTGCAGCCTCAGAGTAAACGCGGATGATAGGCTCGGTGTTGGATTTACGGAGGTGTACCCAACCGTCAGCGAAGTCGATCTTCACACCGTCGCGGTCATTGATACGCTCACCTGCGAATTTGCCTTTCACAGCCTCCAATACCTTGTCTACGTCGATCTCTGGAGTGAGGTCGATGCGGTTCTTAGAGATGCAATAGTCTGGGAATGTAGCGCGGAGCTCGCTTACCTTGCAACCCTTTTGTGCCAAGCTACTGAGGAAAAGTGCGATACCTACCAATGCGTCGCGACCATAGTGACTAGCTGGATAGATTACACCACCGTTACCTTCACCACCGATCACAGCATTGGTGCGCTTCATTTCAGTAGTCACATTCACCTCACCAACTGCACTTGCGCTATATGAACCACCATGTTTTACTGTCACGTCGCTTAATGCGCGTGTAGAAGACATGTTGCTTACGGTGTTACCAGGGGTGTGGCTCAATACGTAGTCTGCTACAGAAACGAGTGTGTACTCTTCACCGAACATCTCACCATCCTCGCAGATGATTGCCAAACGGTCAACGTCTGGGTCCACCACAAAACCTACATCTGCTTTGCCTTCGCGCATGAGGTCAGAGATTTGGGTAAGGTTTTGTGGGATTGGCTCTGGGTTGTGTGCGAAATGACCTGTTGGCTCGCAGTTGAGTTCGATGATATTCTTCACACCCAATGCACGGAGAATAGCAGGGATAGCTACACCACCGATTGAGTTCACACAGTCGATAGCCACGGTATAGTTCTTAGCCTCGATAGCTGCTTTGTCCACCAATTCGAGTGCCATCACGTCGCGTACGTGGTCTGGCAAGTAGTCGCGATGGGTCATTTTGCCGAGGTCATCTACTTCAGCAAAATTGAAATCCTCTGCCTCAGCAATAGCCAATACCTCTTTACCCTCTTGGTCATTGAGGAACTCGCCTTTCTCGTTGAGGAGTTTGAGGGCGTTCCATTGTTTTGGGTTGTGGCTTGCGGTGAGGATGATACCACCAGCTGCTTTTAAGCCAGTTACAGCCAACTCGGTAGTTGGAGTGGTAGCCAAACCGATGTTGATTACATCGTAGCCCATACCAATCAAGGTGCCGCATACCAATTGGTCCACCATCTCGCCACTCAAGCGAGCGTCGCGACCTACTACGATTGTCTTGTTGTCTGGAATCATCGCCTTACGTTGCGTAGCGTAAGCTGCGGTGAAACGCACAACATCTACTGGGCTCAAGCCCTCTGCAACGCGACCACCGATGGTGCCGCGAATGCCTGAAATACTTTTTACAAGTGCCATGGTTATTAATATCTTTTAATTTTGATTTTTAGGTCATATCCATAAGGAGTTACACTGCTATTTTCTTCGCTAAATCCCAATTTACTTGGACAGATGATTTTGCATTGTGCTCCAGGGTATTTCATATACTTAACCGCCATTTGCCATCCTGTACATGAGTTGTCGCTATTGATCATGTATTGAAATTTAATAGGCTCTGGACTATCTTGTGTGGTCCAATTGTATAATGTATCTGCATACTCATCCAAGGTATATCGTTTGAAACGCAGCAATACTATTTCTTTAGCTTCTATTTCTGTTTGCGTAGTATCACCTTGGTCTACCAAGTGAAAATAGAAGTTATCATAGTCAGGAACTTGCCAATATAGATTCTCTTTCCATTCAGTAGGTTCTTCTGTAACTACAGTGATTCCCTGTCGTTGCATATACGTTTCAATCAAATTACGCTCTGCTTTAAGCAATTCGGAATAGACATTGTTTTTCTTGCAGGCCGTAAAAACTACTGCTATGAGCAATATAAACACTATTTTTGTTTTCATTCTTCTATTGTGAGGATGATTAATAAATTACTATATGGTTTAATAACACTTGTTCCTTCTACGCCGTATGCGGTGTACCAAGGTGCAACGATACGCATTTGATCTCCAACCCCCATCATCCTGATCGAACGAGCAATAGCTGTTGGAAGTTCACCATTACCCACTATATGATAGTGCTTTACATCCGAGATTAATGCTCCTCTTAGTTCGCTGACTTGTATATGTAAGGATAATTCTTGACCACGCTGAATGGTATCGCTATTGGTAGCAATAGTTTTTGCATACCAAAAGCCAAGACTATCCATCGCATATACAATAGAATCGTTTTGCACATATGCTGAACAGTCTTTATCGGCAGCTTCTGCTAGGTGTGCATTCAATTCCAATTGTGCCATCATAGTTGAATCTAATTCTTTTTCTTCGCCTAAATGTCTGGCTTTTTGGGGCTGTGGCTGACAAGCGATGAACAATAACCCTACAAGTAGTAGCCCCCAATACAATATTTTATGTGTATTTTGAATCATGCGAATTCTTTTCCGCTGCAAAGTTACTAAAAAAAATAACGATTTGCAAACATTCTGGTATTTTTCTATATTTTTGCACGTATTTCTGCTAGTTCGGCTCTTACTCGTTTAAGAATTTCGCTTGCTTGTTGACGGACATCTGTTTTTCTATTTCCGTTTTTTAATTCATTGCGAATAGCTTCGATGCGGGTAATACGCAACTCATCGCGGATGTATTTAATCTGTTTAATAAGTTCAATGTCCTTTTCTGTATAATAGCGATTGTTGTGTTCATCTTTGTAGGGCGATAGTTGTTCAAACTGTTGTTCCCAATAGCGTAATGTCGCCGCAGGAAGGTCAGTTTGTTGACGCACCTCTGCAATGGAGTAATATACTTTAGTCGGTTTCATATATTTCCCTATTTTTTTTAAGAACCTATCTTTAGGGTTTTCCCTGCGCGTATGGCATCGGATTTAAGTCCATTCCATGCCTTTAGTTGCTTTACACTGACATGAAACTTTTGGGCAATGCCACCCAGCGTGTCGCCCTCCTTAATCTTGTAGTAGGTGATGCCGTTAATAGAGTAACCACCATATACGGATGTACGCTGCAGTAACTCTATCTCTGCCCTACGATTATTAATTAGTTCATCGGCTTGATATGCTAAGATGGCGTGTTCGTTATCAATATATGCACCTGCTTTCTCGATTGGTAAACAGATTGCATAATCTTTATTTCCAGGGATGATGTCTCGTGGATATTGTGGGTTAAGGCGTCGTAGTTCGCTGAGTGGTATATCTAAATTTTCTGCTATCTGCTTGAGATGTTGTCGTTGGTTGGTGACAATAGTATCTGATGCCATTGTGAGCAATGGCTCAGATGGACAGATACCATGCATTTCTGCATAGTTCATCGCGTATACTACTGCTATGAAGATTGGCAAATATCCACGTGTTTCTTTTGGTAAGAACGGATAGATACTCCAGAAATCGCGTTTCCCACCAGCTCGATGGATAGCTTTATTTACATTTCCAGGTCCACAATTGTATGCTGCGATAGCTAGGTTCCAATCATTGAAGATACCATAGAGATCACTCAAGTATCTGCATGCGGCTTCGGTGGCGCGAATTGGATCCATGCGTTCGTCAACGAGTGAGTTGACCTCTAGACCATATCGTTTGCCCGTGGCGGGCATGAACTGCCACAAACCAGCTGCCCCCATATGAGAACGTGCTTGTGGATTGAGAGCTGATTCCACAATGGAGAGATAGCATAACTCGTAAGGAAGTTGGTGCCGTGCGATGATATCCTCAAAGATAGGGAAATAGTATTCTGACTTACGCTGTAGAGCCGCTAGTTGACGAGGACTATGCTTGACATAGCGTAATATGTATCGTCTAACAACTTCGTTATAAGGTACTTCAACAACGAGTGGCAATGCTTGTAAACGAATTTTATATACCGAATCTGGTAACTCCGTGATAAGTGTATCGGATTGGCAATCGGTCGTGTCAATCCATGCGAGTGCTTCATCGAAAAAGGTTGTGGTAGTGTCTACTGCAACCATCTCTTGTGCGACGAGTAGAGAACAAATAGGTATGAACAGTATAAATAATAATCGTCTCATATAGGATTTAAAAAATAATGGCTAATTTTACTTCGGCTGTACGTTGATGTTGTATATCATCGTAGTATATGTTCGGATACATATTTAGCGACAGGTCGGTTGATATATCAAAGTCAAATAATTGTGCATCCACATATGCATCCACTAATGTTAGTGCATATACAATCGCAGTGGCTGCAATTGCCAGATCGCGGTTACGGCGTGACCGGCTTTGCCATTCTTTCAAGCGGTCTCTATACGCAGATGTACCTCCCATACGGTCAATGGTATATCCTTCAGGAAGAATAGCAATATAGGATTTGCTCGGGTCATTGCTTACTTTTCCATCACGAATATCATAGTAAATATCGCGATAAGCATTCTTATAACCAATGTATTGGTCATTGGTCCATGTGATAGCATAGGCACACCCCATGAATCCTCCATACACGATAGGCACCTTCCAATAACTACGATTGTATATTTGTCCCAATCCGGGTACTACGGCCCCTAGCCATACGGCACGTACTGGATCTGGCTGCCAGAATAGTCGATCAATCTCCTTTTGCGTCATTGTCGCAGTATCTGCTATATCAATAACTGGAGAAAAGGTAGGGGTAGAATTGATATTCTTGTATTGGATAGTGTCAACGGCAGTAATATCGGTTTGCGCATAAACAAACGATACTAATGCTAAGGATACTATGTACAAGAATAGTCTTTTCAAGTGAATCAAATCAATCGATTGATAACTGCTTTTAGTTCCTCTTCGTTGCGGAAAGAGATTGTCAATTTGTTGTTAGTAATCTTGACTGGTAATTGGAGTGCATTCGCCAACAATTCTTGTTGTTGGGTATATATAGTGGTTATTGATTTCGTTTTTGTTTCGGATTTAGTAGCATTAACCAATTCCTCTACTTTGCGCACAGATAATCCTTGTACAAGAATCTTTTTGTAGATGTGCAATTGTTGCTCGGGCGATGGCGAACCAAGAATGGCCCGTGCATGTCCCATATCAATTTTTTTCTCTTTGATACCTAGTTGGATTTCAGCAGGTAACTTTAATAAGCGTAGGTAGTTTGCCACTGTGGCACGTTTCTTTCCTACACGCTCTGACATACGCTCCTGAGTTAGATTATATTCATCCATCAGGCGTTGGTATGCCAAAGCTATCTCGATGGCATCCAAGTCCTCGCGTTGTATATTCTCAATAAGTGCCCACTCCATCACTTGCTCATCTTTCGCAGTACGGATGTAAGCAGGAATTGTAGTCAGTCCAGCTATCTTGGCTGCACGATAACGACGCTCACCTGCGATAATCATATATTTACCATCTGCGTCTTTGCGCAATGTGATAGGCGATATCACACCATGTTCGCTAATGGATTGAGCCAACTCATTGAGTGCCTCTTCATCAAAAGTATGACGTGGCTGATCGGGATTGGCATAGATCTTATTCAGTGCAATCTCACTGATAGATGAGGAACCTGCAGTTGCAATGTGTGTGGTATCGATGAGCGCATCTAATCCACGACCTAAACCGAGTGATTTTTTCATGATTGATGTCTCCTTATTAATTCTTTGGCTAAACTAATATAGTTCTTTGCACCCTTACTGCCACGATCGTATTCGATGACCGACATTCCATGACTAGGTGCTTCGCTAAGGCGTACATTCCGTGAAATTACGGTATTGAACACCAAATCTCCAAAGTGGCGACGCACTTCATCGTGTACTTGTGCAGATAGACGTAAACGTGCATCGTACATGGTTAACAAGAAACCTTCAATGCGCAAAGCGGGATTGAGGTTTGATTTAATGATTTTGATAGTATTGAGCAGTTTAGCGATACCCTCTAATGCGAAGAATTCGCATTGGACAGGAATTATGACACTATTACTTGCAGTCAAAGCATTGATAGTAATTAATCCGAGTGATGGTGAACAATCTATCAAAATATAGTCGTATGCTGCTCGCAATGGTTGAAGTATCTTTTTGAGGATATTCTCACGATTATCCATACTTAGCATTTCAATTTCTGCACCTACTAAGTCAATATGAGAAGGAATGACAAAAAGATTCTCGGTAGTTGTAGGCAGAATAGCAGCCGTAGGATCAATACCATTGATAAGGCATTCATATACAGTGCTTTCTACTTGTTGAATATCAATGCCAAGGCCTGATGATGTGTTGGCTTGTGGATCTGCATCCACCAATAAGACACGTTTGCCTTGTTGTGCCAAAGCGGCAGCTAAATTAATAGAAGTTGTGGTTTTGCCCACACCTCCTTTTTGGTTTGCTAGTGAAATGATAGTTCCCATATATTTTAGGTTTTCTTTATTTGCATTATTTTATTTTGATTTGCCACATATATGCCAAATTGAGACTTACGTTCATGGAATTGGCAAATGTAAAGTGGTCTATTGTACTATTGTTGAACACAGCTCCAAAACTATAGTTGCAACGTGCTTCTAATTGAAATAATCCTACTTTTTCATGACGATAGTATACACCTAAACCGCCTGCTAATCCCCAATCAAAAGGCTTCTGTATATCTACGTATTGATGAGTATATTCTGGATTAGGAAAACCTGTTGCCACATCATGGAAGCAATATCCAATCTGTGGACCGAGGTTAAAGAATCCGCGCATATGTTCTCCACCAAAATACAAGTGCATTAGCAAGGGAATTTCTATATAATCCAGTCTGCGTGTATAATTAACATCGTCTGATACTTCTTTCCAACCGCGTTGCATATAATTTAATTCCACCTGAATAGCACATACTCTATGGCCTGCGTAGCGGAAAACCAATCCTCCATTTGGGGCTAGCAGTACATTGGTCAATTCCGCACCTTGAACACTAGGTTGGAATATCATGGTTGATGCCAAGGCTCCTGCATGTGCACCCAGATATACTTCTGGCCAACGCAGGCGTGGTTGTGCTGCGATGGAGTAGCTGACTACAATCAGCGAAATGAGTAATATGTAGCGATGGTATCTCATTTACGAATCACGTGTACAGTTTGATTTTCAAAGCCCCCTTGTGCAGACACTTTTTTATACTGTATGGTTGTTAGTGTGCCGATCCATTCATTGTCGGTAGGAAGGGTATCCGTATCTTCAGCATATGCTTGTTGTAACATGTGTAGGAGATGCAAGGTGAGGTCATATCCTAATAGGTCGTAGCGAGGTAGTGTTGCACTTAAACGATGTCCAAAATATGTATTAAAATGAGTCTGATATTGCGCTGGCACCAGTAGTGTCTCGTTGAAAGCTGATGTGTATATTTGTGGCAGTAGAATATTTTCTTGTGACCATGAGTATTGTGAATATAACGTTATGTGGTAACGTTGAGTCGCGTGTAGTAGATTAGGTATCAATGCGTGCAAATTGTTGTAATTCTCTGTGTTGAAGATTATAATATTCTCTTTTCCAGCTACGAATACACTATCTATGGAGTCGGTATATATTTGACGAATAGTAGTTGTGATTGTAGGAACCTTGTGCGCCTTCAATGCTTTGTGCAAATGAATAATACTTGTTGGTACCCTCTCTGTCTCTTTTGTTTCTAATAATACACAATTCACGCTATCACCCAATGCCGACAAATATTCTGCCATAGTCTCAGCAACAACCTCAGGCGAAGGGTTAAATTTGAGGATATACGGATTATTTTTTACTTCTTGCAGGGTAGGGAGGAATGGAACTAGTATCCATGTGCTATCTTGTGCTGCGTACTTGACAGCTTCTGCTACTTGTTGTGGATAGGCAGGACCAATGATTGCATCTACCTTTTGCCACGTACTATCTTGCATGACTAGTTGTGTAGCTCTCGCTGTTTTATCTATATCGTAGGTAAATACCTCTATTTTTTGTCCCTCTTGTTGTATTTTGTTGATGGCCAACAGTGTGCCTGTATAAAAATCGAAGAAACGATCTATATTTTTGTCGCGTTTTATAGCATCTGCATATAGTGGCAACATCACCGCAAGGCGAATTACGTGTGAAGAACTATTTACCATTGATGAATCATTGTTGAGCGAGTCAAGTTTCAGAATCGAGTCTTGAATAGCTTGAGCAATGCTATCCCGGATAGCCTTCTTATTGCGTCTCTGTGGCCTTTGAGACGGAATATTGTTTTTTGCTTCCAAAGAATCAAACTTTTGATCTGCAATCAAAGTATCTTTGAGAATCGGAGGATTCGATGGAATAATTGTTTCTGCTATTACGGGCTGTTGCTTTGTGACTTCAATCTTAGCAGGCACCAATATTATTTCATCCACGTGCACTCCTCTTGTCATTAGATGAGGATTGGCTTTTAGGATTGCTTCTTGACTCACACCAAAATTTACACTTATTCGATAAACACCAATACCGCGAGGCACGGGATAACGATAATATACTTGTCCCTTGATTGTGTCTAATGGATAGGGCAAGAGTTCATGAGCTTGTAGTACCATGCTTAGTAGCATACCTATACCTAGCAATATGTACTTGATTTTTTTCATAATGCTTTTTTTACATATAATCTTTTTCTCACAATAACCACGATACCTCCTAATGCAGCCAACAATGTCAGTGGTAAAAAAATACTTACCACTTGAGCGATAATACGAGTTTTTTGCGCACGTTGGTCATTGATAAGACGTAGGGTAAACTCTTTCTTTCTAAGTTGCATCCAACCTTGATCATCGGTCAAATAGAGTACCGCGTTTACCATAAAATCGCGGTTGCCGAATTGTCTTTGCGTATAGCGATCATAACCCAAAGGCAATGGAGCACCTTGTTGCCATTCGTTGCGTATGGCACTACCTGCTGCTACCACAATCTGTTTAGTTGCTTTACTCTGTTTGATTAATGGTGCATGTAGTATTATCTCTTCTGGTGGCAATTGATATGCGTATAGCGAAGAGAAACTACCTTCCACACTTACAGCTACAGGGATAAATGCATATTGAAAACTCTGTTCGTTATCTACTCCCAAACTCAGATCTACACGGGTAGGTGCCGCAGTCAGCTTGCTGGCGGTTGAAGTGGCCAATAATACCTCTTTGCGTAATCCATCTTCACCACCCACTATGTCTACAGCACTCGCCATTGTTGCGCTCACTTGTGCCACGTTGCGAGTGATGGACGAGGCTTGTGAGGTCAGCAACAATGGTGCATAGGTCCATGGCATAGGTTGCCAGTTGGGATTTGAGGCATCACTGGATACATCTACTGGCACAGGCATACACTGTAAATCTTGTACCAGCGCATGGTTGATACGTACGCCATAGCGAAAAAGTAAATCATTGATATTCAACTCAAGTGCAATAATCGGCGTAGTTCCTTGTGAGGATAAAAAATCCTCCGAGAAGCGTACACCATTCACCACCCATAATATCCTACCACCTTGCATCACATATTGATCCAATATATATTTATCCGATTCGCTAAATGGTTGTTGAGGGTCTGCAATGATCACTGCCTTATAGCCGTCCAATACGCCCGATTCTGTACCCAATACTCCACGATCCACTTGATAGTATTGCGCTAGCGCTTGGGTGAGATCATACACGTACTGTTCCTCCAACTCACCATGCCCTTCCAAGAAAGCAATTTTCTCGACTTCTGTCTGCGTCAAATGGCGGATGGCTTCGGCGAAGGCATATTCTAAATTCTCAATGCTATTATTAAGATTCTCTTCACCACTCAAACCACGTTGGTTTTGGAGCAAGTGTACTATTTGTGTACGATTGCCATATGTGACTAATGCATATGGATAAACGGTTGTTTGTGCGGTTTGTCCTTTGTGTGTGCGTTCGTGGATAACTACGGGCTCTAACCTGTAATTTTCCACCTTTACCTGTTCGTTATCTGCTATCCGATATCCGTTCCCGGCATACACACCCAATTCCTCTACCATCTCTGTGGTAGCTTTCTTTAGGCGAGTGAAACCTGCATTCAATTCTCCATCCAATAGTATAGTGACCTCAATGGGTTGAGCTAAGTTTTTTAGGAAGGTCTTAGTAGGGTAAGAGATACTATAGCGCTTATCGCTGGTCATATCCCAGCGTACCACAAAGTGATACACCAGTACATTTGCTAGTACAAGCGCCATGATTACAATAATTGCATTTTTAATTTTCATCTCTTAACTTCTGACCTCTAACTATAACCTATAGTTTGTCCCGCAAGCATCCTCTAAACTGCAGCTAGGCGACTTACTCACTTTTCAGTGCTTCCCACACTTCTTGGTTGATAACCACTGGGTATTTCTCTCGAAGGTCTTTCACCCAACTCTTCTCCAAGTAATCTTGGTAATCGGTTACAACTTTACCACGTTCATCAGTATATACTTGTGGCGCTTTGATTACTTTACCAACTGCAATCACGATTGGAAACTCTTCGCTTGGGGTATATTCTGCATCTTTGATCTTAAAGCCCAATTGATCCACAGCCGCATTTTTGCCTTTGGTCCAGACACCGCGCTCTACGCGTACGTATAGCACGCTATCCACATTTACACGTTGATTCAGATAACTCATCACTGAGTCTGGGTGAGCGGTTTTTACGATTTGTTTAGCTACCTTAGCCGCAGTCTCATTCTTTGCATAAATCATATGACCTTTAAAACGTGACTCATCCCATGTATAGTTCTTCTTATTGGCTTTGAAGAATGCTGCCAAACCTTCTGTGTCTTGATTTGCTTTGTCCCACACCTCACGTAGTGACACGTCAAACAACAAGATGCCATCGTGATATTCCTTCACCAAGTTGCGTAGATCGACATGTTTCTCCTCCAAATGTGCATCTGCATAGGCTTTAACATCAGCATCGCTCATCCCTGCAGGCAAGTTGTACTCTGCACGAGTCTTTTTGATGAAACTCTCCTCGGCAATTTGCATACGTTGGTCGCGTTGCACTTGACGCAAGATTTGACTACGCATACTGTCCAATGGCTGAATACCACGTTTGCCATAAAGTTTCGAGATATGTATACCATAACGTGTTTGGAATGGTTCACTCACCTCACCAATCTCCAACCCAAAAGTGATATCCTCAAATGGTTGTACCATCGCACCACGAGCAAACCAACCTAAATCGCCACCACGTACTGCAGAACCTTTATCCTCGCTGTTAGCGCTTGCTAGTGCCGCAAAGTCTACAGAGTCTTGAACAGCTAAGTTGTAGATGCTATCCATTACTACTTGAGCATCTTCCATGCGTTGAATATTACCCATGGGAGTCATCTTCATGATGTGTGCTGCATGTATCTCTTCGTAGTCGCGCTCACCTTGTACCTTTGCGATATGAAAACCATATGGACTACGGAATACAGGGGTTACCTCACCTATAGGAGTTGTGTAAACGGCATCCTCGAATGAGTATACGAAGCGGAAGGGCTGAATCCAACCCAACTCTCCATGTGTTTGTTTAGCAGAGGGCTCCTCTGAATATAATGCTGCTGCTTCACTGAAATCTTCAACGTTTTGTACGGTGATGGTCTTGCGACCTTTCTTAACTTTTGTTGGGATACCTACTGTTACACGCTGACGAATGGAATCAATGCGGGCTTGTGCTGCTGCTACCGTAGCGGAATCTGTATCAGGAGGACATTGTACTGCGATATGAGCTGCCTTGCGAATCTTTGCCATACGATTGTAACTCAATGTTACTAAACTATCAATAGCAGCGTTATCTTGCAGGTACTTAGGGGTTGCTTGTGCACGATAACCAGCCAACTCTTTCTTGAAAGCTTCAGTAGTATCTACACCTTGAGCCATGGCTTCGGTTACTTTGAGTTTGAAATTGATAAACAGATCCAAGTATTCCTCCATGCTCTTCTTTTCGAGGCTAGTCTCTTGGTTGTTTTTTTTATAAATGTACACAAATTCAGAAGCCATCACTGGCTCGCCGTTGATAGTCATCAATACTTGATCTGCTTGCGCAAAACCTAGTACGCTCGCACCAAGTAAAATAATTGATAAAAATGTTTTTTTCATTGTTATTGCAAATTTTGTTATTTCGTTATTGTTAATTCTGTTCTTTTTTTATTGTTCTCACATAAAATGCGCGCAAAGGTAGTGATTTTTTTGCATTTACGCAAATAAAATCGAGGAAACTTTCCTTTTAGTGCTATTTTTACTGTGTTTTATACGCTGATTTAACCTGCTAATTTCTGTCCAATTATGGGTTCTTGATGGGTTCATAGCATACCATTATCATAGGCGATAAAAAATCCCCAAGCATTTGCTGCTCGGGGATTTGATCTTTGCCAAATCTGCAATTTATTCTTTTGAAATTGCGCCACTTGGGCATACATCAGCACAAGTACCGCACTCGGTGCACAACTCAGGATCGATGCTATAGATATCACCCTCAGAAATTGCGCCCATTGGGCACTCATCAATACATGTACCACATGCGATACACTCTTCAGAAATCACGTAAGCCATAATCGTTAAATTTTATGATTAAAAAGTTTTTAAATTATTATCAGTTTCAAAACTTGCTGCAAAGGTAATATATTTTTTGCATATGTGCAAGAAAAATGATGAAAAAGTTTTGACTATCCTTCGTTTATCTATCGCTTATTTCTTCTTCTTGCTTTGCAAGGCTGCCAAAAGTTGAGCATTCGGAGAGGATCTCTTTTTATTAACCAATCCTTTCCTTTTTGCAAACGTGGTCCAATCTTTTGCGCCCTTTTCGCGCAGTGGCATTCCTAATTGTAGGAAATGGCAATAGGCGATACCCAGCGCGTCTGTAGCATCTAGTTTTTTTGGCATTTGTTCATCGGGAATATGCAAGAAACGTTGCAACATTGCTGCTACTTGTTCTTTAGTGGCATGTCCATTGCCTGTGATAGCCATTTTGATCTTCATTGGTGAATACTCTTGCACTGGTACATCTTTGGCCAGTGCTGCAGCAATGGCCACTCCTTGCGCATGCACAATCTTAATCATCGTTTGCGGGTTTTTGTCCACAAACTGTGACTCAATGGCCAAAACCGTAGGGTGATATTTGTCAATTAATTCTTGCAAAAAGAAGAATTCACGCTGCAAGCGAGCATATTGATCCTCTAACTTATGTACATCATATACCCCAAAATCCAGTATCTCTACCTTGCTGCCAATGGTGTGCAACAAGGCATAACCCATGTACAAGGTACCAGGGTCTACACCTAAGATAATATGTTCTTTTACAAGTTTGTCAAGCATGCCAATGCATCAGCGATAAGGTCTTCTTTTTTATGATTTCTTGAATCTACAACCGATACGTATTTGCGTAGTAAGCAGGTGTCACCCGCTTTGATTCTTGTGGTCAACGAATAGCCAATCGTATGCGGCTTTTCTATTTTGATTGGGCGTTGCTCAATGGGTGAACCATTGTGTAGTACCTGCCATTGCATGGCATAGCACAATTGCATATCTACATCATGCAACTGCAACCACAACCAACATTGATCTTTCCCCAAATGATTCATCAATGGATACCAGTTTTGTACATCTTCGCTTCCGCCTAACATAGCAAGCAGAGATATCGGTCCAGTGTAATCTATAGATGTTACTTCATACTCCAGTAGCATCACCTCTTGCTGAGGTATCAATTGGCGTTTGGCATGTACATGTAAAGTAGCTCCTTTGGGTGAAGTAGCGGTGAAGCGACGTTCCAATAAGGGGCGATTTTTGTGCAGACAACGATAAAAGTCTTTAACCTTCCATTGACCCAGATCTAAGCGTTCGTCATGCAAGCGAATAGAAATTCCTGATATGTTCAATATAGGATTCTCTAGCCCCTTGATATACGTACATAAGCGCTGCGGATGGGAATAGTATTCTTCAAAATGTGCTGTTTGGCACAAATAGTCATTGGAAAAAGTCAGCTGTTGCTCAATGGCTACTTCCTCCTCTGGTAACCATTCGGTTTGCTCTATTGTCCAGTTGTTGTATTGTAACATCTCTCTCAACTCTAAATACTTAACTCTCAATTTCTACCTCGTTGTCTCGCGTACGATCAAATCCGTTGCTACCATCTCTGTTTTCGCAATGCGTTGTTCGCCTTCAAGGCGTTTGAGCAGTCGTTGCATCGCTCTTTGTCCGATCTCTCGGCCATGTTGCTCCACCGTAGTGAGCATAGGTGATGATGTTCGGCAGAGTGGGGCATCTGAGAATCCGCAGATGGAGAGATCTTGTGGAATACGCAACCCCAATATCTGTGCGGCATATAGTACGCCTGCTGCGCAGTTATCATTGACGCAGAATATAGCATCTGGTTTGTCCTCTCCTTTCATCACATTAGGTGTCTCAATGATAGCTTGTGCGCGTGTGTCGCATGTTAGTATCGCACCATTATCAATGCTTAATCCATAATGCAGTAGTGCATCTCTCCAACCTTGGTAGCGACGGTGTGCTACCTCCAATTGCATAGGCGAAGAAAAGTACATGATGCGTTTACAACCTGTTTGAATCAAATACTCTACGGCATTATATGCTCCCGCATAGTCATCAGATACTACTTGATCGCACTGTAGCGAGGGACAAGGGCGGTCATACAAAACCAAGGGTATGCCACTATCAATGATATCCTGTAAATGCTGCAATTGGGTGGTCTCTTTGCTGATACCAACCAATATACCTGCCACACGGCTATTGAGCAACATCTGTATGTTTTGCTCTTCTTTTTCTACTTTTTCGCCAGATTGGCAAATCAAGATATTGTATCCAGCATCATTTGCTGTTTGCTCAATACCATCCAATACCGAGGCAAAAAAGTGGTGATTGAGTTCGGGGATGATCACACCAATGGTGGTGTTTTTGCTCGTTCTTAGATTGCTCGCCATCAGATTCGGCTTATAATGCAATCGTTGAGCACACTCGCGTACATGCTCCTTGGTTTGTTCGCTGATATCGGGATGGTTTTGCAATGCCCGACTGACTGTTGATACAGAGATACCCAACTCGCGTGCAATATCTTTGATGGTGATGGCTTTCATAGAAGTGACCTAATCGTTGTGTTTTTCTCTTTGTCGCACTGCGCCACGGAAAATAATGATGATAGCACCTGCTACCAATACATAGTCTGAATAGGGTTGCAGTTTCAGGATACTCATCACGGCTCCTGCTATCAATACGACCATGCCAATGACCAATAATATATTACTCCATTTCATAAGTGACCTGTATTTCTATTCCACTAAATACACATCTTCATTGTCGGTGTGCATCTTGTATTGCTCGCGTGCGAAACGCTCTAGGCTATCTTTGTTGTCTAACGACTGCAACAGATTGCTGGCTTCTGTTGTTTCGGCTTTGATTTGCTCAATCTCTTGCTTGGTTCTACGGATTTCTCGTTTACGAGAAATTTGGTTGATCAAACTTTGCTCTCCAACAAAAATAAACAACACTGCAAAAACATACAATGTGATTGCATACTTGTTAATCAGCACTTTACGCGCTTTGGTCCAAAAATCATTCTGTTTCATATTATTTAGGTTTATAGTTTATTACCGCAACAAGTTATAGTATCTTTGCAAATTTTCTGCAAAGATACTGCAAATTTCCGAAACAAACAAATTTAGTGAATCTTTTTTTTGCGAAAATTATTCCACGCGTTGTCCTAATAGCGTGTATAATTGTCTGTCATGCATGAGCATCAATCGACCATTTATCAGCACCATTTGTCCATTTGCTTGGGTATTGGTGTCTATGGTTTGCACGCTTGTTGGTTTTTCGGTATTAACCGTTAAGCCGTCAAGTGCAAAATAGAGTGGTGTGTTGGTGCCATAGCTGCCGATATCGGTGGATGTCATGCGGAAACTCACTCCTGCGGACTGACCCAATGCCGTTAGAGACACTTTTCCCCAACCATTATTTTTCTTTCCATCTACAGCTAGATGATAGATGATACTTTGTGTTTCTTTTCCATCACCATCAATAGCGCTGATTATCAAGGAAAGTGTGTCTTGCTCTGTGAAAGCGCGCGCATTCAACACGCCATTGGTAATCGCCTTCATCGTGTTGCTATTTTGGCATATATAGACATACTCTGGGTAGTATGCTTGGTCAAAAAAGATAATGTTTGAAGAGAATCCTTGTGATTCTGTAACCCATTCGGAGAAATAGCCTATTGCATAAGGGGTGCCCTCCCCTGCCAATCCACCATTGGCTACGCAACCAAAGACATTGGCTGTATCCTGCGACACTTTTGACAATGTAAAGCCTTCCCAACTCATGCCATTGTATGCATTCATACTTGGTATATGCGAGAGCATAAAACGCGCACCATTGGTGTAGATAAACTGACAGGATTCGCTATCATTATAGGTACTATCCCATACATCGGTACCATCATAGTATCCATTACCATAGGAGGTGTTATAGGTAATAGGATGGTCGTTCATGTCCGTGGCAGTCGCCAAATCCATTGTGATGACTTCGGCCGAAGCACTGAGTGTTATCCAACTGATAATCCAAACAAAGACCCGTTTCATATTTCTAATCTCTATGTAGTATAACAACCTAACCTCTACAAAAACAACAATATCATCAATTGTCCTGTCAGCACGCGCAAGAACATAGTCAGCGGATATACCGTTGAGTACGCCACTGCAGCACGATCGTTGGCAGAAGATACTGTCGTAGAATATGCTAGCGCAGGTGGGTTGGTGGTACTACCAGCCAACAGACCCATCAGCGAGAAATAATCCAATTTCATCCATACACGACCAATTATACCGACAATCAATAGTGGCAACAATGTGATGATCACACCATAACCGATCCACACGTAACCGCCATCCAATAGAGTAGGGATAAAGGTCTTGCCTGCTCCGAAACCTACTGCTGCTAAGAACATTGCAATGCCTATTTCACGAATCATCAAGTTTGCACTACTGGTCGTATAGGTAACGATGTGCATCTTTGGTCCAAAGCGACTCATCAAAATAGCGATAATCAGCGATCCGCCTGCGATACCCAATTTAAATGGCTGTGCCAAACCAGGCAGTGCGATTGGCACCAATCCTGCGGCTACACCCAATGCCAAGCCCAAGAAGATAGATGCTAGGTTAGGTACATCCAATCGCTTCGTGGAATTACCAAAGAGGTTCTCAATCTTATCTACGGCACGTTCCTCGCCCACTACCGTGATGCGATCGCCCAACTGCAAACGTAGATCACGTGTTGCCAATAGTTCAATACCCGCACGACGAATACGTGTGATGGATACATGGTATGTGGCACGAATATTTAAGTCCCCAATACGCTTGCCATTCAGTTCTGCTTTAGTTACTACCACATGGCGCGATACCAAGTGTGCTTGCGCCTTGCTGTCGGTTGGCAAAGAGGTCTCCATACCCAATAGCAGGATACTCTTTTCGTTCTCCTTGTCCACCACTACGCGGATACGATCACCCACGTGCAATACTGTATCCACATCTGGCAATTCATCTTCGCCATCAGGGCGTACCAAGCGAGATACAATCAGATCCATATGGCATAGTTGACTCAGGTCGCGGATGTGAGCACCTTCCACTTGGGGGTTGGCCAATAGAATATCAATATACTCAATCTCTTTTTGTACGCCGTTTTCTGCTGCCACGCGTTGTTCTTCTTTATCAATCTTGATATTGAAAAACCAGCGCATGGCCAGTATCACAGTGATGATACCTACCACACCCAATGGATACGCCATCGCATAACCACTGGCGATATTCGCATTTACTTCGCTCGTGATATCGGTAAAGGCTTGTTGAGCAGCACCCAAACCAGGTGTGTTGGTCACCGCACCAAACAATACGCCCGTCATCGTGGCTATATCTTCGCCAGAAAATAGGTGAATTAAGTAAGCCGTTGCACAGCTTAGAAATACAATACTTACGGCTAATATGTTCAACTTGATTCCGCCTTGTCCGAAGGATGAGAAGAAACTAGGACCAACTTGTAAACCAATGGAATAGACAAACAATATCAATCCAAAATCTTTCGCAAAGGTCTCTACTACTGGATCTAGATGCATACCAAAATGCGACATGGCAATCGCGCAAAACAATATCCATGTGATACCTAAGGTGATCCCCTTGAATTTAAGCCGATGACTAAGATATATACCACAAGCGATAGCTATGGTAAGGATGAAAATCGAATGAGGCACACCCGTGCCGAAAAACAGACTATTAAACCAATTCATAATACCTAATATTTAACAGGGCAGCGCTCTATCATTGCGACTGCAAAGGTAGTGCTTTTTTTCGAGATGAACAAATAATGTGGTATGGCAGATAGCCTATTTTGTAAAATTGCCCAATGGATATAGCAATCTTCTATTTATTGTGGGATAGTTGTTTGAATTTTCTACCGAAGCGAACATGCAAACAAATCGCAGCTACAGACAACCCCACTACAAAACCTATCCATATGCCCACAGCACCCATACCCATTGGGAATGCTAAAAATAGACCGATAGAGATGCATACAATCGTATAGGAGAACATAGCAATCAACATAGGCACCTTCACATCCGTAATACCTCGCAACATCGAGGCGGCTACAACTTGAAGGCCATCGGCTAACTGCAATACTCCTGCCAATACTACCAATTTAGACGCAATCGTTATCACCTCTGGATCTTCGGTAAATAGCATAGGGATTTGGTTTCTAAATCCTATCATAAGAATCGCACCTATCGTATTGATAAACAGTACTAAATGAATACTTGCATTACTGGCCATTCTCACTCCTTGGAGATTATTTGCACCTAATTGGTGAGAGACTCTAATTGTAGTGGCTGAACCTATTCCCAAAATAACCATGAATGTCATATCACAAATCTGATTGGCTATTTGGTGCGCAGCTAACGCCTCTTTGCTGATCCAACCGATAAAGATAAAAGCTGCGGTAAAAGCAATCGTCTCCATGAGTGTTTGCACACCGATAGGTAATCCAATTTTCGTGAGCTCCTTGATCACACTTGCTTTAAAAGTGCTAAAACGCATAGCAGTCATATACTCTCTCCACTCGCGGCGAAAATATATCACTCCACAGAAACAAATTGGCATTCCTATACGGGCTATCAGCGAACCAATACCAGCACCTGTGGCTCCTAGTTCTGGGCAACCCAAATTGCCATAAATAAACAACCAATTAAGGAATATATTTAGTCCATTCATCACTAATGTGATAACCATCGCAACAGAAGTATTTCCTAATCCCTCTAAAAACTGTTTGAAGAAGGTGAAAAATAAAAACGGAATAATGGATATCACTATCAGAATGAAATAAGGTCGAGCCACCTCCACCACAGCAGAATCTTGTCCAAAGCAATGCAAGAATGGAATGCATCCGCCTAATAGAACAAGCGTCATAATACTCAACAGAATGGTAAACAGCATACCATTTTGAAATAGTGAAGAGATGATGCTTTTACTCTCTGCAAGTATTGAGCTATCATTCGAGCTATCTGTTTGGTCCGACATTTTGCCCACCTGAATGCCAATTAGTGGTGTGAGTCCCATCAACGCTCCCATAGCAAATACCATGACGGTAAAAAACAATGCGTTGGAGAAACTTACAGCAGCTAAATCCACTGTGGCATAATGCCCTACCATGATCGAATCAAATAAACCAACCAGCGATGCTCCTAGTTGGGTAAGCATCACTGGCAGAGCAACCTTAAGATTGCGTTTATAGTATGGTAGGTATTCCTTGAAAAGCACGCTTTTGGTTATAGGACGCCGTAAACGGCTATAGGACGGGCTAGGCCCTATTGGTTATAGGTTAGGGATTAGTGATGAGGATGTTCGCCTCCAGCGTGGTGATGGTGATGACCATCGCATTTGTGCTCGCACTTAGGCGCCTCAGTTGTGGCAGGTTTGCCAATCTTAGCAAATGCTTTTTGGATCGCAGGCACATCGGTCTTGTTGGCGTCGTAGGTCACCATAACGGTCTTCGCCTCTAGATCAAACAAAAGATCCTTTACACCATTCTTCAAATCCTTGTCAAAAGGAATATTTTTCAAAATCTTATTGCAGCAGTCTTGACAATGCAAATCCACATACAACACTACTTTTTGTTTGTTAGGCTTTGCATCTGCAGTAGAGAGCACAAATGCCATTGGCATAATCGCCAGTAGAAATAAAATAATTCGTTTCATATTCATAATTCTTAATTCATAATTCAAAATTACTCTTCTCGTTCGAGTGCCCAGCGGAAACCAAGGTACATTTTCCAACCATGTATTGGTGCCCAAATCATGGATGCATCATAGTCAGCCGACTGAGGATTAACGAAGTTGTGCTCTGCTATCCTCTCACCCACTATCGGATTATCCTGCGTAAAGTTGGTCATGTTCTCCGCGCCAAGATATATCGACCATGTACGGAAGAACTTGGTGACTTGTCCTAAGAGTTGTGGGTACCACTTGTGGTAGATTTGTCCGTTGGCTAACTCGCGATATTGGTTGCTACCTTCTAGCACAACAAAGCCATCAGGCATACGCCCTTCGCCATTGAACTGTGCCGTCAAGTCAAACTGCCAGGTCTTGAGGGGTGTTTGGTAACTGGTAGTAATAATACCCTTGAACTTGTTTTGCAGCGGTTTATCACGGAGTTGGAACTCGTTGGCTGCAGCATTGAACGTGGTCTGCTTCACATCCGTATAGCGGAATGCTGCGGTCATGCTCCAACCGCGCAGAATCTCCATGTTTGCCTCCACTTGCCAGTTGTGCGAGAAGTATTGCGCACCATCTACATCGTGCATATTATATAAGGTGATACCGTGTAGGCTGCGATCCATATCGGCTATCACACCATCAAGGAACTTGGTATAGTAATACTCGCCCGATAGTTGCAACTCGCGCTTGCCCATTGGGATATAGAATACCGTCGAAACTCCCGTATTCATCGAGCGTTCTTGTGCCAACAAAGTGTTGTTTAGTGTGGTGTAGTGTGGTGTAGAATTATGTAGCGTGGTGTAGAATTGATATTCACGATTACTAGCCAGATACGCCGCATTGTCGGCAATAGCGTTGGGCGAACGATAACCCAAACCTACTGATCCACGTACTGTCCACCACTCGAATGGCGCATAGCGCAAGTTCATACGAGGCGTGGTAAAGAAACCATAGCGAGTGGAATAGTCCTCACGAATACCTACGAGTAATGTCACTTTATCCTTGTATGTGTATGTATATTCGGCAAAGATACCAGGGGTAACCTCCCAACGATTGAGATTAGAGGTTAGAGGCGAAAGGCTAGAGGCGAGGAGTAACTCCTCGTTGTATCCATCAAAGTTCAAACTTAATCCTGCCGACAAGTCATGTGAATGGTCATCCCATAGATCGGTTGCCGAATCGTCGAACGATGTTTGGAAGATAGCATTCAGATACGTATTGGTCTGTGCAGCATTCCATTGGCGAGGACCATAGGTGCTTTGTTGGTTATGGTACGAAGCCGAAGTGATGATACCAATAGAAGTACCCGTCTCTGCATCAAACACATAACCATTCTTCATAAAGCCGTCCACGCGCCATGTATTGAGGTCAATCTTATAAGGCGAAGTAGCGAAAGGCGAAAGGCTAGACGCCTCTTTCGTTTGTCCGCCTTGGCGGCGGTCATAAAGTCCGCGTACAAGGAATTGTCCGGTATAATCGCCTGTCTTCACGTACCAACGGTTGAGGAGGTTTACATTGGTGTTTTTGGGCATATCCAAGAAACCATCATGGTTGTGATCGAGTTCCAATGACATGTTTTGCGCATGGAACAAGATACCCGTTGATACCTTATCATTCAGGTCCCAACCGCCCGAAGCATTCACTTCAGCATGTGTCTCTGTGCTGATCATCGCATTAAGCGCGATAGGGGCTTGCGTTTGTGGTTTGAGGTACTCCACATTGATTTGTCCTGCAATCGCCTCATAGCCATTGCGCACAGAAGATGTACCTTTGCTCACCTGAATCGCCTCCATCCAAGGACCAGGGATATACTCCATACCAAACGATTGTGCCAATCCGCGGATATTAGGAGTGTTCTCTGTGAGCAACTGCACATAGGTGCCGCTCAAGCCGAGCAAACGAATCTGCTTTGCTCCCGTAGCAGCATCGGAGTATGCCACATCCACCGAGGCACTTGTCTCAAAACTCTCACTCAGGTTGCAGCAGGCAGCCATACAGAGTGCTTCGCCCGTCAAGGTCTCTGTGGTTAGGGGCGAAATGCGCGAACGTAGTACCGCCATCTTGCGCTCCACGATATCGACCTCTTCCAATAGCAAATCACTCACCAACACGATAGTGAGTTCACTGTGTGCGGTCACTTCGGTTGTGTCGTTGTGGAAGCCCATGAAGCTTGTTACCAGCAGGTTGGTGCTCTTTACGGGTTCCAATTGAAATCGTCCATCAATGTCGGTTGCGACACCTACAGTCGTGCCAGCCCAATACACATTCGCACCTACCAATGGCTCGCCCTTATCATCCAGCACTGTACCCCATGCATGTGCTTCTGCCACCATCGGCAGCAAGATCAGTGCGACTAATATAATCCATTTTGTTTTCATATTCTCTCTTGTACAAGTTTGTGCCTATGAGCTGTAGGCGCTCTGCGCCGTCCTGTAGCTCGCACCGCGAGCGTCCTCTAAACACTAAACAATAATCCTACTTGATAAATCACAAAACTCACCACCCATGCCAGTACCATTGACTGCAACAGACTAAACCATGCCCATTTTCTTCCTAGTTCCTTGCGCAACGTGGTGATTGTTGCCACACAAGGGAAATATAGCAATACAAACGCCATAAAGGCATACGCTGTTAAGGGCGTGAATGCCGACAATGCCGCGTCCGATGGATATAGAATACCCATGGTAGAAACAATTGCCTCCTTCGCAGGCAAGCCAGTCAGCAGACATACCGACATCTTCCAATCAAAGCCTAGCGGACGCACCACGGGCTCTATCCAATGCCCGATCATTGCCAAATAGCTATGCTCCATGTCCTGCATATTACCCGTTGGGAAATAGGTCAGCGCCCAGATAATCACGCTTGCCCATATAATTACCGCGGGAATCTTCTGCAAGTAATCTGCTATACGCTCCCAAATATGTAACCCTGTGTTGCGCAACGTTGGACGGCGGTATGGTGGCAATTCACTTACATAGTCGTGCTTAGGCTGGCGAAATGCCTTGGTATGCTGCATGATCCATGCAAACAATATACTCAGCACTACGCCTAGTAAGTATAGCGACATCATCACCAACGCCTTTTGCTCGGCGAAGAACGCCCCTACAAACAGCATATACACGGGCAGACGCGCCGAACAGCTCATAAATGGCACCATTAACATCGTCAGTGCTCGGTCCTTTTTGTTTGCAATATCCTTTGCTGCCATGATAGCGGGCACATTGCATCCAAAGCCCATCAGCATCGGGATAAACGAACTGCCGTGCAAACCTATTCGGTGCATCCATTTATCCATCGTATATGCCACACGGGCCATATAGCCCGAGTCTTCCATCAAACTCAAGAAGAAGAACATAATGATGATATTAGGCAAGAATGCCAACACTGCACCTATACCCAGCAGCACGCCATCTAACAACAGGCTGCTCCACCATGCCACTGGCATCATCCCGCGCAGCCATTCCGCCAAAGCCTCCACGCCCGTTGTGATCCACTCTTGTGGATAAGCACCCAACGTGAAGGTACATTCAAACACCCCATACAACACTAGCATCAATAGTGGCAGGCCGATCCATCTGTTGGTCAGTATCTTATCTATCTTATCTGCGAGCGAGTGACCCGTGTCGTGTTGTGCGTGGGTAAGTGTTTCCTCCAACGCACCATGTATGAAGCCGCGGCGTGCTTGCGCGATCACCTCTTTGGCGGTTAGACCATATTCATATAGCAATCGCGCACGTTGTTCTGCTGCTACACGAATCAATTCCTCGCTATGTGGCAACAATGCCAATATCTCATCAGGACGCTCCAACAGACGAACTGCCATATAACGTTTGGAGTATTTCTCGCGCACATTGGGCAAAGTGACAATCACATCAATCACCCGCGTTATTGCCTCCTCAATATCCTTTCCGTAACTCACGTGCACATGGCGAAAACTATCTTCCTCTGCCAGTATGGCTGCTTTATCTTCGATCAAACCAATGCGTACACCGAGCAGTTTACTCAATAGCACATAGTTTAATTTATGCTCAGTTTGCACCAGTTCGTCGTAATGCGTCAGCAGTACCACAAACGGCTGATGGCGGTCCATCAGTGCTGCGGTACGCACCAATTGTGTCTCCAAATCTCGTGCATCCACTTCTTGGATTTGGATATCATGCTCTATATATTCTAACGCATTTTGTCCCACACTGCAAAATTACTGCTTTTTTAGCAAATGAGCAAATTTTATTCCAAAAATACCTATTTTTGGGTAGCTTGGAAAATGTATAGTGGTTGTTGGGTTATTTGTCTGTTCGCATACCACTATGATGATGCTATGTGAAAAAAGGAACTATATACGAGTTGACACCACACGCAAAACAACCAGAAATTCTTTATAAAAAACAACATAAACAACTAGCGCCAATCAACTCCCTGGCGCGCTTCACGAAAAAACACACAGGTATCAACAGGTATATAAATTCCTAAAAAAGTGGGCTTATGTAACATTTGGGTACCTAAAAGTGGCTTAACTAATTATAAATGATTATCTTAGCGGCAAAAAATAAATTTTTAGCTGCTTTATGATAAAAAAATGCCCTATTTGTGGTGGTCAAAAAACGATTCGAAAAGGTCTTAGTCATGGCAAAAAACGATGGTATTGCAAGACATGTCAAACATACTTTACTCATATCAATCACAAGGCATCAAAGTTGAATAATCGGATAAGAGTATTATGACAGGATGCTTCCAAGGCAAGATATGGCTGATTTATGTGGTGTATCAAGGATGACCATATATCGGCATATTAAAGAGCTGTGTGAACAAACTAACACTCCTCCCAGAGAGGAATCGCCATCCTCACAATGCGGCATCGTTTTACAGATGGATGCAACCTACTGGGGGCAGCATTTTGGAGCGTTAGTTGAAGAGATCATCATAGTTGCAAAGTGCTATGGCATAAGTACATTTACACGCACGAAAAGGTTGAAGATTATGTAGAGGGGATATGTTACTTAGTCTCAAATGGCTATCCTATAATAGGCATAGTTTGTGATGGTATTCGCGGTGTGCATCAGGCAGTTAACTATCCTTATCAATTTTGTCAGTTCCATGCTCGGAAGCGCTTTTTAGACAGATTATCTTTCTGTCCCAAGTCGAAAGCAACAGATGAATTAAAGAGCATTATAAAGCTTCTTTGTCATACAGATAAAGAGAGTTTTATCGGCAGTCTAAATGAGTGGCATGCCAAATGGAATGAGTGGCTAAATGCTACTACAGTAAAGAGCAAAAAGAAGCAGAAGAGATATAAGCAACGCGAGGTAAGAAATCTTTGGTTGGAATAGCAGCGTGTCATGCCTATTTTGTGGACATTTTACGATAGACCAGAACTAGGTATGCCAAATACGAATAATGATATGGAAGCACTATTTTCTGGATTGAAAAGAAAGATGAAATCGCATGCAGGAATCCAAGTAGAACAGCGAATAAAATTAATAGATGCCTATCTCTCAAAACCACATACTAAAAGACGAAAAAATAAAACAAAATAATAGGTCGAAATACCATTTTTAGGTACTCAAAATGTTACATAAACCAAGAAAAAGCCTTTTTACAGCCAAAGTCAAAGAGAAGTATTAATCCTGTATGTGCGTATATAAATATTCCTGTTCGCTTTGACCTGGAGTAGGATGGAATTCGGCTTTGTGAAGTACGTCCAATGCCTCCAAATCCATGATTGTGGAATAGCCGCTGCGGGCAATAATAGTATGCACTTCTTGCACCACTGCACGCAAATCATCATCTGTGATAGAGGGTATGATGGTGATATTACCTCGTTGGATAACTGTATGAGGATCAGATACTTTTCCGCGCACCAACAATACGCGTTCCTGACTATCTGCAAAGCGCTGTAATAGCTCCTGCTCGAAGATAGTACGCTGCGGCTCAAGGCCTGAGAGAAGAGCGAGGTGGGTGTAGTGTTGTGTAGTGTTGTGTAGATTTGTGTAGAATGGTGTAGTGTTGTGTAGTATTGTTTTTAGAGGGGTGAAGCGGGAGAGTGGACCGATGTATTTGGCACGACGGTCGAAGCGTCCGCCATGGCTCAGTGCGCCAGAGAGGTTATGCGATGGGTCGGCATAGTCGGGCACCCAGACCTCGGCATACCTCTTATAGATACATGCGTGCACTGCGCGTGCGAGGGGTTGCAGCACTCTTAAGCGCTTGGGCAAGATAGGGTAGAGCTGGTGCGTGATATACACCGAGCGCACATCGCGAGAGAAACAACCAAAACGATTGTCGGCAATGACCAGATCAAAATGCTCGATTGCTAATGCTTGACGCAGATAATAATGGTCGGCAATCGTAAAGCGCATCAATGCCCAAACAGCACGGAAGTAGAACCCACGTTGTTGCGCATTGGTGGTATAGCGAAGCTCCAGCGAGGGGAGATCAATGCAGCGAAGTGTAGGGAAAGTGCGTTGCAGCAGTCGCAGGCTATTGCCATCTCCACCCAAGATAACCTCGTCGCCTTGCGAGAGGTAATGGCGAATGATGGGGATGCAGCGCGTGGCGTGTCCTAAGCCCCAGTTGAGTGGTGCAACGAGTATCTTCATACGCTAACGATCACATCAATACCCTTATCTCGAAGCGGCTCAGCGATAGCTTGCATCTGCTCGGCAGGAATCTTCTCAATGGTTTGTAGCGGAGTAGCACGGTCGATGACATAAATCATCACTTGCTTAGGATGCAGGCTATCTACCGCCTGGTACCATGCTTGTAGTTCGTGTGGAGTAGTGTTGTCGATCACCTGACCATGGTATTCGCCTCGCAAGAAGCAAGTTTGCAGGGTGAAATCGCCATCGAAAATGCGCAACCATTCCATCACTTGTGCCACGGTAAGCTGATGATTAACAGGCTGATCGATCAAGCGCATGGTGCTGTCAATAGCCGAATCTAGTTTGAGAATACGGTTGTCGCAGAGGCGTAGCGCTTCTACCACATCTTGGCGCCCTAGTTGCGTGGAATTGCTGAGTACCGACACTTTAGCATTCGGACAATATTGATCTCGCAACGCACATGTGTCTTGGATGATACCCAAGAAATCGGGATGCATGGTGGGCTCACCATTGCCGCTGAAGGTGATGACGTCAATAGGGTTATCAGGCTGGGCGATAAGGCTAGAGGCAAGTGCTTCGCGCACTTGCTCGCGGGTGGGAAGCTCAGGATGCGAAACAGGCTGATTCCATCCACATTCGCAATACACACAGTCAAACGAACACAACTTTGCGGTGGTTGGCATCAGGTTCACGCCCAACGACACGCCTAGGCGGCGTGAACGGATAGGGCCATATACGATGGAAGGGAAGAGCATGGTATTGTGTAGTGTGGTGTAGTTTAGCCAATGATGACGCGGTTGCCAAGGGCTTTGCCGAGCTGCTGGCGAATATCGTTGAGTAGCGGTTGTTGCGCAAGGATAGTACGAATCATTTCCCAATCATCGCGCTGCTGTGCATCTCGCAACATGGTTTGCAATGCATCGATGCGCTCATTGACAATGGTGAACTTCAATTCCAATAGCAGACGTTGTGTCAGCTCTGGGAGATTATCTGCTTCGGATGGGAGCCCCACCTCTTTGACCACGTTTTCGGATACCATTTGCTTGCCGTACATACGACTCAGCTGGTATTTGTCTGCCAACATCTCTACCGCAAACTGACTAACCTCGCCCTTAGGATGGTGTTGGAAATAGTTGGCTGCTACCCAATTATTTTCTTTGTAGTGTGCTATATACTCATCCAAGATGAGTTGATGTATTGGATCTTCTACTTGGATATTATCGTTATGCAATTCGTGAATGATATACTCACCTGCACGAATAATAGTATTTCCGTTTTGGAAGATAGTTTTTTCGCCGTGGCGGATGATCAACTGTATGATATTCTGGAAATTACGCTCTTTATTGGATGCTGCTTCTGCGGTTGCTATTACCGATGGTTCTGCTGCGGGAGTAGGTGCTGGAGCAGCGTCAGCAGTAGGTGCCGGAGCAGCATTATTGAGGCGCTCCTCGTTCTGCTTTTTCTTCTTCTGCTCCTCGATATGGCGTTTGCGAATCTCGGCCGCCTTGCGCATCAGCACATCCTCTTGGATCTGCAAGAAGGTGGCGCAATCCTTGATGTACACCTGGCGCTTAATGATATCGGGTATAATGGCAATCGATTGTACGATCTGATTGATCATATCGGCTCGCTTCATGGGGTCGTTGCCCGCTTCTGCGCTCAGCAGTTGTGTCTTGAAGCGAATAAAATCCGTCTGATGTTGTTGGATATACGCCAAGACCTCGGTAGCATCGTGTTTGCGTGCGAAGCTATCTGGATCTTCGCCTTCGGGCAGGAGCACCACCTTGACATTGACACCCTCTTCGAGCATCATATCTAGTCCTCGCAGCGCTGCTTTGATACCTGCACTATCGCCATCGTAGAGGATAGTCACATTCTCGGTGAAGCGATGGATAAGGCGGATCTGTGGGAAGGTCAGCGCCGTACCACCCGACGCCACCACATTCTCGATGCCCGATTGCACGAGTTGTATCACATCCAATTGTCCCTCAACGAGATAGCAGCAGTCTTCGCGTTTGATGGCTTGCTTGGCTTGGTAGAAACCGTAGAGTTCGTGCTTCTTCTCATAGAGAATAGAAGCAGGTGAATTGACATATTTGCCTGCCTTGTCGCTCTGCTTGATCAGTCGTCCTGCGAAGCCAGTCACCTTGCCGCTGACCGAAAAGAACGGGAAGATCACGCGTCCGCGGAAGCGGTCGTATAATCCACCTTTGTCGTCCTTGAGGCAAACGCCAGTACCTATTTGCGTATCCACATCATTGGTGAGGTATGCCTCTTGATGCCCTGCTTTCTTGACCACTTCCCATAGTTTGGCTTTCTCGGGTGAGTAGCCAAGTTGAAACTTCTTGATGATATCCTCGCGAATACCGCGTTGGCGCAAGTATGCCATACCTACTGCCTTACCTTCAGCGGTGTCCCATAGTTGTTCTTGAAACCATTTGTTGGCAAAATCATTGACCACAAACATCGATTCGCGGTCATCTTGGCGCTGCTTCTCCTCTTGGGTGAGCTCGCGCTCTTCTATCTGGATATGGTAGGTTTGTGCGAGATTCTTCAACGCCTCCACATAGGTGCATTGCTCAATCTCCATGATGAACCCCACAGCGCTGCCAGCCTTGCCGCAACCAAAGCACTTGTAGATACCTTTGGATGGGGATACGGTGAATGACCCTGTCTTCTCGTGGTGGAAAGGGCACAAGCCGAGCAGGTTGGCTCCGCGCTTCTTGAGTGTCACGTACCTACCAACGACATCCTCGATCTTGGCTGCTTCGAATATTCGATCAATAGTCTCGCGTGGAATCATAAGTTGGGTAGTGTTGTGTGTTTAGAACTCCCAAAGATACATACCCAACTTGACTTGCCATTGGTCGAAACGACCGCGGGTATAGGGTTTGTCTGATGTATCAAATGTTAGTGCTTTGTATGGATTGACAATACCAAAGTCATATCCTCCGCGCAGGAAATAGCGTTGGTATTGAAATCCTGCCCCAATCCCCCAAGTGACATTGAAGTGCTTAAGACCTTTGGATGAGTAGATGTCTTCCTCTTTTAGAATAGTTTTTGACTCATCATCGACGCGTACATACCATTTATCATTTAGTGCAATACCATATTGCAAGGTAGGACCCGTGTAGAGCATCAGCCAAGTGTTTTGCGCAATCTCAAACTTGTATTGCCAATCTACAGGAATCTCTAATTGGTGATATTGTCCGCGTGAGCAGACTTGTGGAAATTCACCAGGTTGTCCTGTTACTTTCTTTGTCCAATCCGTAGAGTTTGCGCCAAAGGTGTAGTTCAAACCCATGGTTACGCCAAAACCCTTTACGATTGTGGCATCATATACTACACCTACTTTCATGCCATTGTATGCGATAGGGTGAAGTGTTTTTGGGGTTGATGCTGCGTTTAGACGTGCTACAGAGTGCGCATAACCCACTTGAACACCCAAATAATTCTCTGCGTAAATACTCGTCATTGACAGTGCAATGGTACAAATTAAAATTGCTATTCGTCTCATTATCAGTTGTTTTTATCAATATTCATAATCTTCTTCCTCTTCCTCCTCATCTTCTTCTGCGGATGCCGATACAGCTGCTGCATCTGGTCGTGGTGTGCGGGTTGGATGAAGGAATACATCGCCTGGCATACGTGGACGTTCAGCTTCTGCCCAGAAGAAGGTCACTAGAAACTTGTCCTCGTCAGTGGCCTGATCCATAGGTATCATCACGCCCGTAGTAGCGCTGGTGAACAATATACGTTGTATCTGGCGATTCTCAAGATAAAGCTTCACGAAACTACTCTGCGTGCGATTAACTCCCATATAGGTTCCATCTTGTTCACGTGGGTAGAATACCGTCTCGGCATTACCTTCCACATCCACACGATACACATCATTATCACGCATATAGGCAAACATCTCTTTGCCTGCCAGTTGGTTGTATTCGGTATAACTCTCCTGCTTAATGGCGATTGCATTGCCAAAGCCATGCAGATAATCCACAGCACCATTCTTAGTATAAATAGTCACTGTGTCGGCAGATACTTGGTTCTGCTCGTTCCAACACACAGGATCGCTACACAAGGTAGCGATAGAATCGCGACCATTGTAGTGCGCCGAGTCGCACACGGCTTGCATGTCTTTGCGGTAGATACGAACATTATAGTGCGCTTGTACCTGCAGGTACGTCGTGTCCACCCAAAGTGTGTCGGGGGCAGGTTGTACCCATACGGAGTCCACCAATATGCTATCTTTTTCTACCAATTGAAGCAGTTGATACGGAATCTGCGCGGTAAATAGCGTGTCAGCATGCATATAGGTGTACATGGTGGAGTCGGACCACTCAACTAGCAGCGCACTATCGGTCACATAGCCATGATCATCTTCCTCCCACATCTCGCTCTTGTTGCCATATAGGGTGATTTGATTGGTGGAATCAACACTCTCAATATGGCCCAGCACTTTGCCGTAGCCGATTGCTTTGTCATAGTAGATAGTATCACCCGTGAGGGTCATACCATCGGTGTGGATAATCTTGGAGCGATCAAGGAGCATGGATTTTTCGGTTTGGGTGTTGTACCATCCTCTAGGAGACAATATTGTGGTCTCGTGCTCGTACACGATGGTGGTGGGGCTAACCAAATCAGCCTGATAAGTCTCGGTGTTGTAGCACAAGGTGTCGGTGGTCAATACAAACTTCTCTTGCACCAGTTTCACGTTGTCGCTAAACAGCGCTTGATTGTTCTTAGGGGTGTATTGCCCCCAAGTGGAGATCAGTGTATTGACGGAGTCCTCAATCATTCCGCCCGAGAAATAGTATGCGATGTCCTTCATGCGGTCATAGTTCATACTATCGGTGGTGAGGGTGGTGTTGCCGTTGTGTATTAACCTCACGCGCTTGCGAAACTTGGCCATCTTGGTGTTACCATTGTAATACAATACATCGCCAAATCCTTCGATACTATCACCTTGTATCAGGTGTACATGACCAAATGCGTGTAGGGAATTCTCTTTGTCAAAGAAGTAGGCAGAGTCGCAATACATCAACGCCGAATCATGGCGAAAACGCACATCTCCGCGTAGGATCTGCGCGTCGGGCAAACGTTTCTCATCAAATGACAAGGTCTCGGAATGCTCCAGATAGACCATCTGTGGAGCCTTCTCCTGCGCCATGCCATGGATAGTCAATAGCCCAACAATCAATAATATGCTAAATCTGCCCAATCGCATTCTTCAATGCTACTTCACCCAACCTGGATATTGGAATTCACAACCCCTCCATGCTGGATCGATCTGCACGTAGATTTCTTTTTGTTTGTCGCGAATCCATTTCTCAATTGTCTCTGCACTTTGCTTCTGTTGCAGCATCTGGCGGATCACTTGGAAGTCGTCCACAAGGTTCGCCTTGTGTGCATCGCGTTTGGTCTTGAGCTTGACAATCACGCATACCTCTTTGTTCTTGGTGCGATCCATCAGCACAAATGGGATACTGATATCGCCCTCTTTCATTGTATAGATTTGCTTGGCAATCTCAGGCGGCAATTCTTGGTATTCAAACTTACTTGCGCCGGTATTAGGGTTGGTCATCAATCCGCCGCTCATCACGGTGTTTTTATCCTCGGAGTAGCGTGCTACGGCAGCTTCGAACACCAAACCACTATCCACCATCAGTCCGCGGATGGAATCAAGGCGCTCAATGGCATTCACCTTATCTTCTGCCGATACGTGTGGCTTGAGCAAGATATGGCGGCAGTTGATGCGTTCGCCTTTCTTCTCGATGAGCTGGATGATATGATAGCCATACTCGGTCTTCACAACGCGAGATACGCGTTTAGGGTCGTTAAGGTTGAAGGCTACATCGGCAAATTCGCTCACCAACTGTCCTTTACCCACAAAACCCAACTCACCACCGCGTTTAGCAGACTCTATATCCTCAGAATATAAACGTGCCAACATACTGAAGTCCGCAGTGCCATTGTGAACACGATCAGTGAACTCGCGCAAACGTGCCTTGATGCGCTCTGTTTCCTCCAACGGAACGGGAGGCTCCATGCTGAGTATCTGCACCTCTACTTGCGCAGGAACCATAGGTATAGAGTCCGCAGGTAGTGTGTTGTAGTAGCGACGCACTTCGGCTGGTGTAGGAGCAATATTCTCTGTCAGTTTGCTCTGCATCTGTTGGATAATCATTTGATTACGAACACTAGTCATCATCTCCTCACGAATCTCGGTACTAGTCTTGCGGAAATACTCTTCCATCTTCTCTTTGCTACCAATCTGCGAGATATAGTAGTTCACACGCATATCTACCTGACTGCTTACACTAGATTCGCTCACTTCAATAGAGTCCAGTTCTGCTTGGTGCAAAAAGAGCTTTTGGATGGCCAATTGCTCTGGAATCACGCAATATGGATCACCGGGGATAGGCGTACCCTCATATTGCGCACGCAGACGCTCCTCTTCTACTTCGCTGCGCAAAATAGCATCCTCACCCACAATCCAAATCACTTCATCGATGATATTATCTTGAGCATGAGCTACGCTACCAATAGCTAATAACCAATAGCCAATAATCAATAATTTATTTCTCATATATCTTCAAATTACCTTGTTGTACTGCTTCTTCGTATAATTCCCCGCGCAAAGTTCGCAGAAACTCTGCTTGGCGTTGACTTAATAACATTTTTTCTATATCGCTACGGGCATAATCTAGCGGCTTAAAATCGCCTGCATGATAAACATCCGTCACCTGCAACACATAAGTGTTGATCGAATCTTGCATCTCAATTTGCTTTTTTTGTTTCAGCTGTTTGTGAAACGTATTCTTGTCGAATGGTATGCGTTGCAAAATCTGATCACTCGTCTTCCATTCCTCTAAAAACAATTCATAGCCACTTGCGTACTGATATGCATATTTTTCAATCCATTCAATATTCTCCTCTTGATTGGGTTGGACAATATACTTGCGTAACTTGTCCATATTAGGTGCCCCATTAGGAATCATCAATATCACACCTTTTATGATTGGGTCGCGAAGAATAAAGTGGTTTTTGTTACTCTCATAAAAGGCGAGTACCATACTATCTTCCACGTGTTGTGGCATCTTTTGTCTTACCATGCGTTGCTCCCATTCGTAAAGACATAGCGAACGTTGATAATCTGTCACTTTCTTCTCTATATCTTTATTATTGAGGTTTTTAGCCTTATCCCATACGAGTAGATTAGTCGCCCATTGACGTATGTATTGTTCTGCTACACGAGCACTATCTTCCGATGACAGTCCTGTCGTCAGGGCATCAATCTCGGCCTGTGTGATGGTCTCACCGTGGTATTCTACCACTACACCATTTCTGCGCGGTTGCTTAAAATCGGTACAACCAACGCACATACAAATGGCCAATAATAGAAAACAAACTTTTTTCATAAAAATATTTTTAACCCGCAAAGATACTGCTTTTTTCTCAAATACACAAATTTTTAACATTTTTTTCAATATACACACAATGGCCATCAATTATTTGTGGCTGTGTAACGAACGCATAGTTTGGTGCTTTCACCCCATTGCCGCAGGTGTTGTTGTCTATTTCCAAGGGGCTTACCTCTACGTGCACTTCATCGTATATTCCAGATTCAAGAATCGCGTTGAGCAATCTTGCACCTCCCTCCACTAAGATAGAGTGGATGTTACGTTTTGCCAAATCGGCTAATACAAATGACCATTCGGTGTTTTCGCGATACACTATCGTTTCCGAATCATTAGAGAATATTTTGCTATTGGCAGGCAATACATGATGTCTATCCAGCGTTACACGCACAGGATTTCTGCCACTCCAGTGAGTAGTTAACAATCGAGGATTATCCATCATTACCGTGTGTGTTCCTACCATAATCGCCATGTTTTTAGCACGTTGCTGATGCACTAGTTGCTTCATGAGGGGCGTAGAAATCACCAATGGAGTTTCTTGTTTTTTGCCTTTACACTCTTGCCTAAAATCAATATACCCATCTGCCGTTTGTGCCCACTTCAATATCACATGCGGCCGCTTCTTCTCTTGCAAACAGATAAATCGTTTGTTCAACGCACGACATTCAGCTTCCAACACTCCTACAACTACCTCTATATCAGCCTCTCGCATCGTTCTTACCCCTCTGCCTGCTACTTGTGGATTAGGATCAAGACAACCAATCACTACGCGCCCAATTCCTTTCTGAATGATCAACTCTGCACAAGGAGGAGTTTTGCCGTAATGGCTGCAAGGCTCTAGGCTAACATATAATGTACAGTGTTTATAATCAATGCCTTCTGGATGTCTTTCTTCTGCATTGCGCAAGCAGTTTGGTTCTGCATGAGGACCTCCATATTGCATGTGCCAACCCTCGCCCAAAATAATCTCTCGCTTTTCGCCCTCCGTTTCATCGCCCTTTGCCTCTAACACCAATACGGCACCCACCATTGGATTAGGAGCCACATAATATTCTCCTAATCGGGCTAATTGTAGGCATCTGGCCATGTATGATTCAAATTGTTGCATAGTTTATCTAATTACGCGACAAAGGTACAACTTTTTTTTGAAATAGGCAATATCTATCCTTATTTTCCTTTTAACCATCCTACGTCATCCTACACCATCCTACATAACACTCTATTCCACGCTAAACTATATTTTACTTAATGATTAGTTAGTGGTTACTTAGTGATTATTTAGTGATTATTTAGTGATTACTTAGTTATTCGGTTTATTTTGTCGATATTTTTTGTATATTCCAAAAATATATGTTACCTTTGCGACCTAATTTGTGCATGTAAAATCATTATGGCTGTAAAAATCAAACAGATTACCACTAAATGCGGTGTGTTGCGTTTTGTGAAGTTTGGTAATAATTTTTACAAAGATTGTGAAAATTTTTGCCCGTCTCTCATCTTAGATGAGATGGCTACATTTAATCCAAAGAAGAATCCTGCTTTTGATGTATGCGAGAATGTCCTCTATATGGCATATCGCAATGGTAAAGCTGTTGGACGTGTGGCTGGTATCATTAACCATGAAGCAAATGCCAGATGGGGTGTGAAAGAAGTGCGATTTGGATGGATTGATTTTGTGGATGATCTTGAGGTGAGTAAAGCACTGTTAGATGCAGTAGTGGAGTGGGGAAAAAGTAAAGGAATGAATGCGTTGAATGGTCCTGTGGGATTTACCGATTTTGATCACCAAGGCCTGCTTATTGAAGGATATGACCATCTCGCGCCTATGGCATCTCTCTACAACTATCCATATTACGTTCGACACATGGATGAATACGGATTAGTCAAAGAAAACGACTGGATTGAGATGCAAATCTACCCTCCACAGCAGTTGCCCGAGCGCTTTGCCCGCATGGCAAACATTGTAAAGGAACGTAGCCATGTACGTGTGGATAAGGTTAAGAGTGTTAAGGAGTTGAAAAAGAAATATGGCTATACATACATGGATGTGATTGACATCGCTTACCAAAAATTATACAATTTCCAACCACTCACAGATCGTCAAAAGAAGCAGTACTGTGAATCTTATTTCCCAATGTTGAACTTTGATTTTGTAACGATTGTAGTCAACGAAAATGAGGAGGTTGTTGGGGTTGGTGTAGGTATGCCAGATATCTCCAAAGCACTACGCAAATGCAATGGTAAGCTATTCCCATTTGGGTGGTATCATATCTTAAAGGCTTTAAAATCAGATCACTACGATGCGTTTGATCTGCTCTTAATTGCAGTGCGTCCTGATTACCAAGACCGTGGACTGAATGCTGTCATTATTGCTGACCAACATCCATATTTCGTAAAATATGGTATTCAACGTGTGGAAACAACTGCCATCATGGAAACTAATTTCAAAAATCTCAACCATTGGGAGATGTTCCCGCACCAATATCACAAACGTCGTCGTGCCTATATTAAATCTATTTGATTAAATGCCGCAGAAGAAAGAAGATACATATCGTCGTGCCTATGATCAACTATGTGCTTACATGGATGAGCACAAGATGCGTCATACCCCTGAGCGATTCAACATCCTATCTTCTGTGTGTATGCTCCAACGCTTCAGCGTGGAGGATTTGCGCGAATCGCTCACCGAATTGCTTATCAGTCGAGCTACGGTGTACAATACCATCGAACTCTTCGAAAAAGCGGGAATTATTCGTCATATAGAGAAGGAGCATGGTGTGCGTGCAGGGCAGTACGAATTGGCGTGGCTTAGGTCTTCATCCATTCATATTATATGCCAACATTGTGGACGTGTGCGTGAGGTTAAAGATCCTACTTTCTCGCGAATATTGGAAGATAAACGATTGACTAACTTTATGTTAGAACGCTATTCGCTGTATTTATATGGACATTGTAAAGTGTGCAAAAAGAAATCAAAACTAATAACCAAATAAACTTTTATTACTATGAATTTTTATCTGATTTTATTTATCATTATTGCCCTAGCTAGTTGGGGTGTAAGTGCTTTGCTTAACTATCGTTTTAAGCAGTATTCGAAAGTGTATCTCCCTCTCACGGGGCATGAGGTGGCAGAAAAGATGTTGCGTGATAATGGCATTTATGACGTTAAAGTAATATCTACTCCGGGAAAACTGACCGATCATTATGATCCTCGTAACAAGACGGTTAATCTTTCTGAGGGGGTCTATGATTCCAATAGCGTGGCAGCGGCGGCCGTAGCTGCGCACGAATGTGGACATGCTTTGCAACATGCCTATGCATATGCTCCGCTCAACATGCGTTCGGCGCTTGTGCCTGTGGTGAGTTTTGCGTCTAAATGGGTAACTTGGATATTGTTGGGTGGTATCCTATTGCTGGAAAGATTTCCCCAACTATTGCTTGCAGGAATTATTCTGTATGCGTTAACCACCTTATTTGCCTTTATCACTTTGCCTGTTGAAATAAATGCCAGCACGCGTGCTGTTGCGTGGCTCCAACAAGCAGGTATTACTGATTATCAAACGACTCCTATGGCATCTACGGCGTTGCGTACTGCGGCATATACTTATGTCGTGGCGGCATTGTCTTCTTTAGGTACATTGGTGTATTATATTATGATTTTAGTTGGAAGAAGAGATTAGTCCAACTAGAGGGCCCTGTAGCTTAGCTGAATAGAGCGTCAGATTCCGGTTCTGAAGGTCGTGGGTTTGAATCCCACCGGGGTCACCAAGAGCTTACGACACCAAAGGTGGAGCAGTTTTTTTAGTACCTTGCGGATGTCACTGAGAGTTGTTTGTGCAACAAAATTCAAAAAAAAGTCGTCTGAATTTGCGTATATGCAATTTTTGTTGTACCTTTGCAGTCGATTTTGAGCCGCGATGGTGGAATCGGTAGACACGAAGGACTTAAAATCCTTTGGCCAGTGATGGCTGTGCGGGTTCAAGTCCCGCTCGCGGTACTGAATAAAATCAAGAAAAGAAAGTGCTTAACATGAAAATGTGAGGCACTTTCGTTTGTTAATAAAGGTAATACTATGAAAGATATTCCACAAAACAAGTATCCAATTATCTTACTTTTTGTGAGCGTTGGTTTATTATTCATGACCGTTTTTCGCTCAAAACAGATAGATGAAATCAGAAATATTGATGTCAATGACGTCAATATAGTGTATCAAATCAAGGGGCGAGAGAATGCCAAACCTGTCATTTTGCTTCATGGTAACGGGGGAGAGCATGATCATTTGAGCGTGATGGTGGATCAACTTGACTCTGCGGGCTATTTGGTATATGCGTTGGACTCACGTGGCCAAGGAGCCAATGCTCCGTTGGCGGAGTACCACTATGTGGATATGGCAGAGGACGTGTACGCAATGATGCAAGAGCTTGATATTGAACAACCTGCGATCTTCGGATGGAGCGATGGTGGAAATATCGCATTACAATTAGAAGTGTCGCATCCTGGCACCGTGGGTGCAATTATTACTAGTGGCGCAAACATTTTCCCAGAAGGTGTGGCAGCCGCTATATGGGAGGATTTTTCGCAACAAAAAGGCAACGATTTGGTGGCTCCATTGGTGAAAATGATGCTCTACGAGCCACAGATGACCTTTGAAGATATGAAGAAAGTGCAATGCCCTGCGCTAATCGTGGCAGGTGAGCATGACCTTATAGATAGCGCGCATACGCGCGCGATAGCAGAGAATATTCCATACGGCAAGGTGCTCTTCCTTTCTGGAGAAGATCATGGCTCACATGTCTATAAAAATCCAAAGATGGGAGAGGTGCTGCTAGACTATTTTAAGGAAATTGATTATTAAGGTGTGAGCATATTATTCAATGCTCTGCGCAATGGTGCTAGATTGTGCTCATCTTTAGGATGAACACGATTAGTTAACAATATGACTGCTCGTTTCTCCTCTGGCAGTATAGTTACACTTGTCCCAGTATATCCTGTATGACGGCAACTTTGGGTGAAACTGCCTGTTGATGTACTTACGCTATCAGTCCAAAGACCAGCGTTGCAACCATTTATACGTGTTTCTTCGGGAAGGTTCATAAACCATATTGCCCAATTAGCTACTTCTTCTGCTGTGGCAAATACGCCTGCATTGCCAGATACACCAGTCATCATGATGCGTGCCAAAGGGTCATGTACGTCACCTAAAATGCAAATATCATCGATGCATTCTGTCGGTGCAATACGATCATAAAGAGAATCTGCGGGTAACCACCCCATGGTGCTATTGCCCAATGGTCGGTACAACTTATATCGCATATAAGTATTGATATCTTCTCCTACAATTGCTTCCACTACCTTTTGTAGAGATATGAAATTAAGGCAGGAGTAGCGATATTTTTCTCCGACCGCTGAAGGACGCTTGCAGCGTGCAATTGTATCAATGGTAAATTCTGCACGTGCCATCTCTACACCACGCGCAAGGTAAATGCTATCTAAACGTGTTGCGGTCATGTATGCTGGCAAACCTGAATAGTGTGTCATTAAATGGCGAATTTGGACATCACTATGATATTGAGGAATATATTGAGCTACATAATCATTGACATTCAGTTTGCCCTCTGCGCATAGCAAGAGAGCTGCAGAGCCAGCACCAGTAGGTTTGCTCACAGAAGCAAGATCGAAAATGGTGTTCGTTGTCATTGCTTCTTGTGCTGGAACTACGGCACGATTGCCATAGGCTTGGAGATAGGATATCTCACCGTTTTCTACCACGCACAACACCGCACCAGGGATAATAGAATCCTTTTGAATCGCATCCAGAATCACACTGTCTGCTGCTGTCTTAGGAAATGGTGTGGCCGCTGTGCACAATGTACCATATGCTATGCACCACACGCTTAATACAATAATACGCAAATTCTTCATATACTCATTTTTTTGCAAAAGTACAATATTTTTTCTATATCTCAAAATATAACACAATATTTGTTGCAAAAAAAACAAAAGAAGCTGCCATTTGGCAGCTTCTTTTTATATACATCCTTTATGGATTAACGGCGCAAATACACTTGACCGTTTTGGATAACGATACCGCGGTAGGTCTTATCTACTTGGCGACCAAGAACGTCGAACATAGGAGCGTTGATGTCGAGAGTAGCCTCACGAACTACATCCTCTACAGCTGTTGGATCATACTCAGCAGCGTCTTCCAAAGCTGTCTTAGCTGGGATAACGATGGTGTTATCAGCGGTTGGCATGGTGTAACGAGTAATATGACCAGCAGAAGAAGCGATCAAGTTGCCTGCATAGTCGAAGCTCAATTGGTAAACTGGGCCAAGGTTATGCACGAATGACTCTACGTACTTCACGCTGAGTTTGCCTTCCTCATCCCATGCGCACTCAAATACTACGAATTGGTTGTTATCATCTGGTAATACGAGGTACTTTTGATCGTTGCTGAGTGCCAAAGCACCGTCGTTGCTACCGTTTACATAAGGAGCGTATGCATCGTAGTGAGTAGAGAACTCGCACTCTTGAGCAAAGTTGTAGTAGCGGCAAGAAGTAGCGTAGCTATTGTTACCACCTGCATAACGGAGAGTAGAAACGAAGAATCCGTAGTCAGTCAAGATTGGTTGACCGTTCTTGTTTACAAGACCAGCCAAGTTGCTACCCTTACCATACACCTCAGATGGAGCAGCATCCCATGTCTTAACGATAGAACCATCCTCTTGACCGATGTTGTAGATCAAGATGTTACCGAGTGAAGAACCGAAATCCTCGTTGTAAACCACGAGTTTAGACTCAGCACCGTCTTTGTAGATAGAGATACCTGCGGTAGAAGCACCTACATTAACGCCACCATTAGAGATTACACCATTGCCATCGCGATCACCCACGAAGAATTGGGTGATGTTCTCTGGTTGAGCAGGATCCATTACATATACACCACTATGATTGTCGCTATACTCAGCGATGAACAATGTACCATCTGAAGCTACTGCCAAACGCTTAGGAGCGTTCCAAGCAGCATCGGTAGATACATATGGAGTAGTGTTGAGTTTGTTCATATCAATATCGTAGATAGAAACGCCCTTGTTGTCGCCTGTGCCTTCCATCACATAGAGTTGACCGAATTGGTCGGTGAGAGGATGGCTATTTACGATAGCATAAGGCTTGAGCATAGTAGAATCTACGTGGTCAGCTACAAGACCCATACCAGGAACTGGAGTACCTGTGAGGGTAATACCCCATGTCTTAGCCTCCGCTGGCAGCATATCGATAGCCACGCGCACTTGGTTCTTGCCCTTAGTAGCCTCGATGTCGATTTGCTCAACTACCTCTTTGTTCTCATCGTAGAAGAGGATAGCAGCGTATGGAGCATCTTGGTTAGCCACGAATGAGAAGATGTAGTCAAATTCAGTCTTAGCCACTTGGAGGTTCAAAGCGTTCATGCGCTCAACGATAGGTTGTTGTACGCCTACGGTGGTGAATGACCATACCAAACCATCTACATAGAGGTAGAGGTTGAGCACTGCGCCATCTACGTATGCACCAGCACTAGCGTGAGCGGTAGGAGCACCGTAAGGCTCGAAGAAGCCATAATCCAATTTGATCTCTACTGCTTTGTCCAAACCGTCGGTGATGTCAAACAATTTGAGACCAGCTACGAAGCCTTCCTCATTCTCGTAAGGAGTAACCATCATGCTGCGGCCTGCATACATGAAGTAAGAAGCACCTTGGAACTTGAGACCGATGAGTTCTGCTGGGAACTCACCCAACACGATTGGCTCTTCATTTGAACCAGCAGTCTTGAACTCTACTGGAGCCATCTTCTCCGCATCCATGATAAAGTCTTTCTTCTCGCCGCGTGGAGAGAGTGTGAGACGGAAGTCCACACCATCCTCAGCCTCGTCAAAGATAGCCAACTCCTCTGCGCCCAAACCAGAGCCCAATTGGTAGCCGAAGAATGCCTCGCTTGCCAACATGTCGTTCACTACGTTGTAGATGGTGAATCGTGCACCATTGCCATAGCGGTGAACACCTGTAGCAAGGATTGTACAGTTGCTGGACATACCATTGAGTGCCATGGTGTAGCCTTGGTCAGACTTGTTGGAGTTGCTGGAGAATTGGCTGGTGAACCATTCTACTGGATCAGCAAAGAAATCATCCCAAATATAGAATCGAGTAGTACCACGTTTGTAGCCAGACTCTACGACACCGTCGTTGTAGTTGCAACGAGTGTAGTTCACACCTACGAGCTTGTTGTCGCATGTGATAGCGATATCAGAGAGTGCAAGGAAGTCACCAGGGTTCTCTGCGTCAACTGGCACGATACCGTTGGTAGAGATAGTATCGAGTGCACCAGTAGTGTTGTTCAGTACATAAATATGCGCTGTACCATCCTCCTCGTGAGTGAGGTAGAAGACAGAGTCTTTATGTTGGATAGTACGTTTGATGGTACCCTTGAGCGAAGCTGTAATGTCTTTAGGATCATTTTGCTTCATGTTGAATTGCGCTGGCACGGCAGCATAAGATGGTTGCTCTGGATCTGGATAATCTTCATAGAGACCAGTGAGATCAATATGAGCAGTATCCTCCAAGAAGAGGAATGGATAGCTGGTCGCATTTGCCTCAACCACTACAGTTTGGTATTTGCGGTGAAGTGGTTTGTAGCCGTCCATCTTTGCGTCCAATTTGTATGTACCTGGCTCCAGGTCAGGGAAGTAGAAGAGACCGTTGTAGTTGTTATCTACTGTATAGGTACCAACCACTTCGCCATTCTCCTTACTCAATGTTACCACAGCACCATTCAATGGCTTGTATTGGTCATTGGTGTTGGCAGCATATTTGTAGAGTTCGTGTACGAATGCATTGTGCTCGTCCTTCACTGTACCCAAGATATAACCCTTAGTCTCAGGTTCAGCCTTGAAGTAATCCACTACACCACGGTAGTAACGGATACCCTCTTGCTTACAATAGTCGCGGTTGAGCGCGCGGTGACGAGCTGGCTGATAGGTGTGGAAGAAACCTTCTACGAGGAAGCCAGGCACACCATGGTGGAGTACGCCGAGGTAACCGGTATAGGTCTTGCCAGAAGAAGGAAGAGTAGCTGCATAGCTATCATGATAGAAATCGATATCTGCCAAGATGTGTTTAGAAGTCTCAGGATCGCGGGTATCGTAGTTGGTAGGCTCAAGACCGTCCATAGAGCGACACTCAAAAGCGTGATACCAAGAAGCCTTACAGATCTCAATAGAACCTGGAACCACGTGGTTACCAGCGTTATCGCCACGATAGAAGTAAGCCAGATAGTTCACGGTATTACCCTCTGTAGCCGCGTTGGAGTGCACAGAGATGAAATAGTCCATGTTGTTGGCCTCGGCCTCGTCAGCGATGTCAAGCAAGCCGCGGTTGTATTTCTCGTAGTCTGGCAATGACTTATATGCATCGTATGTGTAATCAGGATAGTCGCCATTGACCATCTCGTATGGCCAAGGACCAGATTGTGTACGAGACATGATGACATAAGCACCAGCAGCCTCTAGATGGTCACGCAGCTCGAGGCATTTCCAGAGGTTGGTGTTACTCTCGTAGAAACCGAGTGTATCAGGCATACCTGTGGAGGGGAGATTAGGGTAAGGGATAGTAGCATTGGGACGGTCGTTAGGACCCCAGCTACCGTGACCTGGGTTGATATAGATACGTTTGCCAGTCAAGTCAGCTGCAAACATGGCGATGCTAACTACGCATGCCGCCATAAGAAGTAATGTCTTTTTCATAGTAGTATGCATCATTTAACGTTCATAACATAGATTTCATCCTCAGAAGTTGAGTAAGCGATCTTACCAGCTGTTGCTTGTGGGAACACAGCGATATGGTCACCGTTGGTGAGCACTTGCTTGTTGCCCTTGAGGTCATAAGCTACAATAGCAGACTCGGTGATCACATGACCATCGTCCTTGGTATCAGAAGCGATAATGATCTCATCGTTGTACCATACAGGAGCATAGCAGTTGTGGCCAATGAATTGGATGTTTTTGCCATCGATGTCGCATACGAAGCAACCTACTGAACTGATGTAATAAGATACTTTCTTGCCATTAGGAGAAAGAGATGCCCAGTGGTAGCTGTATTGTTGGCCGTTAGGAGAGAAGACGATGGTCTTTCCGTTCTTGGTCATCATCAATTGACGATCCTTGATAGAGAAAGAAGGACGGTCAGCGTCTGCTACCATAGCAGCAAGGTGTTGTTGCTTTTGCGCAATCACTTGTGCTTTGTTAGCTGCCAAGTCGTGGCGAACGATGTTGCTCACGCGGCTCTTGGTGGCATCCAATTTCACCTCACGATAAACGATTTGGTTGCCATCTTGAGCAATCTTCACATTGTAACCTGCACCATCAGCTTTGGTGATGGTAGTGGTTTTCTTGCTAGCTAGATCGAAGCGTTGCAAACCTTGATTACTGGTGTTGGTCAACAAGAGGTAGTCGCCATTAGGGCTGAAAGCCGCTACCTTAGCGTCAGCATCGGATGCTACGAGCTGTGTAGAGCCTACCTTAAGCAACTGCGCAGAAGCCATCATAGAGAAGGCTAATGCCAAAGAAAGAAAAATTTTCTTCATGGTTGATTGTTTTTAGGGGTTAATGTATAAAGTTTTAACAGTTCTAAAAGTTCTATAGAGCCACAAAGTTACGATATTTCTTTGAAATATGCAAGCGAAATACCTCTAATATGTTGCAGAACATAAAAAAAGTGCCCGACCTGAGTCGAGCACTTAGTATATTCGGCTATAGGCTATAGATTATAGGCTATAGGCGAGGAAACTTATCTCAAGAGATACTTGTTACCATTTTGGATAATAACACCCTTGTAGGTAGCATCCACTTGACGACCAACTACATCGTACATTGGAGCATTGAGATCGAGACCAGTTGTAGCCTTGATATCCTCAACAGATGTACCATCGTTTACAACAACAGTCAACATATCGGTATGACCACCATCCTCTGTAGTAACAGTAAGGATTGCAGAACCATTCTTCAAACCGATGATGAGCGCTGTATTTTGTACTTGTACTGTCTCAGGATCAGAAGACTCCCATGTGGTGTTCTTGTTAGCAGCATTAGCAGGGATGATCTCGTATGCGATAGCATAGTTTGCAGATGTACCGATAGTCATCACACCGTCAACACCAGAAAGGATCTTAACGCCCTTCACAGAGATAGGAGCTACGGTCAATACCAATGTATCAGAGTAGTTACCCTCCATAGAAGTAGCAGAGATCTTAGTTGTACCAAGTTTAACACCTGTTACCACACCTGCAGCATCAACAGTAGCAATAGTCTCATCCTCAGACTTCCATGTTACCATCTTGTTGGTAGCATCAGCTGGAGTAAATACAACCAAACCAGAGAGGTCAAGAGTTGCATCGATCTCTACAGAAGCCTCCTCAGCAGAGAACTCCATACCTGCTACAGCTACACCTTGCACTTTAGCAACGGTGAGAGCCTTCTTAGCAGGAACAACTGTGTTGTTAACCTCCTTAGGCAATGTTACTACGAATACACCAGCGTCACCAGTACATACGATGTTGCCAGCATAATCCCAGTTCATTTGACGGATCTTAGCAATACCATGGTTGATAGTGTACTTGTGTGTCAATACAGGTTTGTCACCTTCCCAAGTAATATCAAATACAAGGAAGTCTTGTGAACCACCGTTGAACACGAGAGTACTTTCGTCAGCAGATACTACATAACCACCAGCGTTAGAACCAGTAATAATATCTTTGTATTCCTCAGAAACAGCAGACATTTGCTCGGTACCGTCGTTCGCATAGAACTTGAGTGAAGTAGCAGAAGCATTGCTTTGACCTTCCTCGCGTACTTGGCTTACGAAGAAACCGTGGCTAGTACCCCAAGGGTTACCCTCGGTATTAGCTTGGCCTGTAAGTGTGTAAACAGCAGATGGAGCGGTCTCCCAATAACGGAGGATAGAACCGTCCTCTTGACCGATATTGTAAACTGCCATACCGTTCTTTGGCAATGTACCCTTGGCATCCTCATTGTAAACAAAGAGTTTAACCTCGTTACCGTTATGGTAAACATAGCAACCAGGAGTAGAAGAACCAGTATAAACACCATTATTATTGAATGCACCGTCACTCTCGCGTGTACCTGCGAAGAATTGGTTGAAGTTTTGGGTCAAGTCAGCTGTGTTAGCTACATAGATACCAGAGTTACCATCCGCCCAGTCAGCGATATAGAGATAACCGTCACGGTCCATACCCATACGAGTTGGGTTACCGAACTTAGCTACACCACCCTTGTAAGCCTCTGCATTTTGCTTAACGAGGTTGTGGTCAAACTCCCAGATACCGCTCTTAGGAGCGTTAGCTGAAGTAGAAGAACCTGCACGGTGCATTACATAGATCTTACCGAAGGTCTCAGTCTCTGGGTTGGTGTTAACTGCGTTGAAGAGACGAGAGGTAGAAGACTCGATGAGTGATTTCTCAGAAGCTACGATACCGAAGTTCGCAATAGCCTCACCTGTCAAATCAAGTGCCCATGTGAAGGTGTCACCCTCAGCGCCTGGCAACATATCTGCTGCCAACTCGTAGGTGTTAGCACCCTTCTTAACATCAACAACTACGCGACCAGCCTCAATACCGTCCTTGTAGAATACAAGAGCAGCAGCCTTAGCGTCAGAGTTAGCATTGTAAGAGAAGGTATATACGCCACCATTGTTCACTACATTGAGATCGTAAGCTACGATAGCAGGAACAACTGGTTGAGCAACGCCCACAGTAGTGAACTTGCTAACAGCGTCATCTGCTACGAGGTAGAGTGTGAGATCAGCATCTTTCACTTGTGCGAAAGCAGCGGTATAAACTACCTCACTTGCCTCAAGAGTAGTATTAGTAGTCTTGATGAGTTGTGCTTTGTCCACACCAGCGGTAATATCGTAAACAGCCACACCAATATTCTTACCCTCAGCGTCCACTGCAGGAGCAGCCATCAACACCTTACCAGCATACTTGAAGTAGTTAGGAGTGTTGGTAACAAATGGAAGAGTACCCATTACCTTAGGCTCAGACTTGGTAGTATTAACGATTTGCCACTCATTACCTGCCACCAAAGAAGAGGTAAGAATAAAGCTCATGCTGTCGCGTGGAGAAACCACGAGTTTCATATCTGTACCGTGGGTAAGCTCGGTTACACCTACAGGTTGGTTACGGAGTGCACCTGCTACCACACCATCGTAGATGCTATAAATAGCGTAACGAACAGCCTTGCTAGAACCTGTGGTAACAGTAGTAGCGGCGATAGTACCCTCAGCTAGTGTACCAGAGTATGCGAAGGTGTTACCTACATAGGCGTTGTTGTAGTTACCAGCGGTCTCATTGTTAGCGTGTGCTTGCCACAAAGCACCTGTCCAACCCTCAGCAGTCTTCTCCCATTTATAGAGGTTCCACTTGTTAGATGGGGTGAATGATACAGCCTCTTTGTTACAACCTACGAGCACGCCCTCTGCGGTGAAAGCGATATCAGATAGTTTCAAACCTTCAGCACCTACTACAGTACAGAAGTCAGTTGGCAACTCAGCCTCTACTACGCCGTACTCATTTACTACAGCGAGAGTTGGGTTCTTGTCAGCATCTACAGCCAATACATACATCAAACCATCACGGTAGAGTACACGGCGGATAGTCTTATCTGCGAACAATGCGTCCATATCTTTGTCCACATAAGCTTGCTCCATCTCGAATACGCTTGGTACACCAAGATAAGCAGGTTGCTCTGGATTAGGATAGTTGGTATAAACGATTACTGGAGGTACATAAGCGGTGTCGGTCAAATAGATCATTGGATAGGTAGTCTCATTCGCTTTAACGGTGAGGGCTACTTTTTGATCTTGTGCCAATGGGTGATAACCTGGGCAAGTTGCGTCCAAAGTATAGTCATCGCCTGGCTCAAGACCTTCGAATACGAAGATACCATTGTAGAAACTGTCCACTTGGTAGCGAGCAACCTCAACACCAGCTTTCTTAAGGATAACCTCAGCACCGTTACATGGTACCCATTGGTCGTTGGTCTTAGGAGCATAGGTAAACAAACTATGGTTCATCTTGTTGTGTTGGTCTTTTACAGTACCTACAATGTAACCCTTAGTCTCTTTGTCTGCACCATAGTAGTTGATGATAGCACGGTAGTAGTCAAGACCCTCCATGTGGCAGTAGTCTTGGTTGAGTGCACGGTGACGAGCTGGTTGATAAGTGTGGAAGTAACCCTCTGAGAGGAAACCAGAAGCACCATGTTTCATTACACCAAGGTAACCCTTATAAGTCTTGCCATTGATGGTCAAGGTAGAAGTAGAACCATAGAAGTTCCAGTCACCACGGATATTGAGGTTGGTAGAAGATGGTACATCGATACCCGCCTTCATGATTTTGAGTTTCTCCTCATTAGCCAATTTAGCTTTCTCGTAGCTACCTTGTACATACTCAGCACCATCTACAGAGTTAGCACCAGAATATGCGTCTGGACCACGATAGAGCATCAATGGGAAGTTAGCGGTACTACCCTCAGAGTTCGCATTAGAGTGAACAGAGATAAAGTAGTCAATATTGTTAGCCTCTACCTCACGGCAGATCTCACTCAAATTACGGTTATATTTCTCGTAATCTGGGTGAGCATCATAACTATCAGTCACTTGCCAACCCGCAGCTGGGTCTGCAATACCACAGTTTTTACACCACACATAATCAGGATAGTCACCATTCTTCATCTCATATGGCCAAGGACCACATTGAGTACGAGAGTACAATACGGTTGCACCCATAGCCTCGAGCTTCTCGCCGAGGTACATACACTTCCAAAGGTTGGTGTTAGACTCGTAGAAACCGAGTGTATCAGGCATACCGGTAGTAGGCAAATTAGGATATGGAATAGTAGCCATAGGACGGTCGTTTGGACCATAGCTACCGTGACCTGGGTTCACATAGATGCGTTTGCCTGTCAAGTCAGCAGCTGACATCGAAACAGTAAGCAGCGCTGCTGCGAGAATCATAAATATCTTTTTCATAACAGTCTGCATTATTTAACGTTCAACATATATACTTCGCCATCCAAAGTTGAGAATACCACAGCACCATTAGCTGCATATGGCTCGATAGCGATCATAGAGTCATTGGTCAAAACTTGCATTTTGCCGTCCAAAGTATAAGCTACGATACGGCTAGCAGTTGTAAAGTGACCATCATCCTCATCTGCCATAGCTACGATGGTATTATTGTCATACCATTGTGCAGCACGGCATGCGTGAGCAATGTATTGTTTGTTGCTACCATCAATATTAGATACCCAGCAACCGTTACCGCAAACATAGTAGCACAATTTGGTGCCATCTGGAGAAATAGAAGCCCAGATGTAGCTCAAGTGCTTACCATTAGGAGCAACAACAATGTTTTTGCCATTGCGGTTAACTACCATCAAGCGGTCTTGAATAGAAACAGATTGTTTAGCAGAACTGGTTACCATAGCGCTAGCATCGCGTTGTGCTTTAGCCACAATAGCTGTCTTAGCAGTAGCCATGTTCATGCGAATTACGTCGTTTTTGCGCAAACCTTGTTTGTCAAATTTGGTCTCACGATAAACGATCTCTTGACCGTCATTGCTGATTTGTACATTGTAACCTGCACCTGCTGCAGTAGTGATAGTGGTGGTCTCGCCAGTAGCCACGTCATAACGACGCAAACCGTGGTTCGAACCGTTGGTGATCAGTACATATGAGCCATCTGCGCTCACGCCTGCCACCTTCACATCGGTGTCTGTAGGAGTGTTCAACTTAGTCAGTTGACCCACCTCAAACACTTGCGCTGAAGCCATCATAGACACAGCCAGCGCTAAAGAAAGAAAGATCTTCTTCATACGAAATGTTTTTAATGGTTAGTTTTGTTGTTAATTATTGATTATTAATATGTTGCGTTTTTATGCAAGCATTTCACCCCGCAAAGGTACACTTTTTTTTTTAGATACGCAAAAAATGTTGCGATTTTTTTTTTCGTTTTTCGGAGGATTTATATCTACTTCATCATCCAGGTCCCTCCAACCACCATTAGCCCAATCATACATACCAAATAGATGATTCCACTAGCCAATGAAGGACGGCGTATGGGCAATAGTGTGCCTATAAGTAATGCGGTGAATGTCCCTACCGAAATAGCCCATTCTTGCCATGTCAATGCAGGTATATTCTCCATCCAAATTGTTTCCCACCACCCCATATAATGCAATACGGCCATCAATACCACACGTATAGCTATAGCCATAAGCGATGCGGCCCATACGCGCCATGTGATTTGCCGTTTGATGAGCAGATAGCCCCATATCATCATGATGCCCGTATAGAAAATCGAGGGAATTACTGCTACCACACAGCAGATGAGTGTGGCTAAAAAAGCTTCTTCGGTAGCTTCATGCTGGTAATCCATCTTTAGCATCACCATACATGCCAATAGCACACCCATAATGACCATATGCACTTGCCAACATGTGTGTAGTATAGGCATGGCTGACCAACCAAGCCATACGGTAGCTGCCACAAAGGTCGAAGGCAGATTGGTGATGCCACCGCGGTAGAAATATTGGATGGTGAGTAGCGTGTTAATGATGGTTAATAGCAATGTGACTACAACCAACGGGATATTCTCCTCTCTCAAGAAGGTCGGTATCCACATAGCTATGCCAAGAACAATCATTATTATCGTCCTTGGCATACTATCTTGGGCTATATTCTTCAGAAAATATCTCATGGTTTATTGGTAGAGCATTCGCTTGCGCTCATTGTTAGAAGTTAGACCGTTTCGCTATTAGATGTTAGACTCTACGAATCTGACAGCCCGAAGGGCGATCTAACAACGAAGTGGTCTAAATCAGAATCCGCAGCGCTTCATATGGTGGATAGGATCAGCGTCCTTGCCACGGAACTCTTGGTAGAGTAATGCCGCGTCGCGTGTACCACCTTGCTCCAAGAGGCGAGCGAACTTCTTCGCCATCTCTGGGTTGAAGATGTCGCCTGTCTCCTCGAAGGCTGCAAACGCGTCGGCATCCAATACGGCTGCCCATGTGTAGCTGTAGTAGCCTGCAGCGTAACCTGTGGTGAAGATGTGGTTGTAGAAGGTAGAGCGATAGCGAGTGATGATCTCAGGAATCATCTGCATCTTCTTCATAGAAGCCTTTTCGAATGCGTTTACATCAAACGCCTCGGTGGTAGTCATCTTGTGGTAGTCCATGTCGAGGATAGAAGAGCTGAGCAACTCGGTTTGTACGAAGCCTTGGTTGAAGGTGCCAGCCTTGTTGATCTTAGCCACTAACTCCTCTGGGATGAGTTCGCCTGTTTGGTAGTGGAAAGCGTAGGTCTTCAGCACCTCTGGGTGGTAGCAGTAGTTCTCCATGAATTGAGAAGGGAGCTCCACGAAGTCGCGTGGGGTGTTGGTGCCTGCCAGCGATTGGTAAGTGGCTTTAGACATGAGGCCGTGGAGTGCGTGACCGAACTCGTGGAAGAGGGTCTCTACATCGTCCATAGAGAGCAAAGATGGGTTGCCAGCGGTAGGTTTGTTGAAGTTACCCACATTGATGATCACAGGGCGGTGATCCACGCCGTTCGCGTCGATGTATTGGTTGCAGATATTGTTCATCCATGCACCTGGACGCTTGCCAGCGCGTGGGAAATAGTCGGTATAGAGGATACCTACAAGACTGCCGTCAGCGTATGTTACTTTGAATACCTCTACCTCAGGGTTATATACTGGCATATTCTCCAGTTTCTCGAAGTTGAGACCAAAGAGTTTGTTTGCCAAGCCAAACGCACCTTTGCGTACGTTATTGAGTTCGAAGTATGGTTTGAGTTCTTCCTCGTTGAGGGCGTATTTCTCTACACGGAGTTTCTCAGCATAGTACCACCAATCCCATGGTTGGAGTTTCTCGCCTGGGAGGTCTTTGTCCATCATCTTTTGCAGTTCAGCAGCTTCGCGCTTAGCAGCAGCAAGGCTTGGACCCCATACCGACTCCAAGAATGCATCCACGGTCTTCGCATCGTGTGCCATGCAGTCAGATAGGATATAGTCGGCTGGATTGGTGTAGCCAAAGAGTTGTGCTTTCTCTACACGCAGTTGCATGGTCTTCACAATAATATCCTTATTGTCGTGCTCGTTATCGTGGTTACCACGGGTGGTGTATGCCATCAGCAGCTCTTTGCGCAGTTCACGATTCTCGCAGTATTGGAGTACTGGGGTGAAACTAGTGCGCTTAGGAGTAAAGAGCCATGCGTCAGGGCGACCAGCAGCAGTAGCCTCTTCTTTGGCTGCGGCTTTCGCGCTCTCAGGAAGACCCTTGAATTCTGCCTCGTCAGTAATAAAGAGTTGATAAGCATTAGTCTCTGCTACGACGTTATTGCCGAATTGCAAAGAAAGCAGACCCAACTCTTGGTTGATCTCTTTCAATCGTGCCTTCTTGTCTTCTGGGAGGTTAGCGCCGTTGTTGGCAAACGACTTGAAGGTCTCGGTAAGTAGGCGCATCTGCTCCTCGTTCAAGCCAAGACTATCTCTTTGCTCATATACTGCTTTCACGCGTTGGAACAATGCATCGTTGAGGATAATGCCGTCGCTGAGTGCAGAGAGTTTAGGTGAAATCTCTTCGGCGATAGCGTTCATCTCATCGTTGCCGTCAGCTTCGATGACGTTGAAGAATACACCTACTACCTTGTTCAATAATTCGCCGCTGCGATCGAGTGCCTCGATGGTGTTGGCGAAGGTAGGTGCCTCAGGGTTGTTGGCGATAGCAGCAATCTCTGCTTCGTTCTCTGCGATAGCTTTCTCAAAAGCAGGCAGATAGTGCTCAATTTTCACTTTGTCGAAGGCAGGCACACCAAAAGGAGTGTTTTGCTCTACGAGCAATGGGTTTTCATTCTTACATGCCATAAGCGATACGAGCATCATGCTCAAAAATAAGATTTTCTTCATTGTTATTCGATATATTTGTTTTACTTGTATCTCTAAACACTAAACAGTAGCCGCTCTGCGGCGTCCACTAAACTACATCTTCACATTCTTCCGCATAGACTCGCGTATCATGCTGCGCAATTCCGCAGACTGGGTATCCACTTTGCGATGGAAGATTGGCTTGAAGTCTTTTGCATATTTGCATCGTGTCAATTTAATATCCAAGTCATCTAGCGTACCCGACACATTCACGCCCAAATAGATTGGTGACAGCACATTCACATCGTACTTGAAACTCATGTCCAGATTATGTCGTCCACCCAGTGCCACCATATAATTATCCATTGATACACAGAACGGATACACATCTATTTCTTTCTTATATAATGTCATCTCTGCTGATATACTGTCTATTCTATTTTCTGTCTTCTTGCTGAAAAGCAACAGCTTGGATATCTTGCTAAAGGTCTCGCTATCCATCACTACTAGATCCTTGCCAAAGATACTTGCCGCTCCGCGCAAGGTCGATGGCTTGATCTCATACTGAGCGTTCGTATAAGTTTCTGCGGCTAGATGAAACTCTGCCTCGCCTTTAAACGAACGTAACATAGGTAGCATCGTGTCAATTTGTGGAATCATGCCAATCAGTTCTTGGATATTGATATCCATCATGTGGTAATCGAATCCCACATAGATATGATTTTTGCGTGGGGTTCGATACATCGCTGTTAACTGCAGCTTCGCGGCATTGCAGATAAAGCCCATCTCCTCTAATATTAGCGTACCATCCTTGATGTATATTTTACCCCCTAGCTCTCTCGCTGTTTGGTTAAAGAAGTTCGTTTCTTTTATCTGTGTGTTTAGTATCACATCCACATTCTTTGGCACCAAGAAAGGTTCTCTCTCTTCATTGTTTTTCTCTACACTATAGGTATTTGTGCTGTCTTGTAGTGGCTGTCCTGTGTCCTCTAAACGATCTTCTTCACTCTCGTCATCCGCCGACAACAATACCAATAGTTCATTGGCATCGGTGTGGTTGCTGATAAAGTTCAACTCTCCCTCCAATGTACCTTGCTCTCGCAACCAACGACCGATATGCTTTACATCACCAGTCAACTCAAAGTCAGAGTTGCCTAAAATGAATTTGGAACTCTCAATATGGAAGTCCCTATTCGAATAAGCAAGGTCCATGTCTGGGATCAATAATTTCTGTTCCCATCCGGCAATAGTCACCTCTGCTTGCTTCATATCTACATTCAGCATGGGTCGCCATGTCAGTAAGATATTATCTCCTCCATCCTTGTTGTATTTAGCTGCCGCATCTATTGCTACATGCTGTGTCTGGATGGCGTAATCCTCACCCATACTTGCTTTCAGGGACTGTACTTCTAGACCCGCTTTCATACGTGGCGCATGCAGTGCCGCGGTGAGTATTCCTCCTATTACATCCGCTTGGATATCGGTGTAATGGCCGTATAGACGTTCGAACTTCACTTCGGCATCCGCACTTGGCATCTCTGTGGTGTCTTGCATGTTGTATATCGCATCTGCGGTCATCATCGGTTGCGCCACTGTGATATCCATGCTATCCATCACCACATGTATCTGCTCTGCAGATTGTAGTGCTAGTGTAGCGTGCAAACGTGGGCCCTTGCCTAATATATTGCTTACCTCCACGGCTATTTCTGTGGTTCCCAACTCAGTCTGCAATAGGCTGTCTATCTTTACTTCGCCGCTCTTGGCACTCAGCGTGCCTGACAACCATCCTACCTCTTTGCGCGATGGGCGAGCGTTAGGTATTTGTATCTTCAAGTGGTTATCGGGCAATGCAGCGTAGATACCGTCTGCATCGTATTGTATGCCTATTAGTTGTACATCGCCATTCACCGTGCCTTTTTCCAATGCCATCGCCAGTAGGTCATCCATGTATATCTGCAAACCAATCTTGCCTTTCGCACGACCTTCTACGTGCATATCTTCGGGTAAGAAATAGCGCACATCTACCATATCTACGTTCATACTCGTTTGCACATCCATCCACATGTTTCCTAGCAAGTCTTTCACCATTCCCTTGCCTTGCAGTGACGACTTGCCCGTCTGTGCTTTTAGGTCATGGATCTGTACCATCGTCTGCTGCTTATCTTGCATATCCAAGTGCATGTCCGCATCCAATGCTAACGAGTGGAAGGTATATGGCAGTTCTGCATACTTGCCTTCACCATCTTGCAGCACTAAGTGTGCATCCACAATAGGCATTGTTTCATCATTGTAAACGCCCCTTGCATGTGCATTCAGCGATACAACGCCATTGGCAGTGATACCCTCCAGACTGCTCAGCAGGGTAGGGGGCAACAAGGTTAATATCTCGCCTATCTGCCAATCTTGCAGCGCAAAGCGCATATCCATCTCGATGTCCTCTTGCGCTCTCACCCAACCATCCAATGCTACATCCCATTGGTTGATGGTTATATGTGCTTGGTTCAATGTGATACCCATCTGCTCGTAGTTCACTACCGCAGGGATATCCACAGCCAGGCTCAACTGCTTTGCATACTGTATATCTTGCAGCGTCGCATCGGCTGCGGCTACAGCCAGTTGCAGATGAATGTCGTTGATGCTCTTTGCTTTGGCATCCAACGCCAAGCCCGCTACCGCCACATCCATCGAATCGCGCAGGTTGCTGAAGGTTACCTCTTGGGCTGATACATGCAGAGCATCCACCTTGATCTCTTGGAACGGCAATGCAAAGGCGGTGGTATCTTCGGTGGTTGTAGTGTCGGGGGATAGATTGAAGATGTCTAAGTTATTCTCACCCAACTCATTGATAAAGATATGTGCTTTCACATCGGGCATGCGCAGCGCATAGATGTGCAGTTTGTTATCTAGTAATTCTGCCACATCCACGGTTGCTACCAACTTAGGCGCAGCAAATAGTGTATCACTCTCTTCGCCCTCTACGGCGTTGATGATGACCACGCTGTCGATATCCAACCCAAACTGAGGAAAGGTCGAGAAGAAGGTCAGTTCCACCTTGCCGATATGATGTTCACAGGTGATATACTCTTTGGCTACATCACGCACGATAGGTGTCAATCGTTCAGGGGTGAACACTACCCAAATAGCCGCGCCCACCACCAGCAGTACCACGCCGATGATACTACCCAATGCTATGCCGAATATCTTCAGTGCTTTTTTCATAATCGTTAGCTTACTTCTCCACGATCTTTTCGAATTTCGTTACGGTTCCTAACTCATTCTTGTATTGTAGTTCGGTGTCGGTGAGCTTCACCACCACATACACCTTTGGTATCTCCGCGCCGCCGTTGTCCATCAAGTGGATTTCGGTCAGATCGCTTTTCACAAGCTTGTACTTAAACCAACCGTTGCCGTATGGTTTGAGGTCTGATTCGAATATATCTGCGCTCTCGTCCCATTGGCGACCATACTTGTATTCGCTAGTCTCGTCTTGCTCTGCGGTGAAACGAACAAAGGCTTCGGTGCCTTCTTCTAGCCACAAACCTAGCAGGTCGGCTTCGTTGAATGTAGGTTCTTCGTTGTTAGGACCAAAGCAGGAAGTCATGGCAATGGCTACCATGGCTAATACGGTTGAAAAAATGAGTTTTCTTGTCATATACATAGTGTAGTTAATAAAAGCGCGCAAAGTTACGATTTTTTTTTTAAATACACAAATATCTAGATATTTTTGTATAAATTTGCTTGCTTTGTGGCTATATATGAGTTGGCACTGCAACATAAAACAATGAGAATAAAATATAAGGCGCCGAAGGCGCTACAGTTTAGAGTTTATAGGCGGGAGTAGATAATCAACAACTTAAACAACACAAACCAACAACTTTCGCGCCAATCAACTTCCTGGCGCGACAAGGAATTTCTTATAGATGTCAACGGGTGTATAAATTACGAAAAAAAGTCGCAGGTGTTGAAACCTGCGACTCGAATTCAATATTATGAATAGTAGAGCCTGTCAATTTATGCTTTTTCCAAAACACAGTTGACATTGTAACCATCCATCTCGAGGGTGGTGCCGTCAGTGAGATTGTCAGTCAATGTGAGGGAGGTAGCGAGAACTTGCGAAGCAATATACTCGTTGCAGTTGGTAACGGCAGCAGCAATCTCCTCGCGGTTCTCCAGTTGCACAGCAATGCGGTCGGTGATCTCCAAGCCAGAAGACTTACGCAGGTTCTGGATACGATTGATCAACTCACGCGCGATACCTTCTTCAATCAATGCAGGGGTGAGTTCGATATCCAACGCAATGGTAATCACACCGTTGTTGGCTACCAACCAACCTGGCATATCCTCGGTGATGATATCCACGTCTTCTGCGGCTAGTGAGTAGCCGCAGAGTTCAAAGGTTCCAGAGGTTTCAAAGGTGGCAATGTCGTCTTGGCTCATTTGCGCGATAGCCGCAGCGAGTTGTTTCATCATACCGCCGACTTTCTTGCCGAGTACCTTGAAGTTAGGTTTGATCTTCTTCACGAGCTTGATCTCCGAATCCTCAGCGCGCACGATAACCATCTCCTTGACATTGACCTCGCTCTTGATAAGGTCCTCTACGCGGAGAAGCGCCTCGAGGGTCTCTTGGTCAGGTGCAGGGATAACGGCTTTTTGGAGTGGTTGGCGCACATTCTTCTCGGCACGCTTGCGGAGCGAGAGGATCATGGATGTGGCTTGTTGTGCAAGCGACATACTGCGCTCGAGCTCGAGGTTAATCATTGCCTCGTCTGCCACTGGCCATGTGCTGAGGTGCACAGTCTCGCCCACGAGGTCGCGGTAGAGGCGGTCAGCATAGAATGGCGCATTAGGTGCCATGAGTTGTGCCACCGTCTTGAGGCAAGTATAGAGGGTATAGTAGGCCGCTTGTTTGTCCGCATCCATCTCGCCACCCCAGAAACGCTTGCGGTTGAGGCGCACATACCAGTTGCTGAGGTCGTCTTGCACGAAGTCGGAGATAGCGCGACCTGCCTTGGTTGGTTCGTATGCCTCGTAGGTTGCGGTCACCTCTTTGATGAGGGAGTTGAGGCGGGAAAGTACCCATTTGTCGATCTCGGAGAGTGAGGCTAAAGGCGAAAGGCTAGAGGCGAGAGGCTCGGGATTCCATCCATCCACATTCGCGTACAGCGCGAAGAAGCCGTAGGTGTTGTAGAGGGTGCCGAAGAACTTACGGCGGATCTCATCCACACCTTCTGGGTCGAACTTGAGGTTCTCCCATGGGCTGGAGTTGGTGAGCATATACCAACGCACCGCGTCCGCTCCGTATTTATCCAATGCGCCGAATGGATCGACAGCGTTGCCAAGGCGCTTGGACATCTTGTTGCCGTTCTTATCGAGCACGAGTCCGTTACTGATGACATTCTTGTATGCCACGCTGCCCTCGATCATAGTGTGGATAGCATGCAATGTAAAGAACCAACCGCGTGTTTGATCCACACCCTCAGAGATGAAGTCTGCGGTACGTGGAGCATCTTGATTCTCAAATGGATAGTGGTTTTGAGCGTAAGGCATAGCACCCGAGTCAAACCATACATCAATGAGGTCAAGTTCGCGCTTCATTGGTTTGCCACTTGGTGAGCAAAGCACGATATAATCCACATATGGACGGTGGAGGTCAATCACGTTTGGGTCGTAGTTCTCTTTGGAGTAGTCGCCTACCACATGTTTAGCGAATGGATTCTCAGTCATGAAGCCTGCTTTGATAGACTTGTCGATCTCCTCCATGAGTTCGGAGATAGAGCCAATGCAGATCTCCTCTTGTCCGTCTTCGGTGCGCCAGATTGGGAGTGGAGTGCCCCAGTAGCGTGAACGAGAGAGGTTCCAGTCGTTGAGGTTCTCGAGCCACTTGCCAAAGCGACCAGTACCTGTAGATTCTGGTTGCCAATTGATGGTCTCGTTGAGTGCCATCATCTCCTCGCGTGCTTGGGTGGAGCGGATGAACCATGAGTCGAGAGGGTAGTAGAGGACTGGTTTGTCGGTACGCCAGCAGTGTGGGTAGTTGTGGACATGCTTCTCGATGCGGAAGGCTTTGTTCTCGCCTTTGAGCCAGATACAGATGCTCACGTCAAGTGTCTCGTCTTTCTCGGTGAGAGTAGGGTCGTAGGCGTTCTTCACGAAGCGACCCGCCCATGGTCCGTATGCCTCTACGTCCACTTGATTCTTCACAAATTCCTCGTCTAAATCGGCGATATTGAAGAATTTACCGGTCATATCCACCATTGGGCGTTGCTCGCCTTTCTTGGTGAGGAAGACCATGCCAGGCACACCTGCTTTCTTAGCTACGAAGGCGTCGTCCGCACCAAAAGTAGGTGCGATATGCACGATACCTGTACCGTCTTCGGTGGTTACATAGTCGCCGAGGATAATCTTGAATGCGCCTTCTCCTGGATTCGCCCAAGGAATGAGTTGCTCGTATTGGAGTCCCTCGAGGTCGGTACCCTTGCCGCGCCAGAGGACTTCGGGTGCTTCGCCCAGTTCTTTGGCGTACGCCGCGAGGCGTGCCTCAGCGAGGAGGTAGAGGGCTTCGATCTTGGTGTATGGGTTTTCGCCTTTGACAATGACGTAGTCAATCTTTGGACCTACGCAGAGAGCCGTGTTGCTTGGGAGAGTCCAAGGGGTGGTTGTCCATGCGAGGGCGAAGAGAGGCAATTGGCAATTGGCGATTGGCGATAGGCTCTTGATAAGGAACTGCGCGGTGCAGGTGGTGTCCTTCACATCGCGGTAGCAGCCAGGTTGGTTGAGTTCGTGGGAAGAGAGACCCGTACCCGCAGCAGGCGAGTAGGGTTGGATGGTGTAGCCTTTGTAGAGGTAGCCCTTTTGGTAGAGTTGTTTGAGGAGCCACCAAAGCGTCTCGATAAACTTGTTATCGTAGGTGATATATGGATTCTCGAGGTCCACCCAGTAGCCCATTTGTTTGGTAAGGTTGGTCCACTCTTGGGTATATTTCATCACCTCGCGGCGGCACGCAGCATTGTACTCGTCCACGCTGATCTTCTTGCCAATGTCCTCTTTGGTGATACCGAGCAATTTCTCTACGCCCAACTCCACAGGCAGACCGTGGGTGTCCCAACCTGCTTTACGCTTCACTTGGAAACCTTGCATGGTCTTGAAACGGCAGAACGTATCTTTGATAGTACGAGCCATGACGTGGTGAATACCGGGCATACCGTTAGCTGAAGGAGGACCTTCGAAGAAGAGGAACGAAGGATTGCCCTCGCGTGTTTCGATACTCTTGTGAAACAAGTCTTCCTTCTCCCATTGCTCAAGGATGGACTTGCTCACCTCTGCCAAGTTCAGTTGTTTGTACTCGTTAAAATGTTTCATTATTGCGATTGATTTGTTAGTTTCTATTAATACTTTAGGAAGATTTTTCTACAAATATTTTTTCAGTATTGGCAAGATGACACTCTCCATTGCGGCATAGCCTTGTGCATTAGGGTGTACACCATCCTTGGAGTATTTACGTGGCAGGCCATTCTCTTCGTCTTTTAGTGCAGAATGATAGTCCACGTATGGGATCTTGTTCTCGTTGGCATATGCTTTGATCATCTCGTTGAGACGGATAATATCGTTGGCAGGTTTGAGCTCAGGACGCCACTTGAAGCCTTTGGCAGGCAATGCTGAACAAACTATGGGTTTGATCTTATTGGCGCGAGCTAGTTCACACATCGACTTGATATTCATTAGTATATGCTCAAGCGAGATATAACCGTTGTTTTGTGCTATATCATTGGTGCCGCAGCAGATAACCACTATTTTAGGGTGGAGGTTGATTACGTCCTCTTGGAAGCGCACGAGCATCTGCGAAGATACTTGCCCACTAATACCACGCCCCACGAAATTGTTGTCCGTAAAGAATGCGGGTACGGTGTCTGCCCAACAGTCAGTGATGGAATTGCCTATAAAGACCACGTCTGGGCGTGTGGTTAATGATTTATTTTGGCTCTCATAGCGCCCAAATTGCGCCCAATCTTTCGTTTGTGCAAAGAGTCCTAATGCCGTAAAAAGCAATGTAAATAGTACGATTCTTTTCATAGTGCTTGAAAAAAAAGCAATTTGGCGACAAAGGTACTGCTTTTTTTTGAATTGTGCAATACTATTCTTTTAAACTTCTGCAAAAGCACTCAAATTACCAACGAATTGTTAGTAAATCAGCTCGCATGTGCGCGATAAATAAGGTGAAATTTGCATATTCAAAAAAAAAGCAGTACCTTTGCAGCCGATTTTGTAAAATGGGGTAGTGTGGGGTGAACTGAGTATAAACTATGAGTGATAAGTGCCGAACAAATGAGTAGTGTAAAATCAATAGCAGTTTACTGTGCGAGTTCGAACAAGGTTCGTGCTTCTTTTGTTACTGCTGCGGAGCGTTTGGGCGAGTTGATTGCAGCGGAAGGTAAGCGATTGGTGTATGGCGATGGTGGTATTGGACTGATGGCCGCAGTGGCTCGTGGTGCGCTGAGAGAAGGTGGAGAAGTAGTGGGGGTGATACCTCAGTTTATGGTGGATCAAGCATGGAATAACCCAGATAGCACAAAGACCATCATCACCCAGACGATGCACGAGAGAAAAGCGACGATCTGCGAGATTTCGGACGCTATGGTGGCACTGCCTGGTGGGATAGGAACCTTTGAGGAGTTGCTAGAGTGCTTGACATGGAAGCAGTTGGGGTTGCATCACAATCCTGTGGTGATACTGAATACTGAAGGGTATTATGACAAGTTGTTGGCATGTATTGATCAAATGGTGGAGGAGCAGATGATGCGTCCTATTCATAAGGATATGTATGTGGTGGTGAGTGAGCCTGAAGAGGTGTTGCCAGCCATTATGAATGCCCCTGCATGGGACCCAAGTACACGTCGTTTGGCGTCGATATAAAAATAGATAGCGAGAAGAGTGGAAACGATATACCGCATATCATCGGCACTGTCTGGGGAATGGGTAGCGTGGGTGCTGCTGGTTCTACTGGTGTTGCTAGCGATGAATCGATTTTTTGTAGCGGATATAGCGGTGGTTGCTAGAGGGTTGTATAGTCGTGCGGAGCGTACGTATAGCGATGCTACGTGGCAGACAAAATTATTGGCATGGGTGTATCGCATAGGCATTGTTGCTGCGGTGGTATATCTGTATGCATGGTCTGATATAACGCGCTTGGGGGTGGATTATTTGTTGACGGTGGGTGTGGTGGCATTAGTATTGTTGCTCCGATATGTAATCGCTCGATTTGTGGGGTATGTGTTTTTAGATAGGAGGCAGATAGAAAGCTCGTTTGAGTTTAGAACATGCATATGTAATGCTATTTGTTCGTTGTTGTGGCCAGTGGCGTTGGTAATGCGTGCTAGTGGTGATGAAATGGTGATGATAGTGCTGGGGAGTGTGATGCTAGGTTTGTGGGTAATGTTGCTCACATGGAAAGGAGTGCAATTGTATTGCAAGAATTTACTTTCAGTATTTTATATACTGCTATATATTATCAGCATTGAAGTGTTTCCTATGTTGGGCACTATTTTTGCGCTAAAACAATTATTGTAATGATGAAAATAAAGAAAATTTTGGTTTCTCAACCTCGTCCACTATCCACTCGCAATCCTTATGCAGATATGGAAACAGAGTTTGGTGTACAATGTGAGTTTCAGCAGTTGATTAAGATCGAGGGTCTGGGCGTGCGTGAGTTTAGAGAACAGCATGTTTATTTGGAGGATTATACCGCAGTGATTGTGAATTCTCGATTGGGAATTGATCACTATTTCCGTATGGCAGAGAAAACTCGTTTTTCCGTGCCAGAATCGATGCACTACTATTGTATTTCTGAGGCCGTTGGTAATTACTTGCAAAAGTATATCCAGTATCGCAAACGTAAGGTGTTTGTGGCGGAGAATAATCGCTTTGAAGATTTGTTGCCAGCGATGCATCGTCGTCCACAAGAGAAATACTTGATGGTATTATCAGATGTGCACAATGATGATGATCTGAACATGTTTGCGGAGAATAATATCGCGGTTAAACCAGCGATTATGTATCGTACTGTGGCTAATGAGTGGCCTGCAGATAAACCATTTGATTACGATATGATCGTGCTCTTTACACCTTCTGGTGTAGCAGCTCTGCGTAAGAATTTCCCAGATTGGGAACAAGGAGATACGGTGATTGCGTGCTTTGGTGTGAATACCGCGATAGCTTTGGAGGATGCTGGATTCCGTGTGGATATTAAAGCTCCTTCAGAGAAGTATCAAAGTATTACCACCGCTATCAAAGACTATCTAGAGGAACATCAAGGATAGTGTATGATGAATGCCACATTCCCCAAATCGGAGAAGTTGTGTGGTGGCCAAGTAGTGGATCACCTCTACAAAACAGGGAAGCGTTTTGTGGCATGGCCTATGCGCGTAACTTATCTGCCGCTGGCAGATGGACCATCGCAAGTGTTGATATGGGCGCCAAAAGCATTGTTCAAACATGCGGTGGATCGTAATCGCCTGCGTCGTCAGATGCGGGAAGCATACCGATTGAATAAGCATGTACTGGTAGATGCTGATAAGCATTATCATTTGGCGTTCAATTATATTGATAAAGAGATGCAGGACTTCAAGACCATCAGCAAAGCGATGGGCAAAGCTCTAAAACGATTGACGGAAGAAGCATGAAAAAATGGATGCGACATATATTCCTGCTACCTGTATATTTCTACCGCTCGTGTATATCGCCATTTACTCCGCCGAGCTGCCGATACTTGCCCACGTGTAGCCAATATATGGTGGAGGCTGTGATGAAATATGGGATTTTCAAGGGTGGTTGGCTTGGGATAAAGCGTATCTTGCGCTGCCATCCGTGGGGCGGAAGTGGCTATGATCCAGTCCCCTAGTCGCTAAATACTAAACATTAAACAAGATGCGTATAGATATATTAACTGCTTGTCCAGAATTGCTGGAGTCGCCATTGAATCACTCTATCGTACAACGAGCCAAAGATAAAGGGCTCGTGGAGATTTATGTGCATAACTTGCGAGATTTTACATTGGATAAACACCGCAAAATAGATGATTATGCGTTTGGTTTTGGTGCAGGTATGGTGTTGCAGATTGAGCCGATTGATCGGGCAATCTCTTTTTTGAAGAGTCAGCGCGAGTATGACGAAGTGATCTTTACTGCACCCGATGGCGAGCGCTTTACGCAGAAGGAAGCTAATACCTTGTCAATGAAGGAGAATATCATCATCCTATGTGGACATTACAAGGGTGTAGATCAACGTGTACGCGATCATTTTATTACAAAAGAATATACGATAGGTGATTTTGTGCTGACGGGCGGAGAGATGCCTGCTGCCATTATGACGGATGCTATTGTTCGTTTGTTGCCGGGTGCTATTGGCGATGAGACTAGCGCATTAAGCGATAGTTTCCAAGATGGACTGCTGGAACCAGGCGTCTATACCCGACCTGCAGAGTACAAGGGTTGGAAGGTGCCAGAGATATTGCTTTCGGGGCACCAAGCCAAGATTGAAGATTGGTTGTACGAAGAAAGTGTACGTCATACGCGCGAGAGACGCCCCGATTTATTAGATGAATAATACTTAATTATTTTATACCATGAAACGTTTATCATTTGTTTTGGTGTTTAGCTTGATAGCGCTGTTGTCAGTGGCGCAAGCTAAGTATGTATTTTTCTTTATTGGTGATGGCATGGGGCCTCACCAAGTGTTATCTACAGAAATGTATCTTGCTGAGTTGGAAGGAAGGATTGGTCGTACATCATTGTTGATGACCACTTTCCCCTATTCTGGTCAGGTGGCTACTTTCTCTGCGAATAGTGGTATTACCGATTCTGCAGCATCGGGTACATGTTTGGCGTCGGGCAAAAAGACAAATAATGGTATGATTGGTCAGAAGCCTGATGGTACGCCTGCTATCAGTGTGGCATCGCGCTTGAAAGAACAAGGTTGGGGCATAGGTATTATGACCTCGGTGACAATTGACCATGCAACACCTGCTTCTCATTACGCGCATACGCCCTCGCGCAGTAATTATTATATAATAGGTACGCAGTTGGCAGAATCGGGTTTTGATTTCTTTGGAGGATCTGGTTTTGACCAACCACAAGATAAGGACAATCTTGCTGCGCCTAATCTATATGATTTGTGCGAACAAAATGGGTATGTGTTGGCAGGTGGTTATGCCGATGCTAAGGCTAAGATTGGCGCACAGAAAATGCTGCTAGTGCCAGCAGAACGTTTGGTGGATCGTTCACGTCATGCTGGTGCATTACCTTATGCAATTGATCGTAAGGAAGGTGATCTGAGTCTGCCTGAGATTGTGGAAGTTGCTATTGCACAATTGAGTATACATGACCGATTCCTTATGATGGCTGAGGGTGGTAAAATTGATTATGCAAGCCATGCGAATGATGGTGGCACAGTATTGCGCGAAGTGCTAGATTTTGACAACGCAATCAAGGTTGCATATGATTTCTATATGCAACATCCTGATGAGACTCTTATTGTGGTTACAGCGGACCATGAGACTGGTGGTATGGCATTGGGAAATAGCGATTATACGTTGAACCTTAAGGTGTTAGCAGAGCAGAAATGTTCGTCTGATTTGCTGTCAGATCAGTTGTCTGCTCTCCAAAAAGAGGCAGGTAAGCGCTTGACTTGGGAGCAAGTGAAAGAAGTGATTTCAAAGAATACAGGGTTGTATGCTGAGGTGGAGATGTCTGAGGTGGATGATCAACTTTTACAAGCCGCCTTTGCGCAAATGATACAACATCAAGGTGTAGAGAAAAGTTTGTACAAAGATATCAATGCGCTAGCATCTAAAGCATTGGCATTACTTAATCAAAAATCTCGTCTGGGCTGGACTAGCAAAGGACACACGGCTTCAACTGTGCCTGTGTTTGCAATCGGAGTAGGTGCTGAGCGCTTTACGGGTTGGCATGATAATTCTGAAATCGCTCCACTTATTTACGAAGCTACACAATCACACTAATTTGTCGATTTCATCGTAGGTAAAGCCTCGTTGAAGACAGAATCGAATGAGTTTTTCTCGTGCCATTGGGTCGTTGGGCTTGATGGCACGTTTTTTTGTGGTTATAATTCGCTCTAATGTGTTAAAATATGCGGTTTTATCGATAGAATCAATCGCTTGAACTATATATTGTGAAGGCAGATGTTTGGCATGTAATGCAGCCTTGATCTTTATTTGTCCCCATCCTTGATAGAGCACCTTGTCATGGGTAAAAGCACGGCAGTAACGCGCTTCGTCAATATACTGTTGCACGGTGAGATAGGCGATGATTGTTTCGATTTCATCGGTGTTTGCACCCCATTGTTGCAATTTATTGCTTACTTCGGAGCAACAACGTTCTGCCATTGCACAATATGCCTCTGCCTTATGCTTCAATTCGTCCGAAGACCATTCGCGCTTTACCATAGATGTCATGCTTGAGTTGAATGTCAATATACCCGAATCCCTGCATCATGTCGCAAACTTCTTGACCATATGCCTCGTTGATCTCGAAATACAGATATTTCGCCGATTTCATCGACGCAATACGGCGATAAAACAGCAAAGGATCATCATCAGGAACGAATAGTGCACGATGTGGTTCGTAATCCAATACTCGCGATTCCATCGTTGCTTTTTCTTTGTGGCATATATAGGGGGGGTTGCTCACAATAATATCGTTGAGGTTATTGCCCGAACGAATGTGAGATAAGCAATCGGGCTTTTGGGAGAGAATATCTAGTTGCTGCCATGTTATCTCAACGTTATTCTTTATCGCATTATTCTTTGCTACATCCAAAGCCTCTGCGCTAATGTCCACTCCTTGTACATGCCACGCAGGGCAGTGCTTCTTGATGGCGATAGCAATACACCCACTACCTGTACCGATATCCAGCACACGTAGCGGAGCATTGTTGTCACGAGTGGAGATGATCCAATCTACCATTTCTGCAGTCTCTGGTCGGGGAATAAGGGTGTGTTGGTTAACTTGCAATTGGAGTCCCATCCATTCGGTAGAGCCAAAGATGTATTGTATAGGCGTGTGGCGCTTGAGTTGCTCTAGAATATCGGACAAATCATGAAGGGGCTGTCTGGCTTTACCCATCAGCACATCGGTACGGGTCATTCCCGTCTGTTGCTCAATAATCCAATACGCTAGTTCCCGCGCCTCGGCTTCAGAGTAGGATTCCTGTAATTCCGAAATAATGTATGATACCGACTCTTTCATGCCGCAAAGGTACGATAAAAAATGCAATTTTCCAAAAAATAGTAAATATTATTTGAAAATAGCGGAAAAATCACTAAAATATTTGGTCAATCCAAAAAAAAACAGTACCTTTGCACGCTTTTTCGCGCGTTTGCGTATGCCGTATGTGTGCGGAGCGCGCTTGGAATAGCAAGTAAAATTATTATTAACTAATTTAAATCACTAATTAAACATTATGTTAAATCATTACGAAGCCGCTTTCGTGTTGACTCCCGTTTTGTCTGAACCACAGATGAAGGAAGCGGTTGACAAATTCGAGAACCTTCTCAAGGAGAATGGCGGTACCATTCTTAATCGTGAGGAGTGGGGTTTGAAGAAATTAGCTTACCCTATCCAAGGCAAAACAACGGGATTCTACGCCTTGCTGCAATTTGATGTAGAACCAGCGTTGATTGCAAAGCTCGAGACAGCATTCCGTCGTGATGAGCGCGTATTGCGTTTCCTCACTACCCGTCTTGACAAGTACGCATTTGAGTACTCTGAGAAGCGTCGTAACGTTAATCTTAAAAAAGAGGAGGCTTAATTATGGCACAGAATGACGAAATCCGCTATTTGACCCCAAAGACCAACGAGGCAAAGAAGAAAAAGTACTGCCGTTTCCAAAAATCTGGCATCAAGTACATTGATTACAAAGATCCTGAGTTTCTCAAGAAGTTCCTCAACGAGCAAGGTAAGATTTTGCCACGCCGTATCACCGGAACAAGCTTGAAGTATCAACGCAAGGTGGCTCAAGCCGTGAAGAAAGCACGTCACTTGGCTTTGCTCCCATACGTAACCGATATGATGAAATAATTTCAGTGTGTTTAACTATTTAATCAGAAAGGAAACATCATGGAAGTAATTTTGATTCAAGACGTAGCTAACTTGGGCTACAAGAACGATATCGTTAAGGTAAAAGATGGTTATGGTCGTAACTATTTGATTCCTAACCGTATGGCTGTGATTGCTAACGATAGCAACCGCAAACAATTGGCTGAGAATCTCAAACAACAAGCTCACAAGATGGCTAAGTTGCTCGCTGACGCGCAAGCATTGGCTGAGAAATTGGCTAACACAGTTATCACCCTCTCTGCTAAGGCAAACGAGGATGGCAAGATCTTCGGTACTATCACTACTGCACAAGTAGCTGAGGCTTTGGCTGCTCAAGGTATTGAGGTGGACAAGAAGGTGATCTCTATTGAGCCTGTAAAAACTTTGGGTGAGGCAGTTGCTACTGCAAAACTTCACCGCGAGGTTAAGGCTGAAATTAAGTTGAACGTTGTTGCTGAATAAGCGCTAAAGAAAGGAAATGTAATTATGAAAAAAGGAATTCATCCAGAGAACTACCGCGTTGTAGTTTTCAAAGATATGTCCGATGGAACACAGTTCTTCAGTCGCTCTACAGCTAACACGAAGGACACCATCGAGATCGACGGTACTACTTACCCATTGATCAAGTTGGAAATCTCCAACACCAGTCACCCATTCTATACTGGTAAGTCTAAACTCGTGGATACCGCAGGTCGTGTTGACAAGTTCATGTCTCGCTACGGTAATCGCAAGCGTAACTAATAGCAAAAAGGCGAGCACAATGCTCGCCTTTTTTGTTTAGAGGTTGCTGTAGATAGACTAGGCGCTCTAGACGGCTTAGACAGCCTAGACACTCTAGATTTTCTAGTATAGCGCAATCTGTAACTACAAGCATATGAAGCAGGCACTTTGGAAAGAATTAGGTAAGCAGTTGCTGATTTCAGTGGGTATATTCTCTGCTCTATTCCTTATATTATATATAGTAGAATGGGTAGTGCCTTCGTTCAGCGGGGTACTCTTGCAGTGGCACGATCCCGCTTTTGTGGTAGGTATTCCTGCCAGCGTGATAGGAGTGGCCTATGTGCTGACCATTCGCAATCCTCAGAACTATACTGGTTTTGTAGGTGGAATAGTGATGGCAGTGTTGTTGGCTGTGCAGTTCTTTTTGCTCAGAAGTTATGACTTGGTTATTCTGCAACTGGCCGTGTTTATCCCTTTTATGCTAATGTCTTTCGTTCGTTGGCGTCGTCAGACACTCAGCCTTTCTGCTTCTGAGCAGCCTTTTTATCCAGAGTGGTTGCCTTTAGGCCTGTTGCTCATCTCCTTGTTGGTGTTAGTAGTAATCATCATAGCAGACTATGCATTGGCTACACTAGTTATTCAGCACAACAGTTGGAGTGATAATATTGTTTTGAAATTAATAGGGGGACTGATGATAGCATCCTCCACGTTAGCCAATTTCATCCTTATCTATCAGAAGATTGATGCATGGCTCTGGTGGGCGGTTTATGCATTAGTAGGGATGACTTTTTATGCCTTGATAGGCAATGCTTTTTCTTTTGTGCTATTTGCCGTATTTCTTTTGGTGAATGGCGGAGCAGGTATTGCGTGGGTCAAGGCAGCCAAAGCACAGAAATAGAATTAATCTTTATATAGAACATATAGAACATGAAGCAATACTTAGAAGAAAGCTTACAAATTTCAGCAGAAGATGCGAAGTTTATGGAGATGGCTATTCGCCTTTCCGAAGAAAATATCGACACGGGTGGTGGTCCTTTTGGAGCTGTCATCGTTCGTGATGGCGAGGTAATTGCCACGGGCGCGAACCGCGTTGTACCGAACAATGACCCAACTGCTCATGCTGAGGTGATAGCTATACGTAATGCTTGTGAAAAACTGGGAACTTTTCAGTTGACCGATTGCACTGTTTATAGTTCGTGCGAACCATGTCCGATGTGCTTGAGTGCATTGTATTGGGCAGGAGTGAAGCGTATTTGCTACGGCAATACCAAGGATGATGCCAAAGCCATTAACTTTGATGATTCATTTATCTATGATCAGCTTGATCTGAATTATGCTGATCGTTCTATCAAATGCGAGCATTTCATGCGCTCTCAAGCGATTAGAGCATTCAAGAAATGGGCGGAGAAAGAGGATAAGGTAGAATATTAACACTTAATATGAGACGCAAACAAGATACATCTTTTAGAGTGGAGGCAGCCACTGAGTTGATGCCATTTCTGCTCTCTAAACTGGGCGGAATGACCCGCACTAGTGTGAAACAACTGCTTAGCCAGCGACGTGTGACGGTTAATGCGGGCGTGCAAACTCGTCATGATACACCACTCAAGGCAGGTGATGTGATTAATATCCTGCAAGGTCGAGGAAACGCGGAGCTTCGTCACCCTAAGTTGCGCGTTATCTATGAGGACGATGCGCTGATTGTAGTGGAAAAGAAGAATGGTCTGCTGACTGTTCCTGTTAAGCCAGAGAGCAAGGAGACTACGGTATTTTCTATCCTCAAAGAGTATGTGAAGAAGCAGTCAAATCGCAACACCGTGCATGTTGTTCATCGCCTTGATCGTGAGACGAGTGGTTTGTTGGTGTTTGCCAAGTCACCTGAGTTGCAAGAGTATATGCGCACCTACTGGCGACAATTGGTAACCAAGCGCACCTATGTGGCATTGGTAGAGGGTAAGTTGGAGAAGAAGGAGGGCAAGATCACTTCTTGGCTCACAGAAGATAGTCGTACCGCACTGGTGTCTTCGTCACCTGTGGACAATGGCGGACAATTGGCAATCACCAATTATAAAGTTCTGAAAGAAAGTACTTCGCAGATGGAAGAGGCAGATTTGAAGATAGAGTATTCGCTAGTGGAGCTTAATCTAGAGACGGGACGTACTAACCAAATTCGTGTACATATGGCGAGCATGGGACATCCTGTAATGGGCGACCGCAAGTATGGTAATGGCAATGACTCTTCACCAATCGATCGTCTATGCCTGCATGCGCGTGTGCTGGAGTTTATCCATCCGATGACCGAGAAAAAGGTACGCTTTGAGGCAGCGATGCCAAAGGAATTCCTGCATGTGTTGAAGTGATAAATGAAAAAATAAAAGCCACTCATTCGAGTGGCTTTTATTTTTATCCGAGATAAGTTTTTAAGATACTGCTTCGCGAACTAACTTTCAGTTTGCGGATGGCTTTCTCTTTGATTTGTCTCACGCGCTCGCGTGTGAGGTCTAACTCAATACCAATCTCTTCGAGCGTTTTCTCTGGCACACCAATTCCGAAGAAGCAACGTAGGATATCTGCCTCACGAGGAGTGAGTTGCTCCAATGCGCGGTCAATTTCTTTAGAGAGTGATTCGTTGATTAGTCGGTGGTCGGCATTAGGAGAATCCTCGTTGACCATTACGTCGATGAGACTATTGTCTTCACCTTCTACGAATGGAGCGTCTACGCTTACTTGGCGTCCTGACATCTTGAGGGTTTCTGCAATCTTGTCTGCAGGTATATCCAAGATTTCTGCCAAATCTTCAGCGCTTGGTTTGCGCTCGTTTTCTTGCTCAAAGCGTTGGTAAGCTTTGTTGATTTTGTTGAGCAAGCCTGATTGATTGAGTGGCAAGCGCACGATACGTGCTTGCTCAGCTAGAGCTTGTAGGATGGATTGACGAATCCACCATACGGCATATGAGATGAACTTGAAGCCACGTGTCTCATCGAATTTTTCTGCTGCTTTGATAAGCCCAAGGTTGCCTTCATCAATCAAGTCAGGAAGGCTCAATCCTTGATTTTGGTACTGTTTAGCTACAGAGACAACGAAGCGTAGGTTGGCGCGGGTCAATTCCTCTAGGGCAGCTCTATCACCATTGCGGATACGACCAGCCAGCTCCACCTCACGATCAACCGAAATCAATGGCTCGCGACCAATCTCTTGGAGGTACTTGTCAAGCGAAGCTGACTCACGGTTGGTAATGGATTTTGTGATTTTTAACTGACGCATGTACAGTTAATGAATAATTAATAGTTAATAGTTAATTAATGAAAAGCAACTATAATCCTAAATTCTTAATCCCAAATTCATAATTATCATTGCTTTGTGATCCGGTCGGGATTCGAACCCGAGACCCACAGCTTAGAAGGCTGTTGCTCTATCCAGCTGAGCTACCAGACCCCGCGCATCTGCGCGTTTTACGCACAAAACTACCCATGCAGGCACACAAACAAGTGCCTACAAAGGCAATTTGGACGCAAAAGTACTGCTTTTTTTTGAATTATGCAAATAATTTTGCAAAATTCTTACAAAAGTTCTTCAAAAAGCTTTTGCAGTTCAGGCTTACGCATTGCACCTACACTGCGATTTACCAACTCACCATCCTTGAAAAACAAGATAGTTGGGATGTTCATGATGCCATATGCAGAGCATGTCTCATCATTGTCATCTACATTGAGCTTGCCTACAGTAATCTTGCCTTCATACTCAGCTGCCAACTCTTCTACGATAGGCAACATCATCTTGCAAGGACCACACCAAGGTGCCCAAAAATCTACTACGAGGGGCTTGCCCTCTGCTAACAATTCTTGAAAGTTAGCATCTGTAATCTCTTTTGCCATAATTGTTATATTTTTATTGTTTTATTTTCTGTCATACCTGATAGTAAGATATCTGTGATAGGATCTTCTATCAGTGTTTGGATAGCGCGTTTCAACGGACGTGCGCCGTACTTTCGGTCACGTGAACGCTCAAGCAGCTGCTCTTTTGTCTTTTTTGTCAGTTGCAACTTGTAGCCCATCGCCTCTAAACGCTGTTTCAAAGGGCTTAATTCTAGCGTCAAAATCTGTGCCAAAGCATCGTCGTTGAGCGGATGAAAAACCACTACATTGTCCAATCGATTGACAAACTCAGGTGGGAATGTTCGGTTCAATGCTTTGGTGAGCATGTATTCCGACTGTTTCTCGTCGATTTCCTCGGCATTGAAACCTATGCCAGTACCAAATTCGTTCAACTGACGTGTGCCCACGTTGCTTGTCATGATGATGATGGTGTTGCGGAAATCCACTACGCGACCCTGACGATCTGTCAGTCGGCCCTCATCCATGACTTGCAATAGGATGTTAAAAATGTCAGCATGTGCCTTCTCGATCTCATCGAATAGAACAATCGAGTATGGTTTGCGGCGCACGGCCTCTGTCAGTTTGCCACCCTCTTCGTGTGCTACGTATCCAGGAGGGGCACCCACGAGCAGACTTACAGTGTGCTTCTCTATATACTCCGACATGTCAAAGCGCACGATGGCATCGCGATTACCAAACATCTCTTCTGCTAGACACTGTGCCAAATGTGTTTTACCTACGCCAGTAGGACCTAGTAAGAAGAATGTGCCAATAGGTTTGTTGGGATTACGCAATCCCATACGCGAACGCTGTATTGCTTTCACAATCGTATCAATAGCCTTATCTTGACCTATCACGCGTTGCTTGAGTACATTGCCCATTTGGCGCAACTGTTCGCCTTCGGCTTGTGCTACACGTTGTACGGGTACGCCAGACATACGGCTTACTACAAATGCTACATCCGTTTCCGTTACCACTCCGTTACCACTCGTTACCTTTGCACTAACTAATGCTCCCACTTCATCCATGGCGTCAATGGCTTTATCTGGGAAGAAACGGTCGGTGATATATCTATCGGTCAACTTCACGCAAGCATGCAATGCCTCTTCGGTATATTGTACATGGTGGAAGGTACCATATACTTCGCTGATACGTGTTAGCACGGCATAAGTCTCCTCTGCTGACGTAGGTTGTACCATCACCTTTTGGAAACGACGTTCCAATGCGCCATCTTTCTCTATGGATTTGCGATATTCGGTGATGGTGGTAGCGCCAATGCATTGCACATTGCCGCGTGCCAAAGCGGGCTTGAGGATGTTCGCTGCATCCAACGAACCTTGGGCATTGCCTGCACCCATAATTGTGTGGATTTCATCTACAAAGAGAATAATCTCTGGGTGCTTGTGCAACTCGTTAATCACCGATTTCATGCGTTCCTCAAACTGACCACGGTAGGTCGTACCTGCTACCATAGATGCGATATCCAATGACACGATGCGTTTGCCTGCTAATGCAGCAGCTTCGCCATTTTCAATACGCAATGCCAATCCCTCTACAATCGCTGATTTGCCCACACCAGGCTCGCCAATCAAGATTGGGTTATTCTTCTTGCGGCGTGACAGGATTTGTATTACGCGCTCAATCTCTGCCTGACGTCCTACCACAGGATCGAGCTCGCCATTGCGAGCTTGTGCAGTAAGGTCGCGACCATATTTATCCAACGCAGGTGTACCGTTTTTATTGGTCTTTGATTTTTGTTCTTGGTTCTTTGCTACCCATTCAAATGGTTGCTCTCCGGCAAACTCTGAATCAAGGTTGCTCCCATCTTGTGGCAGGGGTTGTGGCTTTGGGTACAGGCGTTCAATGCGCTCATAATCAATACCAAACTGTTGCTCAACGAACATAGTAGGATAGTTTACTCGTTCGCGCAACATGCCCAATAGCAGATGTGCAGATCCGCATTCATCAGCATGATATAGCTTAGCTTCAATCAGCATGAGGCGCATAATACGCTCACTAGCGCGTGACATCTTTGGATTGTCGCTGGTGGCAGCTTGCATCAGTCGCTCATCAATGGCGCGCTTGAGTTCTACTGGGTTCAGTCCTGCCTGCATGAGCAATTCGAAAGCTTTGCCGTCAGCCAATCGCAAAATACCCAACATCAAGTGGTCGGGTAAGATTTCGCTATTGCCCAAGCGCTGTGCTTCTTGCTGCGCGTATAGCAGGATAGTATGTAAATTATTTGTTTGTTGCATTATATCTAACTTCTTATTTGTAAAAATGCCATGCTAATCCAGCGCGGAACATGTCTGGTCCCATTGGGTAGCCTGGCATTTCGAAGTATTGTTTGTTCATAAACGATGCGTTGAAGTGTTGGTATTGTGCAAACAACTTCAATCGCAAACTCTTTACATAAAAATTCGCATACACATTCATTACTGGGTAGTTACCCACTTGTTCTATGTTTTGTACGCAGAATTGCCCTAGCGCAGGATTCAATAGTGGTGCATTGTACTTGGTGAAGAATCGCATATCCACACCAATCTGCACGTCTAGTGCCTTCACCCAACAGCCATGATAATATAGGTTGTGATATAGTGTCAATGCGGGTAATGGCAACTTATCGGATGATGCATGTTGGTATATCACATGGTTATCCAGATTCACCCATGGAGTAGTGATGTTCAGTTGCAGGTCTGCTGCCAGCACTTGTATGTTGCCGTCCAATTGTTTAGGCGTGCCATCTGTATCAAAATAGATGTGCTTGGTGATGTTCTCAAATGATACATTCAACTTAGGTTTAACCCATTGGGTAGGGTAGGCGACCTCGCCGCTGACGCGCAATCGCAATGTTTTTTGGAAGTTGTTGTCCCAGCGATAGTGATTGCTGCGGTAGTGTTGTAGATAGTAGTCGGGTGTCTCGTTGCGGAAGAATGCTTTGGCTGCGATGGTCATTGAGTCTTTGCCTAAACGGAAACCTGCATCCAAATGTCCATTCACTTGAAACTCTCCCAACTTATATCCCAGCAAACATACATTTCCATCAAAACCATAGTGGATATATTGTCCGCGATGTTTGTATAATGCTCCACCGATATAGGTGTTATTGGTCCAGCGTTGTCCATAGAGTGTGTCGGGCATTAGGTGTAGCGTGTTTGCCAATACATCTCCGTAAGTGTTGCCCCAAGGCTCTAGATTTACGATATTTTCCGTTTGTCCAATAGCCGTTATGTGGCGTTGGCTTTCGTTCATTGCATATACCATCGCACCAAACTTCAACCAGGTATTAAACTCCTCTTCAAAGGTCACCGTCAAGGTGTTCTTGATGGTCAAGCATGCTGCAGAGTCGTTGGTTTGTATAGGGTTGCGATAGGTATTAGGTAGAATGCTTTGTGTAGCCGATTTTTCTTTGTATCGTTTGGTGGCATCGGTTACTTCAAAGATATGACGGAAGGTCGTTACAGGTACATATTCAATCTTGATGGAGTCTTTCTTTACCCATTTGCCTTCTTCGTCGCGTTCGCGGTAGTTCACTTTGCGCTCGCGCTCTACGCAAATACTATAGTAGTGATTGAGGTATCCAGACAAATAGCGCAAACCTGACATACCTTGCATCTTCACTGGCATATCTTCAGGCTTGAGCACGCCTTGCAGGTCGCTTGGATTCATCAATCCGCCGTTCTCAAAATTGCTCAGTGTGTTCCAAGTAAACGACGACTGCAACGAATAATGGTCACCGTTATAGCTGCCAAACACCGAACCAAAAACGGTCTTACCTTCTTGATTTGCAAATCGACCATATGAGTTGAGGTAGTCAATGGTCATGCCCAAGTTGGTACGGCGGCTGACATTACCTGTGAACGAGAAACTAATATCGTTTTGATCCAAGTTGGTCACAAATCCCTTTTTGTACGCAATCGTAGAGTAGGGAGTTGTGGTATGGTAGTATTTCACCTGTTGTGGCGTGATGATATATGGGGTGTACGCATCCGCAAAGATGAGGTCCGTCGTCTTTTGTCGTGCAAAATAGATGCGCGATTGGTTAGGGGAGATGAGGTTAGAGTTGCTAACATTGGAAATTGAATAATCATGCAATCGATCTCGCATAGGGTAGTCGATGTATGACGAGTCGATGCTTGCTAGTGTATCAGCTACTCCAGTCCATGTGTCCAACTGCCAAGCACGTATGACGGTAGGTACAGCTTTTTCTGCAGCTTGCACAGCGACGGCGCTGCATAGAGTAAGTATGCAGACGATAATACGATACGATATGTAGCTGATTTTATCCAATGCGTATGTGCGTTTCGTTTATTTCGATACTTCCCCAATTTACAATTGGGGGTGCAAAGGTACGTAAAAAAATGCACATACGCAAGCCCTCAAGCGATTTTTTGAAAAAGTCTTGTTAATTTGCTAATTCCAACAAACACTTGCGACAGAGGCATTGGTTGGGGTATTGCTCAGCAATAGATGCGCGAGCGGAGGGTGAAAGTTGTACGCCTGCACATTGGCACTGAGCAGGATTCTCGGGTTGGCAGATGAACTGCGAACCACAACGAGGACAAGATTTATGTTCCATAAATTTGTTTAGTGGACGCGGCAATTGCCGCTACTGTTTAGAGTAAATCTGAGATATTCAAGTCGCGGGCGTGGGAGATTTCGGTGGATATTTCGCCTGTCCAACCGCATTGTTGGAAGACGCCCGTATAGACGCGCACGAAGTCCACGCAAGGCAAATGGATAGGATTGCCTTCATCCGTAACTGCCCATTCAATATCAAACGAACAGCGAGCAATGCTATCGTTAGGATGGCAGTCGGCATAGCCATAATCGAAGGGCTGTTGTATCCAATATGCGCCTTTTCCATTCGGATCATAGGCATTATCGGGCAGGCGGGAACCAGTGAAAGTGAGTGCGGAATCCGTGAGCCATTGAGGGAAATACTCTTGTGTATGGAAGGTGTTTTTATGCAGATAACCTGCTTGATTTTGGTTGTCTGTCCAACGGATATAGGTAGAGTCGGTGATGGAGTTTTTCTTATCGGGTTGAGGTGTGTGGGTGGATGGTGTGCGGTAGTAGGTGAGGGAATAATGGTGTAGAGTGTTGGGGTTAGTGTACTCACTACCAGCAAGTTGATAAAATGGATCATCAGGCAAACCATTTTGATTGATATCAATGCTGACCGTCACAATGCCTGGTTCGCTGCTGCCACCTTTGCTGGTAGCAGAGGCATAGAACGAGTTGCCTTCAATAAGGAAATCATCCTGCTTCGGGGTATTAACTACAGAGTGATCGAAAGCAAAAGTAACATATCCACCCCATGCACCGAGCGAGATTAGGCTGCGGTTAGTGCCTGCAATGGATTCTTCAACTTTTTGCAACATGGTGGCGTAGGTGTTACCCTCCTCGTACTGGGGCATAGTATTAACAAATTGCCCAGGGGCAGGATTGTACTCCAATACCCTTGAAATATAAGGAGAATAGGCTACTTGTTCTTCCCAAACGACGATAGTAGTGTTGTGTTTTATTTGATAAAATGGATAATCATTGTGAATCTCTAATTGCAGGTGATAAGTTCCTGCTTCTGCTTGACAGAAGATTAGGTCGCGGTTGGTGCTAATCACCTTATCTCCCATTCGCCATGCATAGTGTTCGCCCTCGTACTCGGGATGGAGAATAAGGGTACGCATGCGCTCAATGGCATAGGTGTCTTCTATGCCAAGATTGACTATGGGTATGTAGGGTTCGCAACTAACGATAGACAAAGCACATATGAGCAGGGATATCACCCGTACGCACAGACCATTTGCGTTTGCCTTCGCGAGAGTAGCAATGTAGCTGACCGCTTGAAACATAGTTTTTTGCATCTGTAATATATATATCGCCGTTATAAGGATTTACTTGAATGCCGTATGGAATCTTGATGTTTTGCTCGGTTCCATCGGTGATGAAAGATTGGGTGTTGGATATTGGATATTGGATATTGAGGACACCATAGGTGATTTGATTGGACATTGTTTCATCGTTCCAATACGCGCCATAGAAGTACATGGAGTCGCCCATAATCACCATTTCAGATGGTGATATACTATAGGACGCCACTGTGTGGCTATTGAACGGCGTTCCGCCTATAGGACGCTCTGACGAGCTATTGGTTATAGGCGAGAAACAGGTAAGTTGTGGTTGGACATCTTTGTGGTCGCCGCGGGAGGTGATCCATAGACGGTTGTACTGGTCTTTGCGTACACGATGGGGGTTGACGCAGACTGGTATCTTTTTGATTTGTCGGAAGTCCGTTAAATCCACTACCGAAAGTGTAGAGTCATAATCCGGTGCGCAATAGCCGCCAGAGTTGGCGACATAGAGGTAACCGTCTATAATCTCAAATTCCTCGGGTTGATAACCAACTGTCACTTCGCGAGTTATGCGGAGTGTGGCTGTGTCCACTTCGAAGATTGCACCCAATTGGGCATTGGGGGCAATGCTCACGGGACCAACATACGAACTGATATAGGCCTTATCTTGGTGGAAACGGATGTAACGGCAGTTGGGAATATCAATCTGACCGATGCGACGGCAGGTGTACAAATCCATTACTTCGACTTTGTGCGAGCAGTTGATGACGGCATAGAGGCGATTGCCATAGACTTGGATGTCGTTGCCGACGTCGCCCAGCTCTTTGATGACATTGGGATTGCGTTCGCCGTATATATTACGGATATAAATACCTTTGCTGAAATCGAGGTAGTCGATAGTTGCTTTGTTGCTACCCATATTGCCTTCGTTGAGTAGGTACATACCTATGGGTTCGTTCTGCGCAAAACTGCTCAATTCTTTCGATTCCATCGGCAAAACTTCATACTCCGCAGGGAATATAATTTCATCTCCACGGCAGGAGGTTAGCAGCAAGACAACTGATACTACCATGCATAGCAACAAACGATGCTTGATATTTTTATCAAACATATACGCATTTGCGTATCTACGACCATATGGAAAACTGCTTGTCATGTCTAAGCCCTATTCCTCGAGAGCGTTCAACTAATGCCTCTTTGGGCAGTTCTAAAAGTTTCAAGGTTCTAAAAGTTCTAAAGGTAAATTTCTCATAGAACAGCGGCATTGCCGCGATTAGAACATCAAACTTCTTTAACTGCCAACTCCGTTGGCGGCATGCAGCAGGTCTTCTGACTTATTGCTCGTTTGCTTAGCCTTCCCACCTGATAGGCAGTGACTTAGATACGAAACAAACGATATTGCAAATCACAGCAGCGGGTCTGTGTAGGACTCTCACCTACTTCCCTTAACTGAATGCGGTGCAAAGGTACAACAAAAAATGCACATACGCAAGCAAACGAACACTTTTATAAGAAAATAAAAGATTTTTATCTGTTTGTACCCTCTTATCTCACAATGGGAGCTTGCTCGTAAAAATCCCATTTTTTGTGTGCTTCTATATATTATAGTGGTGCTGAATATTGGTGCTTTTTGTGGTAATGAAGACATATACGACATGTGGAAGTTGCTATATTATAAGCGCTTCCAAGTGGGTGTGTTTTTTGAAAAAAGTTTTCGAGTGCTGAAGATTATGCTGAGAGTCCTTTTGTATACCCTTAGTATACCTTTGGTATAGGATTGAGTGACTTGCTAGTTTCGGGACCACCATAGGAGATCTCTGGGACATCTATGGGTTTTCTGTTGCTTTCTATAAATGTGTCTCTATAATTATGTTGCAAAAATCTTTGACGTTGAAGAGGTTTTGCGTCGAAGATTGTGTCGAATATATTTGATATGGATGTACGAATCATTGTATTTTTTGCAACAGTTCGGTGGTAGGCATCTCCATGCGGTTGAAGGCGAACCATTTCTTGCCGAGGTCTTTGATGCTGGCACCGAGGTGATAGACTGTCTCGTCGATGCAGAGGAAGCGGTCGTGAGAGCGGTCGAAGGTAACAATATCTATCGGAGGATATTGCGCATTGTGCTTCTGAATATCCAGTTGCAGTTGTGCGGATGGTTTCTTGGTATAGACGGTAGCAGTCACCTTGTCTGCTCGTTTGGATAGTATGGTGAGGACACTATCGTCGATGTAGTTGTCGATGAGGATGATGCGTGTGGTGGCTTCTCGTATACGGTCGTTGATGAAAGTGTAGGCATCAAAGATTTGTCCATCGTAGAAGATGCCTTGGTGGGGAGGTAGGCTTGTGCGGACAAAGAAGTCGATTTTTTGTTCTACATTTTCAATGCGTTGTTCATGTGCACGTAAGCGTTTGTCGAAGTATTCTTCTACATATACAATTCGCTGATTAACTGCATAACCACGGAGCATATATTCTTTTAAAACTTGATTAGCCCAACGGCGGAATAAGGTTGCATTTTTACTATTAACTCTATAACCAACGGACAATATAGCATCCAAGTTATAAAATTGTGTACTATATATTTTTCCATCAGCGGCAGTATGTTCCAAAATGGAACTAACTGAAGTGATGTCTAATTCTCCCTCACGAAAGATATTACCAAGGTGTTTGGTCACAGCGGGTCTTTTGACTCCGAATAAATCTGCAATTTGTTGCTGTGTTAGCCACACCGTTTCATTTTCCAATTTTACCTCCAAAGACATTTGTTCATTTGGTTGGTACAATACAATTTCGTTTGCCATAATTTTGCATTTTTTTGTTTCACGCTGCAAAGGTACTACATCAAACTGCTAAAACTTGTCAGTATCTCAAAGAAAATTACAAAAAAATGCACTTTTTTTATTAAAAGAGGTTCATTATTTAGATGAGGTCAAGAGAGAAAAGGAACTTGGTGTCTTCAAAAGATGAAAAAAAGCAGCACCGTGTGAGGGTGCTGCGGGGAGGGGGATGTAGGTTTAGTAAGTGCCTACAATACTATTTGAATATTAGCGAGCTTGTTTGATGGTGTTGGTTTTAATATCAATCGTTACCCAAGCTTCGTAGTAATAGTCCACATCGCAAGTCTTTGCCTCAAAGAGGTGGTCATTGAGTTGGTTAATCTCGTAGTAGATAGCAGGGATAACCATCTTCCCATTGGAGTTGATAATACCCTCTCTGTCTCTTACAAAATATTTGAAATATCCTGTAGGATGTGCATATTCATAGTCAGAAGGGAGATACATAGGTTTGTAGTCATCGGTACTACAGAAAGGATTGATAACTTTTCCAGACGTATCTAATTCGACCATTACGCCATTTTTTCTCGCCATTAGATTGACCCCATCGCACCAGATTTCTGTGTAATACAAAGGCAGAAGAATCTCTCCAGATGGGCTCATGAGACCATATTTATCTTCATCTTGGAAAATACGTACACCCAAGTCGGATGGATTCCAGATACAATCATAGATAGTATCTACCACGAGCTCGCCTTGCGGATTAATCAAACCACATTCGTTTTTGGAGTTGGTGATGACACAGTATCCATCATGAAAAGCATATCCAAAGCGATTAATAGCATAGGTGGTAGTAGGGTATTGACAAGGAATAACCTCTTCGCCCGCAGTGTTGATAAATCCAATCTTGTTATCACGACAGACGGCAGCTAGGCCTTCGGAGAAGTTCCATGCATGGTCATAGCGACCCTCTATCACGACTGTGCCTGTATGGAGATTAATATAGCCGCGTTTGCCAGTCAAGTCATAGAACACAGTGAGTGAATCGCCTTCGCTGACAGCTTTAGAGAACCAGCGCATTTTTGGGGACATGTAGCGTTTTTGTTTTGTGTTGTAGATACGTACATAGTCTTTGTCGGGATAATCATAGTCAACACGAAGCGAGTCGTTAACTGCGTCTTGATAGTACCAACGAATACGATTCTGGCGTTTTTCTATAGGTACATAGATTAGAATGCCAATGATAAATAATACGCCTAAACCAATTAGTGCGAGAGAGGAAATGAGGATTTTCTTCCAGAGTTTTACTTGATTTGTTTCCATAGTTTGTAATTTTTGATGTTTGTTGATATTGTTTTTTAATCACATAATCATTCATTGTATATATAGCATACCATTGTTTTCGAAATCTATCATTCTATTGGCAACGTTTCTATTGGCAGTACTTGCTTGAATGCTTGCCATTGGCTAGCTCCGAGATAGTCAATCAGAAGCTCATTGTAGTCTTCCTGTGATATGCATCCCTCTTCCAAAGCTTCTCTATCAGGAATATCGTAGTGATTTAAGATATTTTTGTATCCATTGATATACCCTTCGGGTACGTAAAGTTTGACTTTCGTCAATTTCACTCCTTCAAAGGTAGGATATTCTAATATGGGTGGTTCCAATGTCTCACAAATTATTGTTCTTAAGTTTGTACACCTATTAAATGCCCTTGCTTTGACCCTCTCTAATCCACAAGAAAGCACGATTGATTTCAGTGTGCGACATCCTGCAAACGCACAGCATTCAATAGTTGTTACAGAGTAGCAGGTATCATTATAGCATACTGATGAAGGAATGCAAACATCCGTTCTCCCTAGATAATTATTAGCCCAATAACTGGTTTGATAGGTCACAGCCACTATATGCTCTTCTTGGTCAATGATGTCATAATACAATCCGTCTGATACGAAATCATATGCCCATAGTCCAACTACGTTGCTTATTAACAATAATGATGTAACTAACTTTTTCATTTGATCGATGTTTATTCGTTTAATCTTATAGAGTTGGATTGAATGTAAAATCTATCATTTCCATTGATTTTTTTATATAAAAAAACCGACCTACTGATTTGCGGGTCGGTAATAGTCTGATTTATATTCGATTGCGTAGCCTACTCTTTGGTAATTTTAAAACCAAGATGGCAGATAAGTCTGAGTGTGCCGACAGCGGTATCGCGGTCATAGGCTTTTTCTATCTCGGGTAATTGCTCATAAGGGATAAGGCATGGGTGTTGCTTGAGTTGGTCGTTGCGTTCGGGTCCATAGGTCCAACCTTGCTCCATGCGCGACTGCGCCCACACTTCGTGTACGTTCTTTGCCATGGCCTCTACGAGGTCATTGAGTTCTGCGGACAATTGGATAGCGTCCGTGTTTTCTGGTTTAGGAATGTAGTTTGTTTTCATTTTTCTTATAATTTTGAGTTTTCTATGAGTATGAGGGGTGTTAAGAGGGGAATCTATCAATCAAGGAGCAAAATTGTGCCGAAATACTTACTCTTTAGGTAGCGTTATATCCCAGAAACCAATAATATCAGTATTTCCAAATACGGGTAATATTATCTCTTTAAGTACATTATTCTCCAAACGCAGGATTTTTACCTGACCGTTCATATTCTGCTGATATACTGCTTTTAATGATTCTAAGTTAGTAATTGCTTGATTATCATATTCGACAATAATATCTCCGAGCTGGATATATGGATGGGAATCAATTAATTGGCGCACTATTATTCCAGCATGCGTTCTCTTTCCTTCAGAAATTTCAGTAAAATATGCTCTTACCGTTTGCACATACGCAGCCGTTTCTGGATGATAGGTTTGATAGGTATCTAATTGCTCGTCTATTTTCTTACACACAAACTGAGGAGTTATGTAAGATATGTATTCCACATCATCGGTACGCATTTCGTAGTAAAGTTCGGATAAAGCGGATAGAAAATCACCAAGCAACACTATCTTATACCATTGAACATATATTTCATCATTGGAATCGAGTTCAGATTTAGAAGATAAATTATTATATGTTTCTTCTATTTTTGCTTGTAGGTTAGCATTCATTTTAGCAAGTTCAGATTCTTGTTCTGCCACTTTTAATTTTGTAAGAACCACATCCTTTCCCATTAGATTAAGGATATTATTTATCTTATTCATTTGCATTTGTGACATAGATTCATATTCTGCTGCCATTAATCGTATAGAAACCTCGCCCACTAACTCTAATTCCGATGTTGTAGGTTGAAGGTTGGCATAAATCGTAGAAGGCATGGTAGCATAAACGGAGAGTAAATCATAATAAGTACTTTTAAGATATGATTCTATAAAATCATAATTGAGAATAACATTTTCCTTTAACACCTTTGATATTTCCTCTTGATTCGAAATCAATTGTATATTATCAAAATAATGATTTATCTCCTTGTAATACTCATCTGCCACTAAATACATTGCATCCAATTCTTCTATTTCAAATCGATGTTTTCGAAAAATGTTTTTTTCGTATTCTGACAATGAAAGTTTATTGGGGATTTGCAATTGTTTTCGACATATAGACAATGACATGTTTAGATTACTTTTAGCCATGTCTTTATCTTCATGTAATTCTTCGCAATAATCTTCAAAAGCTTGTAGTCCATCTTGAGCAAGTAGCGCATTATGATGCATCTTAACAAACTCGGTCATCATTTTCATGGAGTATTCATTGCATATCATTTCATATTCAGTCTTGCTGGACCATAGGTATGCAAATAGCACACCTATCATAGTCAAGAGAATAAGTATTGCAGAAATAAACAAAGTCTTATATCTATGCCATGTTATTCCTGGTTTTGATAAGAGTAATTTAGTTTTCAGTCGCTCCATATTTTCAGGGAACAACTTATAATCTGTTGCAGCTAATCCTTCATAGTTGGGCAATTCGCGCATTGACTCTGGTAAAGTACTTTTATCAGGCCAATCGAATCCACGCAACATTACAGGTATAATATTTTTCCCTTTCTCAATGGCATATTCTACTTCGCGGCGAACCCAATCTTCTTCATCACAACAACGATCCAATGCATTGGGAGGTAATACAACAATGAAATCTGTACAGCCATCTATCACTGATAATAGTTGTTCATTAAATTTGCCCGATTTCAACTGTTCTAAATCTAAGAACACAGAGTAACCTGCATTTTGCAAACGTTGGTAAATAGCATCTGCCGTTTCCATTCCTCCCTCACGGCGATAACTGATAAAAATGTCGTATTTCTTCTGTTTTTCCATAATATTCTTTATTTTTCCAAATGTCTCTTTATTGATTGCGCTGCCCATTTCCAGAGGTAGAAGCAGAAGATGAGGAAGCCGAGCGAGAGTATGCTTTCAAGCCATGTAGGGATATATACTTGCATGATAAATAGTAGAGAATCGTAGATACCATGTGCTACAATAGGTGCGAGGAGTGCCAATGCTGAATAGCGTATTCGATGCTGTGGTTCGAACTTGGCAAGGGAATAGAAATAGCCCATCAACACACCAAAGCAGAAGTGTCCTGGTACGGCAAAAATCGCGCGTGAGATGGCTACACTCGCCCAATTCTCGTCCAATACTACGTATAATATATTCTCTAATCCAGCGAAGCCAAGCGACACACATACAGCATACACGATGCCGTCCATACGCTCATCGAAATAAGGGTTCTTGCGTAGGAAGAGCCACAGTAGAAAGAGTTTGGACAACTCCTCGGGGACAGCAGCACTCATAAAGGCATCATAGATAGCGCCACCGATGGTGGTATATTCTTCGGGGATAATCCCTATCCACTGCAATGGATAGATAATAGCCAATGTCAGCGGAATAGCAACTACGCCCCAAGCAGTAGCTTTGAGCAATTGCTTGAGTGGTTCTGGCGACTTGCGGTCTCGCCAGTAGATATATCCCAATAGCACGACGGCAGGGATAAGAGCGGAGAGGAGAGGGAGGAAGGACATGGGGTTATTTAATAATTAGTATATCATTTTCGCCACAAGGCATACAAACAGTATCTCTTTGTAAAGGAACAGATGAGGTAACATGATACTTGTCGCGCTGTTCTTCCAATGGAATAAAAAGCGAAATATATCCATCAATGGTTGATGTGTCTTTATAACCTAAAATAGAAACATCAACATGCGGTACACCATTGGCATCTTCGTCCCATATCTGAAAGTGAACATCCCCATACACAGACGGGTTGCGATGAATATCTATTGTGAGATTTTCTGAAAGAAATACTGTCGTGTCCACATCCAAATAATCTTTAGCATGAGCATGAACTTGAACTTTCTTATCTAAGAACTTAGATGGAATATTCTTGAATACAGCAAAAGAATCCAAAGAAACCACTACTGCTCTTTTTTCTTCATTTTGCAGTTTTAGAACTACTTCTGCATTTCTAAGTGGAGGTAAGTTTGTATTTAGATAAGATACTTCGTTCAACTTTAGTCTGACATCTATAGGTTGATTCATCACGTAAACACCTATCATAGCAGACAAGACACACACTATTCCGATTGCCCACGCAATACTCTTTCCTATCAATAGACGTTTGTGACGTTGCCAAATAGCATCAAACTCTACGCCTAATAGTTTGGATATCAATTGTACGTAAGCACGTTCTTTGTTCAGCCATGACCAACGAAATATTTGTTCATGGATATTGGCACCAAGGATTTCGGGTAGCCCAAGAGTATCTATTATAGGGTTGAAACATTCTGTATCAGGATTGCCACTATGCGGTTCGCCATCCACAATAAAGAAATGAATATTCTTGGTGCGTCCCAATTGATGGAAATACTCGATTTCCTTTCCAACCCACTCTGATCTTGCAGAATGAGGAGAACATATGACAATCAAATGACGCGAAGCATTTAATCTATCTTGTATTTCTTGGCTTAAGCTGCCTGGTTGAATATCATATGGCGCAAAAAACACAGGATTGATAGGTCTGCGTTGCCATCCATGTTCGCTACAGAGTGTGGCGGACATTCTATAACTCTCCAATTTGCGTTGAAGGCGTTTTCCCAAAGCAATATCGTGGGAGTTATAACTGATAAAGGCAAAGTATTTGTATTGTGGTTGCATGGAGCTATTTTTCTTCGTTCATTTTTTGCAAAGTTATTTCAATATAGTCTTGTACATTTCTTGTATCTGGATGTTCCAAACCTAAAAGCTGTTTATTAATATTTAAAGCTTGTTGTAAATACTCCAAAGCGCGAGCATAATCACCCTGAATAAAATAGAGTGATCCAATGATATTGTATAAGGTTGCTACATCTGAATGGAATTCACCATATATTTGTTTAAGTATAGTTATAGCTTGTTGAAAATATTCTAAAACACGAACATCACCTTGGTTATAGTATAGTTCTCCGATAATAATATATAAATAGGCTATATCTGGATGAGATTCACCAAAGAATTGTTTTCGTATTACTAAAGCTTGTTGTAAATACTCTAGAGCATGAGCATGGTCTCCTTGATGGTAGTATGTATTTCCAATATTATTGTACGAGGTTGCTACATCTGGATGAGATTCACCAAATATTTGTTTCTGTATTGCTAAATCTTGTTGATAATATTCTAAGGCGCGAGCATAGTCACCTTGAGAATAATATACTAATCCAATGTTATTGTATAAATCGGCTACATTCGAATGAGATTCACCAAAAAACTGTTTCCTAATCGCTAATGATTGTTGATAATACTCTAACGCACGAGCATAGTCACCTTGAGCATCATATACTGATCCAATGGTATTGTACGAGGTTGCTACATCTGGATGAGATTCACCAAATATTTGTTTAAGTATAGCTATAGCTTGTTGTAAATACTCTAAAGCATGAGCATGGTCTCCTTGATGGTAATATGTACATCCAATGTTATTGTATG
>JAFYMG010000006.1 GCA_017556705.1 Paludibacteraceae bacterium | reverse complement strand
TTTTAGAACATCTTAATTTTTTAGCCACATGATAGATGGGTAGGCCCTGCTTGCACAGCTTAATTGCCTTTAGTTTTTCTTCTAACGAATGCTCCATAAGCGACACGTAGTTTTGTGTCTAACTTTTTGGGTGCAGTTCACCTCGCAAGCTCGCCCACCTCGAAGCCACTGCCACCCTACGCAGCCCAAATGCAAGAAAAACGACCCTAAAAGTAAACTTTTGCTCGTTTTTCTTGCATTTGTGCGTATTTTTCTGTACCTTTGTGGGCTAAATGGAATTCACTATGAATCAAGAAAAGAAACACCGCATATTTATTTCCTACAAGCGCGTGGATAAGGACCGCGTGTTTGCTATCAAGTATCTGAGCATAATTATGCTCCTGATTATAACTTTGCCATGCAGAGCTCAATCCACTTGCTTAGATAGTCTGCAACGCACCCACGCAGATCTCAACCTGCAAGCCGAACTCCTCCAACCTAAATACGACAGCATCTACCAGCTCTTCGCACAATGCACAACCGATGAACAACGATTGGTGCATATTGCTGCGATTGAGAAGCTCGATAAGAAAGTGCAACACATCAGCAACAAGATTCGCAAACTGGAGGATGAGATAGAGGTAGAAAAAGCTCGCATTGAGCAGGTAAAACGCGACGCCTACCTCGCCGAGAAGCAAGCAGCCGCGCAAGCCAAGAGCCTCGTACCGCTCAAAGGCGCACTCAACGGACATGACTGGGTGGATCTCGGTTTGCCATCGGGCACCAAATGGGCGACATGTAATGTTGGCACAACTCAAATCCATGGTGTTGGCACACGCGTAGCATGGGGCGAGACCGCCAGCAAGCAGCTCTACTCGCCTGAGACATGCCAATACAACGATACATTGATGCCATCTATCTATGGCAGCTCCAAGCACGATCTCGCCACCGCCAAGTGGGGCGAAGGCTGGTACACGCCTACCTTGCAGCAATGGAAAGAACTCATTGAGTATTGCGACTGGGATTATGTGATGATCAATGGCATCCATGGTGTGCTCTTTACCAGCCGCAAGACCTACAACACCATCTTCCTGCCAAGCACTGGCTACACGGATGACCAGACCTACAAGCTCATACACACCACCTATAATCAAGCATATTGGACTTCTACGGGTCTGCGCAACGATGGTGCACACACCTATATCGCCAACTACGAACAAGGATATATGTCCACCTCCTACCGCTATGTGGGTCGCTGTGTAAGAGCCGTCTGCACGTTGTAATCACCCCACACAACACTACTCCACACTACACAACACTATTCATATCATAACACTACTATCATTCCCCTACTCTCTGCCCTAGTACCAGCAATCGCATTGCTGGGCTACATCTATTGGCAAGACAGACAATCACCAGAACCATTGCGCAATCTAATCGGTGGCTAAGTTTGACAAGGAAAATAGAATCAAATATTCTATCTTGGCACTCGTTGCACCTGTCGTAGCACATGGCCTATATGATACGATCGCATTTGCCACTTCCATCTCTTTGCTACCAGAGATATTATTGAACATCCTATTTGCCATCTTCTGCTTCCTGCTTTGGAAGTGAGCAAGCAAATCCATCAAGAGATATCTGGCAGCAATGTAAAATCAAGTATATTCACATACACCATCAAGATCGCCCTTCGGGGCGATTTTTTTTGCTTTCTACCAAGTATTTCACATCACTTTGTCCGACTTTGTCGGGCTTTGTCGGGTGTTGTCCCACGATGATGGGCTATGTCCCACAACGCCCCCTGAGATAGCAGTATCTTTGCATCGTTTTTCTGATATGCGCAGTCGGGAAAACGATACTCCTTATTAATATTAACCCGCGCGTAGCATAGAGCAAAGGCCAAGCAATAAGCTATCCGCACCAAACAAAAGAAACACACATGAGCAAAATCAAACCAATCGCCATCATCGATACGATGAGTGGCAAGGTGTGCGAGCACTCCGACATGTACTTCCGCACCAACAAACAGACAGGCGATGTCTTCACAGGCAAACGCTGCAACCCATCTACTGCTGCTCCTACCGAAGCACAGATCAAAGCCAAAGAACGCTTCACCAAAGTAGCAGAAGCCGTGCGCGCCATCATGGCAGACCCAGAGCAACGTAGCCAATATGAAACTGGCTACAAGGCGCAGCACACCATCGGCTCGCTCTTTGGTTACATCTTCGCCAAGATCAACGATCAGTACGATGAGAATGGGGAAAAGACCGTTTAAGGTTTAAGGTTTAATGTTTAAGGTTTAAAGATTAGAATTATGGCAGGAACAATTCATTATTTAGCGCCCGTGGATAATGCATCGGGCAAGATTTTTGGTAAGAAACAAAAGTGGGTGGCCGTGCGCCGCAAAATAGGTAAACGTCAACGTGGTTGTAGTGTGACGGGAGAGCGTGTGGCACCAGTCACCACGGGTGAGATCAACCAACGTCAGAAATTCTCCGCGGTATCCAAGGCTACACTGGCACGCTTGAAGAATGCAGAATTTGTAGCAGCAGATATGGCAGCCTTCGCAGCACAAAGCAAGTACTCAACCCTGCGCGGATACGTCTTCTCGCAAGAGTGGGAAGCCTACGGCGAGTAAGCTACGAAACTTTCACCTCCCACGGATCGCACGGAGAATTTATACTTCCTTGCCTTCGGCAGAAATCTAAATAAATCATATTTGTCGCTGCGCGACTCATGGTACTCCGTAATCAATTGCCAATCGCTCCGCTCGTCGGCGCTCATGATACCGCCGACTACGCCATCGCTGAATCTTAAAGAATAAAAGCAAGTATCGACTATGATTGGACTTAGAAATGTGTGCCGCTAAGCGAGAAGGATATATACAATGATCCGTGAGATCCGTGGGAAAGAGAATAGAAATCATGAAAAGAGTTCAATTGATTTTATCAGTGAGCCTGTGCTTGTTTGGAGTCATGTTATTAATCGCAGGCTTCTGCAGCCCACCCTTGGGTCAGATCCACCACTCCATCTTGATAGCCTTCGGCGAGATACTGACATTCTCAGGCTCACTCATAGGCATTGATTACAAGTATCGATACAAGGAATGAATTTAAAACTTCCCACGGATAAACTCTAATTTGTATCCATGGAGATCAGTGATTATCAGTGAGATCAGTGGGCACAAAAAAGAATCCTTGCCCTAACGGGCATAGGAGATAATAACTTGGAAATTTTTACAACACACTATGCTACTAACATTAATCAGATACCAACCCGATGGCGATGCCATCTTCGGGCATCTGCAGGCGGTGAACACACCAGAGGTCTTCGAGCCGATGGACACCCTAGAGAACCTGCAATATGCCATCCCCACAGGCTTCTACCGCCTGCGGCTGACACACTCGCCGCGCTTTCAAGAACTGCTGCCGATCCTGGATGGCGTGTATGGCTACGCTCGCGACCCACACAATGGTGCGCAGCGCACTGGCATACGTATCCATGCGGGCAACACCATCAAGGACACGACGGGATGTATCCTAGTCGGCGAGAGAAGTCCCCTCCTACTCCCCCCACAAGGGGAGAGCGAACAACGTCTGCTATCCTCGCGTAGGCGACTGAATGAACTGGTAACTTTTTTATTAAACTACAAAGGATTACAACCCCATGAAGACATTTATCTTGAGATCACAGAGCCGGATCCTTATCCTGATGCTGATATCCCATACCCTTTGGAGTTGCAGGAGCCTTAGCGGTGGTTCAGCAGTCGTTCAGAGTGGTTCAGAATGGTTCAATATTGTGCAACGTAGTGATACCGTGGTGGTGCACGATAGCGTGTTCGTTAGCGAGCGACAACGAGGTGACACGGTGTATCTCACCCGCGTGGAGTGGCGCGATAGATGGCGTACACATATCGTGCACGATACAGTGGTGAAGACCGACAGCATCGTGCAGATCGTGGATCACCCGCCCGAGCGCTATGTGCCCCCTTTTTATAAGCGATGTACAATCGCCCTGTGGGTGATCATCGCTTTGGTTATAGGACGCCTAGCGCTGAAGCGCTGGCTATAGGATATGGGACGCCCTACGGGCTATTGGATATTGGACGCTTCGCTATGGGACGGCGCAGAGTAGCAAGATAGATAAAATCTATCATTTTTGAAAATATTGTTCGCTTTTGCTTGCGTAGAGTGGCAGTAACTTCGGACATCTGACTTGGCTTTATAAAGCAACAACATCGTTGATGTAATATCATAGACCATAGGCGGTCGTGCCTACCCTGTACGGCACTACCCTATAGCCATACGGCTGCGTGACCGCGAGGGTCGCGCCATTCTATGTATCGCGCTCTATCCTCGGACTGGGGAGTCCTCGGGCGCAATACTCGGAGTGCGTTCCGTCGCACTCCTTCACCCCGTAGCCACTGCCACCCTACGCAGCCCAAATGCAAGAAAAACGACCCTAAAAGTAAACTTTTGCTCGTTTTTCTTGCATTTGTGCGTATTTTTCTGTACCTTTGCAGCGAAATTGGCTTTTTAGGGCATTTGTGCGCCCTGAGCCGTAAACATTTGTAGGTTTATTAAAATAAGGATATTGGTTATTGGACGGCGCGTTGCGCCTATGGGACGCCGCAAGGCGGCTATTGGAAAATCGCCATTCAACAATACAGTATCGCCATTAAAAATTATCATGATCAAAATTACTTTTCCGGACGGAGGCGTCCGTGAGTACGAAAGCGGAATCACCGCTTACGACGTAGCTGCTAGCATCAGCAGCCGTTTGGCACAAGACATCCTTGTGGCTAGTGTAAAGGCTCCTAATCAAGAGGAGTGGCAAATCGTAGAACTCAATGCACCTATCACAGAGGATTGCGACATCAAACTCCACAAGTGGGAGGACAAAGAGGCTAAGCATGCCTTCTGGCACACCTCATCTCACTTGATGGCAGAGGCATTGCAGGAGTTGTATCCTGGCATCCAATTCGGTATTGGTCCTGCTATTGAGAATGGTTTCTACTACGATGTATATCCTGCTGAGGGACAAACGATTAAGGATAGCGACTTTGCTGCTATCGAGCAAAAGATGGCAGAGCTTCGCGCAAAGAAAGAGCCACTAGTGAAGAAGTCTATCGCTAAGGCAGATGCGTTGGCAGAGTTTGGTGCAAAAGGACAAACATATAAATGCGAGCTTATTAGCGAACTCGAAGACGGACATATCTCTACCTATACACAAGGTGCGTTTACCGACCTCTGTAAAGGTCCTCACTTGGTATCTACAGAGGCAATCAAGGCGATCAAAGTACTCAGTTGCGCGGCTGCATACTGGCGTGGCGACGACTCTCGCCCAATGATGACCCGTATCTACGGTATCACTTTCCCTAAGAAAGCGATGTTGGACGAGTACTTGACCTTGCTCGAAGAGGCTAAGAAACGCGACCACCGCAAGATTGGTAAAGAGTTGGAGCTCTTTATGTTCTCCGACATGGTAGGCAAAGGTCTGCCTATCTGGTTGCCAAAGGGTACTGCACTTCGTTTGCGCCTCGAGGACTTTTTGAAGAAGATTCAAAAACGCTATGGCTACCAACAAGTAATCACTCCACATATTGGTAACAAGAACTTGTACATTACTTCTGGTCACTGGGATCACTATGGTAAGGATTCTTTCCAACCTATCACCACTCCAGAGGAAGGCGAGGTATATTTGCTCAAGCCAATGAACTGCCCTCACCACTGTACCATCTTCAAGAATACTCCTCACTCCTACAAGGATCTTCCACTCCGTATTGCTGAGTTTGGTACCGTTTACCGCTATGAGCAATCGGGTGAGTTGCACGGATTGACACGCGTGCGCTCCTTTACTCAAGATGATGCGCATATCTTCTGCCGTCCAGACCAAGTGAAGAGCGAGTTTATTCGCGTAATGGAGATTATCGAGATCATCTTCAAATCGCTTGCATTCGAGAACTTTGAGGCACAAATCTCACTGCGTGACCCTAACAACACCACCAAGTATGTAGGTTCAGACGAGGTTTGGGAGAAAGCAGAGCAAGCTATCATCGAGGCATGCCAAGAGAAGGGTCTTCCTGCTCGCGTAGAGACTGGCGAGGCTGCGTTCTATGGTCCAAAACTCGACTTTATGGTGAAGGATGCGTTGGGTCGTCGTTGGCAGTTGGGTACAATCCAAGTGGACTACAATTTGCCAGAGCGCTTTGAGCTCGAGTACGTAGGTGAGGATAACCAAAAGCACCGTCCAGTGATGATTCACCGTGCACCATTCGGCTCAATGGAGCGCTTCGTGGCCGTGCTCATCGAGCATACTGCAGGTAAGTTCCCATTGTGGTTGACACCAGACCAAGCAGTGGTACTCCCAATCTCTGAGAAGAGCAACGAGTATGCCCATAAAGTGAAAGAGATGCTCGAGGCACAAGATGTACGCTGCATCGTGGACGACCGCAACGAGAAATTGGGCCGTAAGATTCGTGACAACGAGTTGAAGCGTATCCCATACATGCTCATCGTAGGTGAGAAAGAAGCTGAGCTCGGACTTGTCAGTGTTCGCCAACAAGGCGCAGAGGAGAAGGGTCAGATGACTGTACAAGAGTTTGCTGACATGATCACAGCTACTGTGAAGGAGCAGATGAATGCGTATTAAACGCCTAAGGCGTTTCGGACGGCACAAAGTGCCTATGGGACGCCTCTTTGAGGCTATAGGACGCCGCAAGCGGCTATAGGACGGCAACAAAGTTGCCTACAGGACGCTTGCAGAGCAAGCTATAGGACGCCGCAAGCGGCTATAGGACGGCACAAAGTGCCTATGGGACGCCTCTTTGAGGCTATAGGACGCCGCAAGCGGCTATAGGTTATAGGCAAGAAATAGAAAAATGACGAGGGAAATCCTCGTCATTTTTGTATGCAATGGCATTAAACAATATTTTTTTTAATAAAAAATTGGTGTATTCACATTTTTTTAGTACCTTTGTCGCGAAATATATTTTTTGGTATGAAACGAACATTATTTTTCTTGCTATTAGCGTCTTTGTGTGCATCGCTAGAAGCAGTATCACCATCAGGTACATTACCCGTGTTGTACATACAAACGGAGAATAATGCAGCAATTACAAGCAAAGATGACTATATCAATGCCACTTATTATCTCGATAATCAGGGGCTGAGTGACTATCAGAGTATAGGTTCGAAAGCGGAGCCTTTGGCTATGGAGATTAGAGGCCGCGGTAATTATTCGTGGACGGGTTTTGATAAAAAACCTTACCGTATCAAACTTGCTGACAAACAACCCCTATTGGGCATGAACAAAAGCAAGCACTTCGCCCTCCTGGCGCATGCCGACGATAGCAATGACAGAAAGGGATTTATGCGCAACGCCGTAGGCTTTGAGCTGAGCAAGATGATTGGCATAAGCTATACACCTAATGCCAAACCGCTAGAGGTAGTGCTGAATGGCGACTATATCGGCCTGTACTTCCTGACAGAGACTATCCGTGTGGATAAAGATCGCGTGAACATCGTGGAGCAAGAGGACGAAGAGACCGATAGCGAGAAGATCACTGGCGGATGGCTCGTAGAGATCGACAACTATGATAGCGATCCTCATGTGACCATCAAAGAAGGTGGCAAACACACCATGTGGATCACCTATAAGACCCCAGAGGAGTTGTCCACACAACAAGAGGAGTATCTGACCCAACAGATGAAACTCATTGATAACTTAGTATATGGCGACAAGAACTCTAGCGAGCTATGGAATCACCTCGACATGGATGCGCTGGCTAAGTTCTATATCGTGCAGGAGTTGACAGACAACTATGAGAGCTTCCACGGCAGTTGCTACCTGCACAAAGAGAAGGGCGCGAACGAGAAATGGCATTTTGGTCCAGTATGGGATTTTGGTAGTTCGTTCAATCGCGACAAATCTCAGTATATGTACCAAGGTGATGTTTGGCATAATCACTGGATTCCAGAGATATGTAAGTTCCCTGCGTTTATGGAGCGAGTGAAGGAGATTTGGAATGAGTTCTACAAAGGCAACTACAATGATATCTACACCTTTATTGACTCTCATAAGAGCCAGATCACTCAAGCTGCAGCAAGCGACAAACAACGATGGTCTCAGTATCACGGCAGTCAGACAATTGGTACGTATATTGACCGCACCACCGAAGTGCTTCGCAAGAATGCTACATGGCTCAACGAGCAATGGGGCGATAAGTCAGGCGGTAATGATAATCCTGGTGGTAACACAGGAGGCAACACGGGAGATAACCCAGAGTACGAGCCAAGCGATGATGTGGTAGAATGTATGTATGTGTGGCAAGGTGGCAAGCAAGTGGAATACAAGATTGCAGAGGTTGATAGCATCACTTTTGCAGAGAAGGACAAAGGTATTGTAGCGAAAGCCAAGGTGCCAGCCACCTGGACAGAAACGATCTATGTATGGATTTGGGGCGATGGTATTTCAGATAACGAACATATCGCCATGCGCGAGGGGGATTGGTTTGTATATGTACACGATGGCAAGGAGCTGAATATCATCTTCAAGCAAGGTAAGGGATGGACAGGTAATAAGAATCAAACAGAAAATATCTACACCACCAGTAGCACATGCTATATCCTGAAGCAAGAGGGCGATAAGAAAGCCACCGCTACAGAGGTGGATTGTGAATAAGCAAGCTATACTCAATTAACTTTTAATATTAACTTTTAAATTCAAATTGTTATGAAAAAATTTTCATTTTTGATGGTAATCTTTACCATGGTGGCACTTAGCAGTTGCCAACAAGAGCAATCACAATTGGACTTCGCTGATGTAGAAGGCAAGGCAGTGGTACAAGGTTATGTGTATATCGACAAAGGATATATACGAGATGGAGCAAACTATGTGGTAAAAAGTTTGCCAGCAGAAGGTTGCGCAGTATTGGTAAAAGTACCATATGCTAAATATGATGCAGATGCCGCAGCAGGTAACAAATTCTTTGAAGGCGTATGTGATGCTAATGGTTTCTATAGCATTGAAGTACCAGTAGGCCAAGCAGCTATCACAGGCGTTAGTGTTTATACTCGTCCAATCGTAGACAAGTACTATGACCTCATCAATGGTGCTATTGTGGAGAAAGATGCTTCATATCCAGAAGCTTCTGCATCTGTAGAGTTAGAATGTGGAAAAATCTACACAGCTGCTAACATCTATGTACAAAAGGGAGTAGAGAGTCCTATTATGACTCGTTCACAAGTTGTTAAACTCAATGGTTTGGTAAAAGAACAATATGAGCAACAAGAATACATTAGTGGAAGTTTGGAAACCAAGGCAGGTCAACGCAAAGTTTCTCAAACAGTAGAACTAGCAGTAACTCTCACCAACAGTCAATATCCTACAGAAAAAATCGTTTACAACATTACTACTAATCTGGATGGTAAATACGATTTAAGTGCAAATCTGTATGACACATGGAATGTAGCTAACACAACCGTTAAAGTTGAAACTAAAGCGTATTTGGCTTCTGTAACTCACTATTATCAAGAGAAGAATTTGTATTATGGTACATGGACAGAGAGAAGCCAAAACGTATCAGGTTATTATGACAGCAAAACAACATCCAAGTACTTATCTGCAGGTGATCTGTTGATTGGTACTAAGATTAATGATATCGTATTGATTTTCACACCTGACAAAAACAACAATACCATCTATGGTATCGGCAATTACGATGTGGATTACGATGATAACTACAATCGTATTTATAAATCTGTAAATCCACTTGGCTGGTAATGTAAATACATTGTTGTAGATTAAACAATCATTAAAATTGTACTACTATGAAACGATTAATAAGTATGATGCTCATCGCTATATTTGCACTGCCACTATTGGCAGAGGAGACAGTAGCCAGTGAGCCAGCAGCTAAGAAAGTTGTAAAGGACTATTCAGAGTGGCTGCCAAAACAAGGTGATGCGTCTATAGGATTTTCGTTGGATCCACTAGCTACATTTGTAGGCAACATGTTCAACGGTAATCTCTCGAACGGTTTGGGTGATTTAGCAGGTGAGCCATTGTTAGATGGTATCACAGCAGCACCTATGGTATCTATTATGGGAACATATATGCTGAAAGATCAATTGGCTTTTCGTTGGAATGTAGGCGTAGGATATACTCATAAGATCAATAATGAATATGTATTAGACGATGCTGCGTTATTCTTGGATCCATTCAGCAAGGCAAAAGTGACCGATTCTCAAATATATGATCGCTTGTACGGAAGTGTAGCATTGGGTATGGAATACCGCGTAGGTAAGAATTTGCCAGTACAAGGTGTATTTGGATTTGGTTTGAACTATGCAGTAGGACAAATATCCTATGCATATACGTATGGCAATGCCATTACAGAACTGAATCAAGTCCCTACCATCAGTGATCCTACCAACTACACATCAGTAGCAGGATACATGCCTAATGCTCGTATCTTGTCAGCACAAGCAGATGATTTGATTCATATGGCTGGCGCGTATGCTAGCGTGGGCGTAGAATGGTTTGTAGCGCCTAAGATTGCATTGGGTGCAAACGTAAACTTTGGCGCTTACTATGAATTCAATCCTGCTCGCGCTACCACATACGAGGGATGGAACACCGCCACTATGCAATTGGAGCAATACACAGAACTGATTGCCCCTGCTAGCCACGGTATTCATCTAGGCACTGATAATATCGGAGCTAACCTATATATGGCATTCTACTTCAACGGTAAATAATCGAATACTGACTACAAAAAAAATGGTGTGCCTCAGCGAGGCGCACCATTTTTTTGTATGAGAATAAATGATTATCGAATCTGCTGACCCAATACATTATACAATTGTTGACCATGCTTGATTATCAGGCGGCCATCTTGAATCGATTTGGATGTCTCATCTATAGTAGCTTCTACGTCTTCTACACCAGTGATAGGATCTAGCACATTGACTACGCACTCGGCTTTGAAATCACCTAAGGTAGCGGTAATCGTGTAGGTCTCCACCTTGGTAGAGGTGAAGGTAGCTGTCAAACCATTGCTGCTGAGTTTGGAAGAGCGATTAGAAGGAGAATAGCGCCATGTCACTTCTTGGTCTGCGGCATCAGATGGAGTGATAATGGCTTGAATATTTGCAGTTTCGCCCTTGTGAATGGTGATGTTGCTCTCACTGAGTGTAAAGTCTTTTACGCGAATCTTGTGAGGTTCTGCGCTGAGCTCCCAGCCTGCGATACCATGGCCAAGGCAATACTCGTAGAGATTAACCGTCACGGAATCAAGACGCTCCCACCAGAAGAATGCGCCTACAGATGCGTTTGCGTTATAACCGCCATTACCCAATTGCTCTTGGGTGTACATAGGAGTTTGTTCGGCCGAAGTCATATCGCGAACTGTCCAACCACCCTTGTAGTGAGCACCAGAGGTGTAAACGAACATATCGTGTCCATTGAGTTGGAAGAGTGCGCCACCTACAGAGTTGTTGCGTGAAGGAGCGGTTGTTCCGTTTGGAGAAGTCAAATAAGAGCCTTTATCTCCATCTTTGTAGAGGTGGTAACCGTTTGAACGCACTTGATAGATAAAATGGTTGGGTGTATTGTCAATTGGAATCACGTAGCCAGCGGTAGAACCCGTCATGCTTACTGCACATGAGGTAGTAGAAACATATTTGCCGTTAGCAATCTTTACTACCTCTACGAAATTTTGTCCATTAGGGAAGAAATATACATAACCACCTGCTGCAGAGAAGATATCACCGCTGGCAGTTGGGAAGTTGGTTTGGCCATTGTTGTTGAGTGTGATATCAATCACATAATCTGTAGTATCATTAGGTTTGAGGACCGTCAATTGGGTAGGCACCTTGGCATCAGGAGAGGTGTGCATAATCAGGTTGCCTGCATCGTCGCGGCAAATACCATGGCGAAGGTTGGTGTATTCAATACCGGGTTCCCATACTTTGCCTGTAGTGTCCACAGCCACTACTTTACGTGCGCTATAATCTGCCACATAGAATACGCCATCGATAAAGGCTGCTTCTTGCGCTTGTGTGTAACTGCCTGATAATGTAGTAGGGAAGTTCTCTGGTAAGTTTCCAGCAGTCTCGCTGAAGTTGAAGAGCGGTGTTACATATAGATGATCCAGCGGAGGAGTTGGAGATAGAGCCTCCCAGTCGATATCTTCTAGTTCGGGCATCTCGGCAGGTACAAGGTAGTCGCAAGTCATGGTGGTGCAACCTAGTTCGCCATGCTTTTGGTAATCTGCCAAGCTATTAACCGTCCAACAAACGACTTCCATGCCAGCCTCGTGGCATTTGCGTGCCATAGCCTTGGTCAGACCGCCTGTTTGTACACTAGGATTGATTCCCCATTTCTTGCACCACTCATAACGAGCTTGAGTCACCTCGTAGCAGAGGTATTGACATTGCAGTTTTGGATAGTTGGTGCGCACATACTCCAAGGATGGTTGCATGGAGGTCAAGATACGTGCCTCTTCTACAAGTCCATGTTTCTCAATGAGTTTGTAGAGTCCAGGGAAGCGGCTCATGTCGTTGCTGTTGATACCAACAGCCCATTTGAGCTCGATGATAGGGAATACATTATTCTCTTTGCAAATCTCCAAATAGCGATCTACGGTCAAAATCTTAGCGGTATAGGTTACGCCGCCACGAGTTTGGGTTAGCGTAAGGTCCTTTATATTCGCAAAATTGGAGTATGGAATAGAGACATTATGTCCTACACGACTCAGATCATCGTCGTGCCAGCAGACATATTCTCCATCGCTTGTGGTCTTGACATCAATCTCCAAACCGGTGTATCCATAATGGTTGATACCATTCATCATGGCCTCTTCGGTGTTCTCTACTCCGCGATAGCTACCGCGGTGACCCGCAAAAAGAGGTTTCCAAGCATATGCTTGGGTCAGTGTGCATACGAGGCACAAAAGAAGTAGTGTTTTTTTCATAGATGTATTATTAAATGGTTATTTATTGATTTCTAGACAATCTGTCGTCACATACTTGCAGCCTAATTCTTTGACGCGTTCATAATCTGCAATATCATTAACCGTCCATGTAGCAACATCCTTCTTGATTTGTTTGCTGTGTGCTATCACATCCTCCGTGACTGATGTATGTGCGACACTAAGGTCCACCCCCCAGTCCTGACACCAAGTATATTCTTCATCTTGTACCTTATGGCGCAGCCATTGGCAGGTTAGTTGTGGATAATTGCTGCGAATATACTCAAGAGATTGCTTCATCGACGTCAGTATTATGGCCTCCTCAACCAATCCATGTTTCTCTATCAAGGCATAGAGCGCAGGGAAGAGCGTCATATCATTATTATTCAACCCTATTCCCCACTTCAGTTCTATCACTGGGAAGACGTTGTACTCTTTACATATCGCCAAATATTCATCTACCGTACATATCTTGGCTGTGTATGTTACATCTTTACGTGTTTGTACAAGTGAGAGAGACTGCAATTGCTCTAAGGTGGTGGCTGGAATCATGATGCTATCAATCCCCACTCGTTTTAAATGATCGTCGTGCCAACACACCAATTGACTATCTACCGTAACTTTCACATCGCATTCCAATCCTTGGTAACCAAAATGTGTAGCACCGTTGATAAATGCTTCGGCGGTATTCTCCACGCCTAGCAAGCAGCCACGATGTCCCACAAAGATGGTTGAATGATTACATGCTTGAATGATTGTGCACAAGAGACACATTAGTACGATTTTTGTTTTCATGGTATAAGTTGTTTATTGTTTTCTTCTAAATTCCGATAACACAATGGCTGTTGCGACCCCCACATTCAAACTCTCGGAAGTTGGTATGTCTGCTGGATATGAAGGAATAAAGAGCGGATGAGTAATCAATTGCCGTACCTCTGGAGAGATACCATTTCCTTCATTACCCATGATGATTATGCCTCTTTGCTTATCAGGAATAGCATTATTATCGTACATATTCTGTCCGTCGAGCAACGTGCCATAAAGCGGTATCCCTTGTTGGCAAAGTCCAGCGAGTACATTTGGCAAATCGACATAGTGCAGTCGCACACGCGCCAATGCCCCCATCGTGGCTTGCACCACTTTAGGGTTATAGCAATCCGCCGTATCACGCGAGCAAAGAATATGGTGTATTCCAAACCAATCGCATGTACGAATGATAGTTCCTAAATTACCAGGATCTTGTACACCATCAAGGGCGAGGGATAAACATTCAGGCGATGAGGCGATCAGGCGATCAGGCGATGAGACGATGGGGCGTTTGCGGAAGACAGCGATTGTTCCTTGTGGCGTACGCAATGATGACATTTGTTCGATCTCCACAGAAGACGCATTATCGGGAGTGGCGAGTAGCACCAATTCAAATGCCTGACGAAGGTCATTCACGCACTTCTCACCTTCAGCCACAAAAAGTCCCTCCGCATCACGGTGCTTCTTTTGCTGTAAGCTTCGTACCCATTTTATTTGTGCTTTACTAAGATGGTCATTCATGGCTTTTTGCACTTTACCGCGCAAAGGTATGAAAATTTTCTTAAAAGCGCAAGAAAAAATGCAGCAAAAATACATTTTTTTGACATTTTTGTACATATTGCCGGACTTCGTCCTCACATATAGCGACAAGGTTGTACCTTCGAGGACACCTCCCGCTAGCGGGCCCCACCTCGAAAGTACTACCGCTATATGCAGCCCATACACAAGAAAAATGCAGTAAAAAACGCACTTTTTTTGCATTTTTCTTGTTCATGTGCATTTTTTGTTGTACCTTTGCAGCCGATTTAGGGTAAGTCCTACACGACCAGCTCCCTCTGAACTCCCCCAGGTCTTGACCGAAGCAAGGGTAAGAGGTTGTAGCGGTGCGATGTAGCAAGCTTACCCTTTTTTTAATTATGAACTATGAGTTATAAGTGATGAGTTGGGATGCTGGAGCAGTTTATCAAGAATAGAATCATACATAAGTTACCCTTTGAAGCCAATGAAGGGCAGCGAATACTGTTGGATAAACTGAGCCAATTTATCACATCCTCCGACCCACGCAAAGCCTTTATCTTACGAGGATACGCTGGTACTGGCAAAACTACTATCATGGCAGCCTTAGTGGAAGCACTACAACAATTGCAACAACGTATCGTATTACTTGCCCCCACAGGAAGAGCAGCCAAAGTACTTTCGAGGCATTCGCACACCCCCGCATACACCATACATAAGTATATATATAGGCAAAAGCGGTTGGGAGAGGACATATTCACACTCAATGATAATTTACACCACGACACTCTCTTTATCGTTGATGAAGCATCTATGATCAGCGGTCTTCGCGACAATCCAATGTTTGGTTCTGGTATCCTTTTGGATGATTTGGTTCGTTATGTCTACAATGATAAAGGTTGTTATTTACTTATGCTCGGTGATGACGCACAGTTGCCACCAATAGGATCTAACAAATCACCCGCACTAGACGAAACATACATGTCTGGTTATCAGCTATCTATCTTCTCCCACACATTGACAGAAGTAGCGCGTCAAGCCATTGACAGTGGGATATTAGAAAATGCTACTCGATTGCGCCCTCTAGCGCTAGGTGATAGCACAGAAGAGATATGCAATGGGTTGGTAGATAATATCTGGAAAATTATAGAATTTCGAAAAGACATCTGCACTGTATCAGGAACAGAACTATTGGAGGCCATTGAGCAATCTTACAGCGAAGTTGGTGTAGAGGAAACGATCCTTTTGACACGCACAAATAAGCGCACTAACATATATAACCAAGGGATCCGCGCACGCATACTATGGAAAGAAGAGGAGATTGGTAACGGAGATCGAGTGATGGTTTGCAAAAACAATTATTTTTGGACAGAGAAATACGACAATCTACCTTTTCTTGCAAATGGTGACATGTTAGAGATTGTACGTTTGCGCAATATTCGTGAAATATATGGTTATCATTTTGCTGATGCCCAACTACGATCATTGGACTATGATTGGGAAATAGATGTCGTTCTATGGCTAGAGACCATACATAGCGACAATCCAGACACAATCCAAAAGATGCACAAAGATTTATTTTACAAGATAGCAGAAGACTATCCAGAATTGCAGCATCGTCGTAAGGAACTAACCGAAACCATCTACAAATCACCTTATTACAATGCATTACAAATACGTATGGCATACGCAATTACTGGGCATAAATCACAAGGAGGACAGTGGGCAAGAGTCTTTATTGACCCATACAAAGGTGGTGAAGAAAAAACGAGCAAAGAGAATATCATCGCATACTACCGATGGTTATATACTACCATCACACGTGCCACAGAAAAAGTTTATTTCATAAAAAACACGTAAATAGTTGCATTATTCAAAAAAAAGTTGTAACTTTGCAGCGTGAAAAAATAAACTATTGATAACGTTAAAAATTATGCAACGTATTTTCATTAATTTAATCATGGTATGCATGTGCTGCACATGTGTATTGTTGAATGGTTGTCAAGCAGATGTGGATTTAAATAACATCGACACTAGCACCTCAATCCATGCTAATGTAGGTATTCCGTTAGGAAACACCACGATCTGTCTCGGTGATTTTTTAGGCGATTCCACTTTGGGTGGTTTAACTGTAGATACACTGAATCGGTATGTATATTCCGACACCATGTCCACCTCGTATGATTTTTACTCCATTGACATATTGGAATACATCGAGCCCACAAAAATCTCGCTCTGTATAGACGATATTTTGTTATCTGCACTAGGTGATCTTCCTAGCATACCAGATATTCCAGGTTTGTTTGATGATATATATGATCTCGGCTTACATCTGCCCGCAGGACAGAGTTTCGCTGTGGATATCCCAATACAGTTGGACATATCGGCAATGAATAACGACTTGGAGCATCAGCGTTTGGATAGTATATTAGTAAAATTGGTGGATTTCACTGCTACCTTATCGCTGGAAAACATCAATCTCTCTTGGCAAGATATCCAAAAGATGGATATTACTTTTGGAAACGGATTTAAATGCTCAGGATCTAACATCGTGTCTATTCCTACTGCCAATGGTGATTTTGATAGAGATTTCTCCATCAGATTACAGGATTGTGGTATCATTCTGGTTGAAGACCCAACACGTCCTCTTGGAGCAGATAATATGCTTGAGACATTAGATCTTACACTGCATTTAGAGTTCTATACTCATCAAGAGTTAGCTTTACAAAGAAACCAAAACATCGTATTCGGCATTAGTCTTAAAGATTTAGAGTTTGATGCTATCTATGGTTATTTTGATGCTTCGGATTATATGCATCTGTCCGTTACAGACATGCCATTAAGTGACCTTTGGAGCAGTTGGAGCGCATTAGACGGCTTGGTGCTTCCTATTCGCGAGCCAAGCATTATGTTATGCTTTGAACACGCATTATCCTTACCATTGTTAATACATATCAATTCTTTTAGTGTATCTTCTGGTGACGAACAACGATATGCATGCTTTAATGGTCGCACCTTCGGAGAGTTTCGCTTGCCTGCGAAGATAGCTTTGGATGCCCCTTTGAATACGAGAGCAAAAGATACCATCGTTTTGGATTACACACCTGAGAGAGGTAATTTGTCAGAGTTGTTCAAAGTTCATCCTGATAATATCTCTTACGATTTCAGTATTGAGGGTGACACAACAGAGCAAAAACAATTCCGTATCACCAACGATATGAAAATGGATGTAACTTGGGCGGTTAACGTTCCTTTCGAATTTAACGAAGGAATACAAATATCCTATTCTGATACCATTGCGAATCTTCAATTAGATATGTTACAGTTGGATTCTCTTCTTGCTGAGATGAGTAACAATGGATCAATTGACACCGCTGATTTACAGTTGTATTTGACTATAGAAAACTGGATTCCATTTGATATCAGTGGTCACTTTACACTTCACGATAAAGACCATGGACTTGTGCAATTGAGTAATATGGAATCAAAAACAATTGATTTACACTTATCGTATCCTGAGAACAAGATTGTGGATGGTTTAGTGGTGGAACCTAGTAAAAATATAATCTCCCTGACTCTCCATAAAGAAGACTTTGCAAAATTAGCATCCATAGAGCACATTATATTGACTGCAGAATTAGGCCAAAATAAAGATGTTGTAAAATTGACGCCAAATGCATCTTTGCATATCAATGCAGGCGTAACAGCCAATATTGATGCAGTAATAGATATTTTTAATTTACTCGAATAATCATTCTAAAATTCATCATCGTGAAAAAACGTGTATATAGTATTATTTTGAGTCTATTTTTAGGATTCAATATTTCTATTTTGGCTCAACAAGTGAATACGCTGTATTTCTTGGAGAATGCGCCTATGCGTCACATTATCAACCCTGCTTTTCAACCCGCAAGCCGATTTTATCTAACCTTGCCAGCAGTTGGTTATACTAGTTTGTGGGCAGGTACAAATAATTGGACAATGGAAGATTTTATTTTCAAGGGGTCAAATGGAAATACGATTACCTCATGGCATCCAGATGCTCCAGCCAATTGGTTAATGGACAAGCCTGCGATGTTCGCAACGGATGCAGACATATACATGAACATATTAGGCTTTGGCTTTGCGATCAAAGATTTTGGTTATTTTCACATCAACATTGCCGAGCATTTATACACAGACATAGGTGTATCAAATACCATCTTTGGGTTAAATAATCTAGATACCAACACTCCTATTTGCTTAGGTATGGGTATGAGTGGATTAGCATACACCGACCTTGCAATCGGTTACTCTCACAAGATTAATGATCAATGGTCTGTGGGTGGAAAGGTGAAAGTCCTTATAGGTCAAGCCCGTGTGAATATGAACATGAACGATGTAGCTTTTTCATCCTCAGTAGACTCCGTCCATCTATCAGGTGCTGGAAATATATATGCAGCAGCCCCATTAAGATGGTCTCAATTACCAACTAATTTGAATAAATTTGATGATTTTGATCCATTGAGTTTGATTATTGACGAATCAGCTAGTATCGAAAAGACAATTGCTAATTTTATTGAACCCGCGGGCATGGGTTTCGCTTTTGATTTGGGTGTAACCTATAAACCTATTAAAAACTTGCAGATTACAGCTTCAGTAACAGATCTAGGTTTTATTCGTTGGCATCGTCATGCGATGGCTAGTGTATCTATCGACACCACCTTCAATGGTGTGGATATGAACTATTCTGATTTAATCAATACTGAAGAAGCCTCTGGCAATAATTTGAGCAACACCTTAAGTGGATATGTAAATGCTCTACATATTTCTGAAATAGACAATAGTCCATTCCCTCAGTTGAACATGTTAACTGCCAACTTGAATGTAGGTTTAGATGCTAATTTCTGGAAGAATCGCGTAGGCGTTGGTGTATATTCACGTACTCGCTTTTATAATAGTCGAATCACCGAAGAAGTGACCTTTGGTGCGGCATTCCGTCCCTTTAATTGGTTTAATATAGCGGCTTCCTATTCATTCATGAATGGCCACTGGAGCAACATAGGTGCCGCATTATCTATCGCTCCATACGACGGACTCATGTTAACTTTAGCAACCGATTATGTACCAACCACATATGCCACAGCTGCAACAGAAATTGGAAATATTCCGTTACCTTATAAGACACCTGGAGTGAACTTAGCTTTTGGCATAGCTATCGTAGTAGGTACCAATCCAAAGGATAAAGATAAAGATAAAGATGGTATTTTGGATGTCTTAGACGTATGTCCTAATACGCCACTTAACGTTCGCGTGGATGAGATGGGTTGTCCATTAGACATGGATGGCGATGAGGTTGCCGATTATTTAGATGAATGTCCTTATACTCCTTCTGCCACATATGGCATGATTGATTCTGTAGGTTGTCCATTGGATAGTGATGGAGATGATGTACCAGACTACCGTGACTTGTGTCCAAACACGCCTTTCGAAGCTATTGCTCATGTAGATGCTGATGGTTGTACCATGGATTCAGATGGTGATGGCGTATCTGACCATCTTGATATCTGTCCGAACACACCAATGGCAGCTCGTGGCATGGTTGATTCCACAGGTTGTCCACTAGATACAGATGGAGATGGTGTATATGACTTCCTTGATTTGTGTCCTGATACCCCAGAAGAAGCATATGGTATGGTGGATCAAAATGGTTGTCCATTAGACACAGACAAAGACGGTATATATGATTATTGCGATCAATGTAACAACACTATCCCTGAGGCACGTAATTACGTAGATTCTCTTGGTTGCCCATTAGATATAGACAACGATGGTGTGTATGATTATGAGGATCTTTGCCCTACCATTGCTGGTGTTAAAGCAAATAAAGGTTGCCCTGAAATAAAACGCGAGATACGTAATTTGCTTAACAAGGCCATGTCTGGTATTCAATTCGAAAATGGCAAGGCAACTATCAAGCCTACTTCCTATAAGATTCTTGATGATATTGCACAGATTTTCATTGATAATCCTACTTATATCATTGAGGTACAAGGTCATACTGATAATGTAGGCAAATATGACTACAATATGGACTTATCAGATCGTCGTGCTCGTTCCGTGCGCAAGTACCTGATTGATAAGGGAGTTCCTGCAGCACGATTAACTGCTCATGGTTATGGCCCTGACATGCCAATCGCAGATAACAATACCAAAGAAGGTCGTGAAAAGAATCGTCGTGTAGAATTCCATATCACTTTTGAGGAAGTGACCTATGAGACTATTCATGACCGCGTACAAAATGTAGATTCAACAATCACAGAATAAAAACATAAAATAAAGACTAAATATGGGAAGAGCTTTTGAATATCGCAAAGCGACAAAATTAAAACGTTGGGGTCACATGGCCCGTGTATTTACCAAATTGGGTAAGGAAATCACCATGGCAGCACGCGATGGTGGTCCAGATCCAGACAGCAATCCTCGTCTTCGTACATTGATGCAACAATGTAAGAAGGAGAACATGCCAAAAGACAACATCGAGCGTGCTATCAAGAAGGCAACCGATAAGTCATCAGAGGGCTACAAAGAGATTTGCTATGAGGGATATGGTCCTCACGGTGTAGCTATCTTTGTGGAAACAGCTACCGACAACAACATGCGTACTGTAGCTAATATCCGCAGCTATTTCACCAAACATGGTGGTAGTCTTGGTACACAAGGTTGTTTGCAATTCCTCTTCGAGCGCAAAGCTTGCTTTACGGTAGCGGCTAAAGATGGTGTTGATTTGGATGAACTTGAGTTGGAGTTGATTGACTTCGGTGTTGAGGAACTTGGTCATGACGAAGAAGAAGGAACCATCGTTATCTATGGTGATTTCAACCAATATTCTCAAATGCAAAAGTATTTGGAAGACAACGGATTTGAGATCCAATCTTGTGAGTTCGTTCGTATTCCAAACGACACTAAAACCCTCAGCGATGAGGAGATGGAAAGCGTACAAAAACTTATCGACCGCATTGAGGAAGACGAGGACGTACAAAACGTATTTACCAACTTGGGATAATGGCAGGAGCTATTAACCAACTTGATATTGCAGGTGTAGAGGTGATTAAGGAACATTTTTCCTTGACACCTCTGCAGGTGCAACAATTTACCGCATTGGGAGAATTATACCGTGATTGGAATGCAAAGATAAATGTTATCTCACGCAAAGACATTGACGACCTATATCCACATCACATTATCCACTCCCTTGCAATAGCTAAAGTGCTTCGTTTTCAGCCAGGTACTACCCTACTTGACGTAGGCACGGGTGGAGGTTTTCCTGGTATTCCGTTGGCTATATTGTTTCCAGAATGTCAGTTCACATTGATTGACAGTATTGGTAAAAAGATCAAAGTAGCTACGGAGATTGCTAATGCCATCGGACTAAAGAATGTGACATGCATTCAAGAGCGTGCCGAGATGGAGAAAGGTAAGTTTGATTTTGTTATCAGTCGTGCCGTGATGCCTCTTGGTGATCTAGTCAAGTTGATTCGCAAGAACGTAAGCAGCAACCATCAGAATGCAATGCCTAACGGATTGATGGTGCTCAAAGGTGGTAATCTTGACGGAGAGACACAAGCATACCGCAAATACGTAGAGATTACAGATATATCTAAAATATTCGTTGGCGATTGGTACAAAGAGAAGGCCGTAGTATATCTTCCATTATGATGCTTAAGACTTTTTATTTCAATCCATATCGCGAATGTACATACGTGCTGATAGATGATGCCAAGCATGCTATGGTGATCGATGCAGGCATGTATGAAGTGCGTGAGCAAGAGCGTTTTGCGGAATACATACAGAAGGAGCAACTCGAAGTAGTTGCTCTCCTTGTTACTCATGCCCACCCTGATCATGTGTGCGGCGTAGAGTTTATGGAAACGACCTACGACCTTAAAGCCATCGTGCACCCTGCTGAAGGTCAATTAGATATTCCATTTTTTAATATTCAAGTAATCGCAACCCCAGGACATAAAGAGGATTGCGTTTGCTACTATCTTCCAGAAGAAAAGTTCTTATTCTCTGGAGATACACTATTCCAAGAGTCTATCGGACGTACCGATTTGCCAGGCGGCGATATGGGTACATTGATTCGCTCGTTGAAAAAATTGGTGGTATTACCCGAAGACACGCAGGTATATCCAGGACACGGATACCCTACCACCATTGGACACGAAAAGCAATATAATCCATATTTATAGACCGCCTGCGGCTGTTAGATATCAGACCACTATGCTGTTAGAAGTTAGATAAGAGAGATGCAATATTCCGTAGTACATTTGACATATTCTTTTAGCGAGACATGGCAACAAGATTTGTTTGAACAGGCCATGTGCGATATGGGGTTTGAGGTATTTGATGGAGCCAATGCCTATATCCAGACCGCCATTCTAGAAGGTAGCCAAGACATGATACAATCATTGATTGCTAACACGGAAGGTGTAGCATTGGTAAATATCGAGCAATGCGAGGATATCAATTGGAATGCGACATGGGAGGCTGAACATGAGATCGTGGAATTGCCATTAGGTGTACGCATCACCCCACATTGCGCCTTCGGAGCTGGACATCACGAGACAACCAGCATGATGATTGAGGCACTGATTGAGGCACAAGAAAATGGCTGGTTTCAACAAGATCGTAGCATATTGGACATGGGTTGCGGTACGGGCGTGCTGGGAATCATGGCCAAGAAATGTGGTGCGACAAACGTAGTAGCAGTGGATATCGATGACAAAAGTGTTGCCAATAGCCTTGAGAATGCAGCGGCTAATGGTGTGGAGATGGATGTGCGTTTAGGCAGCACCCCACCCGATGGCAATTATGATTTGATCCTAGCCAATATCCATCGCAACATATTGATCGAGCAAATGCCTGCATATGCACAGATACTGACGTCAAACGGCGAAGTATGGTTGAGCGGATTCTATGCTGAAGATATCCCATATATATCCCATATAGCGGAGAGTGTTGGTTTGCATATCACTGAAACACGCAATGCCAAAGAGTGGCAATGGACTAGACTGAAAAAATGAACACAATTTGCGCCATATCAACCCCTTACGGAAGCGGCGGAATAGCCGTTGTTCGTGTAAGCGGAACCAATGCCATCGCCATGGTGGACGGATTATTTCATGCGCGAAAATCACTGACAGAAGCGAAAGCATACACAGTGCACTATGGAGAGATTCGCCAGAGAGCGGAGATCTTGGATCAAGTGCTTGTGAGTGTATTCCGCGCACCTCATTCGTTCACAGGGGAGGATGTTGTAGAGATTGCATGCCACGGAAGTATGTATATCCAACAGACACTGCTACAATGGCTCGTAGATGCGGGTTGCCAGATGGCAAAAGCAGGCGAATTCACCCAACGCGCTTTCCTCAACGGAAAAATGGACCTAACCGAAGCAGAGGCAGTCGCAGACCTAATAGCCGCACAAACAAAAGCCGAGAAGGATCTCGCTCTCAGTCAATTACGAGGAGAAATATCTACCGAGTTAGCGGCCTTAAGAGAGCGGCTATTGACCTTCACTTCGCTCATCGAATTGGAATTGGACTTCGCCGATCATGAGGAACTTGAGTTTGCTGATCGTCAACAACTATTTGACCTTGCGCAAGAGATTGACACAACCATCAGCCAACTCGTAGGCTCATTCAAAACGGGCAACGCTATCAAACAGGGTATTCCTGTGGCCATTATCGGCGCACCTAATGTGGGCAAATCCACCTTGCTCAACGCATTGTTGGGTGAGGAACGTGCGATCGTCAGTGATATTCAAGGAACAACGCGCGACACCGTGGAAGACACGCTCGTATTAGGCGGAATGCTCTTCCGATTTATCGATACGGCAGGTATGCGTCAAACCGACGACACTATCGAGAATATGGGTATTGAGCGCAGTCGTCAGGCGGCACAAAAAGCAGCAGTGATCATCCACCTGCAAGATGCTACACAGCCTATTAACACCTTGTCTCAACTAGATAGCATAGAAGACAAACACATCATACATGTATACAATAAGGTGGACTTAATGCCAACATTTGTTGCAGAGGAGAACTGCATCGGCATTTCGGCAAAAGGCGGTAAGGTTGATAATCTGAGACAGTTATTGATCACGTATGCAGAAGAACAATGCAACATACGCAATGCAGTAACGATCAGCAACACACGCCATTACGAAGCACTCGTGCGAGCACAATCTGCTATCCAACGCGTTAAGGATGGTTTGGAGCTGCAACTCAGTGGCGAATTTTTGAGCATGGACCTGCAAGATTGCTTATCCGCATTAGGCGAAATCACAGGACAAATAACCTCGCAAGAGGTATTAAATAATATCTTCGGTAAATTCTGTATCGGCAAATAAATCAGGAGTATATGAGAAACAAGCTCAATTGGATATTAGGTAGTTTGATTGCACTACTCGGAGGATGTAAGGCACCTCAAAAAGCGGTACAACAAGAGATCGTTACCCTGTATGGCGTACCATATGCAACTTATGATATCAGCGGTAAAGTCATCAATGAGCAAAACAAGCCTATTGAGGGGGCTTCTATCACCGTGAAGGGCTATCGCAATGCTGCAATGGGAGAAACAGTGCAAACAGACAAAAAGGGTATGTTCTACGTAACAGCATCCGATTTCCCTACTGACTCTGTCAATATTGTTGTTTCCACACCCAATGCAACCGACTCGGTACAACACCAAACGTCTTATAAAAAAGAAAAAGAAGGACGTGGTTTCTACCGCGGTGAATGTGAAATAGAGACAACCATCCAACTCAAATAGTAAATTTTTGCACAATATGATATATTCAATGACGGGCTACGGGAAAGCAGAAAACCAAGTAGCCAATAACAAAAAACTGGTAGTAGAAGTTCGTAGTTTAAACTCCAAGTCGCTGGATCTCAGTGTACGCATTGCTCCACAACTCCGCAGCAAGGAGTTGGAGATCCGCACACTCATCGCCCAACGCCTTGAGCGAGGAAAAATTGATTTGAGTATTTATTACCAAGACGCTGCACAAGGCGAGAACGAGGCGACCTACACACCGATTAACCGCGATGCTTTCGTGTATTATTATAAGGAGTTGAGCAGTCTGCAAGCAGAGCTTGGCTTACAAGCAGATGACCTGCTTGCCACCATCATGCGTATGCCAGAAGTGACAAAAGTGCAAGACTGCAGCGATATTAGCGACGAGGAATGGGCAGTAGTGCTACAAACTATTGAGGATGCAATCCAACAATTCAACGCTTTCCGCGAGCAAGAGGGCGCTTCGCTCTACACCATGTTCTGCGATAAATTGGATGCTATTGCGGGGCTATTGGCTGAAGTAGAACCATATGAGCAAAGTCGTGTAGAGAAAATCAAAGCACGCATCGAGGCAAATCTTGAACAACTGAGTGCTGCTACCCAACAAGCCATCGACCGCAATCGTCTGGAGCAAGAGATGATTTATTACATTGAGAAACTAGATATCAACGAAGAGAAAGTGCGCCTCACCAATCATCTGAAGTATTTCCGCGAGACTATGGGAGAGACTGCTGGAGTAGGTAAAAAACTCGGTTTTATTGCACAAGAGATGGGACGTGAGATCAACACCCTTGGCAGCAAGAGCAACCAAAGCGAGATGCAGATTATCGTGGTCAAAATGAAAGATATCCTTGAACAAATCAAAGAACAAGTATTGAACGTATTATGATCATCATTCTTTGCGCCCCTAGCGGTTCGGGCAAATCAACTATGGTAAGACACTTGCTAGAAACCTATCCTGGCAAGTATGAATTATCTATCTCTGCCACCACACGTGCTCCACGTGGTCAGGAGCAGCATGGCAAGGAATACTACTTCATCTCGCGCGAAGAATTTGAGCAACATATTGCTAACCAAGACTTTATCGAATACGAACAAGTATACGAAGGCCTCTACTATGGTACTCTCAAGTCAGAAATCGAGCGTATTCGGTCGGCAGGTCGCACCATCGTCTTTGATATTGACGTCAAGGGAGGTCTCAATCTAAAGCGTATCTTTGGCGGTGAAGCGTTGGCTATCTTTGTAGCACCACCATCAGTGGAGGAGTTGCGCCGTCGATTGGAAGGACGCGGAGATACCTCAGCTGACATGATAGAAAAACGCCTCGCCAAAGCTGAAATCGAGATGGCAGATGCACCATATTTTGATCATGTGGTTGTAAACGATGATTTAGCAAAAGCAAAGAAAGAACTTGACAAACTCGTTCAATGAAAATCGGTATCTACGGGGGATCGTTTAATCCGATACACTTCGGACATATCGGATTAGCCAAATGGGTGATCAGCAACACCGATCTAGACGAACTATGGCTACTAGTATCGCCCAATAACCCGCTGAAAGACAAAAGCATTCTCGCTGATGAACAAGAGCGGTTGGAGCAAGCGAAAGAGGCTATAAGGCTATTAGGCGATGAGGTAAAAAGCAAGATAATCGTCTCGGATTTTGAATTCCACCTCCCTCGCCCTAACTATACTGCCAACACTCTGCGTGCTTTGACACAGCAGTATCCAGAGCACGAATTCACACTCATTATCGGGGAAGATAATTTGGATATATTTCACAAATGGAGGGAATATCAATATATCTTGGATAATTTCCGGGTGTTCGTTTATCCACGACACAACAATCATCCCACAAGCGAAACAAACCAGCAGCGCGCACATATTTTGCGCGAAGCCAAAAATATAAAACTGCTGACGGATGCACCTTTTTTTGATATTTCTTCCACAGAATTGCGAAAAAATTTGCAAGATTAAAAATTATTTTGTATCTTTGCAGTCGAAAGTGATACACTATCGCATAGAAATCAACAATAAAATATTATTATTAACTATAAATTAATTAGTTACTATGATTCGCACAACATTTAACAAAGTAAGAGAAGTGAAGGATAGCCTTCCAAAAGGTAGTTCAGCTGTAATTGCTGAAGAGTTAGGAATTGCAGCTGATGATGTTCGCGCTTATTTCAATGGCACTGCGACTACCGGTTATCATATTGAGCCAGGTCCTGACGGCGGTATTGTAGTATTAGAGGATACTAAGATTCTTGAGGTTGCTCTTCGCGTAGCGTGGGCTAGCAAGAATGCGCTTTAATCCGGCATTTTCGTTATACAAATCATGACAAAAAAGCTAATTCTTTTAGCACTGGCGTTGGTATGCGCCAGTGCTTTTGTGTACAAAGCATATGCTAAAAACGTCGACACACCAAGCCGTGAGATTGGTCTTAGTGTCGAAGTAGGAGCTGACGTAGTAAGTTCATACCTATGGCGTGGCCAAAACCTTGGCGGCTTGGCCATCCAACCATCGATCACCCTTGATTGGAAGGGACTATATGTTTCTGGATGGGGCAATATCGGTGCGGACAACTGGACATTCGAAAACCTCAATCCAGAATTGGATATCACCATCGGTTATGACAACTACGGTCTGCAATTGGATCTGACCCACCTCTATTATTTCGGAGGCGAGTCCTATTTCCCTAAAGGCGGCTTCAAAGCCCAAGAGATTGAATCCAGCAGCACCATGGAGGCACACGCGGGCTTCCATCTAGGCGATTTGGTTGAGAGCGTACCATTGGCTATCGATTGGTACACCACCATCTATGGCGCCGACTGCTACCTCAATGAAGCGGGAGAATGGCAACGCGCATGGTCCACCTATATCCAAGTAGGATACACCTTCAACCTACCATTAGGCGTAGATCTTACCACCAACGTGGGTTTCACCCCTTGGCGAGGCATGTACTCCAACTATGATGAGGTATGGAAAAACGCCAAGACAGTAGCCATCAACAACCTCCATTTACGTGCAGAACGCTACTTCGAGCTGAAAGGTATCGAACTGGGTGTCTGGGGAGAATGTATGCTCAACTGCTATGGATTAGACAAGACCAATCTAACTACTGCTCTTGAGAATAAATTTGACCAACGCTTCAATTGGGGAGTAGGCGGCTGCCTCTACTTCAGTAGCGAATGGTAATAGTAGTTTAGAGGATGCGGCAAAGCCGCTATAGTTTAGAGTTTAAAGATGAAAAATAAAAAGTGGATTGCACTTATATTCATGGTAATAGCAGCACTCTTGCTGCTATTGCTGCCTGACAGTCCGAAGGCGCAATACTATCATAATCAAGGGAATATCTTCGGCACGTACTACAACATCCGCTACCAAGCCACAGAAGATTTGCACGATGCCATCCAACAGCGTTTGCAGGATTTCGACCATTCATTGAGCATGTTTAATCCCAACTCGGTGATTACGCATATCAACCGCAATGATAGCATCACCACCGACCCGCTTTTTGAGGCGATGTATGCCGAGGCACATGCTATCAGCCTGCTATCCAATGGTGCGTTTGATATCACGGTTCGCCCGCTGGTCAATGCGTGGGGATTTGGTAATAATAGCCAACACACCGCATCGCCTAACGTCGATAGTATCATGGCCTTTGTTGGATACAACAAGATACGCCTCATTGACCACCATCTGGTGAAAACTGACGAGCGCATCACCCTCGATGCCAGTGCCATAGCCAAAGGCTATGCCTGCGACGTGGTAGCTAATCTGCTGCGCGAGAATGGCTGCGAGAACCTCCTCGTGGATATTGGCGGCGAAGTGGTATTGCAGGGTATCAACCAACAGGGAAACGCTTGGCGCGTGGGTATCACACGCCCCACGATCGATGCCATGGGTGCAGAGCAAGAACTGCAAGAGGTGATTGAGAGTTGCCAACTCTGCATGGCGACTTCAGGCAATTATCTGCAATACTATTTTGTCAACAGCGAACGCCGCAGCCACACCATTGATCCTCGCACTGGCTCCCCTGTGCAACACTCGCTGCTGAGCGCCACGGTCACAGCATCCTCCTGTATGCGTGCTGACGCACTGGCGACAGCATGTATGGTATTGGGTAAAAAAGAAGCGCTCGACATGATTGAACGCACTCCCGATGCAGCATGTTATCTGATTGTAGCAGACGCTGATACGCTGCAAGTAATCACCTCATCGCGTTGGCAATAAAGCGGCTATTGCTTCAGCACACGGACAATGGTCTTCGTCACATTGCTCATCGCAAAATCACGCTGCATCGCCACCTCTAGAGGCACTGGTTCTTCCAATATCGGATAGATGCCGGCAAAGCCCATTTGCAGTACACTATCGCATATCTCAACACATCCTCCGATGGCTATTACGGGGATGTGTTGTTGTTTTGCACGCGACAACACGCCTGCAGCCGTCTTACCCTTGGCTGTCTGAAAATCCACCTTACCTTCACCCGTAATCACGAGATCCGCACCTTGGATAATGCGGTCGAAGCCAATCGCATCCAGCACCATCTCTATGCCGGGCTTGAGAATCGCATGCAGAAACGCATAGAATGCGCCTCCCATACCACCGGCCGCACCAGCACCTGCCACCGGCACCACATTCACACCATATTTATCCGCTATCACTTTCGCCAGCGAAGCCATACCATTATCAAGTCTGGCCACCATCTCTGCATCAGCACCTTTCTGCGAAGCAAACACAGGAGCGGCGCCATCTGGACCGCAGAATGGCGTATCCACATCGCATGCCACCGTGTAGGTGGACATACGCACTGCCTCTGGCACTTGCGCATCATCGATCACAGCGATATCTGCCATACGTCCACCACTGCATTCGGTGATCAACTGCCCATGGGTGTCGTAAAAACGAAAGCCCATCGCCTGCAACATACCAGTACCTGCATCATTGGTAGCACTGCCACCGATGCCCACCAAGAACCGACGACATCCACGGGCAATAGCATCCATGATCATCTCGCCTGTACCGCGAGTGGATGTCACCCATGGGTTACGTTCCTCTATCTTCAGCAGTGGCAAACCACTGGCAGCAGCCATCTCAATGATAGCTGTATCGCCAGCTATACCATAACGGGCTGTTATCTCACGACCAAGAGGATCACTCACCTTCGCCACAACGATCTCGCCACCCAATGCTTCCACTATCGCCTCTACGGTACCCTCACCGCCATCAGCCACATTCACAGCCACCACCTCGCCATCGGGATATACCTCGCGGATACCCTCTGCAGCGGCTTGTGCTACTTCCACCGAGGTCATCGACCCCTTGAACGAATCCGATGCTACTACTATCTTCATTGGTGTTTAGTGTTGAGTGTTTAGAGTTTAGAGACTAGTTAAGAAGCACATTCCCACGCTACCGATCGTCAGTATCAAACCCACCAGCGACTCGTATGGTATCAATTTCAATCGCTCTTTCACCGAGAAGCTCATCGCGCCCCCTGTAGCGTGGAAGAACGAGCCATGAGGCAGGTGATCCAGTACCGTAGCACCAGCATTCACCATCGCTGCACCCCATATTGCGGTCACACCTGCTGCCATGATAGCGTCAGCAAACGATGCAGAAGCGATAGTTGCGCCCGCCGTGGTAGAAGCCGAAGCAGCCGACATCAGTGCACCTGCTATAGGCGCCATCAGCGTGCCACCGTTTTCCCAATTGCTCAGTAGCCCTACCAACACCTCTTTGATATCCGATGCTTGTATCACACCCGCCAGTGCACCTGTTCCCACCAGCAAGATCGCTATACCCGACATCTTCTCCAGGCCATACGAGAGGCAGGTGCCCATATTCTTCCAATGCCTCGTGGCAATGATACCAATGATACCACCCACAGGCAATGCCACCATAGGATCGATCTCTATCTTAGCTATAGGACGCAATGCGAGCAACAATATCGTCACTATAGGACCTATCAAGCTGCGCCACAACGCAGGCAACTTCTCTTCGCCTTGTGCCTCCTTTCCTTTCGATTCTTCGCTCATCAAATCGCCCTTTGGTATCAGCGGAATAATCACAAACACGGTCAGCACTAGTCCTATCACAGCGGGTACGACACCAGCTCCCATCACCGACGACAAAGGTGCGTCAAAATTATCCGCCGCTACAATCGTATTGGGGTTTGGCGAGATAATATTACCACACTTGCCACCGCCAATCATCGCCAATAGCAATTTCATCTTCGACAAACGCAACCTACTGCCCATGATAATCGCAATAGGGGCTATGGTAATCACTGCCACATCGATAAACACCCCCATCGCCGTGAGCAACATCGCCGACAACGCCAATGCCAAATAGATATACTTCTCACCCAAAGCCTTGATGATGCTTCTGGCTATTGTGGAAGCGGCACCCGTCTTCACGAGCATACCCGTCAGTACCCCCGCGGCCAAAATGCGCACAATAGCCTTGGATATATCTTGTACGCCACCTATCATATGTCCCACGGTGACGGGTAATCCCCAACCCGCTAGTAAGCCACCCACCAAGGCGCCTAACATCAAACTATAGATAGGAGATAATTTCCTTAGAATCAACACGATGGATATCACCAATCCAATCAACGCAGCCAATGCACTACTCATGATTATTTACAATTCGACAATTTACTATTTACGATTTGCAAAGGTACGTTTTTTTTTCGAATTACGCAATATCACATGACCAAGAAAATGAAAATTAATGAAAAATTCGCCTTTTATTTGCATATATGCAAAAAAAGCAGTACCTTTGCAAGTTGATTATGCGATTTTGCGCAATAAGAGATAAAATTATGACACAACGAATACATCAAATATGGCTGTTTGCCTACCTCACAATAGGTATGCTTGCCTTGTCTGGATGTGGTGAATACCAACAGGTGCTCAAATCCAAAGACCCCGATATTAAATATCAAAAAGCGTTAGTATATTTCGAAAACGAACAGTATGTCAAGGCACAAACTCTCTTGGATGAGGTGACGCCTTACTACCGCGGCACCGACCGATCACAAGATGTATTAATCTATCTATCACGCAGTTACATGGGACAGCAAAACTACACCTCTGCGGCGGAATACTACCAAGCATACATCCGCAACTATCCCAAAGGGCGTTATATTGCGGAGGCGCGTTTCCAAGTAGGTCACTGCTATTACCTCGATTCGCCTGATGCAAGATTGGATCAAGCTATAACAAAAAAAGCCATTGAATTCTTTACACAATTCATTGAGTTATATCCAGAAAATCCATATGCAGAGCAAGCATATAAGGAGATGAATGAGTTGTATGACAAATTAGCACACAAGGAATATTTAAGTGCAAAAATGTATTATAATCTAGGCACCTATCTAGGTAACAACTATTTGAGTGCAGAAATTGTAGCGAAAAATGCGCTAAAGAATTACCCCATCAATAAGTATCAAGAGGAACTCAGTTGGTTGATCCTACAAGCCAAATATCAACAAATGGTCAACTCATTTGATGACAAAAAAGAGGATCGCGCAAGAGAAACGGATGATGAATACTACAACTTCATCACGGAATATCCTAATTCTAAGCATCTTGATGCAGCAAAGAAAATTCACAAAGAAGTAGAAAAAATATTGAATAAATAAACAACAAAATATATGATCGATTACAAACAAACAACTGCTTCCCGCACAACTATCACAAGGGACATGAACGAGCTTACTGAGAAAGTGGGCAATGTGTACGAAACTGTAGCCATCCTTGGCAAACGCAGCAACCAAATCAGCATTGCGATGAAGAAAGAGTTGGATGCTAAATTGCAAGACTTCTCTATTCCACAAGACTCTGCGGATGACACATTCGAGAACCAAGAACAAATCGAAATCTCTAAGAGCTACGAGCAATTGCCAAAGGCTACCTTGATTGCTACTCAAGAGTTCATCGAGGATCAACTCATCTACCGCAGCAGCAACCGCGATGAGGTGCTGAAGTAAGATCGCGCTTCGCGCTGTCAGAAATCAGAACGCCTAACGGCTGTCAGAACGGGCTAAAGCCCTGTCAGACATCTGACAACGAAGTGATCTGACAGTGTAACGGTCTGACAGCGAAGCGATCTAAAATCATGACTTTACAGGGTAAACATATCCTCATTGGAATTAGTGGCGGTATTGCTGCGTACAAGATTCCTGAACTGATCCGCCTACTGAAGAAGGTGGGTGCGGATGTGCAAGTGACAACCACCAAGCATGCCTTGGAGTTTGTCACTTCTCTTACGCTGCAAACGGTCAGCGGACATAAGGTCTATTCGGATGTATTTGCTGCCATCAACGAACATAGCACCGAGCATATCTCCCTCCCCGATTGGGCGGATTTGATGCTCATCGCGCCTGCTACGGCGAATGTGCTATGCAAGATGGCCAATGGTATTGCCGACGATGCCCTCACTACCACTTTCGCAGCCATGCGCAAGCCTGTGGTGATAGCGCCAGCGATGAATACCAATATGTACGAGTCGCCTGCCACCCAGCGTGCGATGCGTGAGCTCGCCGAGTGGGAGAATATCACCATGCTTGATGCGGCTAGTGGCGAACTAGCATGCGGCACTACGGGCAAAGGTCGTATGCAGGAGATCGATGCCCTGATGGCAGCGGTGGAGTATGCGCTCACGCCTAAGACCTTGGCGGGCAAACATGTGCTTATCACCGCAGGGCCTACCCAAGAGGCTATTGACCCTGTGCGATATATCACCAATGCCTCTACGGGTAAGATGGGCTACGCGCTCGCGCGTGCGTGTCTTAATAGAGGTGCAGCGATCACGCTCGTCAGTGGACCATGCCCCACCCAACACCTCCAACACCCTACACGCTACACCCTACACGCTACGCCCTATACCCTCATCCCCGTCACCTCTAGTGCTGAGATGTGCGAGGCAGCGGTAAAAGCTTTCCCTGAGGCGGATATGGCTATCTTGTGTGCTGCCGTGGCGGACTTCACGCCATGCGAGAGGGCGGATAAGAAGATCAAGAAGCAAGACCTAGCCACTACTACTCAACACGACTCCATCGCTACTCAACACTACTCCATCGCCCTCAAGACTACCACCGACATTGCTGCCACGTTGGGGCAGATGAAGCAAGCTCATCAGAAGCTTATTGGTTTTGCGTTGGAGACTCATGACGAGGAGGCAAATGCTGTGCGTAAGTTGCAGAGCAAGAACCTCAATATGATCGTGCTGAATAGCTTGCAGGATAAGGGAGCAGGATTTGGTGTAGATACTAACAAGGTGACCCTGCTATATGCAGATGGCACAAAAAAGGACCTCCCACTTCTTCTCAAGCAGGAGGTTGCGGATTCCATTATAGATTTTATTTAGATCGCCACTTTGTGGCTGCTCGCACCCCAAAAATCAGCAGATTTTCGGAGACCGCGTTAGAAATTAGACCGTCCTTTGGACTGTTAGACCGCACTATGCGCTAAGAGATTGCTAGTTTCTAACAACGCAGTGGTCTATAAATCAATTATTTCTAAACCGTGCAAAGAGGCCGCGTTTTTGTTTTGCTTCTTCTGCTTCAGCAGGTTCTTGTGCAGCATCTTCTGTTTCAGGTGTCCACTCTTTGCGTTCTTCGATTTCGCCTAACTGACTTTGTACGAATGCGATCACATCGTTAAGTCCTTCGGTGAAGTGCGCAAAATCTTCCTTGTAGAGGAATACTTTGTGTTTTTCGAACTGTGGAGTTTCAGTCTCACCTGTTTGTTTGCGTTTGCTCTCTGTGATGCAGAGATACAAGTCCTCGTTTCGAGCTTTCTTCACGTCTAGGTAATAGATACGTTTACCCGCTTTCACGGCACGTGAATAGACGATTTCTGGCTCATTTTTTCCATCAAATCTACGATTTTCCATCTCTATAATCTTTCTTATTGGTTAATTGCGGTGCAAAATTAATATTTTTTTCTGAATTGTACAAATTTTCGTTTGTAAATTTCAAAAAAATGTTGTACTCGAATGATATGTAACAACCTTTTCCACACCCATTAATCCTATAATTTGTATAGCTCTGGTATACCCTTAATATTAGGTTAGTTGCTTTCGATAAACGTTTTAGGACCAAAAAGTCTCCCCTCTAAATCATCAAATACCTATGTAAGGAATATTGTATTGATGTTTCACTCCTATCCCGCACTACCTAAATGCAACTAAAATCACATCGAAAATAAACTTTCTGCGATTTTGTTTGCGTATGTGCGTATTTTTTCGTACCTTTGCGGTCGAATTTACCATCCCACAAATGGCACAGATATACACGGATAGCAATTCAGTGCAAATCAGTGATATCAGTGGGACAGAGAACAGAACATTGAAATAATTGATTATGATAAATCGAACATTAGTTAGAACCAAAGTGGTTCAAACACTCTTTGCGATGTATAGCGGTAGTGATCACACCGCTCTATCTGCACGTAAAACCCTGCTCAACAAGTTCTCAAGCACGTACAGTCTGTACATGATGATGCTCAGTTTTGCCGATGAACTAACAACCTATGCCGAAGAGCAAATCAACGAAAACAAGAAACGTGCAGCCGTTCTTCACCAGACCTACAAAGCGAACATGAACTTCGTGAATAATCGCGTGGCGCAACAAATCTTTAACAACCGTCGCCTGCGTAATTACATGGAGAATGAGCACCTACGTTGGGATACAGGTATGTCCGCCATCGAAGTTACCTACAAGGCACTGCTGGAGGCTCCATTCTACAAGGAGTTTATGGCATTGGAGGCTCCCACATATGAGGACGAGAAGACCCTATGGCGCAAGATATACAGCCAACTACTGCTTGAGAGCGAAGCCCTCTGTTCCGCATTGGAAGAGATGGAAGTGGCACTGGATCACGAAGGTTGGACCACTGATATGGATATGGTGATTACCTACGTGGTGAAGACTATCAAGCGCTTCAAGGAGAGCGACACTGATGAGTTGCCATTGCTAGATATGTTTGCGGGCGAGCAGGAGTTGACCTTTGCCAAGGAGTTGCTGCAATATAGCATCGACCAAGCAGAAGAGAACAAATCGCTGATAGCCAATGCCTTGCAAAACTGGGAAGCCGACCGCGTGGCATACATGGATCAGATCATCCTGATAGCAGCGTTGGCGGAGATCCGCAACTGTAACGAGATCGCGCTGGAGATATCAATGAACGAGTATATTGAATTGGCGAAAGAGTATTCAAGCGACAAGAGCTATGTGTTCATCAACGGCGTGCTGAACCGCGTAGTGAATGATCTGAGAGCAGAGAATAAACTGTTTAAAATAATTAGATAAAAAACAAATAAACAACACAATTATGCTAAATTACATTTTAATGCTTGCTCCAGCAGCAGCACAAAATCCAGATGCTACCTTTATGGACAAATGGGGTGGCATGCTCATGATGGTTGCCATCTTTGTGGTATTCTATTTCTTCATGATTCGTCCACAACAAAAGAAACAAAAAGAATTGCAAAAACAACGTGACGCCTTGACCAAAGGTAGCAAAGTGATTACCGCAGGCGGCATTTATGGCATCATCAAAGAGGTACAAGAGACTACTTTCCTCATCGAAGTATCAAAAGATGTAACCCTGAAAGTGGACAAAGGTAGCGTATATGTAGCTGCTGAGGATGCTCAACAAGGACAACAAGCGAAGTAAAGTCGCTTACATCTCCCCTAGATTGCACGGATGGACACGGATAGAAATTGGTGCAAATCAGTGGTATCAGTGGAAAATACAGTTCAAATACTATGCAAAAATATTGGGACATATTCCGCAAGAAAGTTAAGTACGCTTGGCTTTGGATATGGAGAAAAGATGTGGTCATCTTCCTCCTATTTGTGGGATTGACTATGATCTTTTGGTGGGGACGCGTAATGTCCTCACCAAGAGATATGCATATGAAAGTATCGGTGAACTACACTGGTATCCCTCAACAGATTGTCCTAGACAGAGAACTACCTAACACCTTAACCATCACCGTACGCGATGAAGGCAAACATTTGCGCCAAGTATCGCGTCACGGCGTGGAATTGAGTATAAACCTATCGCGTTATTTGCGCGAAGATCATGGTCGCGTGGAACTTACCGCCGATGTGCTGCGTCCTAAACTGCAGGACATACTGCTCGGTTCGATGCAACTGCAACAAGTAGCTCCTGAGAGCATTGTGTTTGCATACCATACACAACAGAGGAAGCGTGTACCCGTATGCGTGCAGTCGGAGGTGACGATAGCGGATCAATACCATCTAGTGGGCAACGGCAAGGTGCAGCCCGACTCGGTGAATATATTTGGCGACAAGGAGACGATATATGCCATTGCGCAGATTCTGACCGACAGTGTGCGCGTGGAGAAGTTGCGCGACTCTGTGACTCAAATAGTGGCCTTGCAAGTACCCAAGGGCATACGCGTGGAGCCAAACGTGGTAACTATAGCATGGAAAGCCGAACAGTTTACGGAAAAAACATTTACCCTACCTGTTCAGGTGGAAGGTCTGCCTGTAGGAGAAAAGTTGCGTCTCTTTCCACAGATAGCCGAAGTGAGCGTGCACGTGAGCATGTCGCACTTTGCGGATATCACGTCGGAGGATATACAAGTGGTGTGCCATTACCCTGAAGAGGAGCGCACATCGCTGCCATTGGAAGTGAAAACAAATAACCCACATATATATAGTACGCGTATCTCCCCCGCAGCAGTGGAGTATATTATTGAGAGGTGAGCGCCGGAGGCGAGAGGCGAGAGGCGAAAGGCAAGAGGATATGAAGAAAATTCAAATGGTGGATCTGCAAACGCAGTATCAGAACATCAAGGAAGATATTGACCGCGGAATCCAGGCGGTGATTGATTCTGCAGCGTTTATCAAAGGCGCGGCCGTGTCATCATTTCAAGCAAACTTAGAGCAATACACCGGCGCTAAGCATGTGATACCCGTAGGCAATGGTACCGACGCACTGCAGATAGCATTGATGGCACTGGGATTGAAGCCAGGCGACGAAGTGATCACCCCTACCTTCACATTCATCGCCACCGCCGAGGTGGTGGCATTGCTGGGGTTGACACCCGTGGTAGTGGATGTGGATTGGGATACGATGAATATCTCGGTAGAGGCTGTAAAGAAAGCCATCACAAAAAAAACTAAAGCGATAGTGCCCGTGCACCTGTTTGGTCAGTGCGCCGATATGGAGGAACTGATGGCGATTGCGAAAGCACACAACCTATATATCATAGAAGATGCATGCCAAGCGATTGGTTCGGTGTATCGCTTTGCAGATGGTACTGAGAAGCAAGCTGGTACCATGGGCGAGATCGGCTGCACCAGTTTCTTCCCATCGAAGAACCTGGGTTGCTACGGCGATGGCGGTGCAATCTTCACAAACGATGATGAGTTGGCAGCCAAAATGCGTGCAATAGCCAATCACGGCATGGTGGTACGTTACTATCACGATACCGTAGGCGTAAACTCACGTTTGGACAGCATACAAGCAGCGGTACTGGATGTGAAACTAAAACATTTGGACGAATATATCGCTGCGCGCCAAAAAGCAGCTACATACTATGACAACGCCTTTGCAAATCACCCGCACATATTAGTACCCGCTCGCAGCGAGAAGTCGAGCCATGTGTTCCATCAATACACCCTGCGTTTGGTGGATGTGGATCGAGATGCCATGCGCGAAGCATTGGCAGAAGCTGGGGTGCCCGCGATGATCTATTATCCTGTGCCATTGCATATGCAAAAGGCATATCAAGATGCTCGCTATCAGGTAGGCGATTTCCCCGTAGCAGAGCGATTAGCAGCGTGCGTGTTGTCGTTGCCCATGCATACAGAGTTGGATGAGGAGCAGTTGAAGTATATTGTGGAGGCTATAGGCGAGAGGTTATAGGCGAGAGGTTAAAGGTTATTAGGTTATTAGGTTAGAGGCGAGAGGTTATGGCTACGAGTATATCGTTGACACAGCAGCTAAAGCAGCAAATCAAATTGTCGCCCGCACAAATACAGGCGATGCGCATGTTGGAGGTACCAGCGTGCGAACTGCAAGCGCGTATCAACGAGGAGTTGCAAGCTAACCCAGCCTTAGAAGAGGGACTTGACAAAAGCCTAGAACTCGAACTCAACGAATACGACACCCCCGAAAGCGAATACGAAAATCCACTGAAGAACGATAATTTTGACTACGACGACTATGTGCAAGATGATGACATACACGATCCTCTGCCTAGCAGTCGTCCGCACGAAGAGATACCCTTCTCGATGGGTATCAGTTTTGTGGAGTACTTGAAGTCGCAAGTTTATTTGACTGATATGGATAAACCCGATCGCCATATAGCAAAGTTTGTAGTAGGTAATATCGATGACGACGGCTATCTGCGTCGGACAGTGGAAGAACTAGTGGATGATTTGAGTTTTCGCGAAGGTCTAGTGGTGACCGACGAGAAGATGCACGAGATCGTAGAAAAAGTGAAGCAGTTTGAACCCGTAGGTGTAGGCGCATACGATTTGCGTGAGTGTCTGATAATACAACTAGAGCAGAAGCCTATGACACCATCAGTGGAGCATGCACTGACAATTTTGAATAATCATTACGATGCTTTTTACCGCCATCAATCGACGAAGATATGTCAGCGAATGATGATTACAGAAGAGGAGTTTAAGGAGGCTGCCAACGAGATCCTGCACCTTAACCCTCGTCCAGGTAGCGCGTGGACAGGTACTGTGACAGAGCGGAATCAGTCCATCGTGATACCCGATTTTATCGTGGAGCAATCGGAAAATGACTTAGTGATCTCGCTAAACAATGGCAATATATCGGAGTTGCATATATCGGAAGATTACCAACGCATGATGGAAGATTTCTCACAACCCATGTCGCACAACAATGCTCAGATACGTGAGGCAGCTCGCTTTATTAAAACGAATATCGATAACGCGAGATATTTTATCGACGCTATCCGTCAGCGTAATGAAACCATGATGCGTACAATAGAGGTGCTGGTGGCATTGCAGCGTGACTTTTTTATCCATGGCGACAGCATGTACCTCAAGCCATTGACGCTAAAAGATGTGGCAGATCGTACGGGATATGATGTATCAACCGTATCACGCACATTCTCCAATAAATATGTACAGACAGAGTTTGGTATGTTTCCGCTGAAGTATTTCTTCTCGGACAAGATAGCTAATAGCGAAGGAGCCGATATCTCCACGCGCGAAATCAAACAGAAGTTGCGCGAAGTGATTGAGCAAGAGGATAAGACGCGACCTGTAACCGATGACCAATTGGTGGATATCATGCACGAGTCAGGCTATCCAATAGCACGCCGCACAGTGGCTAAATACCGTGAGCAGATGAATATCCCTGTGGCACGACTGCGCAAGCAAATGTTCTGATTTATTTCCATGCAAAAGCTACTGAACATACTATCCAATGTATGGAGCGTGCTACTCTATCCCATGTTGATGCCATTGTATGGCATGTTATTGTTTTGCTACGCAATGCGACAATTATCGCCCACTATGCCTAGGTTATACTTGGGGATATGTATCATAGGCACAGCGATATTGACGCTGGTAATACCAATCATGTTGCTGCTGTTTATGCGCTGGAGAGGGTATATTGGTTCGCTGCATATAGAAAACCCAAAGCAACGCACGACACCCTATATCTACACCCTAATCTGCTATGGTTTTTGGGCATATTTTGTGCACGGAGTAGTACGATTGCCTGTGTTTATGCTGGTGGTAGTAATTGGTGCGATAGGAGCACTGGCGGCAGTAACGGTGATTAACCACTGGTGGAAAATCTCTGCGCATTTGACAGGCATAGGCGGATTATTGGGCGGTGTGTGTAGTTTTGCAATGAACTATTCTACATTGCCATTGGGGTTGATCATTGGACTGTTGGTAGTATCACTGCTACTAATGTATGCACGACTATACTTGGATGCCCATACGCCAATGCAGGTAGTATGTGGATTCTTACTTGGATTATTAGCTACATTTGTACCAAATCTTATAATGACTTATGCGTAAGATATTGTTATCTATATTACTGGCAGTCAGTTGCTTGAATTGGGCAAGCAATATAGTACTAAGCGATCAATCCACTATTCAATTGCTGACTTGCACACCAGGCACTGAAACCTGGTCAAAATACGGACACACGGCAGTGCGGGTGCTGGATCCCACAAAGCATTTGGATATTGTATTCAACTATGGTATTTTCGACTTAATGGCCGATGATTTCTATCTAAAGTTCCTACGCGGCGAAACCTACTATCAGTTAGGATTAGATAAATATCCCGCCTTTGATGCATTTTACAAACGTATTGGTAGACATACTTATTGGCAAGAGCTGAACTTAACCCTTGAGCAAAAGCAACGGATTTTCGATGCGCTGATGGTGAATTATCAGCCAGAGAATAGGAAGTATCTCTATAATTTCGTATTTGACAACTGCGCTACGCGTCCATATCACCTAATTACGAATGCGTTGCAGGACACTATAGTATCAACCTACAAGGGGTATGAAGGCAAAACCTTCCGTGAAGCAATCTCGCACTATACGGGACATAACTCATGGGTGGACTATGGTATCAATATGGTGTTCGGTAGCAAAGCCGATCAACCAATGACCAATGAAGAGCGACTATTCTTGCCCGAAGAACTGATGAACTATATTGCAGAAGCAACATTGTCGGATGGTACACCATTAGTAAAATGCCAACAGATCGAACCTTTCGCCCCTGCTCATGTGCCATGGTATGGCAACTGTTGGGTCGGTATTTTAATATTTGTCCTACTGATGTTATGGCTATCAATTGACGATCGCAAACGCGGAAAATTAACATGGGGTATCGACGCACTATTAGCCGTTGTGTATGTGCTGTTGATAACGATAGTAATCTTCCTTACTTGCTTTTCTTGCCACCCATTAGTTGGCTTCAACTGGCGATTAATCTTATTCCCTACTATTCACATATGCACAAGATTCGTATATATATTTCGTTGATAGTATCACTACTATGTATTAATTTCTCTCTCGTAGCACAACCCCGATTGACAGTGATAGTCGTGGTAGATGGCATGACACAAGAGAATCTAACGACCATGCGCCCATACTGGTCAGCTGGTGGCTTACGTCTACTGAGTGAAGAGGCATTTCAGACAACAGCCACCTTTCCACATCAAGTGTATGGTGGACAAGAGACGATGGCAACCATCATGACAGGCGCCACACCTGCACATCATAGTGTGATGGCAGATTATTACTTCAATCGCAACGAGCGCACTGCTAATGCTATACTGCAAGATCCCAATGCATCGGGTATTGGTACCGACTATAGCATGTCGCCACGCTCATTGCTCTCAACTACTATCACAGATGCATGGCGTATGCATCAAGGGCCACAAGCTAAAATCTATGCTATCGGTTTGCTACCTCAAGCTACAATTATCATGGCTGGACATGCAGCGAATGCTTGCTGCTGGTTGGATGCTGCAAAACAACAATGGGTAACCACATCCTTCTACTCAGAAGGTTTACCCGCAGCAGCCGACAAAATGAACATCAGCGGACGCATCAACACACTAGCTGAACGCGAGTGGACACCACGTATGGATATTACTATGTATAACCACCCTACTGATCAAGAAAAGAAACGTGGTTTTACCTATCTTACTAAAGATTATTTATTACACTCGCCAGCAGCAAACACATTGGTAATTGAATTGGCATTAGCCCAACAAGAAGCCCAAAAACTAGGTTCTGACATTTATCCTGATCTGCTATTGCTCCAACTCAATACGCTTTCGCCCAAAGCAGAATCCGATGCGATCGAGTCTGCGGAACAAGAAGATATGTACATGGGAATAAACCAAGACCTCGGTTTTTTAATGGAGCAACTCAATAAACGTATTGGCAAAGACAAATACCAAATCCTTGTAGTTGGACGCCCTATCAAGGGTTATTCTACCACTACCCTAGAGATGGCCAATCTGCCTATACAACGTTTCAACTCTGACCGTGCAGCGGCATTAATAGGCACCTATCTAATGGCAATCCACGGACATGAGCGTTGGGTGGATGGAGGCTATGGACCATTTATCTATCTCAATCGAATGCTCATTGAGAAAAAACGTATGTCGCTGGAGATGATCCAACGACAAGTAGCTAATTTCCTCATGGATTTTGAAGGTGTACAAGTAGCATATCCTATCCACGAAGCAATCCTTTCGGAGGATAAAAATTCCATCTATCGCAAACACGCGGGCGATGTGTATTTCCGCTTGCAAGATAACTGGCTCTTGGAAAATAGCGAAGAGCAGGCGTATGATCATGTGGTACAACCTCAGCCAGAGATACCATTGCTCTATTGGTCTGGGGCTATGACATCCTTCCCAGAAGGAACATTACAAGCAACAGACATCAAAAAGTTGATTTTGAAATAACTTATCACTCATACCTCATAGTTTTATTTTATTATGATATTTTACGAACTAAAGATTAGTTACACCCGCCAAACAGGCGAGGATAACCCCAAAGCAGTAAAAGAAACCTACCTCGTTGAGGGCTTGACCGCAGCCGATGTGGAAGAGCGTTTGCTCGGCGAGATTCAGAAATACATCTCTGGTGAATGGGAAACCAAGAGCTGCAAGCAAGTGCAATTCTATGACCTTATCCCTAATCCAGAAGGCGACCAATGGTACAAAGCACGTGTGGAGATGATCACCATCGAGGATAACGGCAAAGAGAAACGCAAAGCCGTAACTATCTATGTACAAGCAGGTAACATCACCGAGGCTAACAAATCGCTCCACCAAGCAGTAAGCAACCTTGATTGCGAAGTGATCAGCATCACCCGCTCGCCTATCTTGGAGGTCTTCCGCGCTGTATAATGACGGATATTCAACAACACATCGCTTCTATTCGCGCCACTATCCCTTCGGGAGTGACACTGATTTGCGTGAGTAAGTTTCATTCACATGAAGCTATCATGGAGGCGTATGATTGTGGTGAGCGCGATTTCGGCGAGAGCCGTGTGCAGGAGTTTTTGCCCAAGTACGAGGCACTACCTAAAGATATCCGTTGGCATTTCATCGGTCATCTGCAGACCAACAAGGTCAAGCAGATCGTGCCATTCGTGCATATGATTCATTCGGTGGATAGTGTGCGTTTGTTGGAGGCAATTAACCGTGAAGCCGAGAAGATTCAGCGCCGAGTGAAGGTGCTACTGGAGGTGCATGTAGCCAAAGAAGAAACCAAATCCGGTTTCACACCCGAAGAGTTCCTGTCCCTCGCCTCTCGCCTCTCGCCTTTAGCCTTTAGCCTTTCGCCTTATAGCCCCTACCCCTGGGTAGAGATTTGCGGAGTGATGGGCATGGCGACCAACACCAACGATGTGGAAGAATGGCGTCGCTGCTTCCGCGAGATAAAATCCCTTGCCTCTAACCTCTCACCTGTAACCAATAGCGAAGCGTCCATTAGCCTCAAAGAGGCGTCCGTCAGCTCGCCCAGCGAGCACCCTCAGATTTCCATGGGCATGTCCGATGACTACCTCGTGGCGATAGAAGAAGGTAGCACCATGGTGCGTATTGGCTCCACCATCTTCGGGTCTCGTGCCTATAAACACTAAACAGTAGCTCGCTAGCGAGCGTCCACTAAACACTAAACAAAAAATGACCATTATCCTCGACATGGGCGGCGTGCTAATGAACCACAATATGCCCGAATGTATTGCTCGTTTCACCGCCATCATGGGTGAAGAGAAAATGAAAGCCATGCTTGGTTTGGCTACCAATGGCGAAGGCACTGCCGATAGTCTGATGGAGCAGTATGAGCGTGGAAAAGTGTCCACCGACTATTTCGTGAACACAATCTTGGAGCATGCCAAAGAGGGCACCACCCGCGAGGAAGTGATTGCAGCATGGAACGCCATGCACGGCGGTATTCCTGCGGAGCGATTGCAACTCATCCAATCGTGGAAAGACGCGGGACATCGCTTGTTCCTCCTCAGCAACAACAACGACTTGCACTGGCACCATATCCTATCGCAATACGATATGTCGATGTTTGAGCATTGCTTCGCATCCCATCTCATGCACATGAGCAAACCCGATCCGCGTATTTACGAAGCCGTGGATGCTCAAATAAAAAATAATTTCTGTAAGGAGGAATTCTTAATTCAAAATTCAAAATTCAAAATTCATTTTGTGGATGATATTCTAATCAACCGCAAGACTGCAGAAATATTGGGTTGGCAGACCTACGAAACGATTTACGAGATACATATTGAGAAATAAAAAAAGGAGGCGTGACCTCCTTTTTTGTTATCATTGTCCGACCCTTACTCGTGTGGATTTGAGTGCTTCGCCAAGGTTAAGAACGGCTTGTTGACAAGTACCAGACTCGTCGTAAATCTTTGGTGCAAGGCGCTGCAAACTCATATAGATTTTCTCGGCTTCTGCCAAAGCAGAGAGCGACGCGTCGCTCTTATCTACTGCTTTGCTGAGCAAAAGATTCATCATATCCACCGCACACCAAAACATCGCCAGACTGGTGTACTTGCCATGGTGTACTTTGTACATCGGCAGGATAGCGTTGTATGCCTCCTCTATCTTGCCTTCTTTGCGCAATTCGAAGATTTCCTTGACAGTCATGGTGCGACAATTTCAGGCGGCAGAGCCGCTTGTTTCAAAGTTTCAGGGTTTCAATAGTTTATCTGCGGCGAAGACCTTGCATTTGCTGCATCTTCTTCATCATCTTGCTCGTTTGCTCGAACTGCTTGAGGAAACGGTTTACCTCCACGATAGTGGTGCCTGAGCCCTTGGCAATACGGTTCTTGCGGCTACCATTAAGGAGTGCTGGGTTAGCGCGCTCCGCAGGAGTCATAGAGGAGATAATCGCTTCGATTGGTTTGAAGGCATCATCGCTCACCTCTACATCCTTAATCGCCTTGCTCATACCAGGAATCATACCCATAAGGTCCTTCATCGAACCCATCTTTTTGATTTGCTCAAGTTGTGACTTAAAGTCATTGAAGTCAAACTGATTCTTAGCAATCTTCTTGCTAATGCGGCGTGCCTCTTCCTCATCGTATTGCTCTTGTGCGCGCTCCACGAGGGATACCACGTCACCCATACCCAATATACGGTCTGCCATACGCGATGGGTGGAAGACATCCAGCGCATCCATCTTCTCGCCAGTACCAATGAACTTAATAGGTTTTTGCACTACCGAACGGATACTGAGGGCAGCACCGCCGCGCGCATCACCATCGAGTTTGGTAAGGATAACTCCATCAAAATCAAGGCGGTCGTTGAATTCCTTGGCGGTGTTCACAGCGTCTTGACCCGTCATGGCATCTACCACGAAGAGGGTTTCTTGTGGGTTGATAGCTTGCTTGATAGCAGCAATTTCTTGCATCATCTGCTCATCCACCGCCAAGCGACCCGCTGTATCGACGATCACCACGTCATAGCCGTAGGTCTTCGCCTCTTGGATGGCTTTTTGTGCTTTGATAACTGGGTTGGCCTCACCTTCGCCAGTATAGACTTTGGCATTGATTTGCTCGCCGAGTACGCGGAGTTGCTCGATAGCAGCAGGACGATACACGTCGCACGCCACCATCATGACCTTCTTATTCTTCTTGGTTTGGAGGTAGTTTGCGAGTTTAGCAGAGAAAGTAGTCTTACCCGAACCTTGAAGACCACTCATCAATATCACCGCAGGACTACCTTTGAGGTTGATCTCCGCAGCTTCACCACCCATGAGGGTTGCCAACTCGTCGTGGGTGATCTTGACCATGAGTTGTCCTGGGCGGACAGCGGTCATCACGTTTTGACCGAGTGCTTTGGCTTTTACTTGGTCGGTGAATTGTTTAGCGGTCTTGTAGTTGACATCGGCTTCCAAGAGGGCTTTGCGGATATCCTTAACGGTTTCCGCGATATTGATTTCGGTGATACGACCTTCACCTTTGAGAATCTTAAATGATCTTTCTAGTCTTTCTGATAAATTGTCAAACATAGTACTCCATATTAAAATGCGTGCAAAATTACTGTTTTTTTTGGACATATGCAAATTTTCCAATGAATGTTTGTGATATTCGTGCACATAACTCAAAAAAGCGTGTGATAAAATGGAATTTTATCCAAAAACTTGTGTATATGCATTTTTTTATGTACCTTTGCAGGTTGTAATAGTATGGGTGAGAATGCTGCGACGAGTGATGAAATATATACGCGACAAGAAGTTGCTGGAAAAAGGCGACAAGGTGCTCGTATGCGTGAGCGGAGGAGCAGACAGCATAGCACTACTAGACGTACTACAACGAGGAGGATTCGAATGTGTAGTGGCGCATTGCAACTTCCACCTCAGAGGCGAAGAAAGTGATCGAGATGAAGCCTTTGTGAAGAGAGGAGAGAGGAGAGATAAGAGAGTAGAGATAAGAGATAGGAGAGGAGAGATAAAGGTGTTTGTGAAGCATTTTGACACCGTGGGTTATGCCAAGGAGAAGGGGTTGAGCATAGAGATGGCGGCGCGTGAGTTGCGGTATCGGTGGTTTGCGGAGTTGGCGGCAGCAGAAGGGTGCAAAGCCATAGCTGTGGCCCATCATCAGAACGACCAAGCAGAGACGGTGCTGCTGAACCTCAAGCGCGGAACAGGCATCAGGGGGCTGTGCGGTATGCGAGCGAAGGCGGATAATCCGTATGAGTGTTTAGAGGACGGCGCAACGCGCCTACAGGACGCCCCTGCGGGGCTACAGTTTAGAGGTGATGAGAGAAGGAGGATACCCATTATACGTCCGCTATTGTGCACGACGCGGGATTATATTGAGCATTACTTGCGGGATATCCGTCATTTGTCCTGGGTGGATGATTCGACGAACAGCGACACGTCGATCAAGCGCAATGCGGTGCGTGAGCAGTTGAAGAGTTATAGCAAGGCGGAGATTGAGCATATCGCTGCGACGGCAGAGCGTATGCAAGGGTATGTGGATTGGTTGGAAGGACGAGAGAGCCTCGAGGCAGGCAGAGCGCAGTTGTACGAGGAGCTGAAGGAGTATGGATTTGCGGAGATAGACAAGATCTACGATGCGCTGCAAGCGGGCGTAGGAGGAAAAGAGTTTCATTCAGCGACCCATAAGGCGGTGATAAAAGATAAGAGAGTAGAGATAAGAAATTTTCAAGGTTAGAGGCGATGAATAGTTAGCCCTGCGGGCTGAAAAGTTATGCTTCGCATGAAGAGTTATCTCCGATGAATTTCACGAAGTAACCATTCACGAAGTAATTATTCATGAGCGAAGCGAAGTAACCCTTCATGCGCATAGCGCATAGAGAGGTTAGAGGGTGATGAGGAGATATGGCATCATAGGGAATCCGTTGGGACATTCGTACTCTGAGAAGTATTTCACGGAGTTGTTTGTTCGTGAGAGGATAGATGCGAGTTACGAGGTTCATCAGATAGATTGCATCACGGATGCGCTCCCCTTGTTGGAGTCGTTGGAAGGGCTGAACGTGACGTACCCATACAAGGAGTTGATCATCCCTTATTTGACCGATATAGATGTCGCGGCAAGAGAGATCGGTGCGGTGAATGTGGTGAAGCAAGGGAAGGGCTACAACACGGATTGGATAGGCTTTCGTGAGAGTGTCCGTGAGATATTGATGCCAGAAGATCGTCGTGCGTTGCTGTTGGGCACAGGCGGCGTGAGTAAGGCCATACAATATGCGTTGAAGGCGATGGGAATGGATTTTACGGTGGTGAGCAGGAGAGGGGGGAGTGCTCGTTTAGAGGACGCGGCAGAGCCGCTACCGTTTAGTGGACGCCCTGCGGGCTACTGGGGGGCGGTGATCGGTTATGAGGAGGTGAATGAGAAAGTGATGCGGAATCATACGGTGATTGTGAATTGTACGCCATTGGGTATGCATCCGTATGAGAAAGAGTTGCCAAAGATACCCTATGAGTATCTGACAGAAGGACATTTGCTGTACGACTGCATTTACAATCCAGAGAAGACATTGTTCTTGCAGATGGGTGAGGAGCGAGGTTGCAGGGTGAAGAACGGCTTGGAGATGTTGCATGTGCAAGCGAATGCTGCGTGGGAGATTTGGGGAGAGGAGAGAGATAAGAGATAAGATAGTAGAGATAAAAGATATATGAAAAAGATTTTTTTGAGTATAATGCTCGTGGCAATAGGTCAGATGAGCATGGCACAAGTAGTGCAAGAGAATGAGGCGGCAGTAGTGTACTACATGCCTAAGAATGAGTTGGTTATCACGTTAGCATACGATATTGTGGAGCAAGAGCCAGGTATCTTCTACCAATATGCAGGTCGTTATCTGGGCACCGAAGACGTGATCACAGAAGATAAGACAAGTTATGTACTGAGAGGTGTCCGTAGTGAAATATCGACCATAGCCGACATGGATCGCGCGTATAAGGTGAGCGCAGCACAAGGCATAAAAGAGCAGATGCTCACATTGAGTGCGGATGGCCGATTATTGGGGTATAATATAGGTCTAGAGGACGCGGCAGAGCCGCTACCGTTTAGTGGACGCCCTACGGGCTACTGTTCAGAGGACAGAGGCGCAGAAGAGTTGATGCCATTGTTGGAGGAGCAGTTCATGGCTAGTTCGACCGCCAAGATGGCAGAGGGTGCTGCGAAGTTGATTTATCGTATTCGTGAGGCGCGCTTGAACTTGTTGGCAGGTGAGGTGGAGCATGTGCCCGCCGATGGAGAAGCGATGAAGCAAGTGTTGGCAGAGTTGGATGAGCAAGAGCAATCGTTAGTGGCGTTGTTTATCGGAAAGACAGTGGTACGTCATGCATCATATTGTGTGACCTACACCCCCTCTGAGAGCGTACAAAATGAGACGTTATGCCGTTTCTCGGTGCACAGCGGTGTAGTGGCAGCAGATGACTTGAGTGGCGAGCCACTATATATCAGTTTGGAGGCAACGAAACAAACCTTAGGAATAGCTGTAGAGAGCAACAGCAAATCACCCTTATTGTCGCAATTATACTACAACATTCCAGGTGAAGCCAAGGTGAGTGTGACATACAAAAGCAAAGAAATGGTGAGCGAAAAGTATCAGATTGCTCAGTTCGGTGTGGCAATACCAATGGCAAAACAATGGTTTACAGTCAAACAAGCACCAGTTATCCATATTAACCCAATGACAGGAAATATTTTGTCGATTAAGAATTAAGCATTTTGAATATATTAATGAGACGACTATTATTTATCATATCCCTGACTGTGTGCGTCCTTTCATTGCCAGCACAGGAGTTGAGATGCACAGTGACTATTAACTCGGAGCAAGTGCAGGGCACCAACAAGGAAGTGTTCAACACCTTGAAGCAAAGTATTGAAGAGTTTGTCAACACACAACGTTGGACGAACATGACCTTTCAGGAGAAGGAGCGTATAGAGTGCAGCATGCTGTTGGTAGTAAAGAGCGTGCAAGATGGTGTGTTTAACTGTGAATTCACATGCCAAAGTCGACGCCCAGTGTTTGGTACAAGTTATTCGACTCCAACGATCAATTTCAAGGATAATAACTTTGTGTTCACGTACCAAGAATACGATCGTTTAGACTATCAACAGAACACTTTCACGAGCAACTTGACCGCATTGTTGGCCTATTATTGCTATCTGATTATCGGTCATGACATGGATTCGTTTTCGAAGTTGGGTGGCACACCTTATTTTCAAGCCTGCGAGAGTATCGTGACGTCAGCACAATCGGCGTCGCTGGACAATGCAGAGATGGCAGGTTGGAAAGCGTTTGAAAGCAATCGCAATCGTTATGCGCTGATTAATAATCTGATGGATGAAGCGTTTAAGAAATACCGCTTGTATTACTACGATTATCACCGTCATGGATTGGATGAGATGGTGAATAATGTGGGTAATGGTCGTGCGCGGATTGCGAAAGATATCAAGGTGCTGAAAGAGGCATATAACGCTCGTCCAGCGACCTATGTAGTGAATGCATTTTTGGATGCAAAGGCGGATGAGTTGGTGAATATCTTTAAGAAAGGCACTAGCGAAGAGAAGAAGATGGTGTATGATTTGCTGATGGATATCGATCCTACGCGACAAAATACATATGATGAAATTAACCGTGATTAATAAACAATAACACATATGAATATTTCGTATAATTGGTTGAAACGCTACATCGCACTGAATGATTCAGCAGAGGAAGTAGCAAAGATTTTGACTTCCATTGGTTTGGAAGTAGGCAAAGTAGAGAAAGTACAGACGATTAAAGGCGGTTTGGAAGGCTTGGTTGTAGGTGAGGTGCTCACCTGCGTGGACCACCCCAATTCCGACCACCTGCATATCACTACCACCCGCGTGGCGCCCGATGCAGAACCCTTGCAGATCGTGTTCGGTGCACCCAATGTAGCAGCTGGTCAGAAGGTGATTGTGGCGACCGTAGGCACCGTGCTATACGACGGCGATGAGAAGTTCACAATCAAGAAAGGCAAGATCCGCGGCGAGGAGTCACTGGGCATGATCTGCGCAGAGGACGAGATAGGCGTGGGTAGTAGTCATGATGGCATCATGGTGTTGCCAGCGGATACGCCAGTGGGAATGCCTGCTAAGGAGTATTTTGGTGTGGAAGACGACACGATGATAGAGGTGGATATCACTCCCAACCGTGCGGATGGTGCGAGTCACTATGGTGTAGCACGCGATTTGTATGCGTATTATGAGGCGAGAAGACGAGAAGGCGATGAGGCGATAAGGCTAGAGAAACCCTCTGTAGAGGGATTTGCTGTACAAAGCCATGCGTTGCCAATCGAGGTTGTGGTAGAGAATGCACAAGCATGCCCTCGCTATACGGGTGTGAGCATCCAAGGCGTGACCATCAAAGAGTCGCCAGATTGGTTGAAGAAAGCGTTGAGCACAGTGGGTATTCGCCCAATCAACAACGTGGTTGACGTAACCAACTTCGTACTTCACGAGATGGGTCAAGCACTCCACTCTTTTGATGCGGATAAGATCAAAGGTGGCAAGGTGATTGTGAAGAATGCGTCTGAGGGTCAGAAGTTTGTGACGTTGGATGGTGTGGAGCGCACCTTGTCTGCCGCCGACTTGATGATCTGTAATGCGGAGGAGCCAATGTGTATCGCCGGCGTGTTTGGCGGACAAGATTCTGGTATCACCGAGACAACCACGAATGTCTTCTTGGAGAGCGCATACTTTGATCCAGTGAGCATCCGAAAGACGGCTCGCCGTCATCAACTCTCTACTGACGCTAGTTTCCGCTATGAGCGTGGTTGCGATCCAAACAACACTTTGTATGTGTTGAAGCGTTGTGCATTGCTCATCCAAGAGGTAGCTGGCGGTGAGATTGCGATGGAGGTTGTAGATCAGGTTAAAGGAGAAAGGCGAGAGGCGAAAGGCGAGAAATACTTCCCTCCATTCCCAGTAGAGTTGAATATTCCACGCGTGAATGCGTTGATTGGCAAGCAGTTAGGCGAGGAATTGATCGAACGTATCTTGGGTGCATTGGAGATGGAGATCGTAAGCAAAGAGGGCGACACATGGCATATTGGCGTGCCTCGCTACCGCGTGGACGTACAACGCGAGTGCGACGTGGTGGAGGATATTCTCCGTATCTACGGCTACAATAATGTGGAGTTTCCTGAGAAATTGAACACTTCGCTGAGTTATAATCCAAAGCCCAATCCAGTGGCCTTGCAGATTCGCATCTCGGAGCAATTGACGGCACAAGGTTTCAACGAGATATTGAACAACTCGCTGACTAAAGTGTCTTATTATGAGGCGCTTGAAGGATTATCGTTAGCTGGTTGCGTAAAAATCATGAACCCACTGAGTCAAGACCTGGGCGTGATGCGTCAGACATTGCTCTTTGGCGGTTTGGAGAGCATCCAACGCAATGCCAACCGCAAGAACGCCGACTTGAAGTTCTACGAGTTTGGCAACTGCTACCACTACGATGCGGAAAAGATTGCGGTGCGTCAAGCGAAAGACCCACATTGGGTGTATGATCCATTGTACGCATACAGCGAGGAGCCACACTTGGCGTTGTGGTTGACCGGTAATAAGACCGCACAATCATGGGTACAAAAAGAGGAGAAAGTGTCGTTCTACACATTGAATGCGTATGTGAATAACGTGCTCCGTCGTTTGGGTGTGAACATCGGCAACTGCACATTGGAGGCATTGGAGAGCGAACTGTGTTCAGACGGCATGGTGATCAAAGCACCTAACGGCAAGCAGATCGGTATGATGGGCGTAGTGAATGGCAAGTTGCTCAAGGCATTTGACATCGATAACCCTGTATATTACGCCGATTTGGATTGGAACATGTTGCTGAGATTGAATAAGCAATACAAGCCAGTGATCAACGATCTGCCTAAGTTCCCAGAGGTGAAACGCGATTTTGCGCTATTGGTGGATAAATCGGTGAAGTTCGCTGAGTTGGCAAAAGCCGCTTTGGCAGCCGAGAAGAAGCTCTTGAAGGCAGTCACCCTCTTCGACGTCTATGAGGGCAAGAACCTTGAGGCGGGTAAGAAGAGTTATGCCCTTTCGTTTATTCTTCAAGACGCGGAAAACACCCTGAAGGATAAGCAGATTGAAGCCATCATGGCAAAACTGCAAAAGGTATTCGAAGATAAGTTTGGTGCGAAATTGCGCTAATGACTTACGAGGAATATATACAGGAACAAGAAACAGCATTCGCCGAAGAACATTCAGACGAGTGCTGTTTCGTTGACAATCAAGCCGAAGGCGTATTTGTACGCGGACATTAAAGATGAATAATACATTCCAAATAGCTGTTTTTGCATCGGGAACGGGCACCACCTTGCAAACATTGATTGATAGCCAAGACAGATATGGCTATCGTGTGGCATTAGTGATCACCAATCGCGAGTGTATGGCATTGAATCGAGCGGCAAAAGCAGATATCCCTACCCTGCAAACCAAAGATTGGAAGATGATTGATAATGCACTGAATGAGCATGAGGTGCAGTTGGTGGTATTGGCTGGTTTCTTGGCTATTATCCCGCAATGGATATGCGAAAAATGGGAAAAACGCATTATCAATATCCATCCCTCATTGCTGCCCAAACATGGCGGCAAGGGTATGTACGGCATTCGTGTGCAAGAGGCAGTATTAGCCGCTGGTGACAAAGAAGCTGGCTGCACGGTACATTATGTGAGTGCAGAGGTGGACGGCGGTGGCATCATTGCTCAAGAAGCAATAGCCGTGGCAGCAGACGACACACCAGAAAGCCTCACCGAGCGCGTACAACAAGCCGAAAAAGCCTTATTGCCGCAGGTAGTAGGCAATTTTGTGGAAGGTTAACGGCGATAAAGCGATGGGGCGAGATTATTTTTCCAACGATTTGGTCCATTGGATGTAGCCATACACACAGTTGGCACACCAAAAGGCATACTGCGCAGCCATGCAATAGTTTTCGGCGCGTAGCCACATAATCATAGCCAGTACATCCACGATTAGCCATAGATACCACTGTTCGCGGTACGCCATTACCATCAATATTTGCGCCACGATAGCAGGCACTGTAGTGAACGCATCTAGGTACGGTTGTGGATCATCGGTATATTGACCGAGCAGCCATCCCATCAATAGAGAAACAGCTATTATCGTCATCCCCAACAGCGGAAATATCTTAGGTAACAATCGGCGCGTCTGCACCTGCAATGTATTATTCGTCAAACGCTTACGCCAGCAGTAGACACCATAGATCATCGTAATAAAATAGTAGATATTGATCGCTATCTCCGCATAGAAATGCTCCACGTAACAAAGATAGGTATAGGTTCCTACCTGTGCAAATCCGAACACAAACGTGAGAATATTTCCTTGTGCACCCAATACCACCGAACATATCCCCAGCATACCGCTGACTAATGCCCATGGGCCATGGGGCATGGTACAGAACGTCACGATCTGCACCAGCAATCCCAATACAAGGAAGAACCACATGAAGTGTGAAGAATTCTTCAACATTGTTCAACAGGCTTTACTTTCTCTTCTTATTGGATGTTCCTCGCAATGCCTTTGGCTTAGACTTTATCCGAGGAAGAGCCAAGTGATCGAACTGCTCTTCAAAATCCCAGTTAGCACGCAGTTTGAGTTTCTTTGGGTAATAGTAGATGGGCTCTGGTTGCCGCTTAAGCATCCAATCACCTGTTGTCCATTTGCCATCGCCATTCTCGTCAATATACAAACGTAGGTAATAGGTTGTTGGCTTGAGATACTCAAACAATGCTCCGTCGGGTTGCGCAGGTAATTCCTTAAGCACTTCATCTTTTTCGCTCATCAACTGAATACGTGCACGAGTATCCCATTGCACCATTTTCACGCGCAAAGACGAATAATCATTCTTGGATTTGAGTTTAATATTCTGCTGAATACTATCATTGCACGCACCATATATATCTCGACAAGCGGCCGAATCAATTTTCAATCGGTACGATTCTTCTGGTTGCAACTTAGCGACCACATACAGCATCATTGCCATTGAATCATGCTTATGAATCTCAAATGGCACTGGCTTGAATGTCGTATCCACCTTGTGTGAGAGGTGGAACAGCGTATCATGCACCGAATCCAATGGGAAAGCGGACTTCACACGGATAGTATCATAGACATCAAACGCTGATGAAGTATTGGTTCGTAATTCAAGTTTGCGTTCGCGTTTTTTACGTTCATACAACTCACGCGCTTTATCTGACATACGCGGACGACGATACACAGCTAATATGGTATCTGTTTGCGGCACTAGGTTGTACAGAGAATCGGTCACCTTATACTGCATCTGCAGATAGATACTATCCATCCCTATCGCCAGCGAATCCGTAAGCCAATACGTAATCGTATCATTATGCTTCGACGCCTGCAACAAACTATAATCCAAGAAGTTAACCCATGCTGAATCGATCTTCACGCTATCCACCTCACTCGGGCGCAAGGCGCGAATCTCAGGCAACGAATCTTGTGGAGCAGAGAATATTAACGTAAACGCATGTTGCTCCTCACGATGAATTCCTTGGAAGTAATGACGTTGCTTTGCCTCTTCGAAATACCACAAAACCAGCGAATCAGGATAGAAGTGCGTCACAGCATGCACATAAGTAGAATCCACCAATCGAGTAAAAAGTGTATCCCCCGTCAACAGGTCAATACCCACCGTATCACGCCATACCGTGTCGGTATGCATTTCCACTTCAAACGTGGGTGTGATAACCGAATCATAAAAAGCCAACGCTTCGCCTGGTTGATACAAATAATCACGGCTGATATCATTCAGCGCATAAAGGCGATAGCTACCTGGTTGTATATTATGAATCGTGAAATTACCCTCAGAATCGGTACGCGTCACGCGAGCAAAAGGCAACGTACTCATCGCAGAATCTTCCATGTTACGGTGAATACCCACTAAGACAGCAGGCATGGGACTTATGGTAGCCGCATTATACACACAACCAGAAATAGCCAACGAGTCAATATGATTGCCCGTAGAGAAAGCAAACACATAGCCTTCGAGAGGCGTCTTCTCGTTGTAGTCGCAGATCGCAGCCCCAAAATCAATCGTATATGTCGTAGAGTCTTGCAATTCCTCTTGAAACACTACCGATACAGTCCTACCCATCGCCTTCACCTCGGGCGTTTTCTGTTGAGGAGGCGAGATCAGTACATTGTTCTGCACATCATTCAATTGGATATATTCATCAAACGTTATCTCCACTTTCTTTCCGTGAAACATCAGCATGCCATCCGCTGGCACTTCCTTTACCACCTTAGGTGGAATCGTATCTCGAGGTCCGCCTTGTGGTCCCTGTCCGCGATTGGCGCATGATGCCAAGAGCACCAGCAATCCTATCAATATATGTATATATCTTTGCTTCATTATTTTCTAAATCTATCACCTGCCTCTCACCGACATAGCAGGTGCTCTAAACTGACGCATTTAGCGCCTCCAAGCGAAATCCCCTACTCTGCAAATCCTCGATGACAAGCGGTAATGCCTTCAACATCCGATCTCTTGACTTCATCGAATCATGCATCACAATGATACTGCCATTACGCGTATAGCGCTGTACAATCGACAATATTTTCTCCACGGAATAACGTGGATTATAGTCATGCGTCAGCACATCCCACAGATAGACGGTATATCCCGCAGCCAAGATGGCCTTCTTTTGCGAGAAGCGCATTCTGCCATGCGGAGGGCGAAACAATTTAGTAGCCAATACACCCTCTCCGCATAGCGCATCTGCCACATATGTTTTGGTGCACGACTGATGTCCGCGCATATGATGATAAGTATGGTTACCGATGGTGTGTCCCTCCGCGCGTACACGCGCCACAAGTTCGGGATAACGTTCGGCATTCTCTCCCACCATAAAAAAACTAGCTTTCACACCATACCTTGCCAGTATATCCAATACTTCTGGCGTACATTCTGGTATTGGACCATCATCGAAGGTAAGATATACCACCTTCGATGATGCATCCATTCGCCATACAACGCCACGATAAAGACGTTGTAGCCATGTGGGGAATTGGTACAGCAACCTCATCTTTCTAATTCTGCTGACCCTACTAGTTTTGCTAGCTTTGCTAGTTCTCTAGGACTTAATCACCCCATGCCAATGCAGAAGCACCCAATACAGCAGCGTCTGCCTCTTTTAGATCAGAGAACAAAACAGCTACCTTGTTGCGCCACAATGGCAACACATTTTCGTTCATTGCTTTCTCTACAGGATCTTTAATCCAATGACCAGACTTGGTCAAACCACCAAACAACACGATAGCCTCTGGTGCGCTGAAAGCAATAAAATCTGCCAATTGTTGTCCAAGAATAGTACCCGTGAAGTCGAAAATCTCTTTAGCCACTTCATCGCCTTGCTCTGCAGCATCGTACACATCCTTAGAGGTGATTGCATCAATATCCAACTTGCGCAATATGGTATCTTTGGTAGTAGAAGAGATGATCTCTTTAGCGGTGCGTGCTACACCTGTAGCCGAAGCATACGCCTCTAGGCAACCTTTCTTGCCGCAGTTGCATGGACGACCTTCCTCGCCACGAACAGCGCATGTATGACCCAACTCACCAGCAAAACCGTCATGACCATATACCACCTTACCATCAATCACGATACCAGAACCTACACCTGTACCAAGAGTGATCATAATAAAGTTCTTCATACCGCGAGCTGCGCCATAGGTCATCTCACCCATTGCAGCAGCGTTTGCATCATTGGTAATCTTACATGGAATACCAAAGCGGTCGCTCATGAGTTGTGCAAATGGAACGGTTTGCCATGGCAAGTTCATTGCATCTTGAATATAGCCAGTATAATAATTGCCATTTGGCACACCTGCACCAATACCGCGAATAAGATCCATACCACCTACTGAATCTACGATCTTTATTGCTTCATCATACAACGCATTGACATAATCGTTGATGTCAGGGAATGCTTGAGTTTTGATTGATGTACGTGCCAATACGTGACCACGTGCATCTACTACGCCCAATACGGAGTTGGTTCCACCCATATCAAGGCCAAGTACATAAGGTTTCTTTTGCATAATTATAATTCTTTAAACATTAAACACCAAACAGTAGCGTAGCGTCCACTAAACACTTATTCCGTAGGAATATCCTTGTTCACATTCTTGCTACCCACAAGGGCATAGAAGAGAATGTACAACAATCCAGCAATTGGCACGATATAAGAAATCAAATAGTTAGTGTGGTCAGCCAAGAGGTTTTGGAAGAAAGGCAAGATACCACCGCCGCAAACCAATGCCATGAAGATACCGCTAGCCGCTGGTGTATATTTGCCTAATCCCTCAGCAGCGAGGTTAAAGATAGCACCCCACATCACGCTGGTCATGAGACCGCATAGGAACATGAGAATCATGCTCACTGGCAACTCGATGCCCTTGAATGTCACTACCCAAGTCTCAGGGAAGAACATCACGCACAATAGCATCACGATAGCCAATGACGATACAGCCACCAACATTGCCTTGCTGCTCACCTTGCCACCTACGGCACCACCTATCAGACGACCGAACATCATCATCAACCAGTACAAGCCCACTACAGTACCCGCGATAGCAGGACCTACAGCAGGGTTGTTGGACATATACAGGTTAGCTGTATTAGGAATACCTACCTCTACACCCACGTAGAAGAAGATAGCGATAGCACCCAACACAAAGTGACGGAAGCTGAGTGGGCTATATTGGTCTTTATTTGCCTTAGCCGCAGCACGTTGCTCAGCTGTTTCGATATGTGGCTCAGGAATCTTAGTCAGCGAGATAATCACGAATGCCAACAAGAAGATGAGCATAGCAGCCAACATAGCAGGAGCAGCATCGCCCACTTGTGCCGTAGCAGCAGAACCACCTATTAGGTAACCCAAAATAATTGGCGCTAAGGTTCCACCTATGGAGTTACAAGAACCACCAAATTGAATCAACTGATTACCGCGTTTGCCACCACCACCAAGGGTATTGAGCATAGGGTTCACCACGATATTGAGCAGACACATCGAGAAACCTGCGATGAAAGCACCTAATACATATACTCCAAAACTCTCAACATAGCCGCTCAACCATTGTATACCTACACCGACAAAACCGACCGATACAGCCAACAAAGAGGTAAACTTATACCCCTTGCGTTTTAAGATCAAACCAGCAGGCACACCCATCACTGCATAAGCGATGAAGTTAGCCAAGGTTCCTAACTGTGCCATAGCACTGCTTGCTCCAAATTGATTCTTCACAATCACACCCATTGAACCAGCAAAGTTCGTTACGAATGCAATCATAAAGAACAATAAAAACATTACCACAATGGGTAAGATGTTTGTTTTTTTGTTTGTCATAATAATTAGATTTTAATTGTTTATAAATTTTTCTCTAAAAATAGCATAATACGCTTATGCAAATGCTCATAATTATTTCCATTTCTCAGGAAATGATTATCGTCCACATACATTTGCATCTCAAATTGCTTGCCTGCTTGCACAAGAGCATCTACATATAGCCACGACTGTTGGGCATGCACATTATCATCCGCCAAACCATGCACCAATAGCAGATTACCCTTAAGGTCATTCGCCAGCTGCATCACATCAGCTTTCTCGTAGCCAAACTCATTCACTTGCGGACGACGCATATAGCGCTCGGTGTATGCCGAGTCATACAATCGCCAACTCGTCACGGGCGCGATAGCAATACCACATTTCCACACCAACTCAGCCTGTTTGCTCAAACACATCAGCGTCTCATACCCACCATAACTCCATCCGCAGATAGCCATGCGATCGCCATCCACATATGGCAATGTCTTCAAGTATTTTGCTGCACTGATCTGATCCTCAGCCTCCTTCACGCCCAACTGCATATAGGTAGCATTGCGCCACGCTCTGCCGCGCGCATTCGTACCGCGTCCATCCACACATACCACCAAATAGCCCTGCGATGCCAAGTAATGTCCAAAGCGCTTGCGCCATGTGTCGGTCACACGCTGACTAGCTGGACCACTATATTGCATCATCACTACAGGATACTTCTTCGCTGCATCAAAGCCCACTGGCTTGATCATCCATGCGTTTAGCACATCGCCACGCTCCGTCTCCAGCTCAAAAAACTCCTTACTGGGCAATCCACTCTCTTTCCATGCTTTCAACACCGAATCGTTGTCCAATACCGTGCCTTTCGCCTCTACCCTCTCACCTCTAATCTCATACAACGTGTACATATTAGGCACACTCACACTCTGATAGCAGTCGATATATCGCTTCCAATCCTTCGAGAAGGTCAACGCATGCGTTCCCTCACCTTTGGTTAGACAGGTCGTGGTATTCTTCTTTGTATTCAGTGCATACGCATGGCGCGTCATAGGCGTAGGGGCAGCCTGATAGTAGAGTGTTTGTAACTTCTCATCATATCCATATACCTTCATCACATCGCGCTCCTCCTTGGTCAACTTCTTCTGCTCGATACCTTGCGATGAATACATATACGCTTGGTTATACCCCTCTTTCTCGCTTACTACTACCACTCGGCCATCGCTCAACCATTGCCATTCATCGAACAATTGGTAGTCCACATAGTGTTTCCTGCTCTGCTCCTCATAGAATGGGTGCGCTACGGTGGACTTAGGATTAATGGTATATACCACCATCTTCGTTTGATCACGATTGAGTGTCAGCACCACCACCTCACCGCCTGTCGCTGCATCGCCACGCCATAGCACACGAGGGATATAATCCTCCTCTTTGATAGGCAAATCAACCGTTTTAGTGGTCTTATAATATAGGTCATATACGCACAAACTTGCTACCGCATTCTTCTCACCTGCCTTTGGATAACGCAAACTATGCACCTCTGGATACAATCCGTTATCCCTAAACCCTAAACCGTAGCTCGCAGCGCGAGCGTCCTCTAAACCATTTTTGCCGAGCGGCAAAAACGTCTGCCATTCAAACGTGGGCACCTCTTTCTCATCCAAACGCACAAAGGCTAGATATTTACTATCTGGCGAGAAGGCAAGGAGCGCCGTCGTACCAAATTCCTCCTCGTATAGCCAATCCGTCACGCCATTGAAGATCTGCGTATTAGGTCGCTCCTCTACATCCATCAGATCACCTTCATCATGCGAGTCAGTCACTGCTACCTCGGTCTTGAAGTCAATCTTATAGATATATAGGTTGTTATCTGCTTTGGCATATACCACATACTTACCATTCGCCGACATCACCGCATCACGCACGGGCTCATCGCACAGCGCAATCGTATCGCCCTTTTGCGTATCCACTAGGTAGTAGTCTGCCAAAAACGAATGACGAAACAGTTGATGCTTATTCTTATATTCCAACTTATATCGCCCATTACCAATAGCCAATTGCCCATTGCCCAGCACACTATCCATCTCGGCTTGCGTCATCACCTTTGCGTCATATCCGCCAGTCAGGATATGCATCATCTCGTTCGTTGGCGCAGCATGGAGCACCACGCTCGCCGCCAATATTATAATTGCTAAAAACAGTCTATTTTTCATTGTTACATTATATTTTATATAAAACCGCGCAAAGGTACAAAAAAAATCGCATATACGCAAGAAAAACAAAAAAAATCACATACACGCAAGATATATATATATAAAATACTTAGCCGTAACATGACGTCAAGAATGGTAACGGAGTGGTATCGGTATGGTAACGAAACAGACAGCCAATTACCAAGGGAATATGAGGTCACAACAAATCAATTTATAGAAGAAACCATTAGTTATGGCAGAGTGGCTTCTTACCACAGGAAGAGACAATAAGAGAAACAGACATTGCTTTTATATCATATAGCAGGACGTGGTTTTTGCGACAGATGTGACAGTACTTTGTTGATGTACATCCTTCCACGCGCGCGAGCTAATATGTATAGAAGAAAAAGATCTGTTACATTGTCACAAAAATAGTAATAAGTTTTATAACTAGATTTTTTTGCAAAAAAATCGCATTCTCCAATCAGGATGTAATGATTTAAGTGAATTATTTTATACAAATATTTGCACACATGCTAAAATTTTACTACCTTTGCTGCGTTTCAATGTAATTTATTATATCATGAATATTCACGTAAAAACTCGTTGGCGGAATTAAAAAAAGTGTTCTTTGATGTAAAATAAGCAATAAAAAAGTTGCACATATCGTTGATTTTTAGTAACTTTAGAAACCCACTTTTCCTCCCTTTGCTAAGGCAAGGAAACGTGTAGAAACGCTTTTCTCACAGATGGTTGACCAACTTATGTTATGTCACAATTATGCTAAACAACAAGTAGGATTGTTTGCTCGTATTATCGGCAAAGTCAGCGCACTAACTATCCTACAATATATTAACTTTATTAACAACAAACCCATTGGAAAAATCAAATATGCGCTGGTTTAATTCTGCCAATGGATTAACTGTCATGAAAAAGAAATTATTATCCATGCTCTGCAAAGTGCTGCTGTTCGCTTGTTTCCTATCTATTTTTTCTTCTTGTTCTATGTATTTGAGAAGAGATTATCGGTTCTGGAGATTAAGATCTAATCAATTGATATTCGAGGAGGATACTTATACCTCGGATGGGATGGTTGTAGTCGGTGAATGTAGTTTTCTACCTATCATAAGAATACCTTCTCATGTGTATTATGATGGAAAAAAATATACGGTAACAAAAATTGCAGATAATGCTTTTAAGAATGAAGCAAATCTCAAACGAATATTCATCCCTAAGAGTGTGAAAGATATAGGTTGCAATGCTTTTTATGGTTCTGGTATCTATAATAATGAGAAGAATTGGAAGAATAACGCCTTATATATAAGTAAGAACTTGATAGCTGTTCATAAAAGCGCAGAAGGAACGTATGAGGTAGCAGAAGACACAAGAGTCATCGCTAGTCAAGCATTCGCGAATTGTAATTTCGAAAAAGTTGTTATTCCAGCATCAGTCAGTCATATCAACACAGAGGCATTCGAGAATTGTAGGTTATTGCAGGAGGTGGTCATGCACGAAGGCTTGCTAGAGATTGAGGAAGAAGCATTTCGAGATTGTCATTCATTAACGTCAGTAATTATTCCAAAGAGTGTGAATCTTATTCGTGATAGGGCATTTTATGATTGTACATCATTAGAATCCATCGTACTATCACCATCTATTACACATGTGCCTGTTAGCTGTTTTCATGGATGCATATCTCTAAAGTCCATTGAGATTCCTAACAAGGTTAAATGGATATCTGAATATGCCTTTTCAGATTGCAAATCTTTAGAAAAAATAGTATTACCTCGTAGTCTAAAAGTCATAGATGCTTATGCCTTTTCAGATAGCAAATCTCTAAAGACCATAGTATGTCACGCGATGACCCCTCCTGAAGACAAGTTATGGATGTGTCACAATGTGTCTAAATCACGTATCAAATTATACGTACCAGCACAAGCTATTCCTAAATACAAAGACACGTATTCATGGCGTCAATTTGGTAAGATATTGCCAATTGAGGAATGATATGCAGTTAACAAAATAAAAAACAAACATAAAATTATTAAACAAGATGAGAAATAAATTTTCGGCACGATTGTCAAGTGTTGTAATCGTTGCTATCTGTATGCTATTATTGTCAGGATGCGAAACGCGTAACGCCAGATTAGGAGAATATGGGCTAGAGACATTAGGATTGAAATATTGGGTTGATGGAGATAATGACTCTTATAGGGCATCTGTTCAGAATTGTAAGATAACATTCTTGGGGTATGTAAAGATTCCTTCATATATCAAGTATGAAGGTCAAAAGATACCCGTTACTGGCATTAAATATTTGGGTAAAAAAACAAGACGCGTTAGTATTCCAGAAACGGTAATAGAAATTTCTTCGAATGCTTTTTCTTCAACACCTATCTATAACAATCCAAAGAATTGGGAAAATGGAGTATTGTATGTCAATAACAATCTTATAGCCGTTGATCACACTCTCTCTGGATCGTATACCATCAAAGAAGGCACACGAATAATCGCTGATGCAGCATTTTCAGATTGTTTGAATCTAGATGAAGTTATTTTGCCAGATGGTATCATAACTATCGGCAAAGATGCCTTCAAAGGATGTCAATACATATCAGAGATAAAAATTCCTCACTCAACAAGTCACATTGGATCATCTGCATTCGCAGGATGCACTGCTCTTAGTGAAGTATTTTTGCCTGATAGTTTGAAAACAATACAAAAATGCACTTTCGAAAACTGCGGATCTTTGGAAAAAATATCTATTCCAGCTCTTGTAGAAGAGATTAAAGAAGATGCTTTTCGCCAATGTAGCTCTTTACGATGTATTGAATTGCCAGATAACCTCCGCAGAATAGGAGATTGTGCATTTGCAAGTTGCAAATCTTTGAAGTCCATTGATCTTCCTGAAGGTATATGGTTCGTTGGCAAGGATGTTTTTTATAATTCTGGGATATACAATGCCCCATCTAATTGGTCTGGAAATGTGCTATATGTGGATCATTGTTTAGTAGATGCCAAATATTCTTTTGAAAAATATACGATAACGGTAAAACAAGGTACTAAAATAATAGCAGACTATGCTTTTGATAACGACCTTGGGTATCTTACATCTATTTATCTTCCAGATGGTCTGCACATAATTGGGGAATATGCGTTTTCAGGTGTACGTAAACTTCGTTCGGTTAGGTTGCCTAGCGATCTATGGTATATCGGCAAAGATGCATTCTCTGGAACATCTTTATCTTCTATCAACATTCCAAAGACAATCAATACACTTCCCATGAATGTTTTTAGCGCGTGCGATTTCAAGAAAATTTTCATTCCAGATAACATTGAATACATTGGTGATCGAGCATTTGAATATTGCAGATATCTTGAGTCAATTACTATTCCACGAAATATAAAGTACGTTGGTGCTGGTGCGTTCACATCGTGTGACAATTTAACAGATATCAAGTATGACGGCACATGTGAAGAATGGAAGAATGTTTCAAAGGGAGAATCTTGGAATGGAGTTGATTATATCCTTCAAGATCCTTGCCCTGCTACGTATGTGCAATGTATAGATGGTATAGTAAATATTGAATAAACTAGAGCGCTAAAACCATCAAGCCCCTACTGCGAATATTCAGATAACAAACCAACTACAAACCCAAAGGCAGTTTCGGCTGCCTTTGTTCGTGTAAGTACCCGCCATTTTGAGCAGTAGATATGTTTTTTTTATGAAAATTTTGTTAAGGTACAAATAAATTTGTATATATCAAAAAAAAGCAGTAACTTTGCACGCTTTTAGAACGGCAAAACAAGTAAACTAACAATAAAACAATTAACATCATGCAACAAATCCAACTGAAACGTGGTTTGGACATCCCATTTGACGGAGCGGCAGCGTTGACACTCGGTAGTGTGAATCGCCCTGCAGTGTTCCACATCGTACCAGACCATTTCGCTGGCGTGACCCCAAAACTCATGGTCCGCGAAGGCGACAGCGTGAAAGCGGGTACTCCTCTCTTCCACGACAAGGCATTTGCTGAGATGCTCTTCACATCGCCTGTTAGCGGTAAGGTGGTAGCCATTGTACGTGGCGAGCGCCGCAAGGTGATGTCTATTGACATCGAAGCCGATGCTACGATTGAGTATGAGTCCTTCGACCTCAAGCAAGACGCTAAGGCGCTTTTGCTCCAATCTGGTCTTTGGGCACTCATTAAGCAACGTCCTTACGATTGCATTGCTCTCCCTAGCAAGCAACCTAAGGCCATCTTCATCTCAACCTTCGACAGTGCTCCTGCAGCGCCAAACTACGAGTGGGTGCTCAGCGGTCAAGGTGCTCTCTTGCAAGCAGCCGTGAACGCCCTTGCTACCATCGCACCAGTGTACGTAGGTATCAAGGCAGGTGCTACTGCTCCTGCTTTCCGTGGGCTTAGCAACTGCGAGAAGTACGAGGTTTGCGGCGCTCACCCAGCAGGCAACGTAGGTGTACAAATCAACCACGTAGCGCCTATCGCTAAGGGCGAGACAGTTTGGACCATCAACATCCAAGACCTCGCACTCATCGGTCGCCTCTTTACCAAGGGTATCGTGGACATGCAAAAGAAAGTGGCTCTCACAGGTCCTCTCGCCAGCGGTGCACAATACTACAACGTATTGCCAGGTATGCCACTCAGCGCAATCTTCACCAGCAATGTACACAAGGGCTGCAACGCTCGTCTCATCGCAGGTAACCCACTCAGCGGTCACCAAGTGACTATGAACGAGATGGTATCCATCTACGACAACCAATATACCGTGGTTGCAGAGGGAGATGATGCGATAGAATTTATGGGATGGATCATGCCACGCCTCAACGACTTCAACGTCGGCAACGCAGATCCAGCTAAAATGATCAACTGTGGACTCATGGAATGGCTCTTCGGCAAGAAGAAATACAATTGGGATGCTCGATTGAAAGGTGGTCGCCGCGCAATCATCGTGAGCGGTGAGTACGACAAGGTGTTCCCAATGGATATCTATCCTGAGTATTTGATCAAGGCAATGATTGCAGGTAATCTCGACAGCATGGAGCAACTCGGTGCATACGAAGTAGCACCAGAGGACTTCGCACTTTGCGAGTATGTCTGCACCAGCAAGATGCCTATTCAGGCTATCGTGCGTGCCGCATTAGATAACTTAAAAAAGGAGATTGAGTGATGCTTAAGAAATTACATAACATAGTAGAGAAACTTCGTCCTACCTTCTCAGAAGGTGGCAAGTTGAGTGCGCTGCACTCGTTGTTTGATGGTTTTGACACTTTCCTCTTTACCCCAAACACCACAGCAAAGCGCATCGGTTCGCAGATCCACGATGGTGCAGATAGCAAGCGAACCATGATTATTGTGGTATTGGCATTGATACCTGCATTGCTCTTCGGTATGTTCAACGTAGGTTACCAACACTTCCTGGCTACAGGCGAGTTGGTGCGTGGTGCTATGACCTGCGCATTGTTCTGGAAGGCATTTGCGTTTGGAGCATTGGCTGTATTGCCATATATCATCGTTAGCTACGTAACTGGTCTCGGCATCGAGTTCACCGTAGCACAATGGAAGAAAGAAGAGATTCAAGAGGGCTTCCTCGTTTCTGGTATGATTATTCCACTTATCGTGCCAATCAACACCCCACTTTGGATGGTGGCTGTAGCTACTGCTTTCGCAGTTATCTTCGCTAAGGAGATCTTCGGCGGTACTGGTTACAACATCTTCAACGTGGCTCTCATCGCGCGTGCGTTCCTCTTCTTTGCTTATCCTACCCATATGACTGGCGACAAGTGCTTCGTTCGTACCGAAGGTACTTGGGGTTGGGACAACGGACAAACCCTCGTAGATGGTTTCTCTGGTGCTACCCCACTCACCCAAATCGCTACTTCTACTGAAGCTAACCTCATGCCTGTGGACTTCTGGACTGCTTTCAATGGTCTTATCCCAGGTTCTATTGGTGAGACTTGCTGCTGGGCGATCTTGCTCGGTGCTGCATTGCTCATCGTGACTGGCGTTGCAAGCTGGAAGACTATGCTTAGCATCTTCGCAGGTGGTGCATTGACTGCTTGGCTCTTCAACCAATTTGGTGCAGAGACTGCTGCGGCTAACTACCCATGGTACATGCACCTCATTACAGGTGGTTTCATGTTCGGTGCTGTCTTCATGGCTACTGACCCTGTTACCTCTGCTCGTACCGAGTGCGGTAAGTGGATTTATGGTGCATTGATCGGTTTCATGGCTGTGGTGATCCGCGTTCTCAACCCTGGTTATCCAGAGGGTATGATGTTGGCTATCCTCCTCATGAACGCTTTTGCTCCACTCATCGACTGGTGCGTAGTGCAAGTGAATATCAAAAAACGTATGAATCGCGCTAAAAACTAATGAATATGGCACAGAAGAAATTTGTATGTTCCGTTTGTGGCTATGTTCACAACGGCGATAAGGCACCTGAGGTTTGCCCTGTATGCAAACAATCTGGCGTCTTTGTAGAAGAGAAGAAAAAAGGTTTGGACACCAACAGCAATGTATATACCATCGTTTATGCATCGATCATCGTGGTAATCGTGGCTGTATTGCTCGCATTGGTAAGCCAAGTGCTCAGCCCTCGTCAAGAGGCGAACCGTTTGCTTGACCAACAAAAGCAAATCCTTGTAGCACTCAACCAAAACTACGACAACACCGATCCTGCTGCGCTCTACCTCTCTTTGGTTAATGACACCATTGATGTAAATGGTGCACCTGTGTTTGTAGCTAACATCGAGGGCAATACCAAGTATGTTCTCAAACTCCACGGTGCGGGTCTTTGGGGCGGTATTGGTGGTTACTTGGCATTGGATGCAGACAAGAACACTATCTATGGTGTCAACTTCAACCACGAGTCTGAGACTCCAGGTCTTGGTGCTGAGATCGTGACCGAGAAGTTCCGCACTCAGTTCTTCGGCAAGCACATCCGCAATGCGGCTGGCGAAGTAGTATCTGTGGCTGTCCTCAAGGCAGGTAAGATGGCTGAAGGCCAAGAGCAAGTAGATGCACTCTCTGGTGCTACTATCACTTGCGACGGCGTTAGCACCATGATTGCTACCAATCTCGCTGAGTATGCTGAGTTCTTGAATGAGGATTCTAATGTATATGTTAAAACTGCTTTTGTTCTTTTGGACGGAGAAGTTTACGAGGGCGAACTTGAGGCTATTGATCCTGCTACCATTGAGCATATTACCGTATTGAAGGACTCTATTGCGGTTGCTACCTATGGTGAAGCAGCCAAAGATGGAGCTATTGTAATAACAACTAAGAAATCGGAGGAGTAATTATGGCATTTTTATCACAAAAAACGAAAGAGGTGCTGTTTGGTCCTCTGAACATCAACAACCCTGTGGTTGTTCAAGTGTTGGGTATTTGCTCTGCACTCGCTGTTACCGTTCAGCTTAAGCCAGCATTGGTAATGGGTATTGCCGTTACTATCATCGTGGCTATGGCTAACGTGATTATCTCATTGATTCGTAATACCATCCCAATGCGTATTCGTATCATCATCCAATTGGTGGTAGTTGCTGCATTGGTTACCCTCGTGAGCGAGGTCTTGAAGGCTTTTGCTTATGATGTGGCGATGCAATTGAGCGTATATATCGGATTGATTATTACCAACTGTATTCTCATGGGCCGTCTCGAGGCCTTCGCTATGACCAACAAGGTGTGGGATTCCTTCCTCGATGGTCTTGGCAACGGTTTCGGCTATGCTATTATCCTTGTGATGGTAGCTTTCGTTCGTGAGTTGTTGGGTGCGGGCACTTTGCTCGGCTTCCGTATCATTCCAGAGAGCTGGTATGTAGCTAACGGAGGTTTCTATGAGAACTGTGGTATGATGATGATGCCAGCGATGGCGTTGATTATCGTAGGAGGTATAATCTGGGCTCATCGCGGCCTTAATAAGGAGGTTAAATAATTATGGAACACGCAATAAGTCTTTTTGTTCGCAGCATTTTTGCTGACAACATGATCTTCGCATACTTCTTGGGTATGTGTTCGTACTTGGCTGTGTCCAAGAATGTGAAAACCAGTGCTGGCTTGGGTGTGGCAGTAACCTTCGTGTTGCTCATCACATTGCCAGTTAACTATCTGCTGCAAGTGCATGTGCTCAATCCACTCGGCTTGGGTTACTTGTCTTTCATCCTCTTTATCGCGGTGATTGCAGCTATCGTGCAACTCGTAGAGATGATCGTGGAGAAGTTCTCTCCATCGCTCTATGCTTCGCTCGGTATTTTCTTGCCTTTGATTGCCGTTAACTGTGCGATCATGGGTGGTGCGCTCTTCATGCAACAACGTATCTTGCTTGAGCCAGAGAATGTAAAAGCTATCGCTAACCTCGGTGACGCGTTTGCTTATGCGGGTGGTTCAGGTATCGGATGGTTGATGGCTATCGTGTGCCTCGCTGGTATCCGCGAGAAGATGGAGTATAACGATGTACCAAAGCCATTGCAAGGATTGGGTATCACCTTTATCGTTGTAGGTTTGATGGCATTGGCATTTATGTGCTTCTCAGGTCTTAACATTTAATTAGGAGGGAATAACAATGAATGTAACTGCAATTTTATTATCTGTAGGAGTTTTCCTTGCTGTAATTCTCCTCTTAGTTATTATCCTGTTGGTAGCTAAGAAATACTTGGTTCCTTCAGGCGATGTGAAAGTCGTTATCAACGGCGACAAAGAGTATCATGTACCAGCTGGTGGTACCTTGCTTGGTGCTATGGGCGAAGCAGGTGTACACTTGCCTTCTGCTTGTGGTGGTAAGGGTTCTTGCGGTCAATGTAAGTGCCAAGTGCTCGAAGGTGGTGGCGAGATCCTCCCTACCGAGACTGTTCACTTCACCCGCAAACAACAAAAAGAGCACTGGCGTCTTGGTTGCCAGGTTAAGGTGAAGGGTGACATGCAACTCAAGATGGACGAGTCTGTACTCGGCGTTAAAGAGTGGGAGTGCACCGTTATCAGCAACCGCAACGTGGCAACCTTTATCAAGGAGTTCAAAGTGGCTTTGCCTCCAGGCGAGCACATGGACTTCGTTCCAGGTTCTTATGCACAAATCCTTATCCCAGAGTACGATATCAAGTATGCAGACTACGATCGTGAGTTGATCGGCGACTTGTATGTTCCAGCTTGGGAGAAGTTCGGTTTGTTCGACCTCAAACAAAAGAACACCGAGGCAACTGTGCGTGCTTACTCTATGGCTAACTACCCAGACGAGGGTGATATCATCACATTGACTGTGCGTATCGCTACTCCTCCATTCAAGCCAAAAGAGCAAGGTCCTGGTTTCATGGATGTACCTTGTGGTATTGCTTCAACTTATATTTTCAACCTCAAACCAGGTGATAAGGTTACTATGTCAGGTCCTTATGGCGACTTCCACCCTATCTTTGATAGCAAACGCGAGATGATTTGGGTCGGTGGTGGTGCTGGTATGGCTCCATTGCGTGCTCAGATTATGCACATGTTGAAGACTTTGAAGACCAAAGATCGCGAAATGCACTACTTCTATGGTGCCCGTGCTATTGACGAGGTATTCTTCTTGGAGGACTTCTTGGAGTTGGAGAAGGAGTTCCCTAACTTCCACTTCCACTTGGCATTGGACCGTCCAGATCCTAAGGCTGATGCATTGGGTGTAAAATACACCCCTGGCTTCATTGCTCCAGTAATGGGCGACACCTACCTCAAGCAACACGACGCTCCAGAGGACATCGAGTACTACTTGTGCGGCCCTCCTATGATGTCCAAGACTGTGCTTGACTTGCTCCACTCCTTGGGCGTTGAGGACGACATGATCATGTTTGATAATTTTGGCGGATAAACCGCCAAAATTCCTTCGGCTGTTGGATTTATGGCATGCCGAAAGACAATAATATAATACACGCGCACACGCGCGGATATGCAAAGAGAGCCGCTCTGTCAGCGGCTCTCTTCGTGTATACTTGCTATCCGATGAAAGAAAGAGTTGGTTTCCCGATTGCAATTTATATAGGGTCCCCAAAAAAGTCTGTAACTTTTTTGGGAGAGCGGAGGCACAAGTCGCCTAATGTCGCCAAGCGACATTCATTGCGACCTTGTTGCCGAACGCGAGATTTCGCCCATTTTTTTAATGTCCGCTCACTTCGTTCGCGTGTTATAGCATGTTTCGTCTGCCAAAACATTCCTCTTCGATCTGAATATTCCTTCCCGATAGTTGTTTAGCCCCGCAGTTCCGCCTGCGGGTATTCGCCTATAACCTATAGCGTAGCGTCCTATAGCCAGCGCTTCAGCGCGAGGCGTCCTATTGCCAGCACGAGGAATGCCAATAGCAATCCCGTGCACCACTTATAGAACTTCGGCACATACCGCTCTGGCGGTAGTTGCACCACCTCTTTCTCCACCCGCACATCCATCACCGTATCTCTTTCCACCCGTGTCCGCCATCTGTCCCGCCATTCTACGCGCGTCAGATATACCGTATCACCTCGCTGTTTCTCACTCACAAACACGCTGTCGTGCAAATAAATGGTATCAACCCTTGCACTCCTCTGGATGAAGCTCGTAGTATCGTTGCTCTGCACGACGGGCATTGATTTCGTACTGCTGCAACTCGCGCTCACAAGGATGATTATACCCATATTCAGTACCCGCACGAAAGTCGCTGACTTCCAAAATAATCTCTTCATGTTCTTGTTGTGCTTTTAGAATTAAACTTGTTAGTTCTCTCTCCACATCCGCCGCACTTCGTCCAATCCCCTTGCCGCGCAATGTGTTGTCCGCCACTACCAGCACGCACCCGCTTGAATGTTCTGGCTTACTACCTCTGTGTATGCGTATCCCACTTCGTTGTGGTACATTTTGCACAATAGGAAGTAATCGTTTGAATCGTGGCGATTGTGTCACTGCTACATGGTAACATAGTGCAGGAATCTGATACCCGACGCGCTCCAGCGTGTTGCAGAACCATCTGCCATCAATCACCAGCCGCCCAGTTATCGCATTCCCTTTTGCCTCATTTCGTATCAATCGTATATACATATTCGCATCATTTCTTAGAATATAATTTTGTTGTTGGGCACTAATATAGCGTGCTATATTCTTCTGCCCAAACAACAAAATATTTTCCCTGATTTTTATTTATTTTTATAGCCCTCTCAGAGGGCGTATTTTTGTTTCTAAAATTGTCATAAATTGACAACTTAATTGACAAGAATTGTCGTTTATATTATTCCTTATATCTATACTTATAGTCAATCCCTACAAGCGAACCCGAGAATGTCAGTATTTCTCCAAACGCTATCAACAGCGAGTGGTGGATCTCGCCCACTGGCGGTGTCACAAACCCTGCCACCAGCATCGTGCATCCGAAGATGCACAATGCAGTAGCGAGAACAAGCTGAAGGCGCTTCATAATTCAAAATTCTTAATTCAAAATTCCGAATTACTTCCCTTCAAGCTCCGCACGCATCAAGTTCCAAACATACTGATAGAATGTCTTGTACTTTGTTTGCTTAATAAAGCCTACTTGATCCGATGGTAAATGGTTTGGATCCATCATGCGGTCGCGAGTTGCTGCGCAGATTTGAGCAAACAAGTCGCGCCATGCACGCTCAGCAGCTGAAACTGGCGTAGTACGATCACCATGAACAGAAGTGTACTTTCGGTCGGAACGCTTACGATAGTTGTAGCAAGTTCGATACTTTTTAGAGATCTTGCCCGAAATATGATGTATCGGGTCTTCAAAAACTACTTGTGCCATAATTAGTTAAGTTTTAGGTTTAATGGTTTAACAATTGCTTCGCTGTCAAACATATTGAATCTAACAGAGCTTTGCTCGGTCTAACAGCACCAAAGGTGCGGTCTGACAGCGAAGCGTTCTAACAGGCTTTGCCGGTCTGCGAAGCTTACAGCTTCGCGTACTCTTGGGCAATCATGTATCCCTGCAAACTCTTGTACTTGCCCGGATTGCGTTTGAATGCAGCAGCGTATGCCGATTTCTCGCTTTCGCTCAATGCCACTACATTTTGTCGTGCAGTGCCGAATTTCTGTTGTGCATCCAATTGTTTTTGAGTTGGCGGTACGGTGATCTCTCCGATTTTGCCAGTGTACTGAGTTCCATATTTTTCTGCGGCGTAGAACTCTGATCCGCCGTGAAACTTACCGTGAACCTCACTCATAAGTTCCATAGGTTTAAATTTTGCCATAGTTAATTAGTGTTTAGTGTTTAATTGATTAATGTTGTTTCTTGCCTATTACCTATATCCTATAGCCGCTCCGCGGCGTCCTATAGGCTTCAGCCGTCCTACCATTTGTATACCTTTGGTATACCCTTGGTATAGGTTTTTTGTTCTTTCGAAAGACACTGCAAAGGTACTAATAAATCGCATTTTTTGTTGCTACAAATGTAGCAATAATTCATTTCCAGCGATTATTAAGTATCGACCGAATGGTATGTTCACTCACTTCGTGTTTATTTCCGAGCGTCGCATACAGCAGCATTATCGGCATGGTTCCGTATAGTTGATAAAACTCCTGCCTAATGCTTTGATTTCTTTCTCTGGTCGCTTTACTCATGCTGCCTTGTACATCACCTGAAACACATACCCATACAGCGACAGTTCTGCGCCCTCCACGGACAATGGCCGTGGGTACACACGCTCCCATTGTTCCATGTACACGCGTGTTAATACAGGGTTTTTCATTACAATCCATGCAGCGTGTGCTGCCATTGCAAATCGAATTTGACTCTTGTTCATAGTTCTGAAATTTAGTTTGGTTAATATTTGGGTTAATTGTTGTTAAAAAATAATCCATTGCCAGCTTGCCGCCTTGCCAGCTCATTATTAAATCTCACGGGCGCGCGGGCGTGAATTTTTAATAAACGCTGTCGGTGCTGGCAATTGCTGTCTTCGATAATAGTTTTCTCTCAGCGTTAATCTCCTCACTATCACGCTCATACACTATCCATCCGCGTCTTGCCGGCGTTCCTTGCCTGCTGGCAATAAATCCATGCTGCCCGAGTATCATTCCCAACCTACTGAGCGACATAGGGCGCTTAATATTGCCAGCAGAAATCAGTTTTTCGCTAATCTCAGCGGTCGTCAAGAACTTCGCATTCATACTATCCGATGCGGGTACTGAAAAATACACCTTCAGCAACTCCTCCTCATTCTCCAACGCACGGAACTCCTCGTTGTGCGCCTCCAGCACATCCATCTCCTCCATGTCAAACCAATAGCTGAAGATCCCCTCCTCCACCAAGGCTTTCGCCTGTGCATACAGTCGCTCGTAAGGGATAATCGTATGAAACGGATTCTGTATGCTCTCCACTTCGAAGGGCAACCAACGGCGGTTGCCTGTGATGTCGGTCAAGAACTCGCGTTTGTTGGTACTGGCACAGAAAGAGGCAAGTCGCACGCGGCGCTCTTTGAGGCGACCGTATGCCGCACGCTCATTGACATCGGTCGAGGTCAGTAGCGACTTCACGATGTTCATCTCGCGCCCACACATGGCATCCAACTCATCGATGTTGAGCATAGCGTTCTCACATAGGCGCAAACGATCATCTTTGCTTATCTGCCCCGATAGCGGCAGTTTGCTGCTGTATGCACGCAGTTCGGGCGGAATAAGGTTGTCCAGCCATGTGGTCTTGAAGATACCCTGCCGACCGACAAGAACGAGTACGGTGTGATTCACCACCTCATCTTTCATCCACGAAGCGACCATGGCAACAAACCACTTCTTGAAGCATGCGCGCCATAATTCCTCGCCTCTCGCCTTATCGCCTTTTGCCTCCTCGTCTGAAGTTTTAACCTTCACTTGCTGCGCAACAAAGTCAATCCAATCGGGCTGATCTGCCGTGTATGGTCGTAATCCATCTAGCCATGCTCTGAGGGGGTGCACCGCAGACACCATATCCGATTTGAGGGCAGTCCACATCTCGTTGATGGATATGTTAACTCCCTTCTCCGCCACACATTGGCACACCATAGTATTGATATCCTTGTCGGTAAGGTTACGCCAATTTTCCTTGCCTCTAAACTCTAAACTGTAGGCGGAGCCGTCCTCTAAACTATGCAAATCCGCAACACGGATTTGCAACCTATCCGTCACGACATCGTGACGAAGGGAGCCGTAATTAAGGTAATTTTCCTCCAACCACTCGCACGCAATCTGCTGCCGTAGTTCTTTTTTATCTTGTTTGCTCATAATTCTTTTAATATCTTAACAATGTATTCTACATATTCTATATCCACATCTATATCCAGATGTATGTGTGCATGTGGTCGCACCCACTTTTTGCTTATTGTCTGTTGGGAGTTGATTAGCTCATTGACATCAATCCCAAGACATTCAGCCCACGGCTCGATGTAATCCACAGGAATTGTCCCTTGCTTATTGAGCAGCTTGCTCAGTTGTGACACATCCATTCCGATGGCATGTGCCAACGCTGTTTTGGTGGTTGCTTGTGTACTGAGCAAATGGTTGATTCGCTCCTTAATCGATTCGGATTTGATGTGATTTTTCATGCTGCAAAGGTAGTGCTTTTATGTGACATAAATGTGGACAATTTGTCCAGAAAAAACAGCAGAATTGGACGATTTGTCCAATTCTGCATACTTTTGTGAGACTGATATATGAGAATATTCCCAATACAAAAAAAATGAGCCCCAAAAGTTAGACAAGAACTTTCGGGGCTTACCTCATCGTGCAGAGCTAACATTTCTTCACATGAAGTAATAAATTAGGTTTCTACACCATTATCGCTTTTGCAAAGTAAAATCAAATTGTAAACCTCCTTGTTGCCTATTGCATGCAGCGATGCTTCCTCCATGAAATTGAACAGCATGTTTCACAATAGAGAGTCCTAAACCTGTTCCTCCCAATCGGCGAGAACGCCCCTTGTCAATACGGTAAAAGCGTTCAAAAAGGCGAGGTATCTTTTGCTCTTCTACACCCGCACCATCATCTTCAAAACGAATAGAGCAATACTGACTGTTATTTTCTATCAAAGTAATGTAAATGTTTTTACCACCAGAATACGCAATCGCATTTTCTGTTAGGTTGCGGAAGATAGAACCAATCAATGATGGATTACCTTCGATCATCACCTGCTCATTGAATTGTGTGTGGAGCGTAAATTGTTCTTCTTGTGGCATAACGGCTAACTCATCTGCTATTTCATCAATGATTCGATTGATGTTTATGGATTCTTTTACAATGAGTTGGCTGCCATCTTCCATGCGCGTGATGAGTGAAATGTCATTGAGTAAATGGCGAAGGCGTTCGTTGTTGCTATAGCATCGTTCAATCAATTCTTGGCGCTTTTCTTCTGTAAGTTGAATACCAGAAAGTAGAGTTTCTAGGCAAACTTGTATGGATGCTACGGGTGTCTTTAATTCATGATTGATATTGTTGGTCAGTTGTCGTTTGATGCGTATTTTCTCCTGTTCCTCACGCATAGCATTCTCGTGAGCCAAATCTCTATCTATGATCGTTTGTTGCCATTGAGCGTATAATTTAACAATATGGCTGGATATGGAACCGAGCTCATCATTCGGAAATGATTCATCATCGTCAAAGCGTTCTCCCTTTTCTGCTTTAGCTGCGAAACGATTAAGACGCTCTATTGTTTTTCCTAATCGCTGAGTGGCGAAATAAGCTAATATGCTCATTACCAAACTAATTATTATCATAAAGATGAGAAAATCCCATTCTGCTTTCAATAATTCACGGAGCGAAGATGAGTACGGAATGGCTGTACGCACTAATACATCCTCTCCTCGGGTGGCGAAATAGAAATACTCTCTACCGTCGCTGGTTGATTGTCGTCGAATGTGATACCCAATATTATTGTTAATTGCCTCATCAATCTCTGGTCGATAGCGGTGATTGTCAAGCAATTCTAATGAGAGAGTATTGTCATACTCTACCTCTCCTGAAAGCGAGATGACAGATATACGCAGCCCCTCAAATGGCAGGTTGAGCGAATCTATATATTCTTGAAGAGCGAATCCATTTTCATATGCTTCCAGAATATGCTGATTGAATGATTGTAGTTGAACAGAAATCAATTCCGATTTGTATTCTTTTTCTCGTTGATATTGAAAGCCTATGCAGCATAGAGTGATAAACCAAGAGAATGCGAGCAATATCAGAAACAATCGCTTGTGGTAAGATATTTTAATCACGGAATCCATAGCCAAATCCTGAACGAGTTACTATATACGAACCATATTTGCCCAATTTAGAACGCAAACGGGTAATATGCACATCTATTGTACGGTCAAGTACCACCACCTCATCTCTCCAAACGCCGCTGAGTATCTGCTCTCGCGATAAGATTTTCCCCTTATGGGACACAAGATAAACCAGCAACTCAAATTCCTTTCTTACCAATTTAATTTCTCCTCCATCCACAAAGCAACGCTTAAATTCTAAATCCATTTTGAGTCCTTCTATTTGTAGTACTTTTTGGGGCTCTTTCTGCTCAAGAACTACTTTATGAGGGTTGCTTCGACGCAAGACACTCTTTACTCGCGCTATTACATTTCTCACCGTATAAGGTTTGGTTATATAGTCATCCGCACCAAGGTTTAAACCAAGCACCATGTCATCTTCGGTATCGCGCGCGGTACAAAATATAATAGGAATATCTGCTGTAGTAACATCTAACTTTAGCATTTTAGCAAACTTCAGACCACTGATGTCACCCATCATAATATCCAGCAAAATCAGAGAATAAATTTTTAGGTCATAACTCAATGCCTGTTCTGCGCTAAAAGCAATATCGACATCATAACCTTCGTTTTCAAGATTGAGTTTGAGAACCTCACATAGGGTTTCTTCATCATCCACAATCAATATCCGTTCTGTAGCCATAGTAGTATGATTTAAATTTGGTGCAAAATTACAAAATTTATTTCATGTGAGGATAATATGACATAAAATTTCATAAAAATTTCACAATTTTGGTTAGCAAGACGCATTTCACGAAACTGTATTTTTTTTGAAATATTTTTGAAACAATATAGCAGTACCTTTGCACCGTCAAACAGAAAAAATACATTGTAATGTGAAACAAAATAAATGATGAAAATGAAGAAAACATTATTGCAATTAAGTCTAATCCTGTGTTTATCAGGATTGTACACTATGGTTCATGCGAGTGGTGTACCTGAACCAAAAGCGGGCTCTATTTCTGGACGAGTGATTGATAACACCAATCAATCATTGCCTGGTGCAAGTGTGTATATTGAGAGTTTGCAGACAGGCGCAATCAGTGATTTAGATGGGTATTATTCCATTCCTAACATTCGCCCTGGTCAGTATGAAGTGGTCGTTTCGTATGTAGGGTTTGCTCCTGATACCACCGATATTGTCGTTGCTGAAGGTAAAATCACAGAAAACGATATTGTATTGAATGAAGGTCTTGCGCTGCAAGATGTGGTAGTGGCTGGTGCATTCACAGGACAAAGGAAAGCGATTAACATGCAGAAGAACAATGCGGGGATAACCAATGTGGTTTCTGCGGATCAAGTAGGCAAATTTCCCGATTCCAATATCGGTGATGCACTCAAACGAATCAACGGTATCAATGTGCAATATGATATGGGAGAAGCACGATTTGGTCAAGTACGCGGAACAAGTGCAGATCTAGCATCGGTAACGGTTAATGGTAATCGTCTTCCATCTGCTGAAGGAGAGACACGCAATGTGCAATTAGACTTGATACCAGCAGATATGGTTCAGACCATAGAAGTTAATAAAGTAGTGACAAGTGATATGGATGGTGATGCCATTGGCGGCGCCATCAATCTTGTGACAAAAAACACTCCTTATAAGAGAGTGTTTAATGCTACTGCGGGAAGTGGATACAATTTCGTAAGCAACAGTCCGCTACTCAATTTAGGATTAACTTATGGAGATAGATTCTTCAATGATAAATGGGGCATCATGGCATCTGCTTCTTATCAACTTGCACCAGGAGGAGCAGATAATACCGAGTTTGAATATGATGTGGATGATCAAGATAGTGTATATCTCGATAAGGCAGAGATACGCCAATATTATGTCACACGAGAAAGACAAAGCTATTCATTGGCAACCGATTATAAGTTTAATGCCAATCATAAAATCTCGTTCAAAGGTATTTACAATCGTCGTTCGGATTGGGAAAATCGCTACCGAATAACATATAAAAAACTCAATGAAAAACCCTCTAAGCAATCGGTCATCTTGCAAACGAAAGGAGGTATAGGCGATAATAAAAATGCGCGTTTAGAGTTGCAGCAAACCATGGACTTTTCTTTGGATGGCGAGCATACATTTGGTATTGTGAAGATGGATTGGGCAGGAACATTCTCTCGCGCAACAGAAGATCGCCCCAATGAACGCTATTTTGGCGTAGAGATGAAAGGCAAGAAGAATGAGGACTATTTCAATACTTTGAGTTTTGTGGATGCAGGCGGAAGAGCACCCTATCCAAGTATAGGCATAGGAAATGTAGGAGATTATTCATGGGGTATTGATGAATTGACAGATGCAAGCCAAACAATTGCTGAAAATGAATGGAAAGCGCGTCTGAATTTTGAGATACCACTATTATCTGGAGCTTTTGGCAGTACCTTGAAATTTGGAGCTAAATATACGCACAAGAGCAAAAAGCGCGAAACACATTGCTTTGATTACATTGAAGTATATGAAAACGCATTCGGAGAGGAGTGGTCAAATAATATGAACAATCAAATCCGCAAAGGATTTATGGCAGGTAGTAATTATCCAATAAACACACCATTTATCACAAAGGAGTATCTTGGCAGCTTAACAATGAATCCATCACAGGAGGGAGCTTTTGAGATTTACGAAGAAGCCGCTGACAACTATACTGCTATGGAAGCGATTACAAGTGCTTATATTCGCTATGACCAAAAATTATGGAATGATTTAGACTTAATTCTTGGCTTGCGTATGGAACATACAGCATTGAATTACAGTGGATATAATTGGGTGGTAGATGACTTAGACAATGAACAAGGATATTTAGAGCCTACGGGCGAAAAGAAGAATGATTACATCAATCTACTGCCAAGTGTATTACTTAAGTACAATGCAACAGAAGACTTGAAATTGAGAGCTTCTTTTACCAAGACCCTTTCTCGTCCTAAGTACTCAGCATTGATTCCATGTGTACACTATAATATCGCAGAGGAAGAAGCCAGTTTTGGTAATGCAAATCTGAAACCCACTACATCTTATAATCTTGATCTCGGAGGGGAATATTATTTCAAAAGTGTCGGATTGGTAAGCGTAGGCTTGTTCTACAAGAATATCAAAGATGTAATAGCCGAAGAAAAATGGAAATCTACGAATGATCCTAATATCCCTTCAGGACTTCTCAATGAAGATGGCGACCCTGTGAAGTATGAAATCAGCAAGCCAATCAATGCTTATGATGCGGATTTATTTGGAGTAGAAGTTGCTCTACAGCGAGACTTTGGGTTTATTACTCCTGCGTTGAAATGCTTAGGTTTCTATGGAACATATACTTATACCTATAGTTCCACCAAGAACCATAAGTTTGAACACCGTGAATTAGGTGAAGGAGAAAAGATCAAGATGACAGGTTCTCCAGAGCATACGGCTAACGCTTCTCTCTACTTTGAGCATAAAGGCATAAATATCCGAGCTTCCTATAATTTTGCATCTGCTTTCGTGGATGAGTTCGGAACAACAGCTGAACTGGATAGATATTACGATTGTGTAAATTATTTGGACATCAATGCAAGTTACACTTTCGGTAAAAAAGTCAAAACAACTATTTATGCAGAGGCTAACAACCTCTTGAATCAACCTCTTAGATATTATCAAGGTACCAAAGATCGTACAATGCAAGTGGAGTATTATGGCATACGACTCAATGCGGGTGTTAAGGTACAATTCTAAAGCAATTTATAAACCAATAAAATAATGTTAAGTATGAAAAGAATGATTTTGTTTGCGCTTACTATCCTGTGTATTTCTGTAGGTGTACGCGCACAGGCTCCAGAGGTATGGAGTAGTTTGAAAAAAGATGTAAACTTTTTTATGGCAAATGATTTAGGTCGAAATGGCTACTATGACCAAAAGGCCATTGCGGAACTAATGGGTGTTATGGCAGAAGAGATAGAACCTGAGTGTGTGATTGCAGCGGGTGATACCCACCATTTTGATGGCGTGCAAAGCGTTAGTGATCCTCTTTGGATGACAAATTATGAGTTGATATATAGTCATCCAGAGTTGATGATAGATTGGCTTCCTGCTTTTGGTAATCATGAATATCGAGGGAATACTCAGGCTGTGTTAGATTATTCTCAAGTAAGTCGCCGTTGGAATATGCCAGGGAGATATTATACCAAAGTTTATGAAGAGGATGGCACTACTGTTCGATTTATTATATTGGATACCACTCCATTGATTCAGAAGTATCGCCACGATAAGGAGAAGTATCCAGATGCTTGTGAGCAAGACAAATATGCCCAATTGCATTGGTTGGATTCTGTGCTTTGTAAGGCGAAAGAAGATTGGGTATTGGTAGTGGGACACCATCCTATTTATGCAGAAACGAGCAAAAACATGTCTGAACGCGTTTGTATGCAAAATGAGGTCAATGGTATTCTTCTTGAGCGTGATAATGTGGACATGTATCTATGCGGACATATTCATAATTTCCAACACATTCGTCATGAGAATAATACAATAGATTATATTGTTAACTCTTCTGCATCTTTAAGTCGTCCTGTTAAACAGATTGCAGGTACTCATTTTTGCAGTTCCGAACCTGGTTTTTCTGTCATTGCTGCTAATAAAAAAGAGTTGTCATTGTACATGATTGATAAGAATGGCAATGTCTTGCATACAGTAAATAAGCATAAGTAGTACTTATTTAAGAACGGAACAACATACCAACAGCGATGTGCTCTGAACACATCGCTGTTATTTTGCATGACATATAATACGAAAGAGATCAATTTATGTTGTTTGCTTTAACCTCCTTTCACACCCTTTCGGCACAACTTTTGCAGCAGATTTTGCAACTAAAGAATGATTTTTTAATAAAAAACTCATTTTGTGCCGTAATTTTTTTGCGGAATAAAATATTTTTTGTAATTTTGCCAAAATTTTAAATATCACAACTATGCTAAAGAAATTTGCCGTAACTAATTTTCGTGGTTTTGCTGATCGTATAGAATGGGATTTGTCCAATCCAAGCAACTATGAGTTCAGCCAATATGCCATCAAAGATGGTATCATCAAAAATGCTATCATTTATGGTCCTAATGGTTCTGGTAAATCAAATTTTAGTTTTGCTGTATTTGATATTGTCAACCATTTGACCCAAAAGAACAAACAAGACGACTATTATGTGAATTTTGCACATGCGGCTCATTTGGACTCACCAGTAAAATTCGAGTACTCTTTTAAATTAGGAGAGTATGATATCTTGTATGTATATACTAAAGATATAGGTGGTATTCTACTTACAGAAGAATTGACTGTAAATGGAAAGAAAATAATTAGACGAAAGGAGAAGGATATCACCTATGATGCATCGCTTGTAATAAATAAGAAAGCGATGAATACTCTTTTACACGAAAATTCTAATCAAGTTTCTGTAATTAGCTTTCTGCTAGCTTCTATTCCATTTCCGTCAACACACTATCTGATTAAACTGCGTGACTTTGTAAACTCAATGTTGTGGTTTAGAAACTTAGATGAAAGAGGATATATTGGTTTACAAACTGGAGGTACAAATCTTGAGGAGTATTTTATAAGAAATGGATACATTGAGGATTTTGCAAAATTCTTAAAAGATGTAAGTGGGCAAGAATTTGATTTTTCTCTAACAAAGGCAAATGATAAATATTTGACTTGTCAAATTGGCGAAATACCCGTCCCATTTAATCTAATTGAATCAACAGGAACTCGTAGTTTGAAGTTACTCTTTTATTGGATTACCGACTTAAAGAATGCTTCGCTGGTATTTATTGATGAGTTTGATGCGTTCTATCACTTTAAATTAGCTTATGCTATATGTAAACAATTATTCTCTTTGGATAATTGCCAAGTATTTATGACATCGCACAATACTTATTTAATGACCAATGATTTGTTGCGTCCAGATTGTAATTTTATATTGAATGACAATAAAATTAAGCCATTAAATCAGTGTACAGAAAAGGAATTACGCTTTGGACATAATATAGAGAAAATTTATAGAGCAGGAGCTTTCTATGTTGACTAATGGAACAATATTATTTGTTTTTGAAGGAAAATCCACAGAAGATATCATAGTTTCTTCTTTGGAACGACACTTCTTCGGAAAATATGATACGATAAAGTGCGTTTTTGATGCAGAAATATACCAACTGTATCAAAAACTTAGTAAAAGTGACTTCTCTGAAGATCTCGTAGAATTATTACGAAAGCGTTCTCCTGAGAATGAACAAATACTGAAGGATTATAATAGAGATAGTTTTGCATATACATATCTGTTTTTCGATTACGATGGTCACTCTTCTTTAGCAAATGACCAAGATTTAATGGAAATGCTACAATTCTTTAACGAAGAAACAGAACAGGGAAAATTGTTTATTAGTTATCCCATGATAGAAGCCATTAAGCACTATAAAGATATAGAAACATTTAAATCGTTGGTGGTTAAATGCAAACGAAAGAATTGTCAATCTAAAGATATTTGCAAAACTTGGGAAGAATGTTTTAAGGAACCCCATTACAAAACATTTGTACCAACAGATAATGATCCACATATGAATAATTTAAATAGTTATGATCAGAAAGTGTGGAAGACTTTAATTACCGCTAATCTATGTAAAATGAACGACTTAGTTGCAGACACATTCTCCCTCCCAAATATTGTACACCCACAGTCTGAAGTCTTTGCAAAACAAATCGAGAAACATATTTCTAATGATTGTCCTAAGGTTGCTGTTTTAAGTGCATTCCCGATGTTTGTACTTGATTTCTATGGATGTGAAAAAACGAAAGCGAAATTGCAAGAAATAGATTAAAATTAGCCGTAAAACATGTAAAGAAATTTGCTTGTGATGCAGCAATGGAACAATTCAAACAAACATTATTTCCTAATCTAAAAGACTGATATTTTCCTCAGAATCATGGGCGAAATCTCCTCGTATTCGGCAATCGGGAAACCAACTCTTTCTTTCATCGGATAGCAAGTATACACTTAGAGAAGCTACCTGTTAGGTAACTTCTCTCTTTTTTGCATATCCGCGTACATGCGCGCGTTTTATTTTATTGTCTATCGTCTTTCGGCATGCCATAAATCCAACAGCCGAAGGAATTTTGGCGATTTATCCTCCAATATCATCAAGCATCATCAAATCGTCCTCAACGCCCAAGGAGTGGAGCAAGTCAAGCACAGTCTTTGACATCATAGGAGGGCCGCACAAGTAGTACTCGATGTCCTCTGGAGCGTCGTGTTGCTTGAGGTAGGTGTCACCCTTATCGGAGCAATGAAGCCAGGAGTGTACTTAACGCCCAATGCATCAGCCTTAGGATCTAGACGGTCCATAACTAGGGTAAGAAGTTAGGGAAGTTCAAGAGAACAATGATGATCTAATGACAGATTGGGTTTTAAGAACTAAGCTCCTTTAAATGTCCATTCAGGACATTCAAATAAAACAATGAAATATGGTCATTAAGGCCTTCAGTAATCGCATATAAGAGCTTATATATGCTCTTATTATGTACATGCTTCAGACCTTTTAACCAACAAATACTACGAGATGCATAATCCCAAATCAGTCATTGCGTCCACCATTGACTTGGATATGGTGAGACTACCGATCGCGAGATGCACTACTTCTATGGTGCTCGTGCTATTGACGAGGTATTCTTCTTGGAGGACTTCTTGGAGTTGGAGAAGGAGTTCCCTAACTTCCACTTCCACTTGGCTTTGGACCGTCCAGATCCAAAGGCAGATGCACTGGGTGTAAAGTACACTCCTGGCTTCATTGCTCCAGTGATGGGCGACACCTACCTCAAGCAACACGACGCTCCAGAGGACATCGAGTACTACCTCTGCGGCCCTCCTATGATGTCGAAGACTGTGCTTGACCTCTTGCACTCACTCGGTGTAGAAGATGATATGATTATGTTCGATAACTTCGGTGGTTAATCAAATGGACCACCTTGAGTCCTCTTTAATCAACAGATTTTTCGAGGAATATGTTTAGGATAACACGCGCATGCACATGCGCGTGTTATTATTTAGGGTGTTGTTTGTGATTCCCTTGTATAGTTTTTCAAGGGCCGCTTACGCGTGGGGGAGATGAAGAAGTGCCTTGAATGGCACTTCGAGTATTGCGCCCGAAGAGTCCCCACTCTGAGGAGTGAGCGCAATACATAGAACAAAAAGTAGTTCGCTCACTCCGTTTGCGTGTTTAAGCATATTTCGTCTGCCCAAACCATACTGCGCTCTTCGTTCGCAGCATCTGCTTTCACAGATGCATTCTTTGTCTATTATTCCCGCATTTCATGCGGGTGCTTTTTCCCAAAAAAGTACTTTTATTAAGATTTCCCTTCCCTTGCACCTTCCCAATCCCCCTCGGGGTAAAGACCAAGGATGAACCAAGGAACACCCAAAGAACTCCCAACCACCAAAAAGTGCTTTTTATTAAGATTTTAACGATAGAATTTGCAAAAGAGAGCTGCTGAAACCAGCAACTCTCTTTATATAGTCTGCTATTTACATCTGATAAAAAATTCTCCTGATTATTTTGCACCGCTTAATATACCATTGTCTTTATCTTCATTGTTTATTCGTTTTTCTTTATCTCTGCGTTTTGTACCGAAGTCTAAATTCATATGAAAGTTTAGAACTAATGTTTGGTGAAAATCTTTCATTACAGCATATTGTGTGTTAGGAGCCAGATTGGATAAATCTTTTGTATCCCGACTGTATCCTTTAGTTGAAAATGGATATAGCATCATTGCACGAAATCCCCACTTTTCTTCATTATAACCAACACCTATTGTGTGATAAAACTCCCCATACTCTAATGTCTCACCCCATAGATTATTATTACGTGTTGTAATATCTGCGCTAAATTGCCAACCTTTGTACATTCCCACAATACTTGCACGGACTCCTGGATTAAAGTGGGTATGTGTGTAGTTGTTTCCTGAAGAAACAAAATAATTCATAAAAGGTGCAACAGTAAAGTTTAATTTATTCTCAAGTACTCGCACTTGAACACTCGGAGATATTTGTAAACGATGAAACCCACGCTGATTATCATAGGAACGTACTGCCATTGCTGTACCATCAATGATTTGTTCGTAAGTTTCATCCATAATTGGTTTATGATCATACGAATAGTTTGTCCAAATATTCAAATTTACATGCTTTGACTGCCATGTCAGTTGCATTTGATTAGCAACAAACATTACTGGCTTCAGGTTTGGATTACCCACACGAATCTGGTATTTATCTATTTGTTGGGCAATGTTACTCATCGCTGATAGAGATGGTTGATAACCAGATATATATCCTTTATATTTCCAGAATACTCCTTTACCACAATCTACACTCATAGTTAATTGTGGACGAGCTATCCAATTCGATTGTTTTTGATTCCCTTGTTCGATGTATGTGTGCATAGCACCAATACCTGCTGCATAGGCAAACTTACCTAATCGTTGTTGAACTTCTGCAAAAGCATATGTTTCCGCAGTTTGCATATTAACCACCTCATCAATATCACCCAAATAACTATTTTCAACCCATTGCTGATTATGTTTTGCACCAATCGTTAACATTATATTTTCCCAGTATTTTTCATATATGGCTTCTCCAATAAATGAGTATTTGCTACCCTTAGCCGAAGAAACCACATCAGTTGTATCGCCCAAAGTGCCTGCTATAGGTATTTGTTGAAAGCGACGGTCATTACTACTATTGATATATGTCCCTATGACATCTAAATAGATATATTGTTGTTTAGGTAATTTGTGTTGATAGTAAATATCTAATGATGGCGATATTGAAGAACTACTTGTATGATCATGTATTTCAAATGTATCAGTAGATTGATAGATATACGAATCACGATTACTATGTGCGTGGGGAGTAAACACCATATTGTCACGCAAAGTTATTTGTAGCATATTTTTTTCGCCATTAGTCCAATTATATGTCAATCCCAGATTTATTGGATCATATTTCATGCGAGTAGGTTCTCCGACCTCGTTATTTTCTATTTTTCCAGTTGAAAAGTTATATGTTTCTGAATTGGTGCGTACCCAATATAGATCTCGAGGTTTATATTGCCCAATTAATTGGATAGAGGACTTTCCAAAGTGCGCTTTCCCAGATAAAAAGTATTCTCCCCAACCTGACATCGTGACACCATTAGAACCACTAAACATCAAAGAACCACCCGCATCACGATGTTTCACAATATAATCAATAACGGCAGCTGCACCATTGTAGCGAACACTTGGTTGATCATGGTATTCTATACGTATAACATCTTTGGGGTTTATTGCCATAACTTCTGCATTAGTCGCTTCTATTCCATTGATACGCAATTGTACTGCTTCATTTGCGAGTGTTTTTACGGAACTCTCAATAGGATTCACCACGATACGTGGTATCTGTAAATTTTGTAATAATGATACACCATCGGAAGCGGCTGCCACTTGCTCCTTATTCGGCAAAAGCACTTGTCTATCCACTTTTTGAATAACAGCATTACCCTCTACTTTTACTTCACCCAATTCTGTGACAGCCTCGTACATTTCAATCGTACCAAGATTAATACTTTCGCTAATGTTTAAACTCATCAGAACAGTTTCATAACCAATATAAGAACATTCCAAAAGGTATTCGCCATCTGTCATTTCTAAAGTGAATTTTCCGTGTGAGTCCGTAATTACACCCAGAAGTTGTTGATTACCTTGTTTTAGACAAATATTTACACCTATTAGTGCCGATTTGTCTGTTGCATCTTGGATAGTTCCAATAATTTTGTTACTTGCCACTAATGGTATTGTACTCATACAAACCATTAGCATGATAAAAATTTTTGTTTTCATAAACTTTTATTTGTCATTGTTAAACCGTTGAAAATTTGTGCAAAATTACTACAAAAACACACTTATATACAAATTTTAGGCTTTATATTTCCATTCTGTAATACACAGGAAAACAATTAGTTATCAAAACAAAATATTATATTTCCCCTTTTGTGGCTTATATAAATTTGCAAATCTCCCAAAGAATAAGTAATTTTGCATCGTTTTTAGAATAACTGTAGTAATTATTTGGAGGTATGAACTATCCTTTTCGCATTTTTTTAGCCATTCTATCAGTCTTTGTTTTGACTTTGAGTGCGTGTTCAAATAGAGATGCTTCGAAAATACAAGAAGCAGAAAAAATGATTGTTGCGAATCCTGATTCGGCAATGACAATGCTGCGTGAAGTGGTAAATCCCCATTTATTACCAGATTCTGCACAAGCACTTTATTGGCTTAGTATTGCTAATATACATAGTAATCTACATCAGTCGCTCTCAGAAGACTCGATGGTCTGTTGGTCTGCCGATTTCTATCTGAACGCATGGCAGGATATACCCCAAAACGAACGCACATCTTTACTCACTAAACGAATGATGAAAGCACAAATGCTGAAAGTATTTTATTATTGGTGGATAAATGAAAAAGAAACAGCATACAAATATTTAGAAGATACACAATCAATCGCCCAAGAGATAAATGATAGTTCTTGGATGATCATGCCTTTTCGTTTGGCATTACAAATCAGTTTGTCAGATCACGATTTTCAACATGTTCGTGAATATGGAGAAGCACTTCTAAATTCAGATTCAAAGAATGCGATACATTCGGATGAAATAGTTACAGTGTATAACGGAATAGCAGTTGCTTGTTACAATTTGGGAGATTATGATGCAATGGAAAAATACTTTGAGCAAGCAATCCAAAGTGCCCAAACAGAACGTGACACATTGTTAGTACAAACTATTGTACGTCGTAATTATGCAGATTTATTAGGAGAATTGGGGCATTATGACAGAGCTATCAATATGCACAAAGAATTGTTGCAATATTATTCTGATGAGGGGATCTATCCTTTAGGTGAGAGTTATTGCTCATTATCTCGCCTATACTTATTAAAAGGAGATAAAAAGCGAGCACAAGAGTTAATGAGAAAAGCAGAGGCTTCATTAAAAGATTATGAGAGTAGAGGTGATTATCAATCAGTTCGTGGCAACATGTTAGCTTATAGGCAGATACTTGATTATGCTCTAACTGGCAAGCTTCTTATGAGCTATCTATGGCAATATAATAATGAATTAGAGGAATCAATACATCTTAACAATGCAATTAGTGCAGCTAGTGAGCAACAAAAGCGTGATTTGCGCGAACAGATACTCAGACAAACCCTATCTCGCCAACGCCAAATTACACTTATTATTGTTATGATATTTATTATGATTGGTTTGTCTGCTTTTTCAATCTATTTATATAGGCGTCGTAAAAATATGCTTATTGAAAAGGAAGAGGAAATAGAAACATTGCGTAAAATATTTGCAAATATTTCTTCAAGCCAAGAAGAGGGAAAAGAGAATGTCAAAAAATTGATGTTGCAACAATTAGGTATTATCAAAACAATTGTTAGCATACCAACCGAAGCCAATCAACACTTGTTATCGCGACTTATGGCTTTGAACGAGAACAAGGCAAATGTATTAATTGATTGGCAGAATATATTTCAAATGATAGACCTTGTTTATGATGGTTTTTACACACAATTGAATAATCGGTATTCAGGCATTTTGAATGAAAAGGAGATTCAATTATGTTGTTTACTTAAGGCAAATTTTTCGACAAAGGAGATAAACATGCTCACTCGCCAAAGTCTTCAAACTATTTACCAGCGTAAGACTCAAATCCGTCAAAAACTCTCCATCCCCGAAGCCGACGACATCCTCCACTACCTTTCGTAAATCTTCGCACTTTTCTTGTTTATCTTCCTTTTTTGTAACATTTCCCTATTTTTCTACATTTTTCTCCAAATCTCAACTTCTATTTGCATATTTCAAAAAATAACGTACTTCTTTGCCAGTTGTAACAAAAGAAAAAAGCAGTAGTGTAAAACACTACTGCCACTTGGTTTTTAGCCTCTTGGTGGGAATGGATCATTCCCATAAGAGTCACGCTCGCGTATACGTCCATCTGGTCGATGTATAAAACGCTCAGATTCTTGGTTAATGGCAATTCTTCTTGCAATTTCAGCGGCTTCTCTTTGGGTATTTGTGATAGCCGTATATTTGGAATTACCCTCGCCTTTTACTCCCCACTTGTCTCCTACTGGTACAACGTGTTGATTTTTTCCCATATGCTACTCCTTTCTCGACCATTAAGATTAAACTTTAGCGATTGTTTGGTTTCATGTCTTAGGCCGATCAACTGATACCTGGCAATCACCAAGTAAGTGCTTACAATGATTATGCCATTAGTCATCTTTATACATAAAATAGTTATGTTAAGTTTAAAATGTTAAACGGACTGCCAAAATGGCAGATAAATTACATTTTGCATATATTTTGAGAAAGTGTTTTTAAGTGAAGTTAATGATTATTTACTTAATAGCGATAAGAATTCCGTTCATCGTATAACAATAGATTAAAATGAATTTTAAGAATTTATCGAAGAAATCCTACCACACAGACCATTCTGCATGCTTGACTGAATATATATGCTATCGAAATTCTCATTCCGCCGACAAAGGTACTACATTTTTCCGACATGTGCAAACAAATCTACCATAACTCTATCCATTGCATTCGTAATAGATCAATTTATGTTTTTGTTTTAAGGCAAATTTTTCGACAAAGGCGATTAACATGCTCACTCGCCAAAGTCTTCAAACTATTTACCAGCGTAAGACTCAAATTCTTCAAACAATCTACCAGCGCAATCCTCAAATCCGTCAAAAACTCTCCATCCCCGAAGCCGACGACATCCTCCACCACCTTTCGTAAAATTAGAATTATTCTTTCATATTCTTTTCCCTAGGCCTTGGTATATATATTATCTTATTGTGCTAAAAATAAACAAGCCACTTTCGGGTGGCTTGCTTTAAATACATTGCGATTGTTCGTACACATCCTAACAAACATAATGGCTAGATGCTTGTCGCACTATTTTGCTAAAATCTTCATAAAATCAATCTTCCATATTTTTGTGATATAACCAAATGAATCGAATGAATGCGTAAGAAAGATATATTATAGTCGCAGCCTCAATTATAATTAAGAGGTAAGTTAACCATAATTTTTCTATCTCTAGAATGCGCAAAGCAATAAATCCAGCACTTATGATGATGGAAATTGCAAATAATGCAAGTACGTGTTTATTAAAATCCCGAAGTGTTGCTATAAAATTCTTCCAATATTTCCAATCCGCTACTTGTCGTGGAGATGCTTGGCCTTGCTTGCGCAAATCAGTTAAAAAGTTAACCGTTGTTTTCTTGTTGTCAATCAACGCATATATTACGGTAAACAATGTGAAGAATATTCCAGATAATCCTAAAAATACACTATATGATATAGAATACCATTCTTGCATAAGACTAATCATTTTGTAGAGCTACTTCATTACTCAAAAAGCGTGTGATAATGTCACCTAAGTGTTGCTGTACATTGATTGGCTCATGCATTGTTGCAATATCCTCAGGTTCTAGAGTAATTTCATATCCGTTACTTTCTTCTATTAACGTTTGAATTAATATGTTTTCAGTGTTCAATTCATATGTCATCTTTACATTTTCATTTTTGTTGAATTGAACCGTGATTTTTTTAGAAACAACATCTTCTGGCTGATCATTCATCAAATACATCAATTCATCTTGAGGTAAATTTTGGTATGTAATCTTTCGTGTTGACTTGCAAGATAGCTCATATTGTCTTAAATCAACTTGATCATTGGGATGATTATTCACTGTAACGTAGTTAGCAACGACTTTTGGTATGACAGGAGTTCTGTGAAGTCTATTTCTTGTGCTTTCACGCATAACAGCTTTTACAGATAAGTTTAGAATTTTGGATAATACGGAATGTGTAGTTGTTTTAATATCGACATCTTCTTTACTTGGGTCATTATACACAAAAGCCACCCAACGATTTTCCACATTGCCATTATCCAAATAGCGAATAAGAGGATATAATAAAACATAATTGTAGTTACTACCAATTTTATCTTCTAAAGCAATATCTCGTTGCTCTGCTGTCATCGAATTTTCAATATACAGATCTTTATTATTTTTTTTATATTCTTCAATACGCAATAAAAGGGCTGGAGTGTTTCCAAAGTTGTATCTGTCAAATTGAATAAGTTTAATAACTTTTTGTTTCAATTTAGCGCGTTGGGTAATAGAAAGTTTTTCATCAGGACGTCGATTGTTATAAGCATTGATGATATGCTCAATACATTGGCACATTTCTGGATAGGAGTAAAAACTCTCTTCCAAAACAGATGAGATGTAAATAGGTACTTTGATTTTTAGGGTTGCCATAATTGCTAAATTTAGATATAAGTTGGTTTGTTGTTTTCTAAAGAATGCTTCACTCTGCAAAAGTACAACATTTTCCGTGGATAAGCAAATATTTTTCATTTTTTTCTCTAAAATGTATTTTTTTTTGCACATCTCAAAAAAAAAGTGTATCTTTGCGCCAAAATATCAAAAACATAACCATGGCAGAGTTTATCAATTTGGGAAATAGCAGCTTTGCAAAGGCTCGTAATAGCGAGTATGTGGACAAAAGCGGGCTGATAGCGTTCATCAACGAAACACTTCGTACCGAACACCAGTTCACTTGCGTTTGCCGTTGTCGTCGATTTGGTAAATCGATGGCTGCAAAGATGTTATCTGCTTACTATGATAAGTCCTGCAACTCTCGTGCACTTTTCCATGATTTGGCGATTGCACAACATCCAACTTTCGAGCAGTATCTCAATCGTTATCCTGTTATATATTTGGACATAACCGACTTTACTACTTCCTACAAAGACAATATGGGTGCAGTAGTGGACATGATGGAGCAGCGAATAAAAGCGGACTTGCAAGAAGTTTTTTCGGATGTAAAGCTCAAAGAGGGCAATGACCTCATGTCTTATTTGCTGCAAGTGGTTGAGCATACGGGTGAGCAGTTTATTATGATTGTGGATGAGTGGGATGCTATTTGCCGTGAGGCACCCAAGTACCCCGAATTGATGGAAAACTATGTCAAATGGCTTCGACGCATATTCAAGGGTGCAAATACCGACCGTGTATTCGCAGGTGTATATATGACAGGTATTCTTCCTATTAAGCAATACGATACGCAATCTGCGCTGAATAACTTTGAGGAATACACAATGGTTAGTCCTGGTGGACTGGCAGGATATTTTGGTTTCTTGCCAACCGAGGTAGAGTATTTGGCGGAGAAGTACCATGTGGACAAAGAGCAGATTAAGTACTGGTACGATGGCTATCAAATCGGCAAAGAGCCTGCTGTTTATAATCCATTTTCAGTCATTAAAGCGGTAAAGCGCCAAAGTTTTGAAAGTTATTGGACCAACACAGATGCTTATGAGGGATTGAAACAATATATTATGCTCAATTTTGATGGGCTTAAAGATGCTATTGTTTCTCTATTGGCAGGCAACTCTGTGCCAGTCAATATTGGTATGTTCTCCAACGACCTGAATAATATCAAGAGCAAAGATGATGCACTTTCGGTGTTGATTCATTTGGGATATTTGTCGTATAATGTAGAGACCAAAGAGGCGCGTATCCCTAATTACGAAGTACAACAAGAGTTTGAAAATACCATTGAAGGTAGCGACTGGAAAATAATCGTGGATACATTGAAACAGTCTGAATATCTACTCAATCAAACCCTCGAAGGTAATGCCGAAGTTGTTGCAGAAGCGATTGACCGCATTCATGCAGATGAAACCAGCATATTGCGTTATAATGATGAGAACTCATTGATGTGCGCATTGTATATGGCATATTATTTCGCAAAGAAAGACTACACTTGGTATCGCGAACTGCCTGCGGGGAAAGGATTTGCGGATTTGGTGCTGATACCCCGTAAAGGAGTGGATAGTCCTGCTATTGTGATTGAATTGAAGTACAACAAAGACGCAGAAAGTGCCATTACCCAAATCAAAGACAAACGCTACAGCGACGCCCTCAAATATTATGCAGGCAATATCCTTTTGGTAGGTATCAACTACGACACCAAAAGCAAAAAGCACGAGTGTGTTATTGAATAGAGAGAAATATATACATTCAGTAGACATCAATGTTACTTTTCTATTTCGAAACGCTTTTTAATGGTATTAACCATACGCGCAAAAAGTTAAATGGATATGTTTTTAGAACACTATGTGATAAATTGATATGATACCATTATTATACTAAATGAGTATGGATATTTGCATCATTCTGTTTATGTGAAATTTAAAATTAACAATCATCACAGAACCTGATAAGGTCAATTAATTTTCTCAAGTGTAATAAAATAACAACAACTATGATTAGTAAATGGATATTAAATAATTTTAAAGCAATTAATAGAGAAACGGAACTAGAGTTTAGGCCATTGACTATTTTTACGGGAGCAAATAGTTCGGGAAAAAGTACTATTCTTCAAAGTATTCTGCTGGTTACTCAAACATTGCAAAATCAAGTATCTTCGAATTCAATAGTATTAAATGGCTGGTTTAAAAAATTTGGTACTTATGACGATATTGTTCATCGAAGAGATAATAACAGGAAGATTAAAGTTGGCTTTTCACTCAACAAATTACAAGAAACAGAGGATTTTTATATTCTTCGAAGATATAGGGATGTCGCTGCAACATCTCAAATAGATTGTGATTTTGAAGTGTCTTCAAATACCGAAGAATGTCTTCATCCAGATCTTGAGAGTATGAATATGATTTCTTATTCTCAAAAAGAAAAAATAGGTTGGTTACATGTAAAAAAAAGTGCACATAGAAGTGAACAAGAACAATTAATAATAGGTGAAAACAAGAATAAATTACAACCATCAGAGTTAAAATATACGATTGATTTTGAATATAAGCAAAGACCTAATTATTTGGACAAACGTTTACCATGGCATTATCTTGGGGCGGGCATGTTTCATTTTCTCCCGAAGTATTTAATCGCCTATTGCAATGAAACAGATCAGATTCGTGCCTATTTAAGTGAATATTTGTTTGGTAACGGAGAGTGTTATTTGCGAGCGGAAGATCAGAAACCAATAATTTCGCTAATTAAAAGTCAAGGATTTGCAGTGGCCAAAGATATTCAAACAAAGAAAAAATTTCGTGATGAAGATACCTTTCAAAAGAATTATGATAAGTTGATGAATAGTAATTTTACCTTGAACAGATTGCGTTCTGTTTTAAGAGTGAGTACAATGGATGCGGAAGATATACAGGAGTACTTAAATATGTTGCTTCATCCACTAGAGCTTCTTCCTGTAAAATATATCGTAGAAAGAAAGCCTCTGTTCTATCAGCCAGGACTAGAATATTTACGAACCTTTTTTTGTGATAAAATACAATACTTAGGTCCACTTCGTGAGGAGCCGAAGTCTCTCTATCCGCTTGAAAGTAGCGGAGATATAGCGGGTCTTGGTTTGAAAGGTGAGAATACTGCAGCGGTGTATGAGAATAATAAAGAAAAAATCATATCATATGTTAATCCAAAAGATTATGAGACACCATCTTTAAACTCAAATAATCCAAATCTGGTAGAGGGTACATTGTCAGAGGCAATTAATAAATGGCTAATATATCTGGGAGTTGCGATGGATATGAACACTAACGATAAAGGCAAGTTCGGACATGAACTTAAGATAACTACCGAAGAGAAAGGTATCAAACAAGATTTGACTCATGTGGGTGTAGGAGTAAGTCAAATTCTTCCAATACTTGTACTTTGTTTTTTGGCAGAAAAAGGTAATACAATAATATTAGAGCAGCCAGAATTACACTTGCATCCTAGGGTGCAAACTAGACTTGCGGATTTTTTTGTTAGTATGAATGCTTTAGGGAAACAATGTATTGTTGAGACCCATTCTGAATATCTCATCAATCGTTTACGTCTACTTGTTGCAAAATCTAAGGAGCCAAAAATTGCTAATGACACTATGATTTATTTTGTGGAGAAAGATAAAAATGATGGTTCCTCTATGTATCGTAAAATCACAATCAATCCATATGGAAAAATTGATTATTGGCCAGATGGTTTTTTTGATGAAGGCGAGGAACTTGCTTCGCAAATTGTAGAAGCAGCATTTGAAAAGAAACGAAGAAATTAAAGTGTTTTCTCCTCTATGAAATATATTATAGATCCATATTTATTTTCTTTCGGAGAAGATATGTCTGAAGAAAACCTTGAGCAATATATTCAAACGATATCTGATCTTGATAAGTGGTGGAAAAATCATAAAGAGGAAATGTATGTATTGTCTGATATGGGTGATTTGTTGTATAAACATGAAATATATCCAATAGCAGAAAAGTTAGGTCCCATTTTGTTAAAATATAATAGCAATTTTGAATATAAAGATATAAGCAGAATGCTGAATCGCTACCTTGAAAGGACTAATCTTATAGATGAGGTATGTAAAGCAGAATATATAGAAAAAACTTCAGAAATAATACGAACAAATATTATAGAAGATATAAAAGAGAGACCACAAGATTTTAAGGATGCTCTGAAAAAGCTAATGTGGTTTGTTTTTTGTTTACATATTATAGATAACAACGAGTTAGATTCCTATGTGGTTTTTTCGAAATCATTAAATAAAGAAATATGTGTAGAGTATGGATATGATAGTATTGATACGGATAAAGAATCAACTCAAATAATATCAAAATCCTCAAACGCAATTATATATTGTCATTCATCTTTAAAATCTTTTCAGAGTAATAAAAACACTCCATTTTTAATGTGGCGTTATGCACAAAATAAAATTGATCTTGATCATGGGTTACGATGTAAAGTTTTGCAAGAAATAGGATTAACAGACATTGATGATATTGATAGAAGTTTTCATTTTGTATTGCAAGATTCATTTTATAAAGACTTCTGCAATAATAAATATGCTAGTAGATCCTCAGATATAAAAAGCGCTTTAGACTCCATGCTTAAAGTCGTGTTAAATGTACGTCATGGAAAGGAACATAATATGAGAACGGGGAAAGGAGGTAATGATCCATATTTATTCCATGGAGATTATATCGGTATGCGAAAAAATGTAACAACAAGTATTAAATTGCACTATTGGAAAAGAGAGCCTTACTATCAATTTGCAAATATTGGAGAACATGATTTTTATGCACTTACTTGGGAAGATTGTTAATAACTCTTTTAGATGCAATTCAATCACATTTAGGAACACGTACTTCTGCTCTACAGGAACTCATCAATGTTCCAGAGAAAACAGTAGAATGTCATATTAAAATTTTAAGAGATGCTGGTCTTATTGAATATAAAGGATCCAAAAAGACAGGTGGATATTGTATTGTTTATGATAGAGATACTAGTAATGAGGGAATAACTGAGGGAATAAACGAACTTTAATTTTTCCTAGGATCATGGGCGAAATCTCCTCGTATTCGGCAATCGGGAAACCAACTCTTTCTTTCATCGGATAGCAAGTATACACTTAGAGAAGCTACCTGTTAGGTAACTTCTCTCTTTTTTGCATATCCGCGTATATGCGCGCGTTTAATTTTATTGTCTATCGTCTTTCGGCATGCCATAAATCCAACAGCCGAAGGAATCTTGGCGATTTATCCTCCAATGATGTCCAAGACAGTGCTTGACCTCTTGCACTCACTCGGTGTAGAAGATGATATGATTATGTTCGATAACTTCGGTGGTTAATCCGAAGGATTTAAATAAAGATAGAGGGCTCACAAAATGAGTCCTCTATTTTTCGTATTATAATTATTGTTTTTTCTTGCGCATATACATTTTTTTTTGTACCTTTGCGGGGAAAATCATATATAGGTAATGACACACTGAACGAATATATAGAGCAACAGATCTTGCCACGCTATGCGGCGTTTGACAAAGGACACCAACGAGATCATGCCGAGAGCGTAATCCATGAGAGTATGGAACTCGCCAAAGAACATGGGGCAGATCTAGATATGGCATATACGATTGCTGCCTTCCACGATTTAGGATTGGAAGTTAATCGTGAGTTGCATCATATCCATTCGGGTGAGATATTGATGGCTGACCCCATATTGCCACAATTCTTTACCGATGAGCAACGAGAAATCATGCGTGATGCAGTAGAAGACCATCGTGCGAGCAGCAAGCATGCACCACGAACCATCTATGGCGCCATCGTAGCGGAAGCTGACAGGCATATCGATCCGGAGACGATACTTAGACGCGCATTGCAGTTTGGCCTGAAGCAGAATCCTGATGCCGACTTCGAATGGCACTTTAATCGAGCATACGAACATATGCTGGAGAAATACGCCGAAGGCGGGTATATGCGTCTGTGGCTCAACTCGAAGCGCAATGTGGAGGGGTTGACTAAACTGAGAGAGATCATAGACGACAAAGAGCTGATGAGGGAGATGTGTGAGCGCCTTTGGCGAACCGTTTAGTGGGCGGGGAATTGTTTTAACGACAATTATCGTCAATTTAATTGTCAATTAATATTAAACAAAAATACGCCTTCTGTGAAGGCTACAAAAATAATTAAAAATCAAGGAAAATTTTTGTTTTTGCTCTAATGAAATGCAACAATGCCGCATTTGGAGAGCAAAACAAAAAGGGGGATTTATTGACGACAATAGAAACAACTTTCGCGGCAATCAATACTCCTGCCGCGACAAGGAAATAAATAAAATCAACAACATAAACAACTTTATTTAACAACTTATTCCGCTCGCAACAACACAGCGAGCGGCAAAAAAATAAATTAAAATAACAACCTTTGGCGAACCGTTTAGAGGACGGCGCAGAGCGCCTACTGTGTAGGGTTTAGGGGCAAGAAATAGCGGCAACGCCGCCCCGCCTATACACTTTACACCATACACTAGATAACATTAAAATAAACAATAATATGTCAAAGATTGCATTTATCACAGGCGCATCGTCAGGCATCGGCGCCGCATGCGCACGCAAGTTTGCTCAGGGTGGTTACACCCTATTATTAAACGCGCGTAGCGAAGACAAACTACAAACACTCAAAACGGAGTTAGAAACCACTTATGGCACGGATGTGCTACTATTGCCATTTGATGTGCGTGACCGCAAGGCCGCAGCAGAGGCAATCACTACCCTACCCGAGCGCTATCAAGCTATCGACGTGCTGGTCAATAATGCGGGCTTGGCATTGGGTATGGACAAGGAATATGCAGGAGTAGAAGCAGATTACGACACGATGATTGATACCAACATCACCGCATTGCTAATGATTACTCGATTGGTAGTACCTGGTATGATTGCCCGCGGGAAAGGCCATATCATCAATATCGGTTCGGTGGCAGGCGATGCTGCTTACCCAGGCGGAAGCGTGTATTGCGCCACGAAAGCCGCCGTGAAAGTGCTGAGCGATGGACTGCGTATGGACTTGGTAGATACACCATTGCGTGTGACGAATGTGAAGCCCGGATTGGTGGAGACAAACTTCAGTGTCACTCGTTTTGGTGGCGACAAGGAGCGTGCAGACAAGGTATATCAAGGCATCAAACCATTGACGGGAGATGATATCGCCGACGTAATGTATTACGCAGCTAGCGCACCAGCGCATGTGCAGATCGCAGAGGTATTGGTACTGGCGACGCATCAGGCGAGCGGTTCGTTAGTGCATAGGAGTTAGGTATCGGGTATCGGACGCTCGCGGAGCGAGCTATGGGACGGCGCAGAGCGCCTATCGGACGCGGCAAAGCCGCTATAGGCTATGGGCGATAGGTTATTAGGCTATAGGCTAGGAGGCGAGAAAGAGAAAAACGCTCATTTTGGGCGTTTTTTTTGCATATATAAAAAAAAAGTTGTACCTTTGTAGGCTTTATGCAATAAAAGAGTGAAAATATGAGTCAAGATAGAAAAATGATCTACCTCTGTTTGGCACATATGTCAGAAGAGGGATTGGAGCAAAAATATATCAAAGAGGCATTTGACACAAATTGGGTAGTACCTTTAGGACCCAATGTGAATGCATTTGAGGCACTGCTCAAGGAGTTTCACGGAGGTAAGAATGAAGCTGTAGCGTTATCCGCTGGTACAGCTGCTGTACACCTAGGACTACTAGCATGCGGCGTAGGTCCTGGCGACGAAGTATGCGTACAATCATTCACTTTCTGCGCATCTTCTCACCCTATTACCTATTTGGGCGCAACGCCTGTGTTTATTGACTCGGAGAAAGACACATGGAACATGGATCCCGAGTTGTTGGAGCAAGCTATCGAGGATCGTATTGCAAAGACAGGCAAAAAGCCCAAAGCTATTGTGCCTGTAGCGTTGTATGGTATGCCATATAACTGCGAACGCATCATGGAGATTGCGAAGAAATACGATATTCCCGTGGTAGAAGATGCTGCCGAGGGCTTCGGTTCGTGCTACAAAGGACAGATGTTGGGCACCTTCGGACGATTTGGTGTATTGTCGTTCAACGGCAACAAGATGATCACTACTTCTGGTGGTGGCGCCCTACTCTGCCAAAATGCGGAAGACAAAGAGAAAATCATGTGGTATGCCACACAAGCTCGCGAAGCCTATCCATACTATCAGCATGAAGAAATAGGATATAACTACCGTATGTCAAATATCTGCGCAGGTATCGGTCGCGGACAAATGGCGATCGCCAATGAGCATATTGCGCATCATAAGCATGTACAAGCGTTGTACGAAGAGTTGCTAGCTGATGTAGAGGGAATAACCGTACACAAAGCACCTTCGGCAGATTATGATTCCAACTATTGGTTGTGCACCATAGAGCTAGATCCATCCTTGCGCATCAAAGGCCAAGAAAATGCATACAAAGAGGTTATTACTTCCGCAGTAGGTGGAGCTGCAGGTGTAATACACGCTGTAGATACAGCCACTACAGATTGTCAACCTAATGACAATGTGGAAGCCTTGCGTGTGTGGATGCTAGATGCCAAGATTGAGGCGCGCCCCGTATGGAAACCAATGCACAAGCAACCTGTATATAAGCATGCACCTGCCTATCTAAACGGCGTAAGCGAAGCGATATTCAAGGTAGGTATGTGTTTGCCAGCAGGACCATATGTAACGGATGAGGATATTAGATATATCGTAGAGACTATTAAATCAGCTATCGAAAAATAAAATACCATGAAGACGAAAGTAAACGAGATAAAGAAAACAGATCTATTTTCTCACTGGATTAATATCGGTTATCTTCCACGTTGGGGCGTATTGTTGTTGGATTTATTGATTGCACTGATCGCATTCGTAGTTAGTTACTCGATAGGAGATAGTATCGTAGGATACGACCTTCGATCCTCATTGCCTCTTTGGGAACAGATGGGTGTGGTATTGATGACACAGGGAGTATTCTTTTGGGTATTTCATACCTATTCAGGCATTCTGCGTTATTCTACCTTTATAGATACCTTGAAAGTGGCACTATCCGTAGGCGCTACAGGAATATTGTTGATTATCATCAATATCATTCTTAAATACATGACCCTTCACCATGCACCATTCTTAACATCTGTGGTATCGATCTACGTCTTCGTAGGTATCACGCTGCTTTTTGGATGGCGAGTGACTATCAAAACCGTTTTTGAATATATATCGCATCATAGTTCTGGAGTACAGAAAGCGTTGATTTATGGAACCAAATCGGCAGGACTATCTATCGCCAAGATGCTGCAATCGAATATGGAAAGTACGTATCGACCAGTAGGATTCATTTCTGACTCTACAGACAACTTACAGCAGAATCATAATCTATTAGGTTTGAAAGTATATCCTTTAAACGAAGATTTGATTGCCTTGATGAAGAATAAAGACATCAAAAACTTGATTATTTCTCCTATTAAAATGAAAGAGATAAATCCTCTGCAAGATTTATCCATGTTCATTGAGAATAATATCCGCATCCTCACCACCCCCTATTTCACAGACTACTCTCCCAATCAGGATGACAATGCGACCCAAAGGATTGGTCGTATCGAATCCATTCAGGTGGAAGATTTATTGGAGCGCCCTGCAATTAATATCAACACCAACAATGTGGCCGCCATATTATCTAACCAAGTGGTACTGGTAACTGGTGGTGCAGGTAGTATTGGTAGCGAGATTGTCCGCCAAGTTGCTACATTCAATCCCAAAGCTATCATCCTGCTGGAGATAGCAGAATCGCCATTGCATGACTTAACGGTGGATTTGCGTAGAAAATATCCGAACTTGCAATTTGTACCTATCATTGCCGATGTACGCGATGCACATATGGTGGAGGATGTATTTGCCGAATACAACCCAACAGTCATCTTCCATGCCGCAGCCTATAAACATGTACCATTGATGGAAGACTTCCCTACCCAAGCGATTATGGCCAACGTATTAGGCACAAAGAACATGGCGGATATGGCCATCAAGTACAATGCGAAACGTTTTGTGATGATTTCTACAGATAAGGCGGTAAACCCTACCAACGTGATGGGTGCTTCCAAACGTATTGCAGAGATATATGTTCAATCGCTATTCTTGAAGCAACTACAAAAGAATGCTAATTGTACCAAATTTATCACAACTCGATTTGGTAATGTATTAGGCAGCAATGGTTCAGTAGTGCCATTCTTCAAGAAGCAAATTGCAGAAGGGGGTCCTGTGACTGTGACCCATCCAGATATCATCCGTTACTTCATGACTATTCCTGAGGCAACCTGCCTCGTGCTGGAAGCAGCTACTCTGGGTAATGGTGGAGAGATATTCTGCTTTGACATGGGTCATCCAGTCCGCATTGCAGACTTGGCAAAGAATATGATTCGATTGGCAGGTTACGTACCTGGTAAAGATATTGAGATCACCTATACAGGATTGCGTCCTGGTGAGAAGCTATACGAGGAATTGCTCAATCAAAAAGAGACTACATTGCCAACTAGCAACCAGAAGATTCTTGTGGCTAAAGTACGCGAATATGATTTTGATTCTGTCACCACTCAAATACAAGCCCTGATAGAGGAAGCCAAAACAGGCAAGGTATTCCCTGTAGTGAAACAGATGAAAGCCATCGTACCTGAATTTAAGAGCAAGAACTCTGTGTACGAGCAATTGGATAAGAATTAGTTTTCCAACCAACATTCCTATACCAAAGGTATACCACGGGTATACAAATTCTTAACTAAGGGTTAACTAGAGGTTAACCCTTTTTGTATTGATTATCAAAACCGTTGACGATACTTTTAACACTACAAAAAATTGTATTTTATTAGAACTTATTACCAAAAATTAAGTAAATGCAGATGTAACAATAAATGGGTAGCAATAGGTATATCAAACCCAAAACAAATACTGCCTAACGTGTGTTAGGCAGTATTTATTTTTATACTATGTATCGTAAGAAATTACTTATATCCGAAATAATAGTGTCTATTGAAGTTATAAGTAACCTTGATACCTACGTCCATGAAACCGAAGTCTCTTGCAAATGCATTTGTAATAGATTGTACATTCACAATAGCAGCACTAGACGCTAAAGGAGGTGTGAGCGAAACAATCTTTCCTGTTGGTGTAGCAGTGTTCTTATACATGTTGTATACAGAATAGTCTGCATATACACCAAGATTCAAAGTGTTACCAGTATAAGATCCTTGTTTCTTCAATTTGAAACTATATCCCAACTCTGCGCTCAATGCAAGTGATAACATCTTCGCTGGATTGCCAACTAATTTGCTCTTGTAGTCTAGTTGCTCCTCAGGAACTTTACCAGTTACAACTTCGTTCACAATGAGATTGCCATCCAACTCAGGTAAAGCAGCACTAATCATAGGATTAGTCAGTTGTTGGCGATATTGTCCATATACAGGTAGGATCAATTTTGGTCCTGCATTGAGGAAGAATCCCCTAGAGATCGCCATTGAGAACATCAGAGGAACCTCTAATTGGATTTGCTGGGTAGTCTCTGTAACCTTATCCACAGATACAGTATAGTTCACATCTCCATCCACAGTGTTCGCAACAAATTGATCGAACACAGATGTTGATTGTTTCGCATATACATATCCCAAACTCAAACCAGTCATGATACCTAAAGCAGCTTTCTCACCACCATCTACCCAATAGTGTGCATATCTGAAATCAACCAACGCATCCAATCCTAAAGGCATTTTGTTTTCACCTGCCAGATGGGATGCAAATCCACCACGAACTCCTATAGAATAGCTATTTGTCTCGTAAGGGATATCGTGCGTCCATCCCAGACCGCTATCATCTTCGTAAGGATTAAATGGGATCTTTGTAAGCACTCGTTGCGTAGGATTTAGAGGCTTACTTCCTGTATAGACATGCAAGTGCAATGTAACGATACTATCACAACCTACAGCATTCGTACCTAATACATAAGATGTATCACCCGATTCGGTCATCACAATACCACGCCAAAGATATGGTAGTTTACGTTTCTTGAGATATACGGTTGTATCCTGTTTAGTAGGCTTATTCACCACCAAGTGCAAGTTGACAATACTGTCACATCCCGCAGCATTGGTACCTACGATATGGGAAGTATCACCCGCAGCAGTCATCTCAATACCGAACCACTTATATGGCAATTCGGCTTGACAAATGGTCACAACGGAATCGGAATGCGTAGGTTCGTTCACAACCAAGTACAATGTCACAATACTATCACAGCCATGGATAGTAGTATCCTTGTAGATGTATTCTCCCGTCTTGGTATAGACTTGATTGGTTGCCTCCCATCTATACTGTCCACATACAGTATCGTACACGGCCGTTCTTACTAATCCCTCTGGCAACGCTAGGCAAGGATCTTCGATGCGTATAGGATTAATAGTATATGGATACACCCAAGAGTAAATACCTTTGATCAAGACACCTTGTGGAAAGCGACGTCCACCCACCTTTTGCACTTGGTGAGGCACATTATATACCCACTTGGAAATGCGCTCACCCGTAAGATAATAAAGACTATCTGGATGCACATAGATGGAGTCACCAGGCTTAATGGCCATAACGGTATTATAATAGTGGTGTTTTGGTTTTTTCACCGCTTGATCTTGGGCCATAATTGGCTGTGCAGCCCCTGCTGCAAGCAGCAGGAACGCACATACCTTAAACATATTTTTACATACTTTTTTCATGTCAAATCCTCCTATCATTTAACAATATAACGAAGTGATACTTTTTCTGTTGCGGTCTGAACATCTACGATGTAGTATCCAGTGAGCTGAGCAGCACGGAAGGTAGTGTCCTTCTTATCAGTTACTTGGAATGTTTCCATCAACTCACCTGTTGTACTATAAACGCGTACGGTAGATACTGCGTCTGGATCTAAGTTCAGCAATCGAATCAACTCTTGTGGTCTAGCTACTGTAGGAGCCAACTTAGGACCTTCAGCGGTATTGCCTACCGTCAAGTCGATTGTCTGGATTATACCATCACACTCGCTAGGCTGCACGCGTGTATGGTTAACACGGGCATAATATGTACCAGCTGGCAATGGAGTACCATCCTCGGTTGTCAAGTAGTAACCAGTACCTACGCTATCCGCCTCGGCTCCTTCTACCACTCTATACCATACCACATCATTTTCAGTTACATTCCATTCGAACTCAGCTTTGATATACTTGAGATCCACAGTCAACAGACGACCGCCATACTTGTTATATGCAGGCAAGTTCGCCATCTCTTCGTCGTTCTCTGGTGTAGGAGTTTGAACCTTCACTACGATTGTATCTGAGATATTCTCACATGCAGTTTGAATAGTATAACAAACAGTTACATATTCCTCATCACCATCTATAGCCGTGTTGGTCAATTCCTTCCAAGGATTATCGGTAGCATCGTCAGTAAATTGTTCCCATACCACAGCCTCTACCTCTGCATACAATGGATCAGCATCAATATGAGCTTGGATGATAGCCGCAGCAGGAGTTACATCTATTGCATTACCGCAGATAGCAATGATATCGTCAGATGTCACAACTGGCAGAGTTGTTGCATATACTTGTACCATGTAGTTGTATATAGAGTCTGTAGGAACACCATTTACCAATACATGTATTGAATCGGTCCAAGTCTCTGCTTGATTGATAGTCTTCGTTGTTAGACGACCTTGGTATTCTGTGCCTACACATACAGTGTCAACAACATCAACCTCTGAGCGAATAACCGTATGATCAACAATCAAGTGCAAGGTAACAATACTATCGCAGCCTGCAGCATTAACGCCCCATACACGAGAGGTATCACCTGCTTCTGTCATGGTTATCTCGTACCATTGATATGGCAATTGATATGGATAGATTGTTGCAGTTGTATCACCATAACTTGGCTCGTTAACAATCAAGTGCAAGGTTACAATGCTATCACAACCTACGGCATTGGTCAATGTGTGGGTTGCTGTAGTGGTTTCATTCAATGTATGCTCATACCAGATGAATGGCAACTCGCCTGAGCAGATAACAGCAGTTGTATCACCATA
>JAFYMG010000005.1 GCA_017556705.1 Paludibacteraceae bacterium | reverse complement strand
GGAAATCCCACATAATATTAACACAAAAACAAACGTTATGATGAAAAAACACAACGAGAATGGCTTTCGTAGCCTACTCATGACATTCGCAGTGTTTGCAATGTCGTTGGTTAGCATCAGTGCTATGGCAGAACCTATTTCAATCGTAGGTAAGGTAGTAGATGCTAATGGTGAACCTCTTGTAGGTGCTAGCGTTGTAGAAGCAGGTACATCAAACGGTACTATTACCGACCTTGATGGTGCTTTCATTCTCTCTGTAGAGAAGAACGTTACCTTACATGTATCCTATGTTGGTTACAAGGATTCAGAAGTTCGCGCTCAAAAGGACATGGTTGTAGTACTTCGCGAGAACACACAAGTGTTGGACGAGGTAGTTGCAATCGGTTATGGTACGCAAAAGAAGGCGAACCTTACTGGTGCTGTGACAACCGTAGATGTTTCTAAAACTCTCGAGTCTAAGACCGAGTCTGATGTGACTAAGGCATTACAAGGTGCTGTGCCTGGTTTGACTATCACCAACGCAACTGGTGACTTGAATGCTGATCCTACCGTAGTTATTCGTGGTATCGGTACTTTGTCAAACAGCGGTACTTCTACTCCTCTCTACATCGTTGACGGTGTACCTATGGAGAACCTCGGTTACCTCAATGCTAACGATATTGAGTCTATCTCTGTATTGAAGGATGCTTCTGCTACCTCTATCTATGGTACGCGCGCGGCATTTGGTGTTGTATTGGTTACCACCAAGACTGCTAAGACCCAAGATAAGGTTTCTGTAACTTACAACAACAACTTCGCATGGAGCCGTGCTACTGCTCTTCCTGATTATCCAGACGTATTGACTCAAGCACAAGCCCTCACCGACGCTAATACCCGCGCTGGTTTGGCTTCTGAGCTCTTCGGTATGTACCTCAACTCTGACGAGTTTATCGCAGGTGCTACACGCTGGGCTGAGTGGGCTTCTACACAAGGTTGGAAGAACAATAAGTCTCCTTATCGTAAGATGGAGTATGGTCTTGACTGGGATAAGAACGGTTTCTATGCTGACTGGGACGTAGCTGGCATCATGTTCAACGATGCTACTCCTTCTCAACAACATAACCTCTCTGTATCAGGTAACTCTGGTAAGACCAACTATTATATCTCTCTTGGTTACAACCACCAACAAGGTTTGATGAACTTCAATCCTGATAAGATGGATAAGTTCAACGCTGCTGTAAATATTTCTACTAAGGTTAACAAGTGGTTGGAGATTGGTGCTCGCTTCAATATGCAACACCGTATTTATACATACCCATACGTGCGCGGTCAAGGTACCTACCAATATGTATGGCGTTGGGGTTCTTTCTTCGGTCCTTACGGTTACTTCGAGGATGCTGAGGGTAATCAATACGAAGGTCGTAACATGATCGGCTTCCGTAAGGCAGCTGCTGGTCCTGACGGTGATGGTAGCAACGACACTTACCGCAAGCGTATGAATATGCGTGCTGGTGGTTTCATCAAGTTGAACCTCGCTAAGGGCTTGACCTTCAATGGTGATTACACCTTCACTTATCGCGCAGGTCGTTATAAAGGCGTAGGTTACAGCGAGGATCTCGTGAATACATGGTCTCTCTTCGGTGAGGACTTTGCACATGGTAAGATCAATACTTCTACCTTTATCGAGACTGAGAATACCCACTACTACAACCACGTAGCTAACATGTTCTTGAACTACAATGGTTCATGGAGTGGTCATAACCTCAACGTAATGTTGGGTGCTAACCTCGATAAGAGCGAGTACGAGTACTTGTACTACGAGCGTCACGCTATGCAAGATGAGAACCTTCCAGAGCTCGCTCTCTGCTCAGAGGATTATTCATACTCTCACAGCCACAGCCACAGCGGTTCTGCTGGTGTATTCGGTCGTATCAACTATGACTACAAGGGTATCTACCTCATCGAGTTGAGCGGTCGTTACGACGGTTCTAGCAAGTTCCCAACTCACACACAATGGGCATTCTTCCCATCTGGTTCTGTAGGTTATCGTATCAGTGAGGAAGCTTACTTCCAAGAGGCTAAAGAGTACGTTTCTAACTTGAAGGTTCGCGCATCTTACGGTGTGATTGGTAACCAAGAGATTGGTAGCAACATGTTCCTCGAGACTATGTCTAAAACTACCAACGGCGTTAGCTGGTTGGGTACAGGTTCAAGCAAGTATGACTACTTCGGCCAACCTAAGATGGTGGATCCAACCCTCACATGGGAGACTATCGCTACCACCAACATTGGTATTGACCTCGGTTTCTTGAACAACGACTTGAACGTTAACTTCGACTGGTATCAACGTATGACTACTGGTATGTTGGCTCCAGGTAAAACCTTGCCACAAGTTGTAGGTGCTACTGCTGCTTACGAGAACGCTGGTTCTCTCCGCACACGTGGTTGGGAGTTGAACATCGACTATCGTCACACCTTCGTTGAGGCTGACAACTTGACTGTTCACGCTAACTTCAACCTCGCTGACTACAAGGCTACTATCACCGAGTGGGATTCTAATGACCTCATCAATACCAAATATACTGGTAAAGAGTATGGCGAGATCTGGGGCTTCGAGACCGATCGTTATTTCACATGGGATGATTTCAACGCAGATGGTACATATAAAGAGGGTATCGCTAGCCAAAAGGGTATCGAGAAAGATAAAGGCTTTACTTATGGTCCTGGTGATATCAAGTTCGTTGACCAAAACGGTGACGGTGTGATCGATTGGGGTGACGGTACAAAGGACAACCATGGTGACCTCGTTAAGATTGGTAACACCACTCCTCGCTACCAATACTCATTCCGCCTCGGCGCTGATTGGAAAGGCTTCGATATCGATCTCTTCTTCCAAGGTGTTGGTAAACGTAATGCATGGAGCCCATCTGCATTCGTTATGCCTTTGACACGTGGTGCTGACGCTATCTATGCATGGCAAACAGATTACATCACTGAGGCTGATTATGCTGCTCACAAGATCAACCAAGATGCTGCTTACCCACGTATGTGGCCAGGTAACGCAGGACAAGGTGTTGCTGGCTCTTCTATCTTGGATGCTGGTAAGAATAACTTCTACCCACAAGATAAGTATTTGATGAATTTGTCATATCTCCGTTTGAAAAACTTGACCGTAGGTTATACCTTGCCACAACACTTGACACGCAAGGCTACTATCGAGAAAGTACGTATCTACGCTTCTTTCAACAACTTGGCTGACCTTATCAACCATACTGCTCAATACGGTTTCGACCCTGAGGTTTCAACAGGTAGTGGTACTGGTAGCTTCGGCAACGGTACATACGGTCGTACCGAGCCTCTCATGCGTTCGTATTCATTCGGTTTGCAAGTAACACTATAATTAATGTTTAACACTATCGATGAATAAATATTAATTATTAATTATTAACTATTAACTAAATTGAATACAGTTATGAAAAAGATAATTTTAAGTTTGATGGCTGGTATGGTGCTCTTCACAAGTTGCGACTTGTTGAACAACGATCCATACGATTCTTTCACCAAAGGTAACTTCTTCACCAGCGAGACCAACGTAGAGATGTACTCCAACTATTTCTACAATGAGTTCTCTGCATACGGTACTGGTGGTGCAAGTGGTGATTTCTACTTCAACACTTTGAACGACAACCAAGCTGTAACTGGTTTGGCAGGTTGGGGCTTCAAGAACGTAAGTGCAACTGATGGTACATGGAGCGCATGCTACACAGAGATTCGTCGTGCAAACATTCTGCTTGAGAATATTGAGGGTGTTCCTTTCGCAAAAGCTGCTGACAAAGAGTATTATATCTCTCTTGCTCGCCTCTATCGTGGTTGGCAACACTTCTGCCTCGTACGTAAGTTTGGAGACTGCTATTGGGTTGACAAAACTTTGACTAAAGAGAACGAAGATATCCTTTATGGTCCACGTCACAACCGTAACACCGTAATGGATAACGTTTTGGCAGACCTCAACTATGCTGTTGAGAATATGGGTCAAAAGAATGCTGACTCTCGCACTGCTTACAATATCTATGTAGCTAACGCTATGAAAGCTCGCGTTTGCTTGTTCGAGGGTACATACGCTAAGTATCACCTCAAAGATGCTGCTCGTGCAGAGAAGTATTTGAAAGAGGCTAAGGCTGCTACTGAGGCTATTATCAATTCTGGTAACTATGCTTTGACCGATGGTGCAGAGGGTTACCGTGCTAACTACAACTCTCTTGACCTCGCTGGCAACAAGGAGATGATTATGTACAAGAAGTATGTTCTCGGCCTTCTTCCTCACGCAACTCAAGACTACTGCTGTGGTTCTACCCAAAGTTGGGGCTTGAGCCGTGCTGCTTTCAACGCATACTTGATGAAAGACGGTTCTCTCCCAACAGGTGAGGATAAAGGTCGTCTGGGTACTGCAGAGGAAGGCGTGAACGCTGGTAAGCCAGTTATTATTGATCTTGTTGCTGCTCGTGACCCACGTCTTGGTCAACAAATCGATAGCTACTTGGCTTATGTAGGTAATGGTCGCGTTCGTTACGAGGGTATGCCTGGTCAAGAGACTGCTGCTGAAATGACAGTTTCTACTGGTTATGGTATCACCAAGTTCGATGAGCCTGCTACTCCAAGTCAATATCGTCAAGCTACCAACGGTAACGAGACTGACGGTCCTATCTTCTGGTTGGCTGAGATCCTTCTTAACCACGCTGAGGCTTGCGCTGAGCTCGGTGAGGATGCAGCTGCTACTGCATCTGTAAACAAACTCCGTGCACGTGCTGGTATGCCTAACCTCAAACTCCAAGGTGACCCAGCTAACAACATGGGCGTTTCTGACCTCATTTGGGAGGTTCGCCGCGAGCGCCGTGTTGAGTTGATGTTCGACTTGAACGACCGCTACTGGTCACTCATCCGTTGGCACCAATTGGATAAGCTCGATACCCGAAACTATCCAGAGCAAACTCAAGGTGCTTGGATTGAGGCTGGTTGGCCAATCGACCTCAAGAGCGTGAAGTTGACAAATGGTGATCATGGTTACATCGAGTGCAACACTACAGGTGAGCACCGTGTATTCGAGGAGAAACATTACTTGGCTCCTATCCCATCTGGTCAAATCGAGTTGAACGAGCAAATCGGTCAAAACCCAGGTTGGTAATAAGATGAATTAGTTGACAGTTGACAGTTAATAGTTGACAGTTGACAAATCATACAACGGAAGGCTGCCACATGGCAGCCTTCTTTATTTTAGGAATGTATATACCTGTTGACACCTGTGTGTTTTTCGTGAAATGCGCCAGGGAGTTCTTATCTCGCCTATGGATCGAACGATCGGCTTCGCCGTACGATTGGCGCGCAAGTTGTTTATGTTGTTTTTTATAAAAAAATTCTGGTTGTTTTGCGCGTGGTGTCAACTCGTATAGTTCCCTTATTTTATAGAACTCTTGCGTATATAGATATTTTTCAGTAACTTTGCAGGCGATTTGCTTATTCAATATCAAAATACCCATCTTCCATGAAAAAGTTATCTATCATTTTTCTCGCCTTTCTAGCCATATCGCCATTATTGGCGGAGCGGGTATTGGTGAATGATGTGGTGTATGATGTAAACTCGGATAATAAGACTGCGATGGTGGATTCTGTCAGCACTAATTATACTGCCTTAACTATTCCATCTTCTATTATTCACGATGGTATTACGTATGCAGTTACCAGCATTGGAGATCGAGCTGTAGAAGGTTGTGAAGGTCTTAAGGAAATAACAATTCCTAAAACGGTTACAAGTATTGGAGATGAAGCGTTTGTGGGATGTGTATCATTGATAACCATTACTATTCCTAAAAGCGTTACGATTCTCAAAAAGGGTGTTTTTGCAGGTTGTGAGTCACTCACCACGATCACTATACCCAAAAGTATTAAGAGTATTGGTAATGGTGCTTTTTCTGATTGTTATTCTCTCACCACTATTACTATTGTCCCTAATTCTAAAGGAGAACTATTAATTGGAAACTGTGCTTTTGCAGGTTGTGAATCTCTCATGTCTATTACGATTCCTAAACACGTTAAAGGTATTGATAACTATGCTTTTGGAGAATGTATATCCCTAGAATCCATTGTATATAAAGGCACAAAAGAAGAGTGGTCAAGCCTAGATAAAAAACATACTTGGAATAATGGCATCCCTGCTACCTATGTGCAATGCAAAGATGGTCACGTGGGATTGTAGTTTAATAAAAGGGAACTGTATACACGTTGACACTGAAACTAAAAAAGATAAGAACTTTTTTTAGAAAAAAAACACACCCATGAACATCTGAGTGGTAACCGAGTGGTAATGGAGTGGTATGGGAACAGACAAATAACCAGAAAGGGAACATCCAAAATGCCATCGCTGAATCTTAAAGAATGGCGGCGCAGGGAATAAAAGAAGGTGTCAATAGGTAAATCCCTAATAAAATATTCTACAGACACAAAGAGTAATACAACAAAGAAGGCTGCCATGTGGCAGCCTTCTTGATTATACCAAATAGTTGGAGATTACCAACCTGGGTTTTGACCAATCTGTGGGCTCAAAGCAATTTGACCAGTGTTTCATAGATTCTATGGTAATAACCCATCAATAACCCGTAATAAGAAGGGAAATCATGAGTGATAAACGTAATGCATCAAATATGTAGAGAATACAATAATTATGAAAGAGGTCAATGAATCCCTTAGTGAATAATCTTATCGGACTTAGGGGAAAAGTGATATTAATACATAGTTTGTTTGCGTATGTGCGTTTTTTTTTATACCTTTGCAGTCGAAAATAAAACTTTGAGAACATGGGACAAGAACATGTGGTGAAACAACAGAATGTGCAAGACCTTATATATTGGTGTGCAGCAATAGTAGTATATCTAGAGCGTATGGATGAGCCCACGCGTACGGAATTTACAGAAAAGATGCTGTACTACTTGCCATTGTTGTATGTAAAAACTAAACAATTACCAAGCCTGCAACCTGTATTGGACGGTGAACCAGAGCGATTTGTAACCGAAATGGACTATAACACCATTCAGCAGAAGGTGGCTGGTATATTTGGTTCGGATGATGCGTATTTAGAGGTTTTTGTGGAAGAAATGCAGTATTCGGACGAACCAATTACTGCCTTTATCTCGGAGAATATTGCCGATATTTATCAAGAGTTGCGCGATTTGTGTAGCAACTTTCAGTTAGAGGATGAGGATGTACAAAATGATGCGTTGTATGCCTATGTAGAAGCATTTGAGCAACATTGGGGACAGAAATTGCTGAATGTATTGCGACCATTGCACGTGTTGTTGCTGATGAAAGATAGTAGTCCATATGAGTAGCCCGTTTGCACGCCATATTGATAAAACTGCGATACAAACCCTTCCTTTGACTTGTTTTGAGGGAGAGGTGATAATCGTGGATGAACCAGGGAAAGTACAAGAGGCGGTAGAATATCTCAATCAGTTTACCGTGCTGGGTGTGGATACAGAGGCTCGTCCATCTTTTAAACGCGGGGTGCATTATCCTACGGCATTGGTGCAAGTGGCAACGCTAGAACGTTGCTATCTTTTCCGATTAACTCATGTCGGTATGCCTAAAGAACTAGCAGAGATATTTGCTAATCCTACCATCTGTAAGGTGGGATTAGCGTTTAAGGATGATCTGAACGGACTACGTAGAAGGCGTGATTTTAAACCAGCTAATTGTGTTGACTTACAATCAATCGTATGCAAGTATGGCATTATGGATCTCGGTTTGCAGAAGATTTTTGCTATTATTTTCGGCAAGAAGATTAGTAAAGCACAGCAGTTGACCAATTGGGAAAATTCACACCTCACACCAGAGCAAGCCAAATATGCCTCAACGGATGCTTGGGCAACGCTGAGTATCTATCTAGAGTTGCAAAAAACAAAGCCTCTCTCCCGTAAAGAAGTAGAGGCTTTGAAACAAGCTGAGCGTGAAGCGCAGATTTTACGTCAACAGCAGGCGCTCGCTGAGCGTGAAGCGCTTATAGAACAATCTTGAATTTGTTTTCCCCTTGAATGACGATAAAGACGCCGTGTTGGTCGGTAGGCAATACCTCACCTACATAGTGTCCCATGAGGTCATAGACTGCCATTGGACTGGTGATTGAGATAGATGGGAGCGCAGTAGATGAACTCTTCTTCCATCCTGCATAAAGTGTTCCTTTCCATTCCGCAGGAATTTCGGTGAGTCGATCTCCGCGTAATGTTTTGGATTTGAACCAAGCGATGAAGTCATATCCTTCTTTTTTAGGAATAGGGAGAACATATGTTTCTGTAACGTATTTTGGTAGTTCCACATCCACAGTACCTCCATTGAGTTCCCAAAAAATAACTTCTTTAGGCAGGAAGACTTCGTCCCCTTCATAAAAAGAAGCAGCGTGTTCTCTGCCAAAACGGTCATAACTACAAACAGCTATCGTTACATTACTCAAGTCGCCATATTCGTCAAGACGGCAACTATTGCCATATACTACTCTTTTCAGGTATTCTGGATTGTTGATTGCTTCTTCAAAGAGCATACCACGAGGATATATGTACAAAGTATAGCGCTCTGCATTCGGGTGTTCCCAACTCAATACCGTATCTTTGATGGTAATATTGGTTGGAGCTGCCAATATCTCTTTATCTTTCCAGTCCATAGGAGGAGTTAGCGCTTTGTAGTTGAAATGCGACTCCTGAATATCTCGAAAGAGTTGAAGGTATGCGCTAGTATGGAAGAATACAGATCCAGTATATCCAGAAGATAAATTTGCGCGGTTGATATCTAGTTGGCGTTGTAACTCAACTATACCATCACCATAATAGCTCAACCCTGCATTTGGATCAGTTATGGCATATGCTGCTTGTGATGCATATAAGTGTACGCGTTGACCATTAGGTAGTTTATTAGAGAAGTGTTCACACACTTGTTTGGCCCACCAGTTGCATAGAGTTTTGTAGCTTTGTCTAGGAGCTTGGGATGACCAATACATTTGTGGAGCAAGATAGTCTACCCATCCTCGTTTAGCCCATTCTACGGCATTACAGTAGAGATAATCATAAGACTCCATGGCACTGATGCCTGCGGGTAAAGATATGCCATATGCGGAAGCCGCTTTGTTTTTCATAGACCAGTTGCCAGGGATGCCCATACCAAATCGTACCCATGGTTTGACAACTTGTAATTCTTTGTAAAGTTTACAAATGACCGAATCTACGTTGGCACGTCGCCAATCATCGTCGGTTGAGCCATCTTTGTCCATATCTACCACATTGGCTGGCTTATGTTTGGCTTTGGATTCAGCATCTTCGTTGTACGTACCTCCGTATGCATAGAAATAGTCGTCCATGATAATACCATCGATATCGTAGTTGTTGACGATTTCCATGAACACTTTGTGTACATATTCTCGTGCTTCGGGGTATCCAGGGTCGATAATTTGTCCTTTAAAGGAAGAGTTGTTGTATTTAATTATCCATTGTCCTGCATTTTTCCATACTAGGTCTGCGGTGTCCAATAGGCCTGAACTGGTTACACGAAATGGATTAATCCAAACATGTAATTCAAGACCTCTTTTATGTGCTTCATCAATAGCAAATTGGAGAGGATCATATCCAGGATATTGTCCACGAGTACCGGTTAAATATTCCGACCATGGCTCGTAGGATGATTTGTAAAGAGCATCGCTAAATGAACGAACTTGTAAGCAAGCAGCATTCATATTACCTTTGCTCATGACGTCAAAGATTTTGCAGATACTCTCTTTTTGTTGTTCTATGTTATTAGACTTTGGCCAATCAATACGCATGCCTGATGTTAACCAAGTAGCACGAAATTCGTGCTTAGGATGTTGTGCAAATGTGGCATGAAAAATGCATAGGCCAATAAGGATGATGAGAGATTTTTTCATATTATCTAATTAATTTAAAGGTATAGCTACCTTGCTTGATAATGAAGATATTGCCTTGTAATTGGTTGATGTCGCTTCCAAGCGGACGCCCCATAACGTCGTATATTTGTATTGATTGGTTGAGATCCAATACTTCTTCGACGCTAGTTGATAATCCTTCCCAATGTGCATATAATGTACCTTTCCAACCCGGAGGTATTGCTATAATGGGTTCGCCGATGATGGTAGCAGTGGTATACCAACCTAAAAATGCATGACCATCAGGGTGAATAGGGGTTGGCAGGATATAGGTCTCTGTCACTTGACTGGGTAATTGCATGTCTGCTTCTTCTTTATTTGGATAGTATTCACCCCATTTCTCAGGTAGGCCTGCTTCCGTAAAATCTACTGTACTACCAGCACAATAACCGTCTACGCGATATGCTGCGTTAGTACAATTGAAGAAAGAGTAGAGATTGTATCGCCAACCACTATCTCCACTGATGGATAAACTTTGGTTGGCGGCTACAGATAGCATATAATCTGTCAACCATTTCCACGATGTATCTTCTATCATGAATTCTTCTGCGAGACCACCTCCCACAGAATTAATCCAAGTGTAACCTAATACATCGTTCATTGCACGATCACTGGCTGCTTTAAAAGTATTACCATATTTTTTTGTATAGAAAGCCACGTAATCAGGTTTCCATTCTTCCCACAACTCTTCATTAGTAGGTGTGATGATTTCTTTCAGTGTACCACCATTTAATACCCATGTGATCTCAGTGGCATTTGGGTCTGGGTCAGGAAACTTACCTTCGTTCCATATGGCAGCCTTATGTTCTACACCAAAACGGTCGTAGGTACATACGGCAATGGTCATATGCTCTAAGCCATTGATATCCAGATTGCATGATTTACCATACACAACGCGGCAAAGGTATTGTGCATCCTTTTGTGCTGTACTAAAATCCAATCCTTGAGGATAAGCGTATATGGTGAAGCGCTCGGCAGTAGGGTGTTGCCATGAGATAGTTTTACCAGAAACAACAAGATTGGTAGGAGCGTCTAATGTTTTCTCTGTCTTCCAATTCATTGCAGGTGGGATGGCTTTGTAGATAAAATGTGATTCTGCCAAATCGTTAGCCATTGTTCTATAAGATTTGGTGTTATAGAATACGGACCCTGTAGTACCTGATGATAGGTTTTTGCGATTGGCTGTAATCTGCTTTTGTATTTCAACAACACCTTCCGAGAAGCCACCATCTACAGCACGATAAGCAGCTTGTGAGGAGAAGAAGTGAACTCGTTTACCATCTGGTAGTAGATTGGAAAAGTGTTCGCATACATCTTGTGACCACCACTTGCAAAGTACATCGTAGTCTTGCCCTGAGGAAGTAGTGGCCCAATATAATTGTGGATTGATGTAATCGACATAACCATTTTTGACCCATTCTATGGGGTTACAAGCCTGCACATCATAGTCATCCAATCCTGATATGCCACTTGGTAGGGTGATTCCATATGCTTGAGCTGCTTTTTTTTGCGTGGTCCAAATACCAAACGAACCCATACCGAAGCGCACCCAAGGTTTAACCATTTGAATAGAGTCATAGAGCATCTTCATGCACTTGTCCACATTGTCGCGACGCCAGTCATCTAGTTTGTTGCCATCGCCATTCACGTCTGTTACTTGAGTAGCCTTGTAGTGTGCGGCTTGCGACTTTGCATCTTCTGTGGTGGTGCCGCCATAAGGATAGAAATAGTCATCCATCAGAATACCATCTACATCGTAGTTATTTACGATTTCCATCAGCACATTGATGACATATTGGCGTGCTTCAGGGAATCCTGGATCGATAATTTGTCCACTGAATGATCCGTTGTCATACTTGATGATCCATTCTCCTGCATTTTTCCATACTTTATCTGAAGTAGATATGGTGCCCGAACTAGTAACTCGAAAAGGGTTCACCCAAACATGGAGCTCCAGACCACGTTTGTGTGCCTCTTCCACGGCAAAAGCTAGAGGATCGTAGCCAGGATCTTTGCCGCGGGTGCCAGTTAATATAGATGCCCAATCTTCGTAGGACGATTTGTATGTAGCGTCTGATAGAGAACGTACTTGCATACAGACAGCGTTCATATTACCAGCCACCATTTCATCAAAGATGTCGGTCATTTCTTTTTGCTGTTGTGCACGTTTGCTATCGCTAGTGGCTTTGGTATTAGGCCAGTCTATTGCATAGTGCGTGGTAAACCATGTGGCACGAAATTCATGTTTAAGGTTTGCATATGCATTTATACACCCCCAAAAAGCAATGATAAATAAGAGCAGTTTTTTCATATTTATTTGATTAGTTTGAATGTATGATTTCTTTGTTTAATGATAAAGATATTTCCTTGTAATTGATCAATGTTGTTACCAAGTGGACGCCCCATAAGGTCAAATATCTCCATAGGTTGTGTCGTATCCAACACCTGCTTTATATTGGTTGGGGCTCCGAGCCAGTTAGCATATAAGGTGCCTTTCCAATATGCAGGAATAGTATAGAGTTGTGCGCCTATGAATGTGGCATTGTCCCACCATCCTAGGAAGGGATAGCCTTCTGGGTGTATAAGATTGTTCGGCAAGGTATATTCAGCATCTACAAATAGTGGCAGAGTGATAGCGCCTTTTGCGGCTAGGTAGGCACTCCCCCAAGCTTCAGGACGGCCTGCTGTAGTGAAGTCACCACAACTTACATTGATTACTTGACCACTTTCATAGCGCACTTCATCGCTTGCGTTGAAAAACGCATAGAGATTATATCGCCAAATCTTAACATCTGTGATCTTGCCGTAGATGGATTGGATATATTCTCCCAACCATATCCAATCGGGGTGTCCTGTGATGAACTCAGTTGCAAAGCAGTTGTTTGACCACTTTGGCCATGTCAACTCTAGTACCGCGTGGATAGGGTATTCTTGGATTTGATAATTCGGATAGATTGCAGAGTAGAATTCGTCAAAGTCGGCTTTGAACATATTCCAAAGTTCTTGGTTTGTAGGCACTTCTACCTTAGGTAGCTGTCCCCCGTTGAGCTCCCAAGTGATATCTGGTGTAGGAGTATATACCGCTACGCCATGCTCTACGCCGAAACGATCGTATGTTACAACAGCGATAGTGGTTTTGGTAATATCGCTAATATGGCTGATATTCATGCTCTTTCCCCAAACGATACCCTGTAGGTACGCAGGATTGGTGAGTGCTACTTCTATGTCCGTACCAATCGGGAAGGCATATATGGTGAATCGATCTGCAGTTGGATGTTCCCAAGAGAGTGTGCCGCCAGATAGTGTGAGGTGGGTTGGTGCTTCGAGTGTGGTCTTTACTTTCCAATCCATTGCAGGTGGCAAGGCTGGAGATTGGAAGTGGGATTGCGCCAATTGGTCGTACATTTTGCAATAGGCAGTAGTGTTGTAGAATACCGATCCTGTATATCCAGAGGATAGATTATTGCGATTAACATCAATTTGTTTTTGTACCTCAGCTACTCCAGCATCATATCCTTTGTATCCGTCATAGGCATGGTAGGCGGCTTGCGAAATGAAGAAATGCACTTTTTTGCCATCAGGCAGTTGATTGGAGAAGTGTTCGCATACATCTTTTGCCCACCATTTGCAGAGTACATTATAGTCTTGTGCTGCAATATTGGTTGACCAGTAAAGTTGTGGATTGATGTAGTCCACCCATCCTTGTTTTACCCATTCTACGGTATTGCATGCTTGCACATCGTAGTCATCTAACCCGGAGATTCCGCTTGGTAGTGTAATGCCATAAGCTTCAGCAGCCTTCTTTTGTGTAGACCAAATACCGAAAGGTCCCATACCAAATCGTACCCAGGGTTTCACAACTTGGATGGTGTCGTACAACATTTTCATGCAACTATCTACATTTGCACGGCGCCAGTCATCATCGGTGTCGCCATCTTTATTTACATCCAGTACATTATTGGGTTTGTATTTGGTTTTAGAGTCGGCATCTTCTGTGGTTGTGCCGCCGTATGGATAGAAATAGTCGTCCATGAGTATGCCGTCGATATCATAGTTGTTGACAATTTCCATTAAAACATTGATTACGTATTGTCTTGCTTCAGGATATCCAGGGTCGATAATTTGTCCTTTGAACGAACCATTGTTGTATTTGATGATCCAATCACCAGCGTGTTGCCAGAGCTGGTCAGAAGAATCCAATGTTCCAGATGATGTGACACGAAAAGGGTTGACCCATACGTGGAGTTCAATGCCGCGCTTGTGTGCTTCATCGATAGCAAATTGTAAAGGGTCGTATCCAGGATCTTTTCCGCGCGTGCCCGTTAAGGCTTGGGACCAAGGTTCATAGGATGATTGGTACATAGCATCGCATAGCGAACGCACTTGCATGCATATGGCATTCATATTGCCAGCTACCATTTTGTCGAGAATGTCGGTGAGTTCTTTTTTCTGTTGCTCGCGTGTAGTGTTGCTTGTGACTGTGGTTTTAGGCCAGTCGATATTTTGTACAGTTGCAAGCCATGTGGCGCGGAATTCACATTTTGGTTGCTCTGCGTATGTAAATAGGCTGAGCATTATTGCTAATAGGATAAAGGAGATTGATTTTTTCATGGTATTTTCTCTTTACTGAATAGATTGCACAATTTGAGGCAAAGGTACTGCTTTTTTTTGGAAAAAGCAAATAAAATAATAAAAAGATAGAAAGGTTAGTATAGTGTCCTAGCAAATGGATTGTATAATATTAACAATAACTATCTGATAATCAATAAAATAAATCAAAATAATTGCCTAAAAATTTGCATATATCATTTTTTTTGTACCTTAGCTGTAGAATATGAAACAATTTATGAAAGAGGTACAAGATATGATTGGTGAATGAGGAATAGTTATACGTTAGTTTTTAAACTAATACAACGCTCTTGCAAATAGATGAATCACTAATTAATAACTAAATAGTAACTGACTATTACATAAGCAAAAATAGTGTAACATAAGGTAGTGTAGTGTGATGTAGTTGTGTGGTGAATTATGTGGTGTATAAACTTTTTGCGATTTTTTTCTTGCACATGTCAAAAAAAAATAGTACCTTTGCAACGAAAAATATGTACATAGCTATTTCAGGAAATATTGGTGCGGGAAAGACAACATTGACAAAGATGTTGGCGAAGTACTATGGTTGGGAACCACGGTTTGAGTCGGTGAGTTTTAATCCGTATTTGGAGGATTATTACACCGATATTGAACGTTGGTCATTTGCCGTAGAAACCTATTTCTTGAAGGAGCGATTCAAAGATATGCTGCGGATTCATGAGGTGGGGCATACGGTGGTGCAAGATAGGAGTATCTTTGAGGGTGTGTATGTGTTTGTGACTAATAATTACAAGCGTGGTGACTTGTCGGAGAGGGATTATCAAACGTATATGGAGTTGTTTGAGCATATGAAACGTTTGATGAAGTTGCCTGATCTGATGATTTATTTACGAAAATCGGTGCCATCATTGATTGCTCAAATACAGAAGCGCGGCCGAGATTATGAGAAGACGATGCAGTTGGACTATCTGCGGGATTTGAATGAACGATATGAGGATTTTATCTTCAATCAATACGAGGGTAGGGTGCTGGTGATTGAGAGCGATGGGATGGATTTTGAGAGTAATCCTGAAGACTTCCGCAAGATTGTCAATAAGATAGATGCAGAATTGTTTGGACTTTTTAGTGCTCAAAACTTTTAGTTTTGGCACGTAGGTGGTCGCCTCGGCGACGAAAATGGCAAACGATGTTTGCGAAATTGGCTGAGGCGAAAATGGTCTTCGACGTAAATCCACGTAAGACCACCTTTCGTGAGCAAAGCGAGCCATATACGCAAAGCCATTAACGCTCGCATTGCGAGCCAATAACATTAACGAAGTTAATTTGAATATTATGCATATAGCAGTAGCAGGAAATATTGGTTGCGGCAAGACGACGTTGACCAACATGCTCGCCAAACATTATGGTTGGGAGCCACGATTTGAGAGTGTGGAGTTTAATCCATATTTGGAAGATTTTTATGCGGACATGGGCCGTTGGTCGTTTAATTTGCAGGTGTATTTCTTGAACAAGCGCTTCAAGGATGTGGTGGATATATCCAAATCGGAGCAGTATATCATTCAAGACCGCACTATCTATGAGGATGCGCGTATCTTTGCGCCAAACTTGCATCGTCAAGGATATATGTCGGATAGAGATTTTGATAACTATCGCGACTTGTTTGACTTGATGATGTCATTGGTGAAGATGCCTGATCTGATGATTTATATCCGTTCGACTATTCCAAACTTGGTGGCGCAGATTCAGAAGCGTGGTCGCGCGTATGAGTCAAGCATGCGTATTGATTATCTGCAAGGTTTGAACGAGCTATATGAGAATTGGATTGCGGACTACAAGGGTAAGTTGCTAATTATTGATGGCGATACGATTAAGTTTGGCGACAACCCAGAGCATTTCCGCCACGTGACGGATAGGATTGATGCTGAGTTGTTTGGTTTGTTCCCGTTTGAGGGTAGTGCTGAGCACGGCAAAGAGATAAAATAGCATAATTAGCCTCCCCCATAGGGGAGGTTTTTGTATATGATAAAGCGTTTCTTGGATTATATTGCGATAGAGAAGAGGTATTCTCCGCGTACGGTGAAGGAGTATGGTGATGACTTGCGTGCGTGGTGCGGATATTTGGGTTGGACGGTGGAGAATTTTGATCCCAAACCGTTGGATGCTGATGATGTGAAGGGCTGGATGATGCAGATGTTGGAATCGGGTCAGTCGGCGCGTAGCGTGAAGAGGCGATTGTCGGCGGTGAAGAGTTTGTATCGATTTTTGCTTGGATTGGGATTGGTGAGGGTGAATATAACGAGTACTGTGATATTGCCAAAGGTGAATAAACCGTTGCCGATATTTTTTCGCGAGAGTGAGATGGAGGCCTTCAAGGAACAAAATAAAGTGCCGAGTTATGATGAGGGAATGGATAAGGGGGATTGGTTGTTGGCTATGCGGGATTATCTGTTGGTAGAGATGTTGTATCAGACGGGTATGCGTCGTGCGGAGCTGGCGGCTTTGGAAGATAAAGATGTGGATGTGCGAGGAAGGCAGATTAGGGTGTTTGGAAAGCGCAGAAAAGAGCGGATGGTGCCCATGGGTGATCAATTGGCGAAGTTGATAGAAGAATATTTGCGGGTAAAACGAGAAATTTTGTTGGAATATGAAGCGTTTGGCACGTTTCTTGTGCGAAAAAAGAGAAATGGCGAGTGGGTGGCATTAGGTGCTGCGGGTATATATAATATAGTACGCGCGCGTATGGGTGATGTGAGTACGCTGAAGAAGCATTCGCCTCACGTGTTGAGGCATACATTTGCGACAACGATGCTGAATAATGGCGCAGATGTGCGGACTATACAGACATTGTTGGGGCATTCGAGTTTGGAGGCGACGCAGGTGTATACCCACACGACCTTTGAACAAGTGAAGCAGATTTACGAAGTGGCTCACCCGCGGAGTAAGAAGTAGTGCTGATAGAAAGAGAGCCCCGCGGGGCTTGGTAATAATATAAAAACTTAACCAATTTAAAAAAGGAGGACTTATGAAACTGAACGTGAAAGCCGTGAACTTCGAGATTGCCGAACGCCTCGAGAAACACATTGCGAAGAAGACAAAGCGCTATGAGAAGTTGCTTCCAGAGTCCGCAGAGATGGAGATTCAAATGACGGTTGTGAAGCCAGAGACGAATCTTAACAAGGAAACGCACGTGCGCGTAGTGGGGTTTGGCGCAGAGTTGTTTGCGCAAAAAGTATGCGATACCTTTGAGGAGGGAATAGATGATTGCTTGGAGGCAATAGAGAAACAATTGGAAAAGCGCAAAGATAAATAAAATAGGTATAATTTATAGTGCTGAGGGGCGGTTTGGCCCCTCTTTTTATGAAAAAAGAAGGTAAAAATGCATTTTTTTTGAAAAATATTTTGTCAGTTAAAAAAAAAGCACTACCTTTGCACCGCTTTTCCGCCGACGTGTAAAAAGGCGTGGCAAAAAAGCATGAAAGACCCGCCTCTTTAGCTCAGTTGGCCAGAGCACGTGATTTGTAATCTCGGGGTCGTTGGTTCGAATCCGACAAGAGGCTCCAAAAGACGAACATTGAAATAGATATTGGGAGTATTCCAGAGCGGCCAAATGGGGCAGACTGTAAATCTGCTGGTTTTCACCTTCGGTGGTTCGAATCCATCTGCTCCCACAAAAAAACATAACCGTCGCGGAAGTCGTGGTTGATTCGCGGAAATAGCTCAGTCGATAGAGCACTAGCCTTCCAAGCTGGGGGTCGCGGGTTTGAGCCCCGTTTTCCGCTCGATTTTTATTTATACACTCGTATATTCGAGTAGTGGCGAACAGAAGTTCGTGTTGCTGATGTAGCTCAGTGGTAGAGCGCATCCTTGGTAAGGATGAGGTCGCGGGTTCAACTCCCGCCATTAGCTCAAAAGATTACGATACCGTGAGGTGCTTCCGGGAGCAGAAATGCGAAGATGGGAGTATTGCGGTGTGTAAAAAATGAAATTGTAAAATACATTAGTATTAACGTTAATAACTAAAAAATTATTCTAGAATTATGGCAAAAGAAAAATTTGACCGTTCGAAACCACACGTGAACATTGGTACAATTGGTCACGTTGATCACGGTAAAACTACTTTGACCGCTGCTATTACCACTGTATTGGCTGCTAAAGGTCTTTCTGAGCTTCGTTCATTCGACTCTATCGACAATGCTCCAGAGGAGAAAGAGCGTGGTATTACTATCAACACTGCACACGTTGAGTATCAAACTGCTAACCGTCACTACGCTCACGTTGACTGCCCTGGTCACGCTGACTACGTAAAGAACATGGTTACTGGTGCTGCTCAAATGGACGGCGCAATCATCGTAGTAGCTGCTACTGATGGTCCTATGCCTCAAACACGTGAGCACATCCTTTTGGCTCGTCAGGTGAACGTTCCTTCATTGGTTGTATTTATGAACAAGTGCGACCTTGTTGATGACGCTGAGATGTTGGATCTCGTTGAGATGGAGATGCGTGAGCTTCTTTCATTCTATGAGTTCGACGGCGACAATACTCCTATCATCCGTGGTTCTGCTCTTGGTGCGTTGAACGCAGTTCCAGAGTGGGAGGATAAAGTTATGGAGTTGATGGAAGCTTGCGATACTTGGATCCAACTTCCTCCACGTGCTGTTGACAAACCATTCTTGATGCCAGTTGAGGACGTATTCTCAATTACTGGTCGTGGTACTGTAGCAACAGGTCGTATTGAGACAGGTATCGTTAAGGTTGGTGATGAGATCCAATTGATCGGTCTCGGCGCTGAGGGCAAGAAGTCAGTTGTAACTGGTGTTGAGATGTTCCGTAAGTTGCTCGACCAAGGTGAGGCTGGTGATAACGTAGGTTTGTTGCTCCGTGGTATTGACAAAGACGAGGTTCGTCGTGGTATGGTTATCACCCACCCAGGTGTTGTTAAACCATATAGCGAGTTCAAGGCTTCTGTTTATATCTTGAAGAAAGAGGAAGGTGGCCGTCACACTCCATTCCACAACCACTATCGTCCACAATTCTACATCCGTACTATGGACGTAACTGGCGAGATCACTTTGCCAGAGGGTACTGAGATGGTAATGCCAGGTGACAACTTGGAGATCACCGTTAAGTTGATCTACCCAGTTGCTTGCTCTGAGGGTCTTCGTTTCGCTATCCGCGAGGGTGGTCGTACCGTAGGTTCTGGTCAGATTACTGGTTTGATTGACTAATATTTAGGTCAACGATAAAGATTGCCGGAGTTACGGCTTCGGCAATCACTTACGGAAGTCCTCTAATGGTAAGAGAGCGGTCTCCAAAACCGTCAATGTGGGTTCGATTCCTGCCTTCCGTGCTGTTACATTAAAATAGCTTCCATCTGACTTCAACAGTAGTTGAGGCCAGATGTTTGGCGCAAGATAAGTACAATAGAAAAACAACTACTGATATGAAGTTTGTAGATAATCTAAAAGAGTCTTACGTAGAGTTGGTTCACAAGGTGAGCTGGCCTACTCGTAAGGAGTTGTCCAAGAGTGCAGTGCTAGTGTTGATTGCTTCCATAATACTGGCGCTCGTAGTATGGCTCATGGATTTTAGCTTTGACAAAATCATGACATTGATTTACAGCTTGTTCTAATCTGTTAAAAAGGAAATTGGATATGGCTGAAAGCAATTACAAGTGGTATGTGCTCCGTGCGATAAGTGGTAAGGAGAACAAGGTAAAAGAGTATATCGAAGGTGCCTTGGTGACTTCTACGTTGTTTAAGGAGTATGTTTCACAAGTCTTGATTCCTACGGAGAAAGTGGTGGCATTGCGTGGAAATAAGCGCGTGATTAAAGAGCGCAATATGCTTCCGGGCTATGTATTGGTTGAGTGTAACTTGACTGATGAGTGCTATCCTTTGTTGCGTAACATTCCAAATGTGTTAGGCTTTTTGAGTGACGGTAAGTCAACCATTAAGCCCAAACCAGTACCCCAAGCTGAGGTTAATCGCCTTGTAGGTGAGGTGGATGATGCTGCTATAGAAGCGGTATTGGATGAGACGTTCTTGGTAGGTGAGCATGTTAAGGTGACGGATGGTCCTTTCAATGGTTTTGAAGGTGTGATCAATGAGGTTGCAGCAGACAAACGTAAGCTCAAGGTGGTTGTTACAATCTTCGATCGTCAGACTCCGTTGGAGTTGGGTTACGATCAAGTAGCAAAGGAGTAGGAGGCACTGTTACGGGCCGTTGTACTACTCGATAGTTTCTTATTAAAATAAAACTATTAACAAAGTAAAACAAAAAAAGAATTATGGCTAAAGAAATTGCTGGATTTATTAAGCTCCAGATCAAGGGTGGCGCTGCTAACCCATCACCTCCAGTAGGTCCTGCATTGGGTTCTAAGGGTGTGAACATCATGGAGTTTTGTAAACAATTCAATGCCAGAACGCAGGAAAAGGCAGGTAAGGTATTGCCTGTTGTGATTACTGTTTACGCTGACAAAACATTCGACTTTATTGTAAAGACTCCTCCTGTAGCAGTACAGTTGTTGGAGGCTGCTAAGGTGAAATCTGGTTCAAGCCAGCCAAACCGTAACAAAGTAGCAACCATTACTGAGGAGCAAGTTGTTGCGATTGCAACCGACAAGATGGTCGATTTGAACTGCTTTACCGTAGAAAGCGCCATCTCGATGGTTAAGGGTACAGCACGTAGTATGGGTATTACCGTTAAATAATTAAACTTCAATCACTATTATGGCAAAATTGACAAAAAATCAAAAGCTTGCTGCTGAGAAGATTGAAGCAGGTAAGCTCTATACAGTAGCAGAGGCTGCTGCATTGGTGAAAGAGATCACCACTACAAAGTTCGATGCTAGCGTAGATATCGATGTACGTCTTGGCGTAGACCCACGTAAGGCAAACCAAATGGTTCGTGGCGTGGTAAGTTTGCCAAACGGTACAGGTAAAGAGGTTCGCGTTCTTGCATTGTGTACTCCCGACCAAGAGGCAGCTGCAAAAGAGGCAGGTGCTGATTATGTAGGTTTGGATGAGTATATTGAGAAGATCAAAGGCGGTTGGACTGACATCGACGTGATTATCACTCAACCACAAATCATGGGTAAGATTGGTGCTCTCGGTCGCGTACTTGGTCCTCGCGGTCTTATGCCTAACCCAAAATCAGGTACAGTAACCATGGATGTTGCTAAGGCTGTTAAAGAGGTTAAGCAAGGTAAGATTGACTTCAAGGTGGATAAATTTGGTATTGTACACACCTCAATCGGTAAAGTTAGCTTTACTCCAGAGGCGATTGCACAAAACGCAAACGAGTTTATCCAAACTCTCATCAAGTTGAAACCTGCAGTAAGCAAAGGTACTTATATCAAGAGTATTTATCTTTCCAGTACAATGAGTCAAGGTATTAAGGTTGACCCAAAATCAGCTGAGTAATTTTAAAAACAAAAGAGAATTATGAAGAAGGAAGATAAAACCGCGATTATTGCCCTCCTTGGTGAGCAACTCGAGCAATATGCACATTTCTATATCACCAACATTGAAGGTTTGAACGCTGAGAAGACTAGCGCATTGCGTCGCGAGTGCTTCAAGAAGGACGTTAAGCTGTTGGTGGCAAAGAATACATTGCTCCAGAAGGCTCTTGAGGCTAAGGGTATCGACGAGGCTATTTTTGCTGCGTTGAAAGGTAACACCGCCTTGATGCTCTCAAATACTGGTAACGCTCCTGCAAAATTGATCAAGGAGTTTACCAAGAAAGAGAAGAATAAAGAAGAGGCTAAGCCACAATTGAAGGCTGCTTACGTAGAAGAGACAGTATATGTAGGTGCTCAAAACTTGGATTTCCTCTCAACAATCAAGTCGAAGAACGAACTCATTGCAGATTTGGTTGCATTGCTCCAATCTCCTGCAAAGAACGTTGTTTCTGCACTCCAATCTGGAGGTACTACGATCCACGGCGTGTTGAAAACGCTGGGTGAGCGCGCTGAGTAATCAGCAAACAAAAACAATCGCCGCCCGTAGGGATCCTGAAGGTGTACCGAAGGAAGGCACAAACTAATTAACATTAAAAAATAACACTTTAAAATTATACAACAATGGCAGATTTGAAAGCTTTTGCTGAACAATTAGTAAACCTTACAGTTAAGGAAGTTAATGAACTCGCTCAAATTTTGAAAGAGGAGTATGGTATTGAACCTGCAGCTGCAGCTGTTGCAGTTGCTGCTGGCCCTGCAGCTGGTGCTGAAGCTCCTGCAGCTGAGGAGAAGACATCTTTTGATGTTGTTTTGAAATCAGCTGGTGCTAACAAGCTCCAAGTAGTTAAGGCAGTTAAAGAGCAAACCGGTCTTGGTTTGAAGGAAGCTAAGGACATCGTAGATGCAGCTCCTGCAAACGTTAAGGAAGGTGTAGATAAAGCTACTGCTGAGGCTCTCAAGAAAGCTCTTGAGGAGGTAGGTGCAGAGGTAGAGTTGAAGTAATACCACCGTACTTAATAATGTTAGGTTTAGACCCTGAAAAGGGGTCTAAACCTTTTTCTCTGAATAGGATGTAATGTTAAAAAAATGTTAAAGTCTGATAAAAATTGTGCGGTTATTGTTAAAATATTGAAAATACAAAACCATTTATTTAGATCTAAATAGTTAATTATCAGACGTTTAAAATTTTGAAACATATAAAACCATAAAATTAAATGGCAAATCAAAAACAAAACCAGCGAATCAATTTTTCGGCGATGCAAAAGCATATGCCATATCCTGATTTTCTGGAAATTCAATTGAAATCCTTCCATGATTTTTTCCAAATGGATTCTACACCTGAGGTTCGTCATACGGAAGGTTTATTTAAGGTTTTCTCGGAGAACTTCCCAATTCAAGACACTCGCAACAACTTTACTTTGGAGTTCTTGGATTACCACATCGATCCTCCTCGTTATTCGATTGAGGAGTGTTTGCTCCGCGGTTTGACCTACAGTGTGCCTTTGAAGGCAAAGTTATTTTTGACTTGTACTGATCCTGATCACGAAGATTTTGAGCCTGTAATGCAGGAGGTGTTCTTGGGTAATATCCCATATATGACACCTAAGGGTACATTTGTGATCAATGGAGCAGAACGTGTGATTGTTAGTCAGTTGCACCGTTCTCCAGGTGTATTCTTTGGTACTTCGATGCACTCGAACGGAACTAAGTTGTATTCTGCTCGTATTATCCCATTCCGTGGTTCATGGATTGAGTTTGCGACAGATATCAACCGTGTGATGTATGCTTACATTGACCGTAAGAAGAAATTACCTGTAACTACATTGTTGCGTGCAATTGGTTTTGAGAGTGATAAGGATATCTTGGATTGCTTCGGTTTGGCTGAAGAGATCAAGTGCACCAAGGATAACTTGGAGGCTGTAGTTGGTCGTACTTTGGCTGGTAACGTACTCAAGGCTTGGGCTGAAGATTTTGTAGATGAGGATACTGGTGAGGTTGTTACTATTGAGCGTAATGAGGTGATCATTGAGCGCGAAACTGTATTGACTGCAGAATTGTGTGAGGAGATTTTGGAATCAGGTACTAAGACCATCTTGCTCCACAAGGAAGAGGCTAATGAGTCAGATTTCTCTATCATCTTCAATACTCTGCAAAAAGATCCATCGCACACAGAAAAAGAGGCGGTGCTATATATTTACCGTCAGTTGCGTAACGCAGAGCCTGCTGATGATGCAACAGCTCGTGAGACTATTCATAATCTCTTCTTCTCTGAGAAGCGCTATGATTTGGGCGAGGTGGGTCGTTATCGTATCAACCGTAAGTTGAATATGGAGATTCCAATGGAAACTCGCACTTTGACTAAGGAAGATATGATTGAGATTATCAAGTATTTGGTTCAGCTCATCAACTCTAATGCAGAGGTAGATGATATCGATCACTTGAGTAACCGTCGTGTTCGTACTGTAGGTGAGCAATTGTATAATCAATTTGGTATTGGCTTGGCGCGTATGGCGCGTACCATCCGTGAGCGTATGAACGTGCGCGACACTGAGGTATTTACTCCAACTGACTTGATTAATGCTAAAGCTATCTCTAGTGTAATCAATTCATACTTTGGTACCAATGCTCTTTCTCAGTTCATGGATCAACAAAACCCATTGGCTGAGATTACCCACAAGCGTCGTATGTCAGCGCTCGGTCCTGGTGGTTTGAGTCGTGATCGTGCTGGTTTTGAGGTTCGTGACGTACACTATACTCACTATGGCCGTCTGTGTCCAATTGAGACTCCTGAGGGTCCAAACATCGGTTTGATTTCTTCTCTTTGCGTGTATGCGAAAATCAATGATCTAGGATTTATTGAGACTCCATATCGTAAGGTGGAGAATGGTCAAGTGAACTTGAATAACGAAGATGTTACTTATTACACCGCAGAGGATGAGGAGCAAGCAATTGTAGCGCAAGGTAATGCTCCATTGGATAAGGATGGTAAGTTTATCCGTACCAAGGTAAAATCTCGTCTTGAGGCTGATTTCCCAGTGGTGGCTCCATCTGAGGTGAATTTGATGGACGTTTCTCCATCACAGATCGCTTCTATCGCTGCTTCTTTGATTCCATTCTTGGAGCACGACGATGCTAACCGTGCATTGATGGGATCCAACATGATGCGCCAGGGTGTACCATTGCTCCGCAGTGAGGCTCCTATCGTAGGTACTGGAATTGAGGCACAGTTGATTCAAGACTCTCGTACTCAAATCATGGCTGAGGGCGATGGTGTTGTGACATATGTAGATGCTGATAAGATTGTTATCAACTATGCTCGCAACAAAGAGGAAGAGTTTATCTCATTCGAGAGTTCAGAGAAAGAGTACAAGTTACCTAAGTTCCAACGTACTAACCAAAATACTACTATTGACCTCCGTCCAATTGTTCGCAAGGGCGACAAGGTGACTGAAGGTCAAATCCTTACTGAGGGTTATGCTACCGAGAACGGTGAGTTGGCACTTGGTAAGAACTTGAAAGTAGCTTATATTCCTTGGAAGGGTTACAACTACGAGGATGCTATCGTGCTTAGCGAGCGCATCGTTCGTGAGGATATGTTTACTTCTGTTCACGTGGTAGAGCAACTTTTGGAGGTGCGCGAGACCAAACGTGGTATGGAGGAGTTCACAGCTGATATTCCAAACGTAAGTGAGGAAGCTACCAAGGATTTGGACGAGAATGGTATTATTCGTATCGGTGCTCACGTTAATCCAGGCGATATCATCGTAGGTAAGATTACTCCTAAGGGAGAGTCAGACCCTTCACCAGAGGAGAAACTCTTGAAGGCTATCTTCGGTGACAAGGCTGGTGACGTGAAGGATGCTTCTTTGAAAGCTACTCCATCACTCAGTGGTGTGGTTATTGGCAAGAACCTTTATAAGAAAGCCATCAAGGACCGCAAGCAAAAGCTTGAGGACCGCGAGACAATGGCTAAATTGGATGCTCAATTCCAAGTGAAGGCAGAGCAACTCAAGAACCTCTTGGTTGAGAAATTGGTTGTATTGCTCAAGAAGCATGTATCTGCTGGCGTGAAGGATTATGCAAATACCGACGTAGTGGCTAAGGGCTTGGAGTTTACCGCAGAGCGCTTGCAAAACATCGACTATATGTCAGTGATGTTGGCTAGTTGGACTGAGGATGAGCACACCAACGATTTGGTTTGCCGTTGTATCATGAACTATATCGCTAAGCACAAAGAGATGGATGCTCAGCTCAAGCGCGAGAAGTTCAACCTCACAATCGGTGATGAGTTGCCAAACGGTATCATCGAGATGGCTAAGGTATATATCGCTAAGCGTCGTAAAATCCGCGTAGGTGATAAGATGGCAGGTCGTCACGGTAACAAGGGTATCGTATCTAAGATTGTTCGCGTAGAGGATATGCCATTCTTGGCTGATGGTACTCCAGTAGATATTGTCTTGAACCCACTGGGTGTGCCTTCTCGTATGAACATCGGTCAGATCTTCGAGGCTGTCCTCGGTTGGGCAGGTAAGGAGCTCGGCGTTAAGTTCGCTACTCCTATCTTCGACGGCTGTACCTTGGATTCACTCAACGAGTGGACCGACAAGGCTGGTCTCCCACGTGCTGGTAAGACTCAGTTGTACGATGGTGGTACTGGTGAGCCATTCGACCAAAAGGCTACCGTAGGTGTTACCTACTTCATGAAGCTCGGTCACATGGTTGACGATAAGATGCACGCTCGTTCTATCGGTCCTTACAGCTTGATTACTCAACAACCATTGGGTGGTAAAGCTCAGTTCGGTGGTCAACGTTTTGGTGAGATGGAGGTTTGGGCACTTGAGGCACACGGTGCTGCCCATATCCTGCAAGAGATCCTCACAGTTAAGTCAGACGACGTAACAGGTCGTGCACGTACCTACGAGGCAATCGTTAAGGGTGAGTCAATGCCTACTCCAGGCTTGCCAGAGTCACTCAACGTATTGCTGCACGAGTTGCAAGGTCTCGCTCTCTCAATCACAATGGAATAAAATTCAAGAATTATGGCTTTTAAACAAGATAATAAGAAAAACGGTTTCTCCCGCATCTCTATCGGACTCGCTTCTCCAGATGAGATCATGCGCCTTAGCTCGGGAGAGATTCTCAAACCTGAGACCATCAACTATCGTACCTACAAGCCTGAGCGCGATGGTTTGTTCTGCGAGCGCATCTTCGGTCCTACCAAGGATTATGAGTGCCATTGCGGTAAGTACAAACGTATTCGTTACAAAGGTATTGTCTGCGAGCGTTGCGGTGTAGAGGTAACCGAGAAGAAAGTACGCCGTGAGCGTATGGGACACATCAAGTTGGTGGTTCCTGTAACACATATCTGGTACCTCCGTTCGTTGCCATCTAAGATGGCTGCGTTGCTCGGAGTACCAACCAAGAAACTTGACTCTGTTGTTTACTACGAGAAGTACATCGTTCTCCAAGCGGGTGTGCTTGCTGGTCAAGAGATTGACGATGAGATCGTAGAGAACAAGATGCTCCTCGACGAGGATCAATACATGGAGCTCCTTGGTCGTCTTCCACAAGACAACCAACTCCTTGACGACACCGATCCTGACAAGTTCATCGCTAAGATGGGTGCTGAGGCTATCGAAGAGCTCTTGATGAAACTCGATTTGGATGCACTCAGCTTTGAGCTTCGTGACCGTGCTAACAGCGACTCTTCTATGCAACGCAAGGCTGAGGCCCTCAAGCGCTTGCAAGTAGTAGAGAACTTCCGCGCAAGCAAGGGCAAGAACCGTCCTGAGTGGATGATCTTGCGTGTCATCCCTGTTACTCCTCCAGAGCTTCGTCCTCTCGTACCACTAGATGGTGGTCGTTTCGCAACTTCTGACCTCAACGACCTCTATCGTCGCGTGATCATTCGTAACAACCGTCTGAAACGCCTCGTAGAGATCAAGGCTCCAGATGTGATTTTGCGCAACGAGAAACGTATGCTCCAAGAGGCTGTGGATTCACTCTTCGATAACAGCAAGAAAACTACCGCTATCAAGTCTGATGCGAACCGTCCTTTAAAGTCTCTCTCTGACTCACTCAAGGGTAAGCAAGGTCGTTTCCGTCAAAACTTGCTCGGTAAGCGTGTGGACTACTCTGCACGTTCGGTTATCGTTGTTGGTCCAGAGTTGAAGATGCACGAGTGCGGTCTGCCAAAAGATATGGCTGCTGAGCTCTACAAACCATTTATTATCCGTAAGCTCATCGAGCGTGGCATCGTGAAGACTGTTAAGTCTGCTAAGAAGATCATCGACCGCAAAGAGCCAGTCGTATTCGATATCCTCGAAAACGTAATGAAGGGCCACCCAGTGCTCCTCAACCGTGCTCCTACCTTGCACCGTCATGGTATCTTGGCATTCCAACCACGTATGATCGAGGGTAAGGCTATCCAATTGCACCCACTCGCTTGTGCCGGCTTTAACGCCGACTTCGACGGTGACCAAATGGCTGTGCACTTGCCACTTTCTAATGAGGCTATCCTCGAGGCACAACTCCTCATGCTCGGTTCGCACAACATCCTTGACCCTGCTAACGGTAACCCAATTACCGTTCCTTCTCAGGATATGATTCTCGGTCTTTACTACATCACCAAACCACGTACTGGCGTGAAGGGTGAAGGCCTGACATTCTATTCTGCTGAGGAGTGCGAGATCGCGCTCAACGAGGGCAAGGTAGATATCCACGCGAATGTGAAGGTTCGTATCCTTGACAAGCGCACCAACACCACTTCGTTGGTTGAAACCACTCCTGGTCGTGTGCTCGTTAATCACTTCGTGCCAGAAGAGGTTGGTTATCAAAACGTTACATTGGGTAAGAAAGCGGTTAAGAATATCATTACTGACGTTATCAAGACTTGTGGTGTAGCTCGTACTGCCCTCTTCTTGGACAATATCAAGGACCTCGGTTATAAGATGGCGTTCAAGGGTGGTCTTAGCTTCAACCTCAACGATATCCTTATTCCAGAGGAGAAGAACGAGTTCGTGGCTAAGGGTAACGCAACTGTAGAAGAGGTTACAGAGCTTTATATGGAAGGTCTCATGACCGACAACGAGCGTTACAACAAGGTCGTTGCTGCTTGGGGTGAGGTCGATGCACAAGTAACTAAAGTCCTCATGCAACACATGAAAGAGGCTGACCAAGGCTTCAACTCTGTATACATGATGATGGATTCTGGTGCCCGTGGTTCACAACAACAGATCAAGCAGCTCGCTGGTATGCGTGGTCTGATGGCTAAACCTCAAAAGGCCGGTGTTACCGATAGCCGTCAAACTATTGAGAACCCAATTCTTTCTAACTTTAAGGAAGGTTTGAGCGTGCTTGAGTACTTTATCTCTACCCACGGTGCGCGTAAGGGTCTTGCCGATACCGCGTTGAAGACTGCCGATGCTGGTTACTTGACTCGTCGTCTTGTTGACGTTTCTCACGACGTGATCATCAACGAGGAAGACTGCGGTACATTGCGTGGTTTGACTGCTCGTGCGGTGAAACAAAACGACGTGGTTGTAGCTACACTTACCCAACGTATCTTGGGTCGTGTCAGCGTTCACGATATCTACGACCTCGAGGGTAACCTTATCGTTGCTTCTGGCGAGGAGATTCGTGAGGCAGCATGCGAGGCTATCGAAGCTGCTGGTATTGAGGCAGTTGAGATTCGTTCCGTACTCACTTGCGAGGCTAAACATGGTGTCTGCGCGAAATGCTACGGTCGCAACCTCGCTACCCGTAAGATGGTTCAAAAGGGTGAAGCTGTCGGCGTGATTGCAGCGCAAGCTATTGGTGAGCCAGGTACACAGCTTACACTTCGTACCTTCCACTCTGGTGGTGTTGCTGGTAACGCAGCTACTCAAAACACCTACGCTATTCCTGCTAACGGTCGTATCGAGATTGACGAACTTCGCACTATCACCACCGAAGCTGGTGAGGTAGTAGTAGTGAGCCGTCTTAACGAGATGCGTCTCGTAGAGGAGAACACTGGCGTTGTATTGACTACTTTCAATATTCCTTACGCTTCTAAGCTCTTTGTTACTCCAGGTGAGTCTTACGAGAAGGGTACTAAGGTTTGCGAATGGGATCCGTATAAGGCAGCATTGATTATCGAGCAAGCAGGTCGCCTCCAATACGAAGACGTTATTGAGAACGTTACGGCTAAGACCGAGATCGATGACCAAACAGGTAAGAAAGAGGTGACTATCACCGAGACCAAAGACAAGACCAAGATGCCATCTGCTCACATCGTGGATGCTGAGGGCAATATCTTGCGTACCTACAACCTCCCAGTGAAGGCATTGCTCGTTCACGAGGATGGTGCTGAGGTTAAGGTCGGTGATTCACTCTTCACACAAACTCGTTCGTTCGGTACTGCAGGCGATATCACCGGTGGTCTTCCACGTGTTACCGAGCTCTTCGAGGCACGTAACCCATCTAACCCTGCTATCGTTGCCGAGATCGATGGTGAGGTAACCTTCGGACGTATCAAACGTGGTAACCGTGAGCTTACTATCACCAGCAAGTTGGGTGAGGTGAAGTCTTACCTCGTGCCACTTGGTAAGCAAATCCTCGTACAAGAGGGCGACTATGTTCGCGCTGGTGTAGCTCTCTCGGATGGTGCTATCACTCCAGACGATATCCTCGCAATCCAAGGTCCTACTGCGGTGCAAGACTATATCGTCAACGAGGCACAATCTGTTTACCGTATGCAAGGTGTGGAGATCAACGATAAGCACTTTGAGATCATCGTTCGCCAAATGATGCGTAAGGTAGAGATTCAAGATGGTGGTGATACTCGCTACCTCGAGAAGCAAATCGTGGATAAGATCGACTTCCTTGAGGAGAACGACCGTATCTGGGGCAAGAAAGTGGTTACTGATGCTGGTGATAGCGAAACCTTGAAAGCAGGTCAAATCGTTACCTCACGTCGTCTCCATGATGAAAATTCAAGCCTCCGTCGTAAGGACAAGAAGCTTGTGGTTGCTCGTGATGCAATGTGTGCTACCGCAAGCCAAGTGCTCCAAGGTATCACCCGTGCTGCGCTTGCTACCAAGTCCTTCATGTCTGCTGCTTCCTTCCAAGAGACCACCAAGGTGCTCAATGAAGCTGCTATCCAAGGCAAGGTAGACTACCTCGATGGTATGAAGGAGAACGTTATCTGCGGTAACTTGATTCCTGCAGGTACTGGTCTTCGTGACTTCCAACACATCAGCGTGCACAATGCTGAGGAGTACGCTGCTATCCAAGCAGCACGTGCAGCAGCTGCGGCTGAAGCACAGCTCCATCAAGAGAAGCTTAATGAATTTTAATTCGTAGGTTTTTAATATCAAACACCTCTCTGCCATATGGTAGGGAGGTGTTTTTTTTGAGCTGTTGTTTTTTACAAAAAAAATATATGGAGTGTTGCACAATTCAAAAAAATATTGTACCTTTGCAGCCTATTTATACGTGTTGTTGCGAGCCAGATGCACAAATAAATCCTAAAGGCATAGGTGAAGAGATATGAAAAGAGTGTTATTATTAGTTGTATTGTTGGCAATGATTGCCACTGTGAGCTTGGCGGGAGGTAGGAATCGTTCGGTAACAAAAGGTAGGAGCACTTATGTCGAATTGAGTAACACACAATCGGATAAAGGAGATTGCGTAAAGGTATATGTTTATTTGAAAGATGGTAAGACCGGTGAAAAAGTCAATGTTCAGGTGTACTATTATGATGCTTGGGGAACTCCGCTAGATGCGAAATCCGCTACAGTAAGCAAGCCGGAGCCTTATGAGAAAGGTACTCTTCCTACATTGGGGGCACGTAAGACAGAAGCATATAAGACATCTCGTGAAGCCATTAGAAAGCGAAAATAGTGCGCTCTATAGGATTGACGATCGCATAATTATGCGGTCGTCTTTGTTTTTGTAGATGCCCAAATGATTTATAATTAAAATTGTAATATGCGATTCCATCGACTAATCCTATCTGTTTGTTTGCTTCTTCCTTCGCTATTTGCTATAGCGCAGCAGCCACGTGTGGCTATTGATTCAATGAATACGGCTCTTCGTGAGTTTCGTCATTCCGTGCGTCAAGATATTCGCGACTACCGCGATTCTATACGAGATGAGCGTCGTATTTGTAAAGAGAATCCACATGAGGTTCGCATTGGATGGGGAGATCAATTATTTGAAACATTGGTATGGTATAACCAACCTCACCCTACAATTTATCCAGAATCCTATAAGGGACAATACGAAGAAAGATATCGTTATACGCAACATTGGTTCGCGGAATATCAATATCGTATTCGCTATTGGGTTAATGTCGGAGCAATGATAGATTATAGCGGCGTTGTATGGGATAAGGTGCAGCGCAAGGGAACAGGCGAAGAAGTTAAGCGAGAGAAAAATTGTAATTTCCACAACATAGCCATCATGGCCACTGCTCGATTCACATACATGCATTCCAAATATGTGTTGCTATATTCGGGTTTGGGTGCTGGCTTGAATATTAATACTGGCTCCGAAATAGATTACCGCGGTCGTAAGAAGGTGCTGGCTCCTGCGCTGAATCTCACTGTTCTTGGAATGAGTGTGGGTAATGAAAAGTGGTTCGGAGCAGTCGAGTTTGGCGGATTGTATTCACTAATGAATAAGCACGAAGTATATCTAGCTGGATCACGTATGTTTACTCTATCGGTAGGTTGTAGGTTTTAGATAATATAGAGAGAATATGAAGCGTAATATTATTATTGTACAGTTGTTATTTTTGCTTCTGACAGGATGTTATAAAGGTGAAGTGAAATATGTTGACTTTGCTGATTTGAGTATGGCGGAGAATACCACTTTTCGTGTAACAGCCCAAAAGACCACCAATTTACAAGACTTGTGCAACGATCCTGAGTGGCTGAATCTATTCGGTGTAATCGATACTACATCCACACCCCAAGCGAATGTGGACGGGATAAGACCTGCCCAACGGGCCACTTCCACATCCGTAGCGGGCGTCATGCAAGAGCTGTTGGACTTTAGCAAGGCATCTGCTGCTGTAGAGCTGAGTGGTGTGTATAAGTCAGTGGATATCAATAATGACCCAATCTTCTTGTCTGGAAAAGTGATCCTACCTGCCAAAGGACCTATCAAACGATACATATTGGTGTCACACTATACTATTGCTAGCAATCAGGAAGCTCCAAGCAATATTTTTTCATTAGAAGGATTGTTGGTGAAGTTAGGTTATGCGCTGATTATTCCCGATTACATAGGATATGGTGTTACGGCTGATAAAGTGCACCCCTATTTGGTGATGGAAATCACAGCGCGCAATGTACTAGATATGTACTATGCCGTGGTGCCATTTTTGGAAAAAGCAGGTTGTTCACCCGAACATGATGACATATACCTGATGGGTTATTCGCAAGGTGGTGCTACCACGATGGCGGTTCAGCATGAGATAGAACATCATGACCAACCCATTAAGATTCGCCGTGTGTTTGCAGGCGGTGGTCCATATGATATTAAATATACCTACGATCAGTTTGTAGAAACCAATTGGACTTCATACCCATGTGCAGTGCCTATTATGATGCAAGGAATGGTCGTGGGTAATAAACTTGATCTCGATATGAGCACCATGATGGCAAGCAATATCTATGAGAATTTGGATGAATGGGTAAATAGCAAGTTTTATACAGCCGATCAAATCAATGCACTGATTGGTACCAAAGTGACAAGCGATCTGCTTACCCCTGTAGGTATGGATCGCACTAGCAAAGAGGTTTCGGAGCTTTACAAAGCCATGACTGAGAATTCTATCCTTACTTATTCGTGGACTCCAACAGCTCCTGTATTCATGTTTCACTCGATGGATGATGATGTGGTGCCATTTGAGAATGCGATGCGTGCCAAAAGTAAGTGGAAAAATGCGAATATCCAATATAGTTTTGGTCACTACGGCAACCACCAGTTAGGTTGTGTTCGATTTATTTATACTGTACAAACTTTGTTGAAAAATGATGAAGCAGAAGAAAATGGCAATTTCAACTTCTAATATGAGATATAGCTCGGTTGTGACATGGATCAGCAATCACGTGGGTCATAGTATTTTTGCTATGTGTATAGGTGTGTGGCTCATTAGCTTTGCTGCGTGTAATCCTGAAGTGGCTGCACATACTGAAGATGTGCAAATTACAATTGATATAGAGCAGGTTTCAGCAGGTTTTGCGCAAGTTAGTTTCTCTACCAATAAAGAGGCCTTTTATCTAATCAGTATCCAACCTACGCAAGAGGGAATTGATCCACAAAAAATAGCCAAAACCTTTATGCTATTATCGTTGGATAGTGCATATGTAGATTACTTATATTGGCGTAATAAGCAGCTGCAGCAGCATATACCATTCGTGGCTGATTTCTCATCTCACTCGTTGCAGTACGGTGATATCACCCATTTCTTCACCCTTCTCCAACCAAATACGGAGTATTGGGTATATGCTTTTGTGGTTGATCCTATCACCAATAAACCGGCAGGCAAACTATTCCTAGAGACTATCACCACCGATAGCACGAGCAGAATCCCGTTGCAATTTGAGTATCGTATACGTGGCTATTGGGATTATATTTATCCTGTCGACTCAACTGGAGAAGTCGTTTCCACGATTCCTTGGGTTGGTGAGACGATTGATAGTATCAGTATTCGTGAAGGCGGATGGCGTGTACCTGGAGAATATTTCTTTGCACGCTTTAAGAATGTGTATTATGAAGAATATGACCGTATTTTATATGGTATATATGCTCATAATAATGATGGTGTAGGTGATGGCACTTCTTCCACTCATTTCCAAGAAGGTGTGACTTATTACACGGGTATGGCTGCTTTGGATGCTCCTCTAGTCTTCCCCTTGCCAAGGAATATCTATAATATCTATCGCTTTACATGGCAAGGTGATAGCACCAATCTATATCTGACTCCTGTTCAAGGCCTAGATGGCTCTTGGTGATCCTACATCGGATCTACATCTGGCTGAATGATAGTTCCTTTACATGTTGCATGTTGCAGCACCAGTTTGATTTGCTCACGCACCATCTCTTTGGCGCGTGCGATATTCGCGTTCGCCTCAATCGTCAAGCGAATCTGACGCACATGCATGTTTTGGGTGCGGGCGATACTTGGCATAATCACTCCCGAAATGCGAGCCCCAAATACTTGCTGCAATCGCTGTTGTAGCAGGTCACTAGCTGTGGTTAGTCGCTGCATGTCACGGTGCTTCAGTGTTAGCATGATCATACGATGATAGGGTGGGAAACCAAATGCCTTTCTTTCTGCTATCTGCTCTGCGAAAAGTCCCTGATAATCATGCTCTATCAAGTGTTGGTACAAACTGTTTTTTGGGTCAAAAGTCTGTATCATCACCTCGCCCTGACTACCTGTTCTGCCTGCGCGGCCACTCACTTGCTCCAGCATCTGAAACGCTTGCTCGTAGCTCCTAAAATTAGGCTGATTCAACAGGGAGTCTGCTTGCAATACTGCCACCAAACTCACATCATTAAAATGCAATCCTTTGGTCACCATTTGTGTGCCTATCAGGATGTCCACTTCGTGCTTTGCAAATTGATCAATAATCGTCTGGTAAGCATCCTTCTTGCGCGTTGAATCCAAGTCCATACGCAGCACCCGTGCCGCGGGGAATAGCCCGTGTATCTCCTCCTCCAAACGCTCCGTACCAAATCCTTGTGTGCGGTATTCTGTGTTGCATTTTGGGCAATGATTAGGGGCTGTAGCGCTATGCCCACAGCAGTGGCATACCAAGGTGTGATTGGCTTTGTGGTAGGTCATACTCACATCGCAGTTAGGGCACTTAGGCACTTCGCCGCAACTTGGACATTGCAGGAATGGCGCATATCCACGGCGATTTTGGAATAATATCACTTGCTTACCCTTAGCCAGTTCTTCGCGTATTCTATCTACCAATGGATCAGCAAAATGCCCATACATCTCTTTGCGGTGGTATTGGCGTTGTAGGTCGATCAGCGTGATATGTGGCAACTGCAATCCCTGAAAACGCTCTGTCATCTCCACTAGGCCATATTTTCCACTCAATGCGTTGTGATAACTCTCGATAGATGGAGTGGCAGTACCCAATAGTACTTTCGCACCGTACCATTGTGCCATCATAATGGCTGCGGAGCGAGCATGATAACGTGGCGCAGGATCTTGCTGCTTGTAGCTTGGTTCATGTTCCTCGTCCACAATGATTAGCTCTAAATTATTGAATGGCAAGAAGATAGCCGACCGTGCGCCCAATATAACCCTGCCTTTCGCCTCATCGCCTTTACCCATTAGCGAAGCGTCCATTAGCCCAGAGGGCGTCCATTCACCTTTACCCATTACCCCATAGGCCTTTGGCCGTCCAATATCCAGCGTGCCGTGGCACGCATGATATATCTCCACCCGTTCTGCATTGCTAAACTTCGAGTGATACACTACTAGTTTATCTCCAAACACCGCCTGTAGTCGGTCAGTCAATTGGGTGGTCAAGGCAATCTCTGGCACGAGATACAATACCTGTTTGCCTTGTTTCAGAACTTCTTCAATCAGGTGGATATATACCTCTGTCTTTCCGCTAGAGGTCACTCCATGCAACAGAGTTACATTCTTCTCTTGCCAACTCTTGCGAATCTCCGCAATCGCTCTACTCTGCTGATTATCAAGGTTATGAGGAAGTTGTGTTTCGCCTCTATATTGGCGCAAACGCGAGATTGGGCGCTCTTCTTCGAGAAATATCCCCTTATCAATCAATGTCCGCAAGATTGCGCCGCTCACGCCACTTTGCTCCAGTAGCACACGCCTCTCTACCTGATAATTCTGTGCCAATCGGAGAAAGTCTCTCACCAATTGTTCTTGCTTCTTCGCGCGTTGGAATGCACCTAGCAACTGCTCTTGCGCTTCTTTGGCCAGATAGGCGGGCGCTAGTTGTATGTATTGGGTAGTGGCTGCGGAGTAGTTATCATCGATGATTTCCGAGGGTAGGGCAGCCGCCATCACCTCACCCAAGGTACACATGTAATAGCTTGACAACCATTCCCATAGCTTCAGTTGTTCTGCCGTCACGATAGGTGTGTCATCAATTATTTGCAGCACATCTCGTACCTTTACATTCTCGGGCAACTCCCCCTTATGCTTGCGGTAGATGATACCAATGATACTCTTCTTGCCTAGAGGTACCAATACCCGACAGCCAATAGGCGCTTGCGCCGTCCCATTTCCAATAGGCATAGCCGTCCCATACCCAATAGGCGCAGCCGTCCCATAGCTCGCTTCGCGAGCGTCCACTACCCGATAGGTATACACATCCGCAATAGCCAGTGGTAGAATAATATCAAATAGCATGTAATCGTTAACTTTTAGTTAACCTTTGATTAAGCCTTATCCTTTTGTTTCAGTCGCTTCGGCTGCGAGGGCTTTCTCGTAGCAAGCACGGCAGAGTGGCTCGTAGCTGTCGGTCTCGCCAAGAAGGACGCGTTTGTCGTTGGCTACGGTACGGTGGCTGACATACGCCAAGTCGCCACAATGCACGCAGATAGCGTGGGTCTTATACACATCATCTGCAATAGCCATCAAGGCGGGCATAGGGCCGAATGGTACGCCCTTGAAGTCCATATCCAAGCCTGCGCAGATCACGCGTACGCCGCGGCGAGCCAACTCGTTGGCTACCTCCACGATACCCATATCAAAGAACTGTGCCTCGTCAATACCTACCACATCTACATCGCTGGCAAGCAATAGGATATTCTGGCTGCTGTCCACTGGGGTGGATTGGATGGCATTGCGGTCGTGACTCACGACCTCGGCGTCGCTATAGCGGACGTCAATAGCGGGTTTGAAGATTTCTACATTGAGTTTCGCGAACTTGGCGCGTTTCATACGGCGGATGAGTTCTTCGGTCTTACCCGAGAACATACTTCCGCAAACTACTTCTATGCTGCCCTTTCGAAATTTTGGACCTCGTGTGTCTAGTTCGTTATACATGGTAATTGTTATTGGACGCTACGCTATTGGACGCCCTATGGGCTATTGGATATAGGACGCTCTGCGAGCTGTGGGTTATTATTTCGGTGATAATCGATGAGATTTTAGCCCGATAAGCATCTTTGCGAGCGTCTTAATCTCTATATAAATATTTTTGTATTCTTCTTTTGCAATATATGATAAATCACATGCTATTTCTAATTGACAATCTACTTCCATTAAAGAGCCAAATGCAATATCTAGAAAGTGGCACTGTTCTTTTGTTGTACTTCTTGATAACCCTTCAGCAATATTTGAAGGTACAGATATTGCAGCACGTCGAATTTGGCTACTCAAGGCATATTTCTCTTCATCAGGAAAAGTTTTTGTGAATTCATACACTTTTCCAACAAGTTCCTTTGCCTTAATATATGTATCTAGTTTTTTATATGAGTTATCCATTTCTTATATGAGTTATTCCATAATCCAATATCCAGTAGGCGGAACGCCGTCCCATAGCCCATTTATGGGCGTCCAATATCCAGTAGGCGGAACGCCGTCCCATAGCCTCAAAGAGGCGTCCATTATCCTATAGGCTTCCGCCGTCCCATAGCCCATTTATGGGCGTCCAATATCCAATAGGCTTCCGCCGTCCCATAGCCCATTTATGGGCGTCCAATATCCAATAGGCTTCCGCCGTCCCATAGCCCTCTAAGGCGTCCAATATCCTATAGGCTTCCGCCGTCCGATAGCCCTTACGAAGGGCGTCCGTTATCCGATTCAGACGATGGCACGATATCCTGTACCATCATCTGAATACTCGTATGGTGATTAAATGTGTTTTCGTTTAGTTCGTAGCAGATATCCACGGCGTTGCCGTTTTGGATATACTCTGCCATGTCGGCACGGCCAAAGGCAATGCCTGTGATAGCGTTCATGCGGTCGGTAACGTCCAAGCGCAAATGTTCGCGCTCCTTGCCCACAGCGCGCGTGTCGCGGTGGTTGATCAGACGGCGAGATACAAACAAAGGGCGTGGATTACCAGGTCCGAAGGGTTCTAAGTGCCGCAGCACGTTGTAGAACTGTTTGGTGATATCGCCTAACTCCAGTTCAGCTTCGATATCCAATGTAGGTTGCAATTGATGCTCTTGGATATTCGCAGCTACATACGCCTCAAATCGTTCTTGAAACTCAGGCAGGTCGTTGATATGCATACTCAATCCCGCTGCAAACTTATGTCCGCCGAAGTTCGTGAGCAAGTCGCTGCATGAGTCAATAGCCGTATAGATATCAAACCCTCCCACCGAACGTGCCGAGCCCGAGATGATGCCATCCTCGCCTGCTGTCAGTACAATCGTAGGACGGTAGTAGGTCTCTGTGAGGCGGGATGCCACAATGCCCACCACGCCTTTGTGCCAATGTGGGGCATATACCACGGTAGAGCGACGCGTTGCAAAGGTTGGGTCTTCTTGCAATTGTGCCAATGCCTCTCTGGTCGTTTCGGTGTCGCAGTCGCGGCGGTCTTCGTTATGATGATTCACCTCTTCTGCTTGTTGGCGAGCAAAATCAGGGTCATCGGTGAGCAGCAATTCCACCGCTGCGCGACCCGATTTCATGCGTCCGCAGGCGTTGATACGAGGGCCAATCTTGTATACAAGGTCATTGATTGTCAGTTTCTTAGATTCGATACCCGCTACTTGCATAATGGCAGACAAACCTGTGAAAGGAGCTTTGTTGAGCTGTTGAATGCCAAAGTGCGCTAAGATTCGGTTCTCGCCCGTAATAGGTACGATATCCGAAGCAATTGACATGGCTAATAGTTGCAGTAGTGGCAGAAGAATGGACGCTTCGCTATTGGACGGCGTTCCGCCTATTGGGTATTGGACGCCCTGCGGGCTATTGGCTATTTGACCATTATCCATTAGCTCGCTTTGCGAGCGTCCCATAGCAGCTCTGCTGCGTCCATTATCCACCAAATACCTTTGCGTATATGCTTGTGCGAGTTTGAAGCCAACACCGCAACCTGAGAGTTCTTTGTATGGATATGGACAATCATGGCGCTTCATGTTCAGTACTGCCACTGCCTCGGGCAACTTATCGCCAGGCGTATGGTGATCGCAGACAATCACATCAATGCCTTTGCCCTTGGCATAAGCCACCTTCTCTACCGCTTTGATACCGCAGTCCAGCGTGATAATCAATCCGCACCCTTGCTCCGCTGCATAGTCTATTCCCTGCTGCGAGACACCGTACCCCTCTGTATATCTGTCAGGAATGTAATAATCTATATTGGACGGCGTTCCGCCTATTGGGTATTGGATGCCCTGCGGGCTCTTGGATATTGGACCATTATCCATTAGCTCGCTTTGCGAGCATCCCATAGCAGCTGCGCTGCGTCCATTATCCATTAGCTCGCTTTGCGAGCGTCCCATAGCGGCTCCGCCGCGTCCTATACCCTCTAAGAATCGGTACATCACCGCCACGGCGGTAGTTCCGTCCACATCATAGTCGCCGTAGATGAGGATCTTCTCGCCCTGAGTGATGGCTTGGTGCAGACGCTCCACGGCTTTGTCCATGTCCTTCATGAGGAACGGGTCGTGCAACTTATCCAATGATGGACGCACAAAAGCACGTGCCTCATCGGCAGTCTGTATGCCACGCACTACCAACATACGCGCAGCAGCCGAACTGATATTCAGCTCGCGCTCCAACTGCTGTTGCGTCTCTTGCTCCACAGCCGTCAATCGTCGTATGTTCCATTGGTAGGTCATTGTGTGTTTAGTGGACGCGCCTATAGCGCTACTGTTTAGCGTTTAGTGATGAGCCATTTACCCTCTTTTCGTCCGCCTATTCGTTCTAAAATTCCCATTTTTTTGAGGATAGATAGTTCTCGTTTGATAGTGATCTCTGATACTTGTATCTTTTGTATCATTTGTGAGATGGTTGTTGTATCATCTTCACGAATCAAATCCAAGATAATCTCCTGTCTATCTGTTAGTTGTTTTGTATCATCTTTTGTATCATTTGCTTCCATCGAAGCATTGAACGCTGCTATTTCAGCAGACAGATTATGTTGATGAATACGCAACATGGTATCCACAAATATATCTTCGTTATCTTGTTCGCGTGTATCAATCAGGGCTTGAATATATTCTGCCTTTTGCTCTTTGAGTACTTTGACAGGAATGAGATTGTACTCCCATTGCAGCATATTCATTACCAATCGCGCCATTCTTCCGTTTCCATCTGCCCATGGGTGAATAGTCACCAATCGATAATGTGCCAAGAAACTCAGACGATAGGCGGACGATATGTCTGTCGTTTGGACTTGGTTTCGTTCGTTGTTGAGCCATCTGCAGAACTCTTGTAAAGCTTGTGGCACTTTAGCAAACGCCATGTATGAGCGTCCTCCAAACCCTGCGGTGACATTGAGCAATCGCAAGTCGCCTGACGCAGAGGAGAAGGTTCCTAAAGGTGTATTGTATGTACAACCCGTATGCTCCATGAGGCAGGCAGAGAGGTCGCATAACATTTTTACCGAATAGGGCGTGTGTGCCTTGGCTTGTTCTTGGGCAATTTCGTACGCGTGCTTGAGGTCGAGGTTCATCATTTGTTCCTGCAGGGTGCGCCCTGGTGCAGTGATGCCCTCGTCAAAGAGCAATTGGTTTTCTATTTCGGTAACAGTAGATCCCTCGATAGCAGTAGAGTGCGTGATGAGCGAGTACAAGTAAAATTTCTTGTAATCAATCTGTTCAGGAATTCCTAGACGGATATATTCTTGTATTATGGACAAGAAAGTGCTCATTACTCTACATTTTCGGCTGCAAAGGTACGAAAAAAAATGTAGAAAAGCAAATAAAAAAGCAGAAAGTTTTCTTTCTGCTAGTTTTTCAATCGAATTCTTTATTATTGCAGTGTAAAGTTGTCTATATCTTTCCACAGCGGTAGCACCTCGCGGAAGTGGTGTAGCTTGTCGATATCAAACTCGGCTATCTTGGTGCCTTCTTCGTCATCAGCAAACGACACAATAGGTTGCAGACGAGTGTCATACGCCACCGAGTGACCATTGTAGTGCAATCCCATACCATCATCGCCCACGCAGTTGACTGCCGCGATATAGCACTGGTTCTCTGTGGCGCGGGCAGCGATGAGTGCATCCCAATACTGGATGCGGATATCGGGCCAGTTGGCTACCACGAGTATCAAATCGTAGTCGTGTCCACTGCGGTTGCGTGCCCAGACGGGAAAGCGCAAGTCATAGCAAACGAGCAAAAGAATCTTCACTCCCTTGTATTCAAAGATATGCCTCTCCTGTGCCTGCTCGAAGAACTTGTCCTCGCCGCCATGGGCATAGAGGTGGCGTTTGTCTTGTATCAGCACTTCGCCATGTGGCACTACCATAAAACCACGGTTGACGAGCCTCATCGCCTCTCGCCTTAGCGGGGTCCCCGACGAAGCTTGTGTCTTCGTGGGGTGCTCTATCGCCTTATCGCCTATTGGTAAGCAAATAAATGATCCAACTATTGCTATCTCGTATTGGTCGGCTAGGCGTTGGAGGCAGGTCATGATCTCTCCGTCTATGGGTTCTGCCAGTTCGGGGTGATCCGTGCAAAAGCCTGTGGCGAACATTTCAGGCAGTACTGCCACGTCGGCTTTGCCAGCCAATGCAGCGATACGCTGTTCTGCAAGACGGAGATTCGTTTCCTTGTCCGCCCATGCAATTGGGTATTGTAGTAATGCAGTTTTTATTTTCATAACCGGCTTGTAATCAGTTGTTTATGTCACTTTGTCGGGGGGGGGTAGTGTTTCTGGCGATGAACTCGGTAGGTGTTCGTCCTACGATCTGTGTGAAATGTCGCCATGCTGTGGCGCGAGATCTATAGCCAGCATCCCAGAAGAGATCTTGTATGTTAGCATTAGGGTCTTTGCGCAGGCACTCGCAGATATAATCGATGCGACGTCTGTGTACCATATCGGATAGGTTGTCAAATCCCAATAGTCTGGCTGCGTGTTGGATATACGTACGATTGGTACCTACTAGTTTGACTACTTTGTCTGCTGTTAGTTCTGGATCCTGCCAGATGTTTGGATCATTCATTAGTTCGCGCAGGTTATGTGCCACCACATTGACCGTGATCATGGTGTTGTCGAGCACATCTGGCTGTTGGTAATAGGTTCGGACGCTCTCAAGTGGTATGTGCAGACGCTCGTAGTGCTCTGTGTAGAGAATGGTGATGGTGATAAGCAGGTAGAGCAGCTCGTGAATGATATATCCCTCGAATGTTTGTAATCCGCGGCTAAAGATATAGGATGCCCCCATAAGAACGACGTATAGTACTAGCACGTCGATGTATTTTTGTATGCGAGGCTTTTTCCATTTAAACCGCATGACAATCATCATGATTGCATATGGAATGTACATGGATATGAATAGGATGCGTGCTAGCACATTGGGCGTGGTGATCTCAGTAGTCAAACGTGAGATACTATATATATTGGTGATTTCTCCGATATAGACATAGTACATTACGTATAATGCTAGAACGGCACTAGGCAGGAATAGCACTGCTGCTCGTTTGAAGTTCAACCATCGCGGATGGATGATTTCTATGATGTAGCATAGTAGCAGCATAAATATATAAAATCCTGGGATGATGATGGTTGGGTGCAATATCTTGTAGTAATCCAATGGCACGGTGTTGTGCGTCATCATAATGATTTCTCCTACAGAGGCTATTGTGCTGATGATGAAGAATGCGAAAATGTAGCGCCATGAGCGGTTGTGTGGCTCATGATGTTTGATATAAATCAGCACGGCAGCCGTCAATTGGACAAAGACGTGTACGCCGAGAATAATGAGGTTGTATATGGAGTCTATATATGAGAAATGCATGGTGCGGATTAGCGATTAGGTTTGCCTGGTGTTTTAGGCTTGATGTTTCGCTCGACAAATTCGGTAGGTGTGTATCCCACGATATTGCTAAACTGTCGCCATGCTGTGGTGCGTGATCGGTAGCCAGCATCGTAGAAGAGGTCTTGGATGGAGGCGGTAGGGTCGATGCGCAGTTGCTCGCACACATAGTCAATACGGCGGCGGTGGATCATCTCGGTAAGTCCAGCAAACCCTAATTCCTTAGCCGCTTGTTGTAGGTAGGTGCGATTGGTGCCAGCTAGTCGAGCCAGTTTATCGCCAGTGATTTCAGAATCTTTCCATATGTCGGGGTTAGCCATGAGTGATTGCAGTCTCTCGGCGGCTTGGGATACGGTGACTTCGGTAGTTTTTGGGATATCGTTTTCCACATAGTATTTGCGTACTTTCTCCAGCGGTATATGTAGGCGCTCGTAGTGCTCGACATAGATGAGCAGAACTGCTAGCGTGATAAAGATGACTTCGTGTACCATATATGCGGCGAAGAAGTTGAGTCCGCGACTAAGGAAGAAGGTGATGCAAAGGGCTGCGGATATGAGCATCGTGCCACGCATCATGATTCTAGGACATTTGTAGCCAGCATGACCTCGCATGCATAGCGACATCAACCAAAATACGTGTATCAGTGGTAGTATGGACAACGCAAATCGCGCAATAAAATCGATACTGCCCCATGCAGTATGAATGTCTGATAAGGAGTGTATGTGCTGTATATTGCCTCGGAAGAGGCCTATGATGACGATGATGAGAGCTACTATGCCTGGTAGAAAGATCATAAAGTAGCGCTTGAGATTGAGCCAGTTTGGGCGAAGCAAGTCTAGGTAGTAGATGATGAGGAATGATAGTGTGCAAGCCCCGGTGAGAATCAGTCGTGGGTCAAATAGGTGGTTGTTGTCCAGCGTATGCTGGGTTTTCAGAATGACAAATACCTCGACGCATGCTGCCAGAGCAGAAATGGCGAAGAAAGTCACGATATACCACTGTGAGCGCTCTTTTGGAGTATGATGTTTGATAAATAGTAGTATGGCCGCAGCCAACGACAGAAATACGTGCGCCCACGATGTGGCGATGTGCATGATGGATGTTAGATCGGTTATATTCATTTGCTTAAAGCTGTGGGTTGTATAGTATTATTATGAGGTTTTACACACAAGTCCTAAACAGTAGGCACTTCGTGCCGTCCTGTAGCTCGCTCTGCGAGCGTCCTCTAAACTGCTCCCTTATTAAGAATTCTCGCCTCTTCGCTTAAACAGTAGGGCTTTGCCCGTCCTCTAAACAGTAGCGAAGCGTCCCCTAAACAGTAGGCACTTCGTGCCGTCCTCTAAATAGTAGCTATCAATCGGGGCCCCCGCGAGCTTCGTGAGCGAGTGGGGAGAGCGGAGGCATTGAGCGCTTTCAACTCGCCAGCGAGTTCTGTGCGCTTCAATTGCCGAACGCGAGCGTCCTCTAAACTGCAACTAAGTTTAAGAATTGTATTCGATTATTTAAGACTCTAAGTCATCGTGCACGAATTACATGGCAAAGTTACAAATAATATTTCGATTGCGCAAAATATTCTTAATAAAAAGTACCTTTTTTGTAATTTTTTGTTCCATTTGCGAAAATGAAACAATATTTTGATGTTATATAACATGCTTTTTATATAATAAAAGTACCTTTGCGCGCATTTTTCGGTTTTTGAAAAAAGTGCATTATTAATTGCATTAATATCACATGTTCGAAGACAACGCAATCACACATCACTATTCGGGAAGATTCACCACTTCGGTGAGTGCTTCCCGTGCCGATTATTCTATATCGGATGGCTCTTCCTTTGGATCAGAGTTGTCTGTGGAATTCGTGGGTAATACGTTGTTTTCGGTGCGTGGATCCAAGTTCTCTTCAGCGAACTATTCGAACCAACTGAATACCTCCTACCGAGTGGGGGCTAGTCAGTCGTTGTTCTCCAAGAGATTGTCCAACAAGGTGTATCAGGATTTTTCTTCGGGTGGTAGTAGTGGCGTTACGTCATCTTCTAGTTCAGGATGGGGTTTCTCTTCTCCATCTTCTTCCGCTAAGGCAGGTAGTGAAGGTTCTGCTACAGGTCGTCCTACTGGTGGCGCCACAGGTGAGTTGGATCCTAGTTTCGCGAGTCCAGTAGGCGATGTGCTACTGCCATTGCTATTGATGGTAGGAGTGTATGCTCTACTGCGGTGGTTTAAGAATTGGAAAAGGAAACGTATTGGAAACAGATTATTTTGCATAAAATAAAATTAGCGCAAAGGTAGCGCAAAGGTAGCTAAATCACTAATGAATCACTAAAGAATCACCTAAGAGTCTCTAAAGATTTATAGGAGGAATCAAGAGTAATCAAGTATAAAATAGGAGATTAAGAGATGAAGAAAAGAAGAATTATACGAATATTGTTGTTGCTTCTAGCTTTCAACATTACACCTCAAATCTATGCTGAGATAGTAAGCAATGATATTGTTTCCATCAAATACATTGAGGGTACTACTAGTTATTATTTAGCGGCCAATGAAGATGCACTAGTTATTAAAAACATACCTGATGAAGGTTGTCTTTGGAAAATTGAGATTATCGATAACGGACAATACGCTTTTCAAAATATCAAAACAAATAGATATTTAAGATTTGATAACTTTCAAATAATTCTCAGTGATTCCTATTCTTATTTTACAGCTGAAATTAATAGTGAATCAGCAAATTCTATAGAAGGTAGGTGGTATTACTATTATTATAACTACTATACATTTTACATTAGATGTAATACAAATTCAAAAAGATGGGAGACTGCACAATATAAAGGTAATTATGGCACACTTCTTACTATCGAAAAATGGGAGTTGGAAGGTGCAGGTGGCGGAGAAGTAGAAGGAACATTTGCACCGGAATCATTAGATTTCGGTTTTACTCCTACAGACATCAATGACGCAAAAACACTTACCTTTACACTTACACAAAACGGTGGCGGTGGCGAAGGTGGTTACTACTATTGTGTAGATCGAGTAGATGAGGTAAGAATACCTGCACCTACAGCAGCCAAGATCAGTAAAAACAAAAGAGCAATAGAACTAAAAAACATCCAATTTACGTGGCAAAGCAGTGGAAAAAATATATCCAAAACCCGATGCAGCACCTTGGCTGATAGCGAAGTCAAAGAACGTGAGATGTTGGAACTCAGTTGGGAAAAGAGTACTGCGGAAGAAGATACTTGGAACTTAACCGTAACGGCTAAAGGAGCTAGTCCAACCAATATAGTAGATGCTAACGGCGATTGGATAGACTATACCGACCAAATAATTGCCACCTTTACTACTGAAGACGAAACCACTCACCGTGTACGAGCCAATATTAGACGCGAGGCGTACCATTTGCAAGAGTGGCCTACATTTGAAGTAACAGTTTCACCGACTAGTTATACCTATAGCAAAACTGGTGGACCAGCCACATTCGAGGTGTCATGTTTTCACCAGAATGGTGCAGACGTCATCAAGTCGGATGGTGCAACGCCAGCAGGCGAGATTATCCGCGAGGCACCCGTTAAAGTAACCGACGCATCCACGATCACTTTTGTTGCCAAAAGCATGTTGGATGAGACCAATGTAGATTGGCTGACTGTTGAGTCCATCAACAATGGCGTTGTAACGGTGTCTGCCAGCGATAACTCGCAGAATAATACCGAACGCGAAGCTCGTTTAGTGGGCGTCATCACTTATACTGATCCGGATGACGCAAACGACACACATACCGAAATAGTAGTCATTCCTATCAAACAGAGGGTAAAAGATGGCAAGACAACCTTTCTACCTCAAAAAGGCTTTAGCAACACAGAGTTTGGCAAAAATCCATATACGCATGCAGACGAGCAGATGGTTCATACCGCAGAAAAAACCATCTACTACTTACCTGGAGAGAATATCACATTACGAATAGCCGAAACTAGCTTTAATGGCTATTATCGTTGGTATGATTACCAAACAGGTAGCAACCCACAGTACAACACGCTAGAATCAGATCGTACAACATGGACAACTCAGCCCACAGGAACATTGATCAATAATAGTAATGGTGATACACACGGTATCTACTCAACCAATTCTGAATGTTCTACTACCCCTATTATCCAAGGTTGGGCAGATGGTAAAGCGCATATCATCGCCTGCGATATAAGTAATTACACGGACTATACAACAAGAGGAGAAGGTACTCAATTGGATACTATCATCGAGCCTACCTTATCCTTCCGCCAACTTTTCCATTTGCGTCCAGCACAGGAGATGGCAGAACGCTTCAAAGCCGCTGCCGCTAATCAAGAGTTTGTAGAAAACCATAAATACACCGCACCTGTCGGTCAAACCATCTATCTGACCACCGACTACCGCTATGCGGGAGGCGATGAATCCGACAGAAGCTATTACTATTATACCAACGGCACGGACGCATCAGGTGGGTATAAGTGTGTCGGCAAAGGCGGTGTTTCTGCCAAGTGGTTTGAGGTCAATGGTGATACATATACCAATATTACTCCTCAGAGTTATACTGCCAAAGATTATCTGCCGATAACCGAATCTGCGGTTGGAAGAAAGGTATATGAGCTAGGTGTGGACAATAATGGCAACAATAAGATTGACGACGGCGATCTGCGCATCGCACGATTTGTCGTAGATTTCGTGAGTAACTGTGGCCCTGAGTCTACCACCCCACTCATCACTCGTAATGAGATATTGAACAAGTATGTACTGCTCGAAGAGATTGATTTCAACCTAGGTCATCCAGCGCCAGGCACATCCGATCCACAGCCTTTAAACGCCCATCTACCATGGGCAGAAGCTTCCTATGGATACACCTACCCCGCTGTAGCAGGTGTTCCAAGGAATCGAGAGAGTGGAAGTAGCCTCTATATCCCATATTGGGGCGAGTATTTCATTACCAACAAGCTGTCTAGTAACGTAACATGGGCACACACGGTGGAAAACTATACCGGTGCAGCCAATGGCTATGCACTATATGTGGATGGAACCAGCGAACCCGGATTGGTGGCGAGTATCTCCACCGACGCCACGGTATGTTCAGGACAAACGATGTACTGCTCAATGTGGCTCAACAATGTAAGTAACGATGGTAACGCTAATGCCGTTAATCCTGTGTTCCGCTGCAATATCCAAGGTCGTAAGAGAGATGATGATCCTTGGGAAGATGTGGGAGTGTTCTTTGTGGGTGCACTTGGACGAAACAACGGCAAGTGGTCACAGATCAATTTCCCTGTACTGAGCGATCAAGAGTCCTATGCTCAGACGCGTGTTTCCATCTACAATTTTGCCACCAGTGCTGGCGGTAATGACTTTATGATTGATGATATTCGTTTGTATGCATCTCCATTGCCTCTAGCAGCATACCATGCAACTACGGGATGTCAGTCTTATACAGAGGAGGAAACAACCAATACAGTCGTTGTTCTGCGTATTGATTATGACTATCTCAATGAAGACCTTAAGGGCGAAAATAAACATGTCTATTACGAGGTTTTCAACGAAACAGATAGTGTAACTGTTCAGTTGAAAGAGAAAGTTGGAGATGTGTATCAACCTATTTACTACCAAGATGATAAAGATAATGTTTCGCCATATTATGGCTCCATCTTAATTCCTCCTACAAGAGAAGGTTCTGGTGTTCCAGAAAAGAGCGACATTACATCATATATCAACGAGTTAACTCCTCAGAAAGGAGAAAAAAGTAAATCTGGTAAATGTTTTGTAAAGGATAGTGGAGGAAAGTGGTTTATGTATCTTGTACATGTAATCCCTACTGGGAATGCTTTATCAGGTACCGATGCAAATGTGTATTTGGACCGCAATAAATCGTATATCCTCCGTATTGCGCACAAACCTGAGGATCTGCATAGAGCAGCTTGTGCCTTCACCACCCAACTGCATGCCACACAAGATACCTATGTGCAACTGCACAACGATGAAGTGGATTCTCTACGTATAACATCTTGTATGAATAATTTGTGCGCGAACAACCACCACTTTTTGACGGTAAAAGTACAAAATACCATTATGCCTACTGTAGGTGGAGAGATGAAGACCATTGAAGCACAGGTGCATGCTGATTGGTTAACGGGATTTGAGTTTGATGACATCTATTGTAATGAGTCTGCAATCACTTCAGATGCTCAAACTACTGCGAATAACGCATTCCTCGCAAAATATGGTTTTGAGAGAAATGCAATTGAAGATGCGATTGCGGCGATGCGAAACACTAGTCCTGATAATCCAAACTATGAGGTGGATAACGCCAAGAATCTTCAAGTACTTAATGGCCATTTGACCCAGGAGCAACGCGATCTGATTGTTGACTTGTGCAATCGTGGCTTACTGCTGCTATATCAAAAATCTAAAATGTTTTACTTGGGTTCAGCTGCTACAGCTCGTTTTTGGGTTTATCCTGTAGCCGAAGATGCTACTGTATCTTACGAAGGAGTGGACTATACACTACACGATTGCAACGAGCCAAAGTGGGTTAAACTCACATCTGTTGAGTCAGAATATGGAGTTAATCTCTCTCCAATACTTGGTGAAGATCAAACGCCTCAACAAAGATTGGATGTGCCTTCGATACGCATAATTGAAAGTACACAGAGAGTGGCTATCCCAGTTAAAGAGTTACTTGGCTCAACAATGTTGAGTTCCCAATTGACTGCCAAACAAGATACTGTCTACTTCCTATTTAACAAACCTACTGAGGGTGTAATAGAATATGTGGATCTATCAAGAAATAAGGTAGAGATTATAGATGCTCCTGCAAAATTAGAGCCAGGCAAAGATTATCTAATGCGTATGGCATTTTATGACAGTGTTGGAAATGTTTATATTGATGGCAACCCTGAAAATTGTCGTGTTGGATATATCTATTTCTATCTATCTATTGTACCTAATGTAGTACAATGGACGGGTGAAGAATCCGCCATATGGGGTGATGATGCCAACTGGAAAGCGAGAAAAGCAGATGGTACTTTGATGGATGTAGGTTTTGCTCCATTGCCTAAAACCAATGTGATTATTCCTACATTGCCAGCCGATAAGCCATATCCGATCGTGACGACCGATAATCATTATCCTATGGATGTCAACCACTTGCCTAATGCATGTAATGATATCTATTTCGCACCAGGTGCAATGATTCATAACCAGCATCTGTTGCAATACAACCGTGCTTTTGTAGATATGACCATCACTCCAGCCACTTGGAACTCGATGGCTCCACCTCTCAAAGGTATGTACACGGGTGACATGTATGTACCTCATAGCGGCAACTATAGTAGTGGCACGAATAAAGAATCCACTGAACCATTTGTAGTAAATTCATTCGATGGAGCACGCACTAGTTCTGCTGCATACGCATTCTGGCAATCTATCTACAACAAACGTGTGCCTACTTACCACGAGAATGGTAACCAATCTTATCCTGCGATTACAGAGGATGTGAAGTTTGTAGAAACCAATTCCTTGGGTCATCCGCTGCCTCCAGGTACGGGATATCAGGTATTAGGATATGGTCCAGATAATATCAGTGGTGATGATATCATTGTGCGATTGCCAAAACCAGATACCTATTATAGTTACTACTATTCCAATGGTACTCCATCTGATCAAGGTGTGTCGGTTACTCACTCACCTAAACTGGCCTTCGAACCAGATGCCAATGGCGATATGTATATCACACTGACCAATGCGCTCGCTAGCAATCAGTTTATGTTCGGCAATCCTGCGATGGCTAATATTGATATGGCGGAATTCCTCAAAGCAAATCCTCAGTTAGCGAAAAAGTACTACACCATGAGTAATAGTTCGTGGACGGCAAACACATGGGTCACTATAGAGCAATCGGGTACAGGCAATTTGGCACCAATGCGTTCGGTATTATTAGAGCTTGATGAGGCAAAAGGTACTGCTACATCAGTAACAGTCAAACTATCCAAGTCGCATTTTGTCGGATATACCGGGCCTGCACCTGCCAGTTTACCAGCCCGTAGGAATAGCGCAACCGAAGAGTCAGATGAATCCATGCTGATGACTATCTATGCTACCAATGCTGGAGGACAGGCACGCTGTATGGTGGCTGCCAAGAGTAGTGCAAGCGACATCTACGAGAGCCAAGAAGATGCGCTATTCATTTCATCTGGAGTAGAAACAAGTGGAGATGGCGTAACCGCCACTTCGCCTATCAATATGTATACGGTCTCTAAGCAAGTGCCAATGATGGTGGATGTGCGTGCGAATATTGATACAGTACCACTGTCGATGCTTGTGCTCAATAGTTATCGTACCAAGAAAGTGAAATTTGCTTTCTATCTCTCGCTCAACTGGAACAAAGAGTGCTACCTATGGGACAGCAAGACCGACGAGAAGTTCCGTATTTTGGATGGCTTGTGGCTAGAATTGGATATGCCAGAGAATTACGAGACACGCTATTTCATCCTAGGACCAGACGATACCACCAATGATGATATCTCTTCATCCACCGACCGACCTGTCCTCCCACAAGTGGATACCCCTATCCAACTTTGGGCATATTCGGCGCAGTCTGGTCAATTGCAAGTCAACTCCAACGAGATTATCCAACATGTCAAGGTCTATGACCTCACCGGCCGATTGGTGGCACAGCAGGCATTGGATCTCTACGGCCACTCCATGACATTGTCTGTGCCTACGGGCATGTGCATCGTAGAGGCTACCATGCGTGATAACACCAAACGCCGAGTACAGGCACTAGTGAGATAAACATTACAAAGCCACCGAGTCACTTGACAAGGTGGCTTTTTTTTCGGGAACTATATACGAGTTGACACCAATGACACAACAACACGGATTCTTTAATAGGTGTCAACAAGTATATAAATCCCTAAAGAAATATGTGTTGAAAATTGCAGATATTAGAAAAAAGTTGTAATTTTGCAATCTAATTGGACTAATTACCCCCCCCAAAAAAAAATACAAAAAAATATTATGAAAACATTACCTTCTACCCACACCAAAGCTACGATAGCTGGTGTACTGTTGATTGCAACTACGTTGATCAACTATTTGTATCATCCATTAGTGACACTAATCAAACCCTTTTCTGACATTGAATCTGTGTATCTATGGGGCTATTTCATCAAACCTATAGTAGTTCTACTACTAGCCCTTATTGGCTATGTCATATTGCTGCAAACCAAACCCAATAAGCCGACGCGCGTAGCTCTATATATTCTGATGGCTTCTTGGGGGATGTCAACGATTTGCTATCTATGCCTGTACTTTATGAGAGTACACGAGATGCCTGAGGTAGTATATGTAATTGTATTTTATTTCGAAGTGCTAGCTTCTGTATGCTCTATCTATCCGTATGGCCTTATCTATCGCAATAATGATGTGGATCGGTGCGATATCTCGTGGATCAATATCTATATTTTTGGTAATATAAGTGGCGTACTAATTTACATCTTTTCTCTGATTCATGGTTGCTGTGACTATTATACAGTTAGTGATTCATTCTTTGGTGAATATATTGTATTTAACGAAACAGCCCTCTTTAAAATATTTAACTACTGTTTTATGGTGTTAATGCTTATCACCCATTGGCGCTTTACCCATTGTGCGGCATTTACTGGCACCGATGAGCAGAAGACACCCGCACAAGAAAACTACAAGCCTATCACTCGATATGTGGTAGCTGTATTGGTGACATTGGCACTAGGTACGGGCATCTTCTTCTTGCTCTTGCACTTTGCAGACCCTCTGTTGCACGCTATAGGATAATTCATGTAAAACACTATAATATATTGACTTATGAAAAAAATATTTTCTATCAAAGCAGTCTCTTTCTTCCATATTATCGAGAAGAATATTTGGGAAGATCGCATCCATACCAATCCATATTTCGCTACTGTTAGCATCCTTATTTCTACTATAGTAGCAGCCCTTACCACCGCTGGGCATATCATCAACAATACCTTCCCTACCGATATACAATGCTCATGGTATATAGCCATGTCGATATTGCTATTTATCATGGTGCTCAATGTGCTGGAGTCTGTTCTCGCCAGTGAGGATGCTAAGACCGCCACATTGCGCTCATTGCTCGTGTCGGGTTGTATGTTACTTGGCGCTCTAGTAGGTGCTATCACATCTATCGTGATAGCTGTGATTATTGCTATAGTAATTATCATCTTTGTTATTAGCGTGCTGTTCCACGCACTTCTTGGTGGAGGCAGCAGTAGCAGTCGTCGCAATGATGGTAAAGATGAGCTTGAAACTACCGACCTTATCGAATTTATGGCTGGTGGTGGCAAAGTAACTGGTCGCAAGTCTGCTGATGGGCTCACCTTCTATGGCGATAATGGCAAGACTTACGATCGTGAGACAACATCTTCTAAAGACTGGTACGAAAGGAGCTAGGCGAGTGTTTGTAGGATGCGGCAAGCAACCGCAGCATATTACCTCTATACTAAATACAAAGAGAATCGCTCTTCGGAGCGATTCTCTTTGGTAGATATTTACCTGTTGACACCTATATCTTTTTCCCCGAGCGCTGGGGTGTGTTGTTCCCCAGCGCAATGTTGTTGGTTTATGTTGTCTATGTTGTAGAAATTCTATAATTTTGGTTGTGAAGTAATTTGTTTTGGGATAGAGTTACCTCTTGCTACCAATGCTTTTCCTGAGCCGCTCGAGGGAGTTGATTCGAGCGGAAAGTTGTCTCTATTGTCGTTTCCTCTCTCGTGCCGCGAGCTGTGTTGTTGCTCGCGGAATTGTTGTTGAATCAAGTTGTTTCTGTTGTTGTAAATTATCGTCTCTCCGAGCTGCGCCGTCCCCTCAACAGTAGGGCTTTGCCCGTCCCCAAAACAGTAGCGAAGCGTCCCCTCAACAGTAGGGCTTTGCCCGTCCTCTAAACAGTAGCGAAGCGTCCACTCAACAGTAGGGCTTTGCCCGTCCTCTAAACAGTAGCGAAGCGTCCTTATTTCTTCTTTGCAGGCTCGCCAGCAGGTTTGCCGATAGCTTCGCGCATGGTGGTGTCCGCTTGGATGTTTTGCATGCGATAGTAGTCCATGATACCGAGGTTGCCATTGCGGAATGCTTCTGCCATGGCTTGTGGCACAAGTGCCTCTGCCTCAATTACTTTCGCTTTTGCTTCTTGAGCTTTTGCTTTCATCTCTTGCTCAGTAGCAATAGCCATTGCGCGACGCTCTTCAGCCTTGGCTTGCGCGATGTTTTTATCTGCCTCAGCTTGGTCCATTTGCAATTGCGCACCGATATTTTTACCTACATCGATATCGGCAATATCAATACTGAGAATCTCGAATGCAGTACCAGCATCTAGTCCTTTGCTGAGCACCAATTTAGAGATGCTATCTGGATTCTCAAGCACCATCTTGTGGCTGTCAGAAGAACCGATAGAACTAACGATACCTTCGCCTACACGAGCAAGGATAGTGTCCTCGCCAGCACCACCGACCAATTGCTTGATATTTGCACGCACGGTCACACGAGCCTTGGCGATCAACTGAATACCGTCTTTCGCCACGGCCGTCACAGGAGGAGTATCAATTACGCGAGGGTTAACCGACATTTGTACTGCCTCAAACACATCGCGACCAGCCAGGTCGATGGCAGTTGCCATTTGGAAGGTCAATGCCATATTCGCTTTGCTTGCACTCACCAGTGCATGCACCACGCGTTCGATATGTCCGCCTGCTAGGAAGTGTGCCTCCAATCCGTCGCGCTTCACGTCGGTGAGACCTGCCTTGTGCGCCTCAATCAGGCAGTTGACAATGCGGGTTGGTGGCACCTTACGGATGCGCATCAAGAATAGTTGAATCAATGACACATGTACACCGCTCACTACGGCATTTACCCATAGCATAAATGGTACATAGTAGAAGAAAATAATCACGAGAATGGCAATAATCGCCATAATCACAGTTTCAAAAATTCCAAATTCCATAATATTTTAACTTAAAGTTAATGATTGACAGTTTATAGTGTATAGTTTATAGGCGGCAAAGCCGCATGCTCTATGTCTTTACACCTTACACCCTACACCATACATTATTTTTGCAACTCTTCCATATGTTTGCCTGCGGATGGCATATCTACACCACCTTCGATCTTAGTGTCGAGTGCCATTTTGTCTAAGGCTTTGCTTTTCAGGAATATCCATACTGCAATACCGCAAAGCACCAGACATGTCGCTAGGGTGACATGTCCTGCCCATGCCCATGCAGTGGAAAGTTTTACATAGGCTATTACTACCGCAGCCACTAGGCTTGCCAGACCGCATATACCTGCAATACCAAAACCAGGCAGGAGAAACATCTCCGTCAATAGCAGTCCTACGCCAAAAAGGACAAGAAGAATGGTCAAAATCAAATAAGTCATAATTCTTAATTCAAAATTCTTAATTCAAAATTGCTATTCGCTGCAAAGGTACACAAATAAAATGATATATGCAAACAAAAAAACAAAAAAAACAAACACTTTACTTTATACAAGTAATAGAAAAAAGCAGAAAAATAAATTTGCACATGTAAAATAAAAGTACTACCTTTGCCGCCGTTTTTGAAAAAGACACCTTAATTTATATATGGGATTTATTGCGACCTTAATGACCTTAATGACCTTGATGTCCTTAATGTCCTTAAAGTCCTTAAACTAACGGATTAGACAGATGAGTACAAATTTGATGATAGTAGAGTCCCCTAGCAAGGGAAAAACCATTGCCAAATATCTGGGCAAGGATTTCCGTTTGATGTCATCGCAGGGGCACGTTCGTGATATTGAGGGTATTGGCAAAAATAGCATGGGCATTGATTTCGACAATGGCTATGCTCCTAATTATGTGATCGACAAGGAGAAGCAGCAATTGGTTGACTCTCTGCGCAAAGAGGCGCTCAAGGCCGATAAGGTATGGCTGGCAAGCGACCCTGACCGCGAGGGAGAGGCCATCGCATGGCATATCCAAGAGATCTTGCAATTGCCCAAGGAGAAGGTGTGTCGTATCACGTTCAATGATACCACCAAAGAATCTATCCTTGAGTCGATCAATCATCCTCGTGATATAGATTACAACTTGGTCAATGCCCAGCAAGCGCGCCGCGTGATGGACCGTATCGTGGGTTTTGAACTATCACCTGTACTGTGGCGAAAGGTCATCACTGGTTTGAGCGCAGGTCGTGTGCAATCTGTAGCTGTACGCCTTATCGTGGAGCGCGAGCGCGAGATTGAGGAGTTTGTACCTACTGCTAGCTATCGCCTTACTGCTGAGTTCTTCGGCACTGCTTTGAATGGTGAGACTACCTCTTTCAAGACAGAACTCAACCATCGCTTTGCCACCAAGCAGGAGGCACTCGCCTTCTTGGAGAGTTGCAAAGAGGCCTCCTTCACCCTCTCTTCTGTGACGCACAAGCCAGGTCATCGTTCGCCGGCACCTCCCTTTACTACCTCGACGCTTCAGCAAGAGGCAGTGCGCAAATTGCACTTCTCTGTGTCAAAGACCATGCGGCTAGCGCAATCGCTCTACGAGGCAGGGCATATCACCTATATGCGTACCGACTCGGTGAATCTCAGTGGACTGGCTATCAATACCGCCAAAGCAACTATCTTGGCAGAGTACGGAGAGCAATACCACAAAGCGCGTCAATACCAAACCAAATCCAAAAACGCGCAAGAGGCACACGAGGCCATCCGTCCTACTTATATGAATGTACCTGTAGCAGGCAATAACAACGATGAGCGTCGCCTCTACGACCTTATCCGCAAACGTGCATTAGCTACGCAAATGGCTGATGTAGAGGTGGATACCACACGTGTGGAGGTGTCGATGAGCAATTCACCTTACCTCTGGACCGCTACTCATGAGGTGATCACTTTTGATGGTTTTATGCGTGTTTATACCCAGGCTGCGGACGAAGAGATTGCAGCCAACAACCAAGCTGCCATCGCGCTTCTCAAGGAGAATGTCAACTGTCAACTATCCACTGTCACCTGCCAAGAGACCTTCACCAAAGCACCTGCCCGCTATCACGAGGGTTCGCTGGTGGACAAGATGGACGAACTGGGTATCGGACGCCCATCTACCTATGCTACGGTGATTGAGACGATCCAATCGCGCAAGTATGTAGAGCGAGGTTCGGTGGAGGGCGTGAAGCGCAGTTTCAATGTGCTGACACTCAGCAATGGCAAGATATCCGATAAGACCAAAACCGAAATGGTCGGTGCAGACTCAGGCAAACTGCTGCCTACCGATCTTGGTCGTATTGCCAACGATTTTCTTGTGGAGCAGTTCCCTACGATCCTCAGCTACGATTTTACAGCGCAATCCGAGGAGAGCTTCGACGCCATCGCTGCGGGAGAGGCTAATTGGGTGCAAACGGTAGATCAATTCTATCAGACCTTCCATCCGCTGATTGAGCAAGTGCCTGCGGGTAAGATGGCGGCACGCTTTGTTGGCAAACATCCGCAGACAGGCGAACCCATCCTGGCGCGTATCACCAAGAATGGTCCTTGTGTACAACTCGGCGATAGCGAGACAGAGAAACCTAAGTTTGTTTCCATGCAAAAGGGACAAAGTATCTTCACCATCACCGTAGATGATGCGTTGGCGTTGTTTGCCAATGCGCTGCCTCGTTCGCTGGGCGACTGGCAAGGCGATGAAGTGGTGATCGGAGAGGGGAAGTATGGTCCGTATATCCGGTATGCGGGAGCCTTCACCAGTCTGCCTAAGAATATGAATCCATATACTATCACGTTGGAGGAGGCAATGGCTATTTTTGAGCAGCAAAAGCAGGTGGAGCAACCTATCCATGTGTTTGGGGATATTCAGGTGCTTCATGGTCGCTATGGTGCGTATATCAAGACACCTCAGGGCAACTACCGTTTGCCTAAGTCCATGGATATTCAGGCGCTGACTGAAGAGGCGTGTCGTGCAATCATCGCATCTTCTGCACCAGCAGGCAAAGGGAGAAGGAAGAGTTGAGAGTGGTTCAACAATAGTTCAATATCGTTCAGAATTGCATTCCACAGATACAAACAACATTGAACCACATTGAACGCGAAGCATGAACCACATTGAACCACATTGAACGCGAAGCATTATGAAGGAATTAAGGACATATCTGCTATTGTTGACCCTGCTATCTGGGATAGGGTGCGCATGCGCGCAGAATATGGTGGTGGTCAATAAGAAAGGATTTAAGGTCTATGTGATTGGTGCACAGGCGGATACATTATGCTCCTTCCCTTGCGCTTGTGGTAAGATGTTGGGTAATAAGCGTTCGTTGGGGGATTATTGTACCCCAGAAGGGGTGTTCACGGTAGCCGCTGTTGAAAATTCAAAGTACTGGAAGTACAAGGGGATTCCTCATGTGTATGGTCCTTATTTCATTCGGCTGAATACATATAAATGGGATGGTATTGGTATTCATGGTACCAATTCTCCTAAGTCTATTGGCACTAGGTGTACCAAGGGGTGTATCCGGTTAAATAACAAGGATATAGTTCAGTTGGTGAAGTATGTTGATGTAGGTACTCCTGTGCGCGTGATGGGCGATTACAGCGATCATCGTCGTAAGTGATATTTCTCCCGAGGAGTAGCGCTGTTTTCCTAGATTTTCTGAATATTTGAATCGAAAAATGCATTTTTTTTGAGAAAAATTTGCATGTTTATAGATTTTTAAGTAACTTTGCAGCCAATTTGAAGAATTTTGTAGAAATTTTTATAAATAAAATACTATTAATTATTACCATTAAATCATTAAAAGTTATGAAAAAAATCGCACTAATTGTTCTGTCAGCAGTAATTCTGTTTGCAGCACCATCGTGTAAGAAACAATCTGGTAAGTTGCTCAAGCATGTCGTTGCTGAGGAGTATGTTTATGCTGATCCATGTGACCAAGAGGCAGCAGCTCCAGCTCCTGAGAAAGAGCCTGCTAAGGAGAAAGAAGCTAAAACTCCAAAGCTCTGGAAGTGCCAAGCTAAGAGTTTGGTTAAGAACGTGTTGAAAGAGAATGGGGTTATCAACACTCCTCGAGTTGTGCCTGTAGCTGTTGGTTACTACGAGTGCAATTGTGGGGATTATCGCGAGTTGCTCTACAAAGCACAAGTCAACGGCTTGGTAGATGTAGCTTTCTCTGACATCGCTAAGGATTGTGGCGAACTTACCTATTGGGTGACTGCTTCTCTTACTCCTAAGGGTAAAGCTTTGATCGTTGAGAACGATGATCCTATCTATCCAGAGGATACCATCACCAATTGGTCTGTATTGTATCCTAACTCTGGCTTGAACAAATATGGTGTGTATACATACGATGCTAATGTAGATCCAGCTGTTAATACCCTTATCCACGATTTCTACAAGGCTTATATCATGGGTGCGGACATGGCTATTTCTAGCTATGGTACCAACGACCTCGTGATGGCTCAAGCTCGTATCAACAAGGCTAAGGAGTTGGGCGTTCGCAAGAATATCCCTAACCCATTCGTACACACAGCTAATCTTGATGCAGCTGCTGTAAATGCAATGGATGTCTACAAATGGACCACTTACGAGGACTTGTATCTCGCTGTGTTTGATAATGTAGCATTCTGCTTGGTAGTAAAAGAAGAGGGTGGCATTAAGAAGATTGACGATATCGCTTGCACTTTGCAAAAGGATGATAATAGCAAGAAACTTAACAAACTCTCTCGCTACACCCTTAAGGCTGCTAGCTTGCACGACTGCTCAGCTATCTACAACCCATTGCACACCTTGCGTTACTTCGCGCTTAATATCAAGGCTCGCGAGTTGCACGATGCACAAAAGGCATTGGATGTTAAGCCATTGGATCCAAAACGTCTTGATCCTGTTGCTCCATCTGTAGCTAACGTACCTGCTACTCCTCTCTTGTTCGATGAGTACAACCCAGCTTTGCAACCAGGTATTGTAGAGGCTCCACAAGGTGCACTCAAATACCTTGAGGCTAAGGCTAATGAGGTCGTAGAGAGCTTCAACTTGCTTGCATTCGACAAGAAGCTCGCTTGCATGGGTAAACTCAAAGATGTGAAGGGTGAGGCTGTTCCTACCAAGAAAGCTGAGATCGCTATCAAGACCGTTAAGGTTTCTCCTCTCGGACGCATCTGCTACGAAGCAAAAGATGGTGAGGTAAAAGAGTACATCGCTTACTTCAAGTACATCGACGAAGAGTGGGTTTGCATCGGCGTAAACGAGAAGGTGGAAATCTCTTTCTATGTTCCTGTACAAGAAGAGGTGAAGGCTAACGTTACTTCTTCGTTGAAAACAGACGAATGCGATTGCAAATAATTTGCTAATTTACTTATAACGAAATGCATCCTCCATCCGAGGATGCATTTTTTTTTTTGATTTATTACTTGCTGACACCTTTGCCATATCTTTGTTGTATGTATTCTTCATTGTTTTCACCTAATTTGACGAAGAACCTTGTTAGTGGATCTTCGACAATTTAGTTGAAATCCATGTATATTTTTTAGATTCAGCGGACGAGCGCAGCGAGTGCTAGCGGTGGCAATTGATTTCGGAGAACTAAGAGCGAACGATAGTGAGTTAAAAGATTAATAAGATTTCTCGCGCTTTGCGCGTAGGAGACTCAATATTCCTTTCAACTAATTTGTCGAAGAACCTTGTTAGTTAGCGGTTAGGAGTTAGCCGTTTGTTAGTGATAAGTTAGTGATAAATTAGTTATTAATTAGTTATATGTTTCATTTACGAACTCTCCCCGAACCTCTTTTTTTCTTTTTACTCTTTTTTTTGCATATTTGCATTTTTTTTTGTAACTTTGTCCCCAAATTGATTTTTTATAAATAAAAAATATGAAACGGATTTTTCTTTTGGTATATACTTGCCTTTTTTGTGTCTCCCTTCAAGCACAAACTACCGATGGTTATCTTACCGATGGGGATTATGTGACGATAAGTTACAACAACGATTGGGGTAATACTATTCCAACTACTTATTTGGAGGCATCTACTGGTGGATTGCATGCAGTGGAGGATGTTTCTGATAATTGTTTGTGGATATTGCATATCACAGATAATGGTTTGTCGTATTCATATACATTTGAAAATGTTACAATGGGAGTTTTTTTGGCTGTTAACAATAATGGAAGCAATAATACGAATTTGATGCTTGTTTCTAATTCAGCAGCCGCTTCTGCTTTTCATATTGGAGATTCTGAGCATCAAGAGGACAAATATCTATATGGTGCTCTATATTACAATGCTAATTTGTGGGGTGGAATAGTACCTTTATATGTGGGAAGTGGTTATTCCGTTGGAGGAGATTGGTTTGCTGGATTTAAATTTTACATCGAAAAATGGGAGAAACAAGGTGCCGATGGTGGTTCTACCGCACACTTCAATCCAGCAAAGGTGGAATATACATACGTAGAAAATGATGATGCTGCCCAACAACAAAGAACAATGGTAGAGTTTGTGTTGGAAGGCTCAACAGAAACATACTATCAATGCGTCAACCGTCCAAACGAGATGCTATTAGGACGCAAAACAGAAGGCGTAGATCCTACTCTTGTGAGTGATGTGAAGGTTTATTGGGCATCAACATCCAACAAGGAAAAAGTTTCTACGCTGGTCGCAAGCAACTTTGTGGCTTGTAAAGAAACCTCTGGTCGCTCGGTCATGACCTTGTCCGATATTACCAAAAAAGATGGTACAAATGACACTTGGCAATTCACCATTACCCCTAATGGCAAGAGTCCAATGGAGCTACAACAATATCTTTTCGCGGAAGAGAATGTGCAAGGTATCTTAAGTTATGTGGATTATATTGACAATGTGGTGGTAGAATATACCTATAATGATCAAATAAATACGCAATCCATGCGCGTCGTGCGCAACTCTTACCATGAAGAGGAACTTCCTTCGCTCACCTTCTCTATCAACCCCGTTACATATACTTTCCGTTCGACAGAGGAAGATAAGGTGTTTGATGTTGTGCCAACTCATCAGCATGGTTCTGTGATTTACAATGTGAATAATCAGGTGTTTAGCGCAAGTATGACGACAGTACCAACGCCGGTTAAATTAACAGATGATAATCTCAAACTAGAACTGTTTAATGGCTGGACAGGCTTGGTCGCAACACGATATGGAGATAACAAAATAAAAGTTAGTACTCCTGAAAACGGCACAGAGCAGAAGCGCTCCGCAGAACTTCGAGGTACATTGACCTGCGGAACGGATGTGCATGAACATTCTGCAACTTTTGTTATTCCATTATCTCAACGTTCTACCGTAGGTGGAATACAATTTTACACTCAAGCGGGAAAGGGAGCTACTGCTGAGGAGATAGAGGCTTGGAACCGACTAACTGATCAACAAAATGTTCACACTGCAGAGCGCACCATTTACTATATGCCAGGCGAGGAAATAGAACTGCGTTTACCAGAGTCTGGCTACTCGGGCTACATGCGTTGGTATGACTATAACACTGGATCTGACCCCACATATAATTATGATTATGGACAAGGTGATTATTGTACTTCTTGGATATTATCTCCTCGTGCAGCTGATAATAGCGCGTTCTCTGCTATCAATACCCCAGCGAGTGCATCAGATGCAGATCAGCAGGCAGATGGTGTTTCTCATGGCTTGTACGCTATCAATAAAGCGGGATATACCGATGGTGTTAACTCTGTGATCGGCATACTGAATGAGGATGCAACGGACAACAAAACCCCGATATTGAAAGGGTGGAATTACACAAATTATCAACCTAATCCTGGTTCGTTGGCCGATGCTCTTGCGGGGGGATACCATACCATGGCATGCGATGTGAGTGCATATACTGATTATAAGTTTGAGTTTGAACAAGGTCAAATTACTTCTATTACTGAACCAACACTCTCTTATCGCCAATTCTTCCATTTGAAACCTGCTGAAGAAATCGCAAATAAGTTGGCTGCATTAGAATCAGATGAGTATTTGGAAGAGTATCACTACCAAGCTCCTGTAGGTCAAGAGGTTTTACTTTCTACGGAATACCGTTACCTTACCTACCGCTACCATATCTCTGAGATGTGTTATTTTTATTGGGATAATGCCAATCCCCAGAAGTTACATCGTGTTGTTGGAAATAATACAACCGTGCATTGGAAAAAGGATGGCGATAGAATAGCCAATCCAAATGACCCCAAGAAACTGGATTATTTAAGTGTTGAGGGTGATTCATACGAAGGAAATAATAGAGTGGTCTATACACTGACAATTACACCTGCTGATGGTCCTGAGTTGCGCATTGCTCGCTTTGTGGTGGATTTTGTGGATATTGAAAGGCAAGGACCTACTACCCAAACCATTATCACCCAACAGCGTATCAAGAGCCAATATAACCAATTGGCATATATCAATTTTGATGAATATAATTCGCACCTCCCTTGGAACTATACTTCCTATGGATATGTATATAATGAAGAACCTCTCAATAAAGATAAATTCAAACGTGGTGCTAACCAAGGTGTATTCCCATTCTATGGAGAATATACTATTGTGGATAAAAATCCAGGAAAAGGTTGGGCTGATCAAGCACCATTCAGTGGTAAATCTCTCTATGTGGATGGAACTATGGAGCCTGGATTGGTGGCAACTCTATCTACCAAAGCCGTGATTTGTTCGGGACAAACACTCTATTGTTCGGCATGGTTCTGCAACCCAACGCCTCAAGGTTGGGGAGGTAGTGGAAATGCAACCGCCAACCCAATCTTCCGATGCAATGTGCAAGGACGTGATTATACGATAAATGCTCATGAAGATACCGTTTGGGGAGAATGGGAAAATGCAGGTGTATATTTTGTAGGTGAATTGCTCCAGCAATCAGGATGGCGACAAGTCGTATTTCCAATCAATTCGGCACATAGCTACAAAGAAACACGTGTGTCAATCTACAACTTTGCTACCACCAACAACGGTAACGACTTTATGGTGGATGATATCTCGCTCTTCGTATCACGTCTGCCTATTGCAGCATACCAAGGTAAGATGGCATGCCGTTCTACCGACACAGAGAAGACCTCTGCTGCGGCTATTCTTCGATTGGATTATAGCAATATCAATGCTGGAGCAGATGGGTATATGTACTATCAAATCTACAACGAGTCGTATGAGCACAAGGAGGGCGATAAGGTTATTTCGAAAGGCGAACCAGTTAGGTTGGTAAATGATGAGGGATATTATCACGACAATACTACAGACCACGATACCAATAACCAAGACGATCACTATGGTTCGGTAAGTATTCCTCCTGCTACGTTTAATCCTTCAATTCCTGAACATTATCAAACTCTTCAAGAAAAAGGCATTGATACCCTTGGTTCTGTATCCAAACTGTTGGACTTAATGGCAGAAAGAGGACAGAAACATGCGAAAGCGTATGTTCGCACAGTGAATAATGGTGAGACGAAATGGTTGCTCTATGTAGCGCATATCATTGATAACGTGACCGATAATGATATGACATCGGGCGTCTATAAGGACCTTGATGATGCTGCAAAAACCCAACTCCCACTGCAATACCTCTATGATAAGCATAGTTATTCTATGCGTATGGCATATACGCCAGCGGAGTTGGCTACTCCTGCCTGCAATATGACTACTCCCTTGCACGCAACCCAACAAACGGTATTCACACTTCGCAATTCAGACCAAAAGTTTATCACACATAGCAATAGCGATGGTATATTGACTGCCAATGGATTTGCCGACCAAACGACCGCTACAGGTGTTAATATATTCAACAATTCTAATGGCAACTGTGCCAATGATGTCTATTTCTTAACCGCAAAGATTGTTAATAACTTGGCAATTGATGGCGCGGGAGGAGAAATAAAACAAGTTGAAGCGCCTATCTTTGCCGATTGGCTAATCGGTGATCCTGCGGGAGATGTTTTGTCTGAAAAAGTACCGACGAAACGAGATGACGAATCTGAAGAAGCTTTCCAACAACGCTTAAATGATTACAACACACGTTTGCAAACGTCTATTAAGGGATTCGAAAAAATGTATGGTTACACGCATGGACAAGTTTCTACCGCCATCATGTACGATATGCGTCGTTTCGCTACGGATGATCCAAATAATGCGGAATACAATCCTAACTATTATGCTAAAACCTTTGAGGAACTGCAACCATCCAAATTCTTGTCAATGCAGAACTACGAGATCATAAAGCACTTATACGATAATGGTTGGCTACAATTCTATAAGACGACAGTACACTTCTACCTCGGTTCAGAGGATAAAGCACGCTATTGGTGCTTCCCTATTGCCGAAACGGCAAAAGCAAAGGTAGATGGATTGACGGATTCTGTTGTACTCAAAGACTGCAACGAACCACGACGAGTTGTTATTGCGGCGGCGCATTCCGACTACCACTTGAATGTGGCACCAATTATAAAGGCAGATAAAACTCCACAACAAAAAATACAATTACCAACCGTGAAAGTGGTGGCGAATGAAGATAATACTATCACTTCTGTCACGCTGCCCATTAAGGAGATTGCAAACATAACGGTGGGGGGTTCTGCATACCAAAAAGATGAATCAATTAGTTTTAATTTACATTCATCGCTAGACTATCTTTCCTTCTTTGATTTGGAAACGGGAACTACAATCGATAAACCAACATCTTTCACTGTAGGTGAGGAATATACCTTGCGTTTACGATTAGGGGATACAGGGGGATATGAGTATCCTGGTAATAATTCCGGCGACCTTTGCCGCGTAGGCTATATCTTCTTCACCATTCAAGTTGTGCCTAACACCCTCGTTTGGCAACCTACGGGTACATCTTTCAATGGTTGGGGCAAAAACGAAAACTGGAAAGGATGGATTGATAAGAATGGCGATGGACGTATTGATTCAACCGAAGATCCTGAAACCAACGAACTTGTAGAAGGCTATGTGCCAATGAAGGGAACAGATGTTATTATCCCTAATCTGGACAATCCATTGCTCTATCCGTATATTGTGCCAGAGCATGAGCACGACCACTATCCTATGGCTGTGCACCACGATCAACATAGTTGCAGCAATATTTACTTCGCTGCGGGCGCGCATATCAACAACCAACACTTGCTAGACTACGAAAAGGCTTTCGTAGATATGCCAATCCGAAAAGATGGATGGCACATGATGTCGGCGCCTCTCAAGAGCATGTATTCGGGAGATATGTATATCCCACATAGTGGGACCAGCTACGTGGATCCTAATGCCAAAAACGTAGAAAGCATTGATCCATTTGTCGTTGCGCCTTTCCAAGGATCACGAACCAGTTCTGCTCCGTACGCCTTCTGGGCTTCATACTACAACCAAACAGTTAAGAATTGGTACGAAGATGGAACCACTACAGAACCTGCTGATGCAGCAGAATTCTTGTCATCCAATGGCTTAGATCAACCTCTATCTCCAGGGTCGGGATTCATGTTGTATGGCGCAGGACCAGATAATTTTACAGAAGAAGAGCTGATCGTACGCCTCCCTAAACCACATGATACCTATATCTCGTCTGGTGGTAATAACGTACCTGTTCAGCGTAACGGATTGGCACATAAGTTCGCTTTTGATGCGGATCATGATAATCAAAATATGGAGATTACACTACAAAATAAGATAGAAAGCGAGTATTTCTTGTTTGGCAACCCAACCATGGCATTTATCAATATGCATGACTTCTTGCATGACAACGAAGGGGTGTTAAATCACGTATTCTATCGTATTGAGAATGGTACATGGAATGCGGAAACCGAACATACAATGGGCGACAACCGTTTCCTCGCACCTATGACTTCTGTGATGGTAGAGGCGAAAGATAAAAAGCAAAGTCTTAGTTTGTCGATGACTCTAAAATCCACTCACCTTACACTCAACAATCAGGTATCTCCATTCTCCGAAGATAATTCTGAGACACCATCTCCTGCTCCTCGTCGTGCTTCAACATCCAAAACACGCTCTTCTGTCTCCGAAATAATGACCATCTATGCTCTTACGGATGATGCGTATGCACGTACCATATTGGCGGTCAACCCTGCGGCGAACGATTATTATCTGCAAGGTGAAGATGCAATCTCTATGTCCTCTGGCGTAGAGAATACCAGTTATATCACCACACCAGTGAATATGTACACCCTCGCAGAGAAAGTACCTATGATGGCTGACATACGACAAGGCATATCCCATATACCAGTCAACCTATTGGTGGATAAGGATTATCGTACTGATTACATGCAATTTGCCTTCTACCTCTCGTCTAATTGGAAGCGCGAGTGTTATTTCCGTGACTCTATCACAGGCACACGCTACCGTATCATGGATGGATTGGTGCTTACTTTGCCTATGCCTCAAAATCATGAGCAACGCTATTTTATCGAGGGACCAGACGAGTATGTTGGCAGTAGCAATGGCGATGGCACATCTACCTCTACCACCAATCCTTCAACCAATGAGGAGGCATCCTTTACGGCATACTCACTATCACAAGCATCATTGCATATATCCTCCAATCAACTCATTCAGGAGGTTACTCTCTATGATTTGGCAGGACGAGTGATTGTGCAACGCCAACTTGACCTCTTCCATTCCGCTGTGGATATGCCTGCGCCTTCTGGTATGTGTCTCGTCAAGGTGACCCTACGCAACGGCACAACACTATACCGCCAAGCGTTGGTGCGTTAATCGCAAGCAACAACCAATATCCATACAATAATCCCCCGATGACATCTTCATCGGGGGATTATCTTTCTCACCTCTCGCCTTTAACCTTTAACCTCTCACCTTTATCGAATACTCACTGGCAATACGCCTTCTGCTTCAATCTCGCCTGTCAGCACTTTAGCTGCTGCGCGTTGGTTATTCTCGCTATCTTGATAACCCACCAAAATACCACCAAGCTCATTCAACCATGGCAACTCCGCCAAACCATAAGGGCTGCCAAAGTGTACCAATATAGGTTGATGTTTTTTGACCAGTCTGCCCAATGCTACCAGATGATCAGGGTGAATCATGTCTTTGCGGCTTCTTCCTCTTGGATCGTGACATGCCAAAATCACCACATCATACTCCTTCAGATGTTTCTCCACGGCGGCAATGTCTTTTTTGCTGCTCTTCTTGTCCAATGCAAAATAATGCACCTCACAAGCTTCCTTCGTCGCCTTATCGCCATTTCGCCTTATCGCCTCTTTCAGCAGATGTTGGTACATCAATGTGGTAGAATCCACCATACCTGTCGCTGGGTTGTATCCCGATAGTCCTTCAATATCACCATATTCGCGGCGCAATGGAATATGCTTTGCATTGTATGCTACATAGGCAATGCGTTTGGATGCATCTAGTGGTATCAAACCAGAGTGATTGTCCACCAATGTCATGGTCTTTTCGGACAATTCTTGGGTTAGCGCAATATGCTCTGCTTTCTTCACGCGATTGCTAATATCGGTGGTATCTACCTGTGCGCTATAGTTCTTTTCCAACATGCCAAACTCGGCTTTCATTTTCAGTATTTTACGTACGCGATTGTCCAAGTCGGCTATAGCTGCTTCACCTCCAGCTGTGATTGCTTCTTCCAAACAATCAATCGAGGCAAGAATATCACCTGGTTTCAACAATATGTCCACGCCAGCCTTATACGCTGCTAAAGCTATCTCGGCAGGCTCTAGATGCTCACTCACACCCTTCATGGTCAATGCATCGGTCACTACGATACCATCAAAGCCCAACTCCTCTTTCAATAATCCTGTCACGATAGGGTAGGAGATGGATGACACCGCGCTATCCAAAGCAGGGATATGCAGGTGACCCATCATCACCATCTTCACCCCCTCCTTGATCTGGTCGCGGAAGGGATATAGCTCCATCGAGTCCAAACGCTCGCGGCTAAAAGGCAATACTGGTAACCCCTTGTGCGAATCTACCTCCGTGTCGCCATGCCCAGGGAAGTGCTTGCTACATGCGATGATACCGCCATCTTGCATGCCCTTCATATAGGCACGCGCGAACTTCGTCACTTTATCGCGGTCCTCTCCAAAGGAACGAGCATGAATAACGGGATTCTTTGGATTGATATTGATGTCCACTACAGGTGCATAGTTGATATGGATGTTCACCATTTGGCATTGCTCAGCAACTGCCAACCCCATCTCATACAGCAGGGAATCACTCTCCAGCGCACCCAATTGCATCTGCTGAGGGAAAAATGGAAACTCGCCAAAGCGCATCGACGGACCCCATTCACCATCAATGGATATCAATAAGGGTACTTTACTCATAGTTTGCAACTCGTTCATGCGATTTAAATAACGGGGCAAACTATCTTGAATGATCAATAATCCACCAATGCCTTCGATGCCAACTAGAGTGTCCGTGAGTAAGGCATGTTGGTCAGAAAAGACATAGCTGTCTGTATGCGATACCATCAATTGGGCCACTTTCTCTCGTGTGCTCATTTGCTTTAGTGTACGTTCTACCTGACGATTCATGCGAAAAGCTTTGCGCTCCTCACTTTTGCCACACCAAACAACGGTAAAAATAAATGCGAGCATCACTAATATGCCCAAGGTCTCTCTGATTGATTTGTTTTTCATGATAAATATTGACTATATAATTTATTCCAAACTTACTGCAAAATACAAATTGCGTTGCAAAGTTACTACTTTTTTCTCACATATACAAATATTTCTATGGATTTATATATCTGTTGACACCTATTTGTTTACATCTACATTAGCAATTGCCTCAACTTCTGGTTCTTTATTTTTAATACTGTCTGACAAATCTCCTCTTTCACGCGCGCGTACATTATATATATGCGTACGCACGCGCATCCCTCCCCCCCCCCCTCATCACTCATCACTCATCACTCCTCCCTCATCACTCCTCCCTCATAACTCATCACTCATAACTCATCCCTCATAACTCATCATTCATAACTCATCACTCATAGTTCATCACTTATAACTCATCACTCATAACTCATCACTCATAACTCATCACTCATCACTCCTCCCTCATAACTCATCACTCATCACTCCTCCCTCATAACTCATCACTCATCACTCATAACTCATCACTCATAACTCATCACTCATCACTCATAGTTCATAACTCATCCCTCATCCCTCATCACTCATAGTTCATAACTCATCACTCATCACTCATAGTTCATAACTCATAGT
>JAFYMG010000004.1 GCA_017556705.1 Paludibacteraceae bacterium | reverse complement strand
GGAAATCCCACATAATATTAACACAAAAACAAACGTTATGATGAAAAAACACAACGAGAATGGCTTTCGTAGCCTACTCATGACATTCGCAGTGTTTGCAATGTCGTTGGTTAGCATCAGTGCTATGGCAGAACCTATTTCTATCGTAGGTAAGGTAGTAGATGCTAATGGTGAACCTCTTGTAGGTGCTAGCGTTGTAGAAGCAGGTACATCAAACGGTACTATTACCGACCTTGATGGTGCTTTTGTTATCTCTGTAGAGAAGAACGTTACCCTTACAGTATCCTATGTTGGTTACAAGGATTCAGAAGTTCGCGCTCAAAAAGACATGGTTGTTGTACTTCGTGAGAACACCCAAGTGTTGGACGAGGTAGTAGCAATCGGTTATGGTACCCAAAAGAAGGCTAACCTTACTGGTGCTGTGACAACTGTAGATGTTTCTAAAACTCTTGAATCAAAGACCGAGTCTGATGTGGCTAAAGCGCTTCAAGGTGCTGTACCAGGTTTGACTATCACCAACGCAACTGGTGACTTGGACGCTGATCCAACAGTAGTGATCCGTGGTATCGGTACCTTGTCTAACAGCGGTACTTCTACTCCTCTCTACATCGTGGACGGTGTGCCAATGGAGAACTTGAGCTACTTGAACTCTAACGACATCGAGTCTATCTCTGTATTGAAGGATGCTTCTGCTACCGCTATCTACGGTACACGCGCTGCGTTTGGTGTAGTATTGGTTACCACCAAGACCGCTAAGACCCAAGAGAAAGTGTCTGTAACTTACAACAACAACTTCGCATGGAGCCGTGCAACTGCTTCTCCAGACTACCCAACCGTATATGAGCAAGCTATTGCAATGACAGAAGCAAAAGGTTATCTTGGCGAGCGTGCTGAACTCTTTGGTATGTATGTAGATGACCCTGCTTACCAAACTAAAGCACAAGAGTGGCTCGAGTGGGCTAAGACTCAAGGATGGAAAAACAACAAATCTCCTTATCGCGAGATGGTGTATGGTTTGGACTATGACGAGAATGGCTTCTACGCTGACTGGGATGTGGCAGGTATCTTCTTCAACGATGCTACTCCTTCTCAACAACACAACCTCTCTGTTTCTGGAAACTCTGGTAAGACAAACTACTACATGTCTCTCGGATACAACCACCAACAAGGTATCTTGAACTTCAATCCAGATAAGATGGATAAGTTCAACGCTACCGTAAACGTTTCTACTAAGGTTAACAAATGGTTGGAAGTAGGTGCTCGTTTCAACATGCAACACCGCAACTATTCTTATCCAGAGAACCGTGTAGGTGGTTACTCTAACCTCTGGCGTTGGGGCTCATTCTTCGGTCCTTGGGGTTATTTGAAAGATGAAGAGGGTCAAATTTATGATGGCTATACTTTCCTTGGTGGTTTGAAGGAAGCTGGTGATGCATACAAGAAGCGCATGAACATGCGTGCTGGTGGTTTCATCAAGCTGAACTTGGCTAAGGGACTCACCTTCAACGGAGACTATACCTTCACTTATCGCGCTGGTAATGAGAAGGCGATTGGTATGCCTGCTAAATATCAAGTGGACACATGGAGCCCAGGTAAATTTGCAGAAGATTGGAGTAGTGCGATAGATCCATACCCAACCAATAGCTATATCTCTCAAACAAATTCTCACTACTACAACCACGTAGCTAACTTGTATTTCAACTACAATGCTACATTCGCTAACGCACACAACTTGAACGTAATGGTTGGTGCAAACATTGATAAAGATGATTATGAGTATCTTACTCTTAAGCGCAAAGACTTGCAAGACCTCAATTTGCCAGAGATGATTCTCACCTCTGACTGGGATAGTTACACACAAGGACACAGCCATAATGGTTCTGCTGGTATCTTCGCTCGTATCAACTATGATTATAAGGGTATCTACTTGTTGGAGTTGAGCGGTCGCTACGACGGTTCAAGCAAGTTCCCTACTCACACGCAATGGGCATTCTTCCCATCTGGTTCTGTAGGTTATCGTTTGAGCGAGGAGGCTTATTTCCAAGAGGCTAAGAACTATGTTTCTAACTTGAAAATCCGCGCATCTTACGGTGTGATTGGTAACCAAGAAATTGGTGCTAATATGTTCCTTGAGACTATGTCTAAATATACCACTAACGTAAACTGGCTCGGAAGTGGTAACGTGAAATATGACTACTTCGGTCAACCTAAGATGGTGGATCCTACCCTCACATGGGAGACTATCGCTACTACCAACGTAGGTATTGATCTCGGTTTCTTGAACAATGACTTGAACGTTAACTTCGACTGGTATCAACGTGTAACTGATGGTATGTTGGCTCCTGGTAAAGAGTTGCCATCTGTACTCGGTGCATCTGCAGCTTACGAGAACGCAGGTCAATTGCGTACACGCGGTTGGGAATTGAACGTTGATTATCGTCACGTATTCCACGAGGCAGGTGATTTGGCATTGCATGCAAACTTCAACCTCGCTGATTATAAAGCAGTTATCACACAATGGGATTCAGACAACCTAATTAATACCAGCTACTCTGGTAAGGAGTATGGCGAAATCTGGGGCTTTGAGACTGATCGTTACTTTACACCTGATGACTTCAATGCTGATGGTACCTACAAAGATGGTATCGCAGACCAAACTCTCCTTGAGAAAGATCCTAAGTTCGACTTCGGTCCTGGTGATATCAAGTTCGTTGACCAAAACGGTGATGGCGTGATCGATTGGGGCGATGGTACCACCGAGAATCACGGTGACCTCGTGAAGATTGGTAACACCACTCCACGTTGGCAATACTCATTCCGTCTTGGCGCTGATTGGAAGGGATTCGATATTGACCTCTTCTTCCAAGGTGTAGGTAAACGTGATATGTGGTCTCCATCTGCATTCGTAATGCCTATGATGCGTGCAGCTGACGTTACCCTCTATGCTAATCAAACCGACTACATCACTAAGGCTGAAATTGAGGCTGGCAACATCCGTCAAGATGCAGACTACCCACGTATCTTCCCTGGTAACGAGAAACAACTTGCTAATAGTTCAATCATGGGCTTGGGTTGCAACAACTACGTTCCACAAGATAAGTATCTCATCAATATGGCTTATCTCCGTTTGAAGAACTTGACCGTAGGTTATACCTTGCCACAACACTTGACACGTAAGGCAACTATCGAGAAAGTACGTATCTACGCTTCTTTCAGCAACTTGGCTGACCTCGTAAACAATACTGCTAAGTACGGTTTCGACCCTGAAGTTTCTAAGGGTAAAGAAGGTGCTAACCCTGGCAATGGAGCATACGCTCGTACTACTCCTCTCATGCGTTCGTATTCATTCGGTTTGCAAGTAACTCTATAATTAATGTTTAACCCTAAAATTGAATATTAATTATTAACTATTAACTATTAACTAAATTGAATACAATTATGAAAAAGATAATTTTAAGTTTGATGGCTGGTATGGTACTCTTCACAAGTTGCGACTTGTTGAACAACGATCCATACGATTCTTTCACCAAAGGAAACTTCTTTACCAGCGAAACCAACGTAGAGATGTACACCAACTATTTCTACAGTGAGTGGAGCGGCTACGGAAACAATGGTACATACGGAACATTCTATTTCCCTACTCTCAACGACAACCAAGCAGTAACTGGTATCACTACATGGGATTTTACTACCATTTCTGCTGACGATGCTACATGGAACGCAAGTTATGCTGAGGTTCGTCGTGCAAACATTTTGCTTGAGAATCTTGACGGTGTCCCTATGTCAGAAACAACAATGGCATATTATCAATCTCTCGGTCGTCTCTACCGCGCATGGCAACACTTCTGCGTTGTACGTAAATTCGGTGACTGCTACTGGGTAGATCATTCTCTCAGCACTGAGGATCAAGACATCCTTTACGGTCCACGCCAAAATCGCAACGATGTGATGGACAAGATGCTCGAAGACCTCAACTATGCAGTAGAAAATATGGGCGAAAAGAATGCATCTTCTCGTACTGCTTACAACGTATATGTAGCTCAAGCTATCAAGGCGCAAATATGCTTGTTCGAGGGTACTTACTCTAAGTACCACAAGAACGATGAGGCGCGCGCTAAGAAATACTTGGCAGAAGCTAAGAAAGCTGCAGAGGCTATTATCAATAGTGGCGAATTTGAGTTGACTCCAGGTGCAGAGGGTTATCGTGCAAATTATAACTCTTTGGAACTCGCAGGTAATAAAGAGATGATTATGTACAAAAATTATGTACAAGACATTCTTCGCCATGCTACCCAAGACTACTGCTGTGGTTCTACCCCAACCAATGGTATGAGCAAAGCAGCGTTCAACGCATACTTGATGAAAGACGGTTCTCTCCCAACAGGTGAGGATAAGGGAGTTCTTGGTACAGAGGGTTATGATGCTGGTAAACCAGTTATCTACGCTCTTCTCGAGGCACGTGACCCACGTCTTGCTCAACAAATCGATGGTTACCTCTGCTATGTTGGCAACAACCGCGCTCGTTATGAGGGCGTTGAAGGACAAATTGGTGCTGCTGAGAATACTGTTACTACTGGTTATGGTATCCTCAAGTTCGACGAGCCAGAGACTCCTTCGGGATTGCGTCAATCTACTACTGGTAACGTAACAGACTGCCCTCTCTTCTGGTTGGCTGAGATTCTTCTTACCCACGCTGAGGCTTGCGCTGAGCTCGGCGAGACAGCAGCAGCTACCACTTCAATCAACAAACTACGTGCTCGTGCTGGTATGCCTGATCTCAAACTACAAGGCGACCCTGCAAACAATATGGGCGTTAGCGATTTGATTTGGGAGGTACGTCGTGAGCGTCGCGTAGAGTTGATGTTCGATAATAATGATCGTTACTGGTCACTCATCCGTTGGCACCAATTGGATAAGCTCGATACAGAGAAGTATCCTGATCAAACCAAGGGCGCATGGATTGATGCTTCATGGCCAGGTGCCGACCAAGTGAAGCGCGATGCAGAGGGTTATATTGATCTCAACGACACTTACGTTCGTAAGTTCGAAGAGAAGCACTACTTGGCTCCTATTCCATCAAGCCAAAGTGTATTGAACCCACAAATTGGTCAAAACCCAGGTTGGTAATCAATAAAATAATTTAGAAATTTCTAAACAGCATACGGAGGGCTGCCAAAATTTTGGCAGCCCTCTATATATTTCTATGTTTCAATAATTGTAAGCATCTATTCAACTTCGTATTAGTAATAGCACTTTTTTACCAACATATCTTCCACCTATCATCCACATATCATCGGCTTATCTTCCTTTATATTGGGTTATAAACAAAGAGGTATGCAAATCTTAAAAAAACGTAAAATTTGGTAGAATCAAAAAAAAGTAGTACCTTTGCCTGCTCAAAAACAAACAACTATCATGAAAACATTACATTTATTTCTAGCTCTACTGGCAGCTGTAATACTGACGAGTTGCTCACAACAAGTTGACAAACCAACCAGCGTCATCTACCTTATCGGTGACGGAATGGGCTTTGGCGCCGTATCATCATTGCTACTCACCGAAGAGGAAGAGACTGGCTTTGAGATGGCGCCCGTGATTGGCCTCAACGAGACATGCTCCGCCAACAACTATGTCACCGACTCTCCCGCAGGTGGCACCGCATTGGCCACTGGTACACGCACCTGCAACGGCTTCCTTGGAGTAGGTCCTGACAGCGTGCAATTGGTCAGTATTCTCAAAAAGGCACAACAACAAGGCAAGAAGACAGGTATCGTGGTCAACACCACTCTCACGGAGGCTACTCCTGGTGCGTTTTATGCGGGTGTAACATCACGCAAAGAGAGTTATACAATTGCACAACAATTCACTGAGAGCAATGTAGATATTGCCATCGGAGCAGGTTTATCTGCCTTCATACAACGACCTGATTCCGTTGACCTTACAGAGGTGCTGATCAATAAGGGATACGACGTGTACCTTGATTGGAAGAGTGTACTTAGTAGCCAATCAGAGAAGTTTGTTGGTATCCTTGAGATGAGCGATGTGCATCGCCGCAACAAGGTGCGCACAACAGCTAGCGCAGCAGATGGTGCAGAAGTGTGTCTCGCAGCCAGACTAGCAGCCGAATCAGCCGACCATGACACTACCCGCTTTGCCGAGCCAACCGTATATTTAGAGAAGGCATGCGTGAAGGCTATCGAACAATTAGAGAAGAACGCGCCAAACGGCTATTTCTTGATGATAGAAAGCGCCATCATTGACGGCTATGGACATAATAATGATGCCGAAGGTATGGTAGAGGAGATGCAAGAGTTTAACCGCACACTGAAGGCATTGGTGGCATATGTAAAGAAACACCCAAACACACTATTGGTAGTGACTGCCGACCACGAGACTGGCGGCACCTGCGTGAGCTACAAATCGCACCCTATCAACCAACCAGAAGACATACAATTGAGCTTCAACACCAAGGGGCATACGGGTACGGTTGTGCCAATCTTTGCATATGGTGCGGGAGCCGAGAATTTTGCAGGTATTTTCCAGAATAGGGAGATTCCAGGGATCATTGAGAGGCTAATAGGCGAATAGGTTAGAGGCTAGAGGTTAAAGGCAGGGGATATTTGCATATGTCAGAAAAAAGTTGTACCTTTGCGCGCTAATTATGTGTAATAATGCGATTTTGTGAAATAATAGGTCAAGAAGATGTAAAGCGTCAATTGCGTGAATCGGTGCGAGACAATCGTATCGCACATGCGCAGTTGTTTACTGGTCATTGGGGTACAGGTAACTTACCAATGGCCCTCGCCTATGCACAATATATCGCATGTCCCCACCGTACCGATGAGGATTCATGCGGCACATGTCCAACCTGTCTGCAATACCAGAAGTTGCAGCACCCTGACCTGCACTTCGCCTTCCCTATTGTGAAGACCGATGCGGGCGATGTATGCGATGCGTTTGTGGATAAGTTCCGTGAACTGCTATTAGAAACCCCATACTTCGACTTGGATGATTGGTATCGCCAACTGGGCGTAGAGACCAAACAGGGGATGATTTATGAGAAAGAGAGCAGCGAGATCATGCGTAAGTTATCACTCAAGAGCTTTGCAGACGGATACAAAGTGATGGTAATATGGCAGCCAGAGAAGATGAATATCACCTCAGCCAACCGATTACTCAAGCTCTTGGAAGAGCCACCTGTCAAAACGCTCTTCCTACTCGTAAGCGACAGCCCCGAGCAGCTCTTGAGCACCATCCTCTCGCGCGTGCAAGAGGTACGTCTATCACGATTGAGCGAGCAAGTGCTGGTAGAGGCGCTGCAAAAAGATTATCCATGGCTAGATAGTCAGGATGCTATGGATGTGGCGCACACGGCCAATGGCAGTTACTTGATGGCACTACGCATGATGAACGAGAGCGAGGATACGCAGGGCTACTTCGATGACTTCGTAGCGCTGATGCGCAACGCATGGTTGGTAGGACAAAAGAAGGATTATAGTGCACTGCTGAAGCTTCGTCAATGGAGCAATGACATGGCAGATAGCAAAGTGGGGCGCGAAAAGCAGAAAGCATTCTTGCAATACGCACAAAAACAAGTACGCGAGAATTACGTCCGTAATTTCGGCCATGACGAGATGAATTACCAAACCAGCAAAGAGCAGGAGTTTTCAAAGAAATTCGCACCATTCATCAACGATAGGAATGTAGAAAAGATGATGGATGAACTATCAAAAGCCGAACAACAAATAGCACAAAATGGCAATGCGAAGATTATTTTCTTCGACCTATGCCTGCAAATGATAGTGCTGGTGAAGTAGAGGCGGAAAAATGAGAGATAAGAGATAAGAGATTATAAGAGATATATGAAAGAAGATTTTACAATAGATAATGGTGGGTGTCATATCACAAGAAAGGCAGTAAACCACAACCCTAAGCATATGTTGCCAGTAGTGGATTGGCTAAGCGATATTCCTGCGACTGGCGGCGAGACGGATTTGGTGGAGGTGCAATTTAAGAACACCCGCAAAGGATACTTCCATAACAGCGAACATCTACCATTGGAAAAAGGTGTGGCAGTGGTTGTAGAAGCAAATCCAGGTACGGATCTTGGTGAGGTAACATTGGTGGGCGAATTAGTACCACTGCAGATGCGCAAATACCGCATTAACACCGAGCGCTATGAGATCCGCAATGTACTGCGTTTGGCTACAGAAACCGACTTAGAGCGCGCAGAGATAGCACATGCCAAGGAGCAAGAGACAATGATCCAAGCGCGTAAGTTTGCCAAAGACCTAGGTTTAGAGATGAAGATTGGAGACGTAGAGTATCAAGGCGATGGATCGAAGGCCATTTTCTATTATATCGCTGATGGCCGTGTGGACTTCCGCCAGCTCATCAAAGTATATGCCGAAGCATTCCGTATCCGCATTGAGATGAAACAGATTGGCGCACGTCAAGAGGCTGGTCGTATCGGCGGGACAGGTCCTTGTGGTAGAGAGTTGTGCTGCTCCACATGGATGACACAATTCTCCACTGTAGGCACCAACGCAGCACGCATACAGAACATCTCGCTCAACCCACAGAAATTGGCTGGACAATGTGCAAAACTCAAATGTTGCCTCAATTACGAGGTACCTATATACGAAGAGGCATCTAAGAAACTACCCGCTCGTAATATACCATTGGAGACCAAAGATGCAACATACTACTATTTCTCTGCTGACCCACTGGCCAATGCGGTGACCTACTCTACCGATGCACATCATCCAACCAACCTAGAGACCATCACACCTGCCAGAGCGCGCGAAATCATTGATATGAATCGCCGCGGCGAGAAACCAATGAACTTAGGTGGCAAACAATCGGCTGTAGTAATAGTAGAGACAGATTATCAAAACGTGGTAGGCCAAGATGACTTGACACGTTTCGACAAGAAAAAGAACAACAAGCATAACGATGGTAATCGTGGTCAACGTCATCACGACCGCCGTAATAACCCACACAGAAGAAATGAAAAAGGCCCTGCTCCTCGCGATTAGTAGTCTGCTGCTCGTTGCATGCCAACAGGATGTGGCATTCAACACTTACTACCCAATCTCGGCACAGAGTTGGGATGCAGACTCGATAGTGGTGTTCCATCCCATAGTGGAAGATAGCATCGCAGACTATCAGATGCTTATTACCATTCGCCACAATGATAGATACACATACCAAAATATGTGGATGTTTGTGGATGTGAAATTAGATAGCATATTGCTTCGTCGCGACACGATAGAGGCACAGATGGCCAATGCACGTGGAGAGTGGTATGGCAAAGGAATGAGCGAATATACATTGCCAGTAATATACTTAGAGAACATTACACTACCGAAAGGCGAATACACCGTCGGCATTCAACAGGGCATGCGTGAAGAATCGCTACGCGGAGTGAGCAACGTAGGACTAAAACTGCTTAAGAACAACCCTTAAAACATTTTAAACTCCTTCAACTTTCTATAATGGGCAAAAATAAACTGAAGAAATTTGCAGAGATGGAGACCTTCCACAATGTGTTTCAATGCGGAGCACGCGAAATGGTGGAAGATAGTCCAGTGGTGGCTATGCGCGGCAAATGGCATACGGAATATTTCCATAACAACAATCCTATCGTATTAGAGTTGGGTTGCGGAAGAGGTGAATATACAGTAGGTTTGGCTACGCGCTATCCCAACAAAAACTATATCGGCATTGACATCAAGGGCGCACGCATGTGGGCGGGAGCCAAGCAAGCAGAATTGGCAGGCATGACGAATGTAGCCTTTCTACGCACGAATATTGAGATGCTGACTCATTTCTTTGCTCCTAACGAGGTGGCAGAGATATGGATCACCTTCCCCGATCCACAAATGAAGAAGGCAACCAAGCGATTGACATCGACCTACTTCATGCAACGTTATGCACAATTATTACAAGAGAATGGGCTCATTCACCTTAAGACCGATAGCCCCTTCCTCTATACCTATACCCAAGCTATGGTGAAGGAGAATAATTATCCGTTATTCGTGGACACCAATGACCTATATGCCGCAGAGCCTACAACCGATATTGATGAAGCACGCAGTTTGCAGACGCACTATGAGCATCAGTGGTTGGATCGCGGATTGACCATTAAATATTTGCGCTGGGAATTGTCGCATGCAGACAACCTTATCGAACCAGACATTGAAATAGAAAAAGACACTTATCGTTCATACGGAAGAAATTATGTATCCACAACAGATAATTGACGCATTGCAGCATGTGCGCTATCCAGGCACGGGAAAGAACCTCATCGAAGGGGGGCTGCTGGAGGATGATATCCGCATTTCAGGCATGGAGGTATCATTCTCACTGATCTTCGAGAAAGATAATGACCCTTTCCGTAAATCAGTGGTAAAAGCAGCAGAAGCCGCCATCCACACCTATGTGGATGAAAATGCAGCAGTACATATCCATACTAAGTTCATTAAGCAAAACATGGCGCCTAAAGCCGACGGAGTAGAGAACCTGCGCGCTTCGCAGGTGATTGCTATCCACTCAGGCAAGGGCGGCGTAGGTAAATCCACCGTAGCGGCCAATCTAGCTATCACTCTAGCGAAAATGGGGTACAAGGTGGGATTGCTAGATGCAGATATCCATGGCCCATCTGTACCAAAGATGTTCCATACCGAGGGTTGTCGACCAGTGTCCACACCTATCAATGGTCGCAACCTGATCGAGCCAATCGAACAATACGGAGTGAAAATGCTGTCAATTGGGTTCTTTGTTGATCCACAGCAAGCCGTAGTATGGCGTGGCGGTATGGCAAGCAATGCCATCAAGCAATTAATACAAGATGCCAACTGGGAAGAATTGGATTATTTCCTCATTGACCTACCTCCTGGCACAAGCGATATTCACCTAACATTAGTGCAACACTTGCACTTGACAGGCGCTATTGTTGTAACAACACCGCAGCCCGTGGCATTGGTGGACGCACGCAAAGGCGTGGATATGTTCCTCAACGAGAAAATCAACGTACCTGTATTGGGATTGATAGAAAACATGGCATGGTTTACACCCGCAGAGTTGCCAAATAACCGCTACTATATCTTTGGCAAAGATGGTGGCAAGCAGTTGGCAGAGGAGCTGAACATTCCATTACTAGGTCAAGTACCATTGGTGCAATCTATTCGCGAAGGTGGCGACGAGGGCACGCCTATCGCCCTGCAAGATGGACACCCTGCCGCACAAATATTTGAATCTATATGTCAGCAAATAAGATAACCGAGCTCGGCACACAACCTATACGTAGCCTACTATTTAAGTACGCTATGCCTGGCGTTATTGCCATGACTGCCATGTCGCTTTACAACATGGTGGATTCTATCTTCATCGGTCATGGCGTAGGCGCATTGGCGCTCTCTGGATTGACCGTGGCTAAGCCTTTTATGGACATCTGCGCTGCATTCGGTACACTAGTGGGCGTGGGGGCTAGTTCGTTGGTAGCAATCAAATTAGGCGAAAAAGACTATAGATCGGCTAACGATATCCTCGCCAACGTGATTCTTCTGAACGTGCTATTGGGCGCAATCATAATGGTAGTTGGGTTATATTGGCTCGACCCAATTCTATACGCCTTTGGCGCAAGCGACGAGACCATCGCCTACGCTCGCGATTACATGGAGATTATCCTTTGGGGCAACATTATTACACATATTTATTATGGCCTCAATAGTATGTTGCGCTCGGTTGGTCATCCTCGCATATCTATGTATGCGACGATATTGGCGGTACTGCTAAATGTGGCGCTTGACCCTATCTTCATTTTCGTAATGGATATGGGAGTGCGCGGTGCAGCATTAGCAACTATAATCTCACAGATAGTTTCGGTGATTGTAGAAATGATTATCTTCCTTAACCCTAAGGAGGTTATCCACTTCCATCGTGGTATATGGCGTCTCCGTCGCGACATCACTATGCGTGCACTTGGCATAGGTCTTGCACCTTTTCTAATGCATATGGCAGCATGCTTCGTGGTGATTGTCCTGAATAACCAACTCAAGCGCTACGGAGGTGATATGGCAATAGCCACCTTTGGTATGACCAACCGATTTATGTTCTTCTTCGCCATGATCGTCATGGGTATCCAACAGGGAATGCAACCTATCGTGGGATACAACTACGGAGCAAATCTCAAGGATCGCATGCTTAGAGCGTTTAAGTTGTCGGTGTATTGTGCTACCTGTGTGATGGGGGTATTATGGTTGTTCGGGGTATTTTGGCCTGAAGGATTTATTCGCCTATTCACCCATGATGACGTACTCGTTGCTCAATCTATTGCTCCTGCCCGCGTGATGCTGTGCGTGATGTTTGCCGTAGGTTTCCCGATGATCACGGGTAACTTCTACACATCCATTGGCATGGCGCCCAAGGCCATTTTCCTCAGCCTCACACGTCAAGTATTGTTCCTTATTCCGCTGATATTGTGCCTCCCACTGCTATTTGACCACATCGGGTGGACACCTATCTGGGGCGTATGGTGGGCACTGCCTATCAGCGATAGTTTATCGGTAATGACGGCGGCAATAGTAATCAATCGTGACATGCGAAAATTCAAAATTCAATAATTCTTAATTCATAATTAGCAATGACTATCCTCTGCATAGAGACATCCACCAACTGCTGCTCGGCAGCCATCACAATTGATGGGCAGGCAGTAGCTAGTAAAGAGAACCTAGAAGGAGCTAACCATGCCAGCGAATTACCTGTGTTCATAGAACAACTACTAGACACAGCCCGCGAACAAGGTTGGACATTAGATGCTGTGGCATTCTCACAAGGGCCTGGCAGTTACACTGGGCTGCGCATTGGTGCAGCTACCGCAAAGGGTATCTGCTATGGACTAAATATACCATTGATACCCGTGGATACACTACAGATCTTGTGTGCAGCAGTAAAAGATCAGCAGAGCAATATAGATGGTATACTATGTCCTATGCTGGATGCACGACGTATGGAGGTATATACCGCTATGTATCAGCCAAATGACCTAAAAGCGATGAGCAAAGTAGAGGCAAAGATTATTAACGAACAATCTTTCTGCGAAGAATTGAAAAAACAGACAATATATTTCTTTGGAAATGGTGCAGAAAAATGCAAAACAATTATCCAATTTAATCATGCAAAATTTATTGATAATATCGTACCACAAGCGAAATATATGGGCGCTCTAGCAGAACAAGCGACACAATTAGATATCAAACAAATGGCTTATTACGAACCCTTCTATCTCAAAGAGTTTGTTGCAGCTCCTAGCCATATAAAAGGATTGAATTGATTATGAAAACGAAGAATAGTATATATATATTGCTGTTACTTATAGCAACAAGTGGCATGTGGTCGTGCTCTACCAAAAAGAACACGTGGGCAACTCGCAATTACCACCAGACCAAAACAAAATATAATATTTACCACAATGGTGCCATATCTTTCCAAGAAGGTGAAGAAGCTATTCGCGAAGCCAACATAGATGATTATTCTACTATTTTGAACCTCTATGCAGTATCCAATCATGATGCAGCAGAAGCCTCTACATCGCAAATGGAACGTACAATTGAGAAATGTCGCAAGTGTATTAAGTTACACAGTATCAAAACGCGTCCAAGCAAAATAAACTACGATAAGAAGCGTAAGAATCCCACATATGCTACATGGTTAGAACAAGAAGAGTTTAATAATCAGATTGACAACGCATGGATCCTACTCGGTATGGCAGAATTTCATAAAGGAGATTTTCTTGGTAGTGTCAGTACATTCAATTATATTACACGACATTATGCAAACGACCCCGATGTAGTGGCACAATGTCAATTATGGACTGTAAGAGCATATGCCGAAATGGGATGGTTATACGAGGCAGAAGACGTATTGAACAAGGTACAAGTAGATAATCTCAGTCGTAAAAACGCACCATTGTACTCAGCAGTAAGTGCAGATTTGATGTTAAAAACAAAACGCTATAGAGAGGCTATTCCGTTTATCAAAATTGCTTTACCCAACGAGAGCAAAAAAGGTAATAAACCTCGTTTTCAATACGTCTTGGCACAACTATACCAACTGAATGGAGAAAAAGATAATGCTCGCAATGCGTACAATAAAGTACTGAAACTACAGCCATCCAACAAGATGGATTTCAATGCACGATTGAATATAGCACAGTTGGAAAAATCGCCTCAAGATGCGATCAAATTACTCAGCAAGATGGCACGGCTTGATAAACATAAAGACCAATTGGATCAAATTTATGGTGCCATCGGGGATATATATCTAGCGCAAAAAGATACGACAAAAGCCCTTGAATACTACGAAAAAGGAATCGAAAAAAGCACGAAACATAGTAATGCAAAAGCCAAGATATTAGTCACTGCGGGAGACATCCATTACGATCAACGTAACTACATCCAAGCATCACCCTGCTACAAAGAAGCAACCTCCATCCTATCTGCAGAAACTGAACAATATCAACGTATCAAACAACGTTCGGAGACTCTAGATGAATTGGTAGTTGAACACTCCATAGTATTGTTACAAGACTCATTACAACGTCTTGCCCAACTATCCGAAGCAGAGCAACGCGTAGTAGTAGATAGTATCATTGCTCGATTAATGCGTGAGGAAGCTGCAGAAATAGAACGTGAAGCACAAGCCGCTAGAGAGACCGAAAATGGGGGCGGACCTCGTAGTGTAAATACTGCAGGCATGTTAAGTGGAGGAGGTAGTAGAGATTGGTATTTCTATAACCCACAATTATTACAATCTGGTAAACAAACCTTCCGTACCCAATGGGGCAATCGTACGTTGGAAGACAACTGGCGTCGATTAAGCAAAGCCACTAGTTCAATGATGGAAGAAATAAATATGGATGAAGATGCGATACTAACAGACTCCACAACTGCAGATTCCATACAATTAGTAAATACTGCATCGGAAGTAGATATTCATAAGCCAGAATACTATCTACAACAAATACCCAAGACTCCCGCAGATATCGCACAATCCAATGAGCTCCTCGCGCGCGCGATGTATAATATGGTATATATATATCGCGATCGAGTAGGCGATCAGATATTGGCAGATGAGACCTTCCGTGAGTTCTGTAAACGATTCTCGAATCATGAACTATTGCTTGATTTATACTATATGCAATATCTCACCGCATTAAAAAACAACAATATGAAAGAGGTTGCACAGTATAGTCAAGATATTCAAACACTCTTCCCAGACTCACGTGAGGCATATATCGTCAGTCAACCCGATTATTTTAATCAATTACGAGAAATGGCAGCAGAGCAAGATTCGCTCTATGAAAACACATACACTGCATACTGCAATAACCAGTTTACTACCGTCAAAGAGAATAAACTACATGCCGAAGAAAAATATCCTTTGAGTCCATTGATGCCACGCTTTTTATTCCTAAATGCTATTGCCGTGGCAAAGACCGACGGACAACATCCTTTTATCACCCAGTTGCAAGATATGGTAACTCGCTATCCTGACAACGAGTTATCAGCTATGGCAAAAGATATGCTCGCATTATTGGGACAAGGAGCTGAAAGTCAACAAGGAGACATGACTTCTCTACAAGCAAGAAGAGCCACGCAATCAACTGACATTCAAGAAGATAGCATCACTATTCAATTCAATAGCGAACGCAATACTACTTCGCTAGTTATGCTTATTATGTCACAAAATGAGCAACAAATGAATCAATTATTGTATGATATTGCGCTCTTCAACTTCTCACAATTTATGATTCGAGACTTTGATATCAAACAATTGCCTACTTTTGCTGCTGATCTATCTGCATTACAAATATCAGGGTTCGAAAAGATGGATGATGCTGAATGGTATTATAATATGCTCACACAAAGTATAGAATTGCAAAGCAGTTTCACCGAGAAAGGTGTACAAATTATTTGCATCACACAGACAAATGCCGACCTGCTTGGCGCACAGTTCACATTGCAAGACTACTTAGATTGGCAAAAGCAAAAATAATTTGTTGGTAATCTTGTGGTGCATCGAAAAAAATCAGACATTCAGGATTTTACCTAAGTGTCTGATTTTCTTTTTGTAGCGGGACCCAGGATTGAACTGGGGACCTCATGATTATGAATCATGCGCTCTAACCAGCTGAGCTATCCCGCCTCAAATGCGGGTGCAAAGGTACTGCTTTTTTTTGGACTGACCAAATTTTCAAGCGTTTTTTTGCAATTTATTCGCAAAAATGCTGTTTTTTTCAGTTATTTACTGCCGTAACGAAGAACTTGAGCATGTGCTACACGTTGCATTTGCTCCAAACGGTTGATATCTTTCATCAAACATCCTAACCGATAGGTTTCTGATAATGCTTCTTTCTCATGATCGTTAAGGTAATACACCCAATTATGTGTAGATTTATCTCCCATTCCTTCCACTCGAATACGCACTCCATTATGCGTATTGACAAAATTAAGCAATGACAAAGATTTTTCATTATCTAATGTCATAATCTCATAATGTGCTCCCTCTTGGAAGTGATAATTACTGCCGTAGAAGATATCACTTTCTTCACCTGCACTAATTGTCACTGACTGTTGATTCATTTGTTTTGAACCATAGTAATAGCTTTTAACTATTGTTTGTCGATTATCCAATACATATGCTTGGATGAAGTTACGAGCAGTATTTTTATTAGTAGCAAGAAGACGATGAACATATTTTCCATAGTCTTCATACTTATCATTTTTTTCATATTTAAAACGCTTGATCAATTGATCCGCTTGCTCCAATAACGGAGGTAATAGTGTATCTACATACGCCATCGTTTGTTGCGCTTCAAGATAGATGATACTATCTGACAAGGCTTTAGCAAGACGACGTTGAGTTACTTCACGAGGATAAGTAGCATGCAGAGAATCAAGCACAACACGCGCTTGTTGCCAGTGTCCGTTATCTACTAACGTCTGCGCCTCTACTACCAAAGATTGAGCACACTCTTCATCTGATGGCTGGCAAGCAACCAATGTTGCCAAAAGCATAGATATAACAAGTATTTTTTTCATAATTCTATAATTGTTTTACAATATTCCAAATCCAATTTGCTACTAAAACACAAAATAAAATAATCAAATAGGGTTTAGGCCATGGAGTATGGAAAAATTTCATCAAAGAGTCTTTCTTTTTATACCCATCATAAAATGCCCAAAGGGGGAGTACACATAGAAAGCACAAGAGCAAGCATGATAATGGATTAATATACAATGCATTTAGTATATCTCCTCTCAAAATACTTTGTAGTGCTCTCGTACCACCACATCCAGGGCACGGGATACCTGTTAACGCCTTGAATGGGCAACCAATAGGAATTGGCATCCTTTCAGATAATAGTAATCCAAAGAATGCCAATCCAAGAATAGTTACGATAATTATAAACAACTTATAGCGTTTGAACATCTGCCATAAAAAGTTTATAAATGGTTATATTAGAGCAACACCTCTTGCAATTTCTTGTGGTTGAATGCACGTGTGCGATCTTTTGCAGAGAACAAATCAATGATAGTCCAAACGCAGCAACCACCGCATGTTAACAATTTAATAACGGCCATAGTAGTATCGCCCAACATGAAACGATCAACACCATAACTACCGAGTAACCAAGCGATAATAAGCATGGTTGTTGGGTTCTTAAGATCCAAAGCTTGGATAGCTGCTGTTTTTGACTCGTCTGCATTTTCAAGAGCTACTTTGATGTTTGCAATTTGATCTGCTGGTAATTTGTCAGCATTTGCTGCCAAATACAATTCAACTTGTTGTTTTTCCATAACCTGATTGTATTAATTTCACAAACCTACTCTTCATCGGATTTTCGGCATTCTCCGTCTATTAGCATTCTGATATTGCTATTACGACTGCAAAGGTATATGTTTTTTTTTATTTATGCAAACAAAATTCCCAAAAAATATCTAAAAAAATAATAAATATTTGCATATTTGTAAATATTTTTGTACCTTTGCAGCCGATATAGTGTGCCCATTGCATAGTTTTTGTAGAATGGTTGATAAGATTATAAAAATACATATCGAAACTAATTAAAAATTATTAAATAATTAAGTATGAAGAAAACTTTCAAATTGTTTGCGTCAGTAATGGCAATAGCTATTCTGACCTCTTGTGGAACTGCTGTTCAACCTACAGAGTTCAAGGTGAATCCTAATCCATTGACTGTAGTTGGCAATGTAGTTGAAGCTGACATCACAGGTACTTTCCCTGTAAAGAAATTTGGCAAGAAAGCAGTATTAACCGTTACTCCAGTATTGAAATTCAATGGTACTGAGGTTGTAGGTAAATCAGTAACCTATGTAGGTGAAAAAGCAAAAGAAAACGGTACTACCGTATCCTACAAAGAAGGTGGAAGTTTCAAGCTAAAGGCTTCTTTTGATTATGTACCAGAAATGGAGAAATCAGAATTGGTATTGCGCTTTACTGCTAAGAATGGAAACAAAGTTGTTGAAATTCCTGATACCAAAGTAGCAGATGGCGTTGTTTCAACTGCAAAATTGGCTATAGCTGAAGATGTAAAACCACAAGTAACCGCTGATAAGTTCCAACGTATCATCCAAGAGGTACAAGAGGCGGATATCAAATTCTTGATCCAACAAACCAATTTGCGTAACTCTGAGTTGAAATCTCAAGAGATGAAAGATTTGCACGCAGCAATCAAAGATGCTGATACCACTGCTAACAAAGCTATCAACAAAATCGAAGTTGCTGGTTATGCATCTCCAGATGGCGAACAAGACTTGAATGCCAAGTTGGCTAACGCTCGTCAAACTAAATCAGAAAAATATTTGCAAAAACAATTGAAAAAAGCAAAAGTAGAGGCTACCATCGAGTCTAACGTAACCGCTGAGGACTGGGCAGGTTTCCAAGCTGCAATGGAAGCTAGCAACATCCAAGATAAAGAGTTGGTTCTTCGTGTCCTTAGCATGTACTCTGACCCAGAAGAGCGCGAGGCACAAATCAAGAACTTGAGCGTAGTATTCAAGACTATTGCAGAGGAGATTCTTCCAGAACTCCGTCGTAGCCGCTTGATCTTGACCACTGACTTGATTGGTAAATCAGATGAGGAAATTGCTACTTTGGCTAAGAATGATGCTGCCGCATTGAATGTGGAGGAGTTACTTTACGCAGCTACTTTAACCAACGATCTCAATGAGAAAGTTGATATCTACAAGAAAGCTGTCGCTCTATTCGGCAACGACTATCGTACACATAATAACCTCGGTATGGTTTACTTTACTCAAGGTAACGTAGCAGAAGCTCGTCGTTGCTATGCAAAAGCATTGCAATTGGAGCCAAACAATGCTGATGTAAACTACAACGCTGGTGTTGCTGCGATGGCAGAGAACGATTTGGCCAAAGCAGAGGCTTATCTTGGCAAAGCTGCTGGTACACAAGGCGACTTGAATGCTGCCATGGGTACACTCTATACCATGAAGGGTGACTACGCTGCTGCTAAGAATGCTTATGGCAGCAAGGCAAGCAACAACGCTGCTGTTCAACAAATCTTGAACGAGGATTATGCCGGTGCTCGCCAAACATTGGCTAAGGTAGCTAATCCAAACGCTACTACTGCTTACTTGCTCGCTGTGGTTAGTGCACGTACTAACGCTCGCGAGGCCGTTTATGAGAACTTGAAAGTGGCTATTCAACGCGATACTAACCTCAAAGCTAAAGCTCAGAACGATATTGAGTTTGCAAAATATCACGCTGAAGAGGCATTCCAAGCAATCGTTAAATAATGTCGGTATTATTTCCAAAAGTACCCAAACCACGTAAGTGGGATTATCGCCCCATTTACTACGATAAAGAAAAGGAGGCGCGCAAGGAGAAACTTGCGCGTCTTCATCGTGGTTCGTTTCGTGAAGCTCACGAAGCCAACACATATAACCGCAAGGATCAAACTAAGCGCAAATCCAAATTGCTATTGTGGGTGGCACTATTGATCCTACTGATTTTTGCATTCCATTATCTTCTATGAGTGATATCATTCATCTTCTACCCGATAGCGTCGCCAACCAGATTGCTGCTGGCGAAGTGATTCAGCGTCCCTCTTCTTGTCTAAAAGAGTTGGTAGAAAACTCATTAGATGCAGGTGCATCGCATATCCGAGTGATAGTGCGTGATGCTGGTCGTACATTATTGCAGGTGGTAGATGATGGTAAAGGAATGAGTCCAACCGATGCACGCATGGCTTTTGAGCGTCATGCCACATCCAAAATTAGCCAAGCCAGCGATCTTTTCCAACTACGAACAATGGGCTTTCGTGGCGAAGCTTTGGCTAGTATATGCGCCGTGGCACATGTAGAAATACAGACACGCCGTGCAGATGATGAGGTAGGTACACGTCTGGAGATCGCAGGATCGGAGGTACTATCCCAAGAGATGGTGCAATGCCCCGTTGGTACAAACATGCGGGTAAAGAATCTTTTCTACAACGTACCAGCACGACGGAAATTTCTCAAGACCAATCAAACAGAGTTGCGTAACCTTATCACTGAATATAATCGCATCGTATTGGTCAATCCGCAAGTACAATTTACTTTTGTGAGCGATGATGAAATCATATCTGACCTCACACCATCTACGCTTAAACAGCGTATTGAGGCCGTCTTTGGACATTCATCCAAATCTTACACCAGCCATTTGGTGGATGTCGCTACAGAAACCGAACTAATCCGTATCTCTGGATTTGTCGGAAAACCAGAGACTACTGGCAAAAACAGCCAACAATATATGTTTGTCAATGGTCGCTATATGCGCCACGCATATTTTCACAAAGCATTGATGACGGCATATTCGGGAATGTTATTACCTGATCATACTCCATCTTATTTCTTGTATTTTGACATTGATCCAGAAGCTATTGATGTCAATATTCATCCAACCAAAACGGAGATCAAGTTTGCTGATGAGCAAGCTATCTTCCAGATACTTCTGGCTGCTATCAAGGAGTCATTGGGGAAGTTCAATGTGGCTCCTTCGCTGGACTTTACCACAGAGTCACATATGGATTTTCCCAGTCGTCCCACCTCCACAACTACCATTGCAGCCCCAAGCATACAAATAGATCCTCAGTACAACCCATTCAAATCACACCCCGCACATACCACCACACCACCTGCAGAATGGGAACAACTATACACACAAAAAGAAAGCAAGTTACCTACGATCACAGAGGATCTTTTTCAAGAACCTGAAACAATAGAATACACTTCACTCTTCCAATTAGACAATCGCTATATCCTAGCTCCTACAACGGCAGGATTAATAATGATACACCAGCATCGCGCGCATGTGTGCGTTCTACATAAAATAGTGCTGGAGCAACTCAATAACCAACAAGCAGCTACTCAACCCCTACTCTTCCCTGAAATCATCGAACTTTCGCAGGACGACCTCACTACTCTAGAGCAGCTTCTTCCTGAACTACAAAACGTAGGCTTTGGATTGGAACAATTCTCTCCTTTTGCATATTCTATCACCGCCGTACCTGCATTATTAGGACAAAAGAATGCCGCAGATGCTATATTGCAAGTGATTCACAGAGTACAAGATACCGAAGGTACCGCTCAACACCAATGGCAAGAAATGGTTGCCCTTAGTTTGGCTGAACAAATGGCGATTCCACAAGGAAAGGTACTATCTGAGCCAGAAATGCGCGACCTTGTAGAGAGATTGCAACAAGCATCATCTTCTAGACATCTACCTAATGGTCAAACAATTAGCATTATATTATCACATGAAGACATTCAAAAACGTTTCTAAATACATCGGCATACTATTGTGTTGCAGCTGCGTAGCCTGCACTCAACCCAAGTTGAAGGCATTGACAATTCTCCACACCAACGACACCCACTCGCAGGTGGAACCACTAGAGGAAGGAAAACGTGATGCGCATTGTGGAGGATATGCACGACGCATGGGATTGATTGCTCAAGAACGCGAACAAGACCCTTATCTATTATTATTCGATGGAGGTGATTTCAGCCAAGGCACACCCTATTTCAATTTCTACCGCGGTCGTGTAGAAGTTGAGGCAATGAATCGTATGGGATACGACGCCATCACGCCAGGAAATCACGAGTTTGATAACGGAGTAGATACTCTGGCAGCCGCATTGCAGAATGCCAAATTTGATGTTGTTTGCGCTAACTACGATGTGACTGGTTCTGCGCTAGAAGGTATTGTTAAGCCATATACCATCCTTCGCCGTGCCAACCTGCGCATTGGTGTGTTTGGTATCGGACTAGACCCTAAAGGACTGGTTGCTGATCGCAACTTTGCTCCATTGCAATACCTCAACCCTATAGAAACGGCTCAGAAAACTGCAGATATATTGAAGAACAAAAAGAAATGCGATGTAGTAATATGCCTAAGCCATCAAGGCACACACCCTGGCATGGATGGTAGAATATCTGATATTGAAATGGCAAAAGCTACTCAAAATATTGATATTATCATCGGTGCACATACCCACAAGATTGTCGAAAATCTATATATTCCCAACCTAAATGGAGATAGCGTTCTATTGATGCAAACGGGTAAAGCAGGTGCAAGAATTGGCAAAATTATGCTCGAAATGCAGGAATAATAGCACATTTATTGCGAAAAATTTGCATATTCCAAAAAAAATTAGTTACTTTGCACTCGATTTCAAAATCATTACAACTGGAAAAAGAATTAAATTAATATAATTAACAACTAAAAAAATTGTAATTATGTCAGCAATTGAATCAAAAGTAAAAGCAATTATCGTTGATAAATTGGGCGTAGAAGAATCACAAGTTACTCCAGAGGCTAGCTTGACAGCAGACCTCAATGCAGACTCTCTTGACACTGTAGAGTTGATCATGGAGTTTGAGAAAGAGTTTGGTGTATCTATTCCAGACGAGGACACTCAAAAGATCAACACCGTTCAAGACGTTGTAGATTACATCGAGAAACTTCAAGCGTAAGGCTTTTACGTATTTTGACTTTTACCATGGACGAGTTTGTGGATTATTCCGCAAACTCGTTAGATGTATTTAAGGATATGCAAGCAAAGCGCGTAGTAATAACGGGAATAGGTATGGTCACACCATTGGGAAATGATGTGGCTAGCACTTGGCATAACCTGCTTCAGGGTAAAAGCGGAGCAGGTAGAATCACGCATTTTGACGCATCCAAATTCAAAACTCAGTTTGCATGCGAGGTCAAGGATCTTGATATGTCAGCTCTGTTTGACCAGAAGGAAATGCGTCGCTATGACCGTTGTATTCACTATGCAGTAAAATCAACAGACGAAGCTATTCGTGATGCACAGATCAACATGGCAGAAGAGGATGCTTTGCGTTGTGGTGTGATCTATGGTAGCGGTATGGGCGGTGTTAATGCCTTGGATACCAATATCGGAGAATTCTTTGCTGGAGATGGAACACCCCGCTATAGCCCATTCTTTGTGCCAATGATCATCACCAATATGTCGGCAGGTATGTTGGCTATCCGCCACGGTTTCAAGGGAGTGAACTACTGCACAACCTCAGCTTGTGCCTCCTCGTCGCATGCTATTGCCAATGCTTGCTATCAAATACGCATGGGGCTAGCAGATATCATCCTTACGGGTGGTAGTGAGGCGGCTGTAGAGTGTTGCGGTGTAGGTGGCTTCAATGCCTTGCACGCACTCTCCACACGCAATGACTCGCCTCAAACTGCTTGTCGTCCTTTCTCAGCCTCACGCGATGGATTCGTACTTGGAGAAGGAGCAGGTACACTCGTGCTCGAAGAATATGAGCATGCTAAAGCACGTGGAGCACATATCTATGCCGAACTCGTGGGTATTGGTCTAACAGCAGATGCATACCATCTCACTGCATCAGATCCAGAGGGTACTGGCGCTAAGAATGCTATGCAATTAGCCATCAACGAAGCGGACATATCACTTGAACAAGTGGAATATATCAACACCCACGGAACATCTACTCCTATTGGCGATATTGCTGAGATAAAGGCAATACAAGACCTCTTTGGACAGCATGCATATGATCTCTCCCTCACATCGTCTAAGTCAATGACAGGACATTTGCTGGGAGGATCGGGTGCAGTAGAAGCAATCATATCTATCCTGTCGATGCAAAATGGCATGGTCACCCCCACCATCAACCACGAAGAGGGAGATGAGGATCCAAATATTGACTATAAACTAAATTTCACATTCAACCAAGCGCAGCCACGAGACATCCATTATGCGATGAGCAATAACTTCGGATTTGGCGGGCACAACGCTTGCTTGTTATTTAAGAAATATTAACTGTTTTATTTTTAAGGTATTATTATGATTACAACTAAGATTGGTGAGAACGCAGGTTTGATCTGGAATGCATTACAAGGTGGTGCTCTCACATTCAAAGCTTTGAAGAAAGCTACAAAATTGAAAAACGACGAACTTTATCTTGCTTTGGGCTGGTTGGCTCGCGAGGGTAAAGTATCTTTCACAGAGGGTGAGGATTTGACAATCACACTTCTCTAATTACTCTTCCTAAGGCTGTCCAACCTATGTTGGCAGCCTTATTTTAACCGTAAAACACGCACTATTCACGGACAATAGACGCACAATAAACGCACAATTACACTACCATGACAATAGCTATCGTAGGCGCATCAGGCGCTGTAGGACAAGAACTACTCAAGATTTTGGCTGAGCGCCAATTTCCAATCACCAACCTCAGATTATTCGGCTCTGCACGCAGTGCAGGCACTAAATATACTTTCTGCGGTAAAGAATACACCGTAGAAAAACTACAACATGGCGACCTTTTCAAGGGCGTTGACATCGCTTTTGTCTCTGCTGGCGGTTCTGTATCTAAAGAATACGCCGAGGATATCACTCGCCATGGCGCTATCATGATCGACAACTCATCAGCCTTCCGTATGGATGACGAATGTCCACTTGTGGTACCTGAGCTCAACGCAGACGACATCGCACAAGCCTTGCAAGAGGGCGGTCGTCGCATCATTGCCAATCCTAACTGTACTACCATTATCATGGCTGTATGTCTCAAGGCTATCGAGGAACTCTCTCACATCAAACGAGTACATGTATCCTCTTACCAATCTGCTTCTGGAGCAGGTGCTAGTGCTATGGCAGAGTTGGAGGAGCAATACCGCCAAGCTCTCAATGGCGAGGAGGTTAAACACCAGAAGTTCGCTTATCAATTGGCATACAACCTCATCCCACAGATTGATGTCTTTGGCGATGACGACTATACCAAGGAGGAGTTGAAGATGTACCATGAGACTCGCAAGATCATGCACTCAGACATCGCTGTATCTGCTACCTGCGTGCGTGTTCCTTCCCTTCGTGCACACTCTGAGGCCGTGTGGGTAGAGACCGAGCAGGCACTCACTCCTGAGCAAGTACGCGAAGCCTTGGCTAAAGCTGAGGGCGTACAAGTGATGGACGATCCTAGCAAATCCAACGGCTCATTCCCTTACCCTATGCCACTCTACCTCAGCGGTACAGATGATGTATATGTGGGCCGTATTCGCAAAGATCTAGCCAACGACAAGGGTATCACCTTCTGGTGCGTAGGCGATCAAATACGCAAGGGTGCAGCTTTGAATGCTGTTCAGATTGCAGAGAAGATCATCCAAAAATAATCTCTCCACTAAACTATAGCCCAACGGGCGTCCACTAAACAAAAAAAGCATCTCGGTCGAGATGCTTTTTTTTTCATATATCACTCTTTGAATTAGATCCAACGAACATAGCAGAAGTCCATGCGGTGTGGGAGCAAGTCGTTCTTAGGATACATACGCAAGCCGAACTTCATGCCGCCAGCGTAATCCAAACGATAAGCCAACTCGAAGAATAAATGGCTACCCTCTGCCTTCACGAGGTTGAGTTGTTTTACGTCATAGAGTTTATCGTTGTTGTGAGTAGAGGTACGGATTACTACCAACTCTACGCCAATACCCTTGTCGTTCAAGCCCTTGGTATCCAACTCTACTGCCACCTTGCACTTGCCACCTACGTTAGCTGGCAACTCGGTTGGCTCGAAGATAGAGCTTACTACCTCAATGTTATCCCAGTGAGCTACGATATTTTGCTTCCAATCTACGATCTCCTTAGCCACCTTGTAGTTGTCAGCACCGAGCAATGCGTGACGCTTAGCCAACTTGTTGTAGAACTTCTCGAAATAGTCATCCATCATACGCTTGGTTGTGAAGCGTGGGGTGATCTTAGTCACAGAGTTCTTGATGGTTTGAATCCATGCTGGAGAGTAGCCCTTGCTGTTCTTAGCGTAGTACATTGGGATGATCTCGTTCTCAAGCATTTGATAGATAGTAGCTGCATCCAATTGGTCTTGGTGAGCTTGGTTCTCGTAGGTACGTTTGTCGGTCAATGCCCAACCAGCACCCTCTACATAACCTTCTTTCCACCAGCCATCGAGCACAGAGAAGTTCAACACACCGTTCATTTGTGCTTTCTCACCAGAGGTACCAGAAGCCTCGAGAGGACGAGTAGGAGTATTCAACCAGATATCTACACCAGAGATGAGGCGCTTAGCGAGGCGCATGTCGTAGTTCTCCAGGAAGATGATCTTACCGAGGAACTGTGGCATACGGCTGATCTCGATGATACGCTTGATGAGTCCTTGACCACCACCATCAGCTGGGTGAGCCTTACCAGTAAACAAGAATTGTACTGGACGGCTAGGATTGTTAACGAGTTTATCCAAACGCTCCAAGTCGGTGAAGAGCAAGTGAGCACGTTTGTATGTTGCGAAACGACGACCGAAACCAATGATGAGGTTATCAGCGTTCATCTCGTTCAATGCGCGAACGATACGAGCAGGATCACCTTGAGATTTCATCCAGTTGTCACGGAATTGTTCCTTGAGGTAATCGATGAGTTTGTGCTTGAGACTCATACGGGTAGCCCAGATCTTCTCCTCTGGCATATCGTTGTATGGAGCCCACATAGCGAGGTTAGATTGATCTTTAATCCACTCTTTTGGGAAAATCTCTTTGTAGATTGCTTTCCACTCACTTGCCGCCCAAGTAGGCATGTGCACACCATTGGTCACATAATCTACGTGGAGCTCCTCCTGAAAGTAACCTGGCCATACAGGAGCAAACATCTTCTTGCTCACTTCGCCGTGCAACCAGCTCACACCGTTAGCCTCTTGGCAGGTGTTGAGGGCGAATACAGACATAGAGAACTTCTCGGTGTTGTCAGCTGGGTTTTGACGACCCATACCGATGAGATCGTGCCACTCAATACCGAGACGTGCTGGGAAAGCGTTCATATACTTGTAGAAGAGACCCTCCTCGAAGTAGTCGTGACCAGCAGGTACTGGAGTGTGGCAAGTATAAAGACCACTTGCACGAACTACCTCCAATGCTTGTTGGAAGTTCAATCCCTCTTTCTCTACGAGGTCGAGCATACGTTGGAGACCCATGAAAGCTGCGTGACCTTCGTTGCAGTGGTAAACATCCTTCTTGATGCCGAGTTTGTTGAGGGCGAGAGTACCACCCATACCGAGCATGATCTCTTGTTTGATACGGTTCTCCCAGTCACCACCATAGAGTTGGTGAGTGATTTGGCGATCCCACTCAGAGTTCATCTCGTTGTCAGTGTCGAGCAAGTAGAGGTTGATACGACCTACAGCCACCTTCCAGAGGTAAGCTTTCACAGTGCGCTCTGGGTAAGGAACCTCGATGATCATTGGGGTTCCGTCAGCCTCTTTCACTTGAGAGATAGGAAGGTTAGAGAAGTTTTGTGCCTCGTATTTTGCTATTTGTTGCCCCTCTGGAGAGAGTGTTTGTGTGAAGTAACCATAACGATAGAGGAAACCGATAGCGGTCATGTCCACGTTGCAGTCTGAAGCCTCTTTGAGGTAGTCACCAGCCAATACGCCAAGACCACCAGAATAGATCTTAAGTACTTGAGTAAGACCATACTCCATAGAGTAGTATGCTACGCTTGGTTTCTTAGGATCTTTTGGCTCGTCCATATATGCGCGGAACTCTGCATATACAGCGTCGAGCTCCTTCATAAACGCTTTGTCCTTGCTGAGCTCCAACATGCGATCATAACTAATAGTATTGAGCAATACGACAGGGTTTGATTGCGCTTGATGCCAAGCATCGATGTCAATTTTACGGAAGAGATTTTTAGCCTCAGAGTTCCAAACCCACCAGAGGTTATTAGCGATCTCTTGGAGTTTGCTGAGGTTCTTAGGCAGATTTGCATGGATGTTCAAATCTGTCCATTTTGGTTGATTGGTGTTACTTACTTTGATAACCATAAATCTTAATTTTTATTCTTTTTTGTACTTACTTTCTCATAGAGCTCCGCGTGCGCACCGCATGCACGCGCAAAAAGCGGCGCAAAGGTAATACTTTTTTTTGGAATACACAAGAAAATACAAAAATAAATACTAATCTGAAAAGTATGCTTGACAAAAAAGACAAGGCGCTCATAACAGCGCCTTATCCGTTAAATGAAAATACTCTTGTTAGCTATGCCGCGCATAACTATGTGTTGAATTATTGAATCTCAATTACTCGCGCATGTTGTTTCTCTAACACATGCTCCAATTTAGGCAACTCAATTTTGAGTACGCCACTGCAAACCTTAGCTGTGATAGCCTCTTTGTTGACATGATCAGGTAGCTGAAGAGTTTGCTCAAAGCGCATGTAGTTGAACTCTCGACGCAGATATTTGGAGTTCTTATCCTCATCTTTGTTTTCGTTTTTTTTCTCCACGGAAATCACCAGTTGGTCTTGGTCGTTGACTTGTACTCGGAAATCATCTTTCGTCATGCCTGGAGCAGCGATTTCCACGGTAAACTGCTTGTCATTCTCCTTAACATTGATGGCAGGTGCAGTGGTGGCTACAGCACGCATAGGAAACCAATCATCGGTGAAAAAATCAGTGAAGACACTTGGCAACCAGTTGTTTTGCCTTTTGATTGTAGGTAACATAATAATAAATTTTATAGTTAGGTTTAGGTTAATGGCAACATCCTCTCATTAGGCTGCTTGCCACATTGCATATATTGTAGTATCAAATAGTGTGCCAAACTATTCGCTTGGCATAAAATTTCATGAAAATGGATATATTACCGTTGTATTATGGACGAGAAAGGATGAGTTTATCCACGAGTTCGGGAACGCCGATAGTGGCGTTTTTCTGGATATGGTGGGCGCGGTGGCGGTAGATGCCGAGTTCGGGCGTGTTGGGATCTATCACATAAATCTCTGCCGAAGATGGTGCATATTGCAATAAAAATGCTGCGGGATAGACATTGAGTGATGTACCGACGACGATTATGATATCCGCTTGGCTAGCTATCTCGCAGGCCAATGGGAAGTTAGGCACATCTTCGCCAAAGAACACGATATGCGGACGTAGGATAGAACCATCTGGGTGAAGATCTCCGTAATGCTGTTCCCATCCGTCTAAATCTACTAGGTCGTGCACATTCTTCTGCGAACGAAGTTTGGTGATCTCTCCATGCAGGTGCAGTACATTGCGGCTGCCTGCACGTTCGTGCAGGTTGTCGATGTTCTGAGTGATGACCTGTGTGTCTGGGAATACTTCTTGCAAATGTGCGATAGCTTTGTGTGCTAGGTTAGGCTCAGCGGCTAGCGTCTCGCGGCGACGCATGTTGTAGAAATCTACGCATAATTGGGGATTTTTTTTCCATGCTTCGGCAGTACATACATCTTCTAGACGATAGCGCTCCCATAGCCCGTCGGTGTCACGGAAGGTACCTAGTCCACTTTCGGCGGAAACGCCCGCTCCTGTAAAAACAACAATTTTCTTGCTCATAGATAAGTAATTTTGAATTAAGAATTAAGAATTTTGAATAATATTTAGCCTTAAACGATATTGTTTTTTACCTTTTGTGAAATGCCCGTATTGGATAGCATTTTGAGGGCACGCGTGGAAACATGCGGTACATTGTGTACAGTTTTCTCCCCATGATGGCCGGCCGTTTTCTACATGAATGTTGTGCACAGGGCAAGTGTTTTCGCATTTTTTGCAACCGATACATGCGTCTGTAGTGTAGAAAGGTTTGGCTGAGAGCATGTGTTGGTTGAAGAGTGGGTTGATGGTATAGGTTTTGAAACGAGCCATTCCTCCTTCGTTGCAGTCGAAGTGCGTTGAAATATTAGATTGTATTTGTTTGGAAATAAGGGTGATACGATCTTTTGCTGCCGAGATTTTTTGTTGTGCGATGCGGTCTTTATCAACACCGAATCCAGGGAACGCGACATAGGTGTTGGGCATAGCGATGGAGTAGCCAGAATGGCAATGCCATCCTCGTGCTTGGATGTGGGCAGAGAAGAGTTCGGGAGTTTTACCCGTATCGGAACCGCAGGTACAAACAAAATAGATATAAGAAGGAGGTGAACTAATTTGCACACGGGCGATGAAATCGAGCATTATTTTAGGGGGTGCCCATGAATAAATGGGGAAAACAAAGCCGATGCGCTCGCCAGGTTCTATATGGATTGTTTGACCTGCATAATCAACGATAAAGACAAGTTTGTCTCCTAATTTTTCAGCTAATTGGGAAGCCACCCATGCTGAGTTACCGACACCTGAGAAGTAGAAAATCATGGTGCAAAGGTAGGGGAAAATTTGCACATTTGCAAAATTTTGCGCAAAAGTTTACTTTTAGGGTGAATATTTAAGTAATTATAATTGTTTCTGACTGTAATACATACTAACACATCGTTTTTTGTACCAAAAATCAAACGAAACATACCACAAAAGTACTGCTTTTTTTCTGATTCGACCAAATATTTTTGACAAAAGTAGCAATAATATCCCTTTCTCCTATCATTTTGCTCATACTCATTGTACACAAAAGCCCCCACGTCTATGTTGTTGGACAATAACACCCTTGTCTTCTCGTTTAACCGCGTAACCGACAAAAACGACAAAAATAAAACACCCCGCATTTTCGGCGAGGTGTTTTGTTTTTTCGTTCTGCGAGCCTACCCTATCTTCTCACGAAAATCTCCGCTGCATGAATCGCGTACGTAGGTCTTGCCATTGTTGCCATCGAAAGTCAGGCCATCGGAAGACATGGTACCGCTGATTTTATCTTGGCCCATCATAACATCGATGATATCGTAGCTACGAAGTTCTACATCGCCTTTCTTGCTACCGCCAGATGCAGCACCAGATAGAGCGCCTAAAAGCAAGTATAGAAATAGTACAACAGCTACTATGGCTAGGATAATGGCAATTACAACCGATGTGATAGCACCTACGAGAGCGCCACCTATCATACAACCAATAACGAGCAAGCAGCGCAAGGTGGCTACTTTGGCATTCTCAGCGGCAAGGACAGACTCTAGCACATTGAGCACCATGATGAATAGCAGTATCGTCATGGTGATATACCATGAGCATTGTAAATCGGTATCAAACCACGAGTTGATGATGTTTCCGCCGGTAGTGATAGCCGCTACCAGGGTAGCTAGTAGGATACTAATGGTAGCAAAACATGGGTTGGCATTGATGTCCTCACCCCAGATGTTCTTCTCGATACTATGGAAGAAGGTTACTATTTTTTTGATTGGAAATGACTTTTTCATAATTCTGTGTATTATAGTGTTTTACAATGATTATCCGATAGCGTTCAATAGAGGTTCTGCGTAGTGGTATAGTAGGAAGAATATACCTGAACCTAGTGTCAATGCTACTAGCGCTGCTACTACATAGCGAGCAATAGGCTTGTAGTTCTCCTCTGCTGGAGTCCTTTGCTCGTCTGTTCCGGTGAACGCTGCACAATGGGCAAAGCGCCAATGGGCAATCAGCATAAGCACCATGAGGCAATATCTAAATATATTATAGCTGCCGGTTGAGTTCCAAAAGACGAAATCGCCGAAGAATCTATTGCAAATATCTTGATATCCACATATATCGCTAAACCTATAGCAAATAAAAAATAGCGGACCAATTAGATTACTGATGATGTAGATATTGATCCAGCTGATGTCGCGTTTGTCCATATCGTTATTGCGATAGATAAGGCAATATATGTAAACAGAGCACACATTTAACAAGAGTTCGAGAAAGCTTATATATCCTAACCATGTAGGTATCTCATATACATAGTCAAGAAAGATATACATTTGGATCATTGTAGATACCAACCAGCATACCATCAAGAGGTATAGGGCTATGCGTGTAGGCTTGTTAGGTTTGGTTCCTAGCAAAAGCGCATAACTAAGTAGGGCTAGCAGAAATGTACCTATTGGAACGATACAATAGCCCCACAGGTAAAATTGTTCTATTGAATCAAAGGGTTGGATTAGTACCATGAGCGGATGATACAAGTAACTGCTCAGCGTAGTTAGGATTAATAGCACCCCGGCTATATGCGCCTTGGTGTTGTTTTTAGATTGAATAGTGTTCATATGTATTGAATATTTGAAATTTGCTGCAAAATTACTATAAAATTTGCGGATTTGCAAATTTTTTGGTGTAAAAGTGTAGGGTGTAGAGTGTAAAGGCGGGCAGCAAAGCTGCAGTTTAAAGCTTAAAGATTAGGGATTCGGGACACGCGAGACGGGACACCGTCGAGCGCTGGCAGCGCAGTTTAGAGGCAGGGGTACCCGAATAGTATTCGGGATAATGAACAAAGAAAAAGAACAAGCGCAGCTTGGGGACTGCGCTTGTGGAAGATTATTGATTCTTATTAAGCCTACCCCCGACCCCTTCCTAAAAGAAGGGGAGGAGAAGTAAAAGCTAATATCTTATCTCACTTGGGTGAGGGATTTCACATGCGCGTTGAAGGCGTCCTTCTTGAGCAAGTCCTCGAGGGTGAGGTGCATGCGGTAGTTCCAGAAATGCTCTGGGTTAGAAGGCAAGTTGATACGCTCAGCGTGTTGGTCAGCCAAACGAATATCACCATCGATAGCAAACCAGTCTTGCAATGGGAGAATCACCCACATAGCTGGACTATACATGTGCTGATTAACGATGAATTCGGCAATTTCTGGCGTCATCTCTTGTGGAGCTTCACCCCACCAGCCCATCTGTTCGTTGTAGAACTTCTGAGTGACTTGGCGGTCCTCCTCCCACCAAGCACGAACGGGGTTCATGTCGTGGGTACCGATGGTACAAACGCTATGGTAAGGTGCGTCCGCTGGGTGAGCGAAAGCTACGGTTGGGTCCTTAGGCATGCGTTGGATCTCGAGCGAGAGGATCTGCAATTGGCTCATCACATCAGGCACACAAGAAGGCACCATACCCAAGTCCTCGCCACAGCAGAGCATGTCGGTAGCAGCAATCAAGGTAGGGAGTTTCTTGAGCGCAGACTCGCGCCAGAAAGAAGTGTGGCGGTGGTAGAAGTAGTCGTTGTGGATGTCAGCCAAGAGTTGGCGTTGGTCGGCATAGAGCTCTTGGTAGTTGTGTGACTGGTAGAGCGCGATGCGTGGGTGGAGCATCGATGGATTCTTCTGGTCACGCACGAAGAGCACCTCGCAATGCAGATACAAGAGTCCGTTCATCACATTGTCGATATTGCAGTTGTTCTCGTGAGCAGCACGGTTCTCAGGGTTGAGGAAGAACTGTTGCACCTTGCGTTGGGTATCCAAATGCTCAGGGAAGAAGTAGATATATCCGTCGTTGGTTTGGAGGAAATTGTTCTTCACATACTCGGTATCATAACCAAAAGTATCACCCAAGAAATTAGCGCGGATATATGGTTTGGTGAGGCGATCCTCGTCGAGTTTCACGCCCATGTTCCAGAGGTCTTGGAGCGAATAAGGCATAGCAGGAGAGAAGTGACCGCAGAGGCCCCAAACATCCGACTTACGCATTTGCCAGATACGGAAGAAGCCAAGGATATGGTCCACACGATATGCGTCGAAGTAGTCCGCCATCTTGGTGAAGCGGAACTTCCACCATTGGTAGTCGTCTTGAGCCATGACATCCCAGTTGTAGGTAGGGAAGCCCCAGTTCTGACCGCGTGCGTCGAAATCATCGGGTGGCGCACCTGCCGAAGCAGAGAGGTTGAAGAGGTGTGGGTCGGTGGAAGCGTCCACAGAGTCAGGAGAGATACCGATAGGAATATCACCCTTGAATGCCACGCCTACAGAGTGTGCGTAGTCCACCGCCTCACGGAGCTGTTTGTCCGCATGGAACTGGAGGTAGCAGTAGAAGTCCTTAGGTTGTTTGTCGCGCTTAGAGAGGAACTCTGCGTAAGGCAAGAGCCAGCCCTCGTTGGCAGCGAGGAAAGTCTTATATTCGTCGGAAGCGAAGAGAGTAGCTTTGTCGGCCTTGTAGAGGGACTTGAAGTACTTCATCTTCTCGTCGTAAACGCATTGGTAGTCCGCGATGGTCTTGGCGTTGAACTCCTCCTGTGTCTTGCGATACTTCTTGAGTTGGGTAGGAGTGAGAGTGCCCATCTTCTCGATATTGAGGTAGATTGGGTGGAGCGCAAAGACGCTAACTGCGTTGTAAGGATATGAGTCGAGGTTGTTGTGACGGAGGGTAGTGTCGTTGATTGGGAGAGTTTGGATCATCTTTTGACCTGTGAGTACAGCCCAATCAGCGAGGAGCTTGAGGTCTTGGAACTCACCAATACCGAAGCCGTTCTCTGAGCGGAGAGAGAAGACAGGAACAGCCACACCAGCGCCCTTCCAGTTGGCTTGGGTGTAGCGGAAAGGAGAGTCGGAGATGACATAGTGCTTAGCGCGTTGCACATCCCAGATCTTGCGGTTCTCGCCCCACTCCATGTCCACGATGTCGCCAGACTTGAGGTCGTAGATGACATACTTGTACTCCACTACAGAACCGAGTTTAGCGTGGAAAGTGACGGTCCATTCGGGGTTGTAGTTGTGGCTATTGGCGATAGGCAATTGGCTATTGGTCATAGGGAGTTTTTTGGTGCGATCCCACTCGCCGAGGGCGGCGATGTTACCCATGATAGCCACACCCTGATGACGCTCGAGGCGAGGTACATTGACCTTAACGGTGATGTTACCAGTAGCTTTCTTAGCCGCAACAGGTGCACGGTGAGCGAAGAGCACTTGGCTGAAGACCTTAGAAGCGAAGAGCGATTGAGATTTGTCTTGCCAAAGGTCGCGCAACACGATATTGCCAGGTTGGCACTCGAGGAAGTGAGGCATAGACTCGCGGCGGAGGATATTGCCTTGCTCGTCCACAATGACATAGCAATACGAGATGTACTTATGAATGTCACTAAGAGTGAGTTGTGCAGCCCACTCTGCAGAACCATGGCACTCGAGATCAAGTTGCAAAGGCGAAGCAGTCGCAAGGTCAGCATCTGCTGCATAAAGGACCGCAACGTGTTGCCCCCATTGCGTTTGATAATTAATTGAAAAAGAGAGATTCATATTGTTTTAATTTAAAATTTAGAAATATCATTTTGTTTTTCCATTGCGGTATAAGATTGAGCCAATAATCATCGGCAATACTGTGTTGACAGCCCAAATGGTGACTACAGCCAGCGCAATACCTGCTGCATTATCGCAGAATGTGTCAAAGATAATAAGCGACCACGTACCACGAATGGCTATATTTAACGCAGGTACAGAAGGGAATACTGCTACCACCATGTAATAGAATGGAATAGCAATTAGGTATTCTACAGGTAACATATCCACACCACAGAAATGCAATGTCAATGCCAATTGCATTGCCCATACAATATAGCGCATAGAGGACCACCCTATGGCTTTCATAAAGCGAGTATAAGAAAGTTGCGACAATGCAATTGCTAATTGCTGCATTTGCGCAGATTTCCATTCACGACGCGAGAGATATCGCACGATATGCGGTAGGAAGCTTATTAATAAAACTATGATGATAAACGCTGCTGCAAAATATTGCATTGGCAGCGACTGATCATAACTCAGGAAAAGCCATGTAGACGGAATACCTACAATCAACTCTACCACGAGTAACGCAACAGTACCCACTAAGCCTAAACCAACAGCTGCAGACCAATTACTCTTATTCTTGAGCAACATCGCTCGTGCGGGATAGTCGCCAGCATGATATGGGGTAATAAAAGCACCCACATAGCCGTAATAAACTTGGCGTTGTGCACCCCATATGGTCATAGGCTCAATATCACGCAAAAGCAAACGCCATTTACCAGCTTCACACCAAACATTAAGAGGCATAAGCAGCACAACAGTTGCTAAGATAAGGTATCGCCAGATATCCGCTGAACGGAAAGCCTCGAAAAAAGAGGCATAGTCGTCGAAAATGATCAAACGATATGCTAAATAACCATATGCTGCTATGATGAGCAGAATATTGAAAATACGTAAATATGGTCGGTTTTGTTTCATTTTGGCTGCAAAGATACTAAAAATTTGTGTAAACACAAAATTTTTTGCTTATCTGGTGTGATATTTCGGTATTTTTTAGTACTTTTGTACCCGAAATGAAGAAGACTAGGCATATCATTTGGTGTTTAATACTATGCGTTGCTCAAGCAACGTATGCTCAGTCTTTTTCTTTGGATGATGTATTGGAAGACATTTACAATCAAATGGAAGAAGATAATGACATTGTCTTGGAAAGTGTGCAAGAAGAATTATTAGAAATAGCAGCTAACCCCATTAATTTAAATCATACAAATGCAGATGAATTGAGTCGGTTACGATTCTTGAGCGATGAGCAAATAGATGCTATTTTGTTATATCAATACGAACATTGTTTCAAGGAGATATACGAACTACAACTCATTGATTGCCTGAAGGATTATGACATTCGTAATTTACTGCCATTTGTATATATCGGAAAGGAAAACGAGCAAGAGAAATTGTATGTCCGAGAGGTGTTTCATTACGCCAAACACGAGGTCACTTTACGAACTGATGCACGAGATATCGAGAGCAATAAAGGAGATCCGTTATATGGCAAGTTGCGTTATCGATTTAATTATCAAAATAAAGTACAAGCAGGACTAAGTATTGTGAGGCATGAAGGCAGTAACTTGAACGGCAAAAAATGGGACTACGGTGGATATATTCAGTTGAATGATCTTGGAAAGATTAAGACCCTAGTGGCTGGTGATTATCAAGCAACGTATGGATATGGATTGGTGGTTGGCAGCCCGTTTAAACGGGGGAAAACGGCATATATTCAATCCACTGCAACCACTGATGAAGGATTAAAGAAATTAAGTTCGATAGGTGATGGTTACAATGGCTTTCACGGTATCGGCATGATGGCAAGCATGGGTAAAAAAGCGAATATAAGTACCTTTTATTCATTGCAAAACGAGAAGAATAATAGTTGGAATCACGTAGTAGGTGTAAACGTAACAAGTAAATGGAAAAAAATTAAGGTAGGAGTGACTGCAATAGAGAATATCTCAAAGCCTACCCAATCTCTCCGTGAGGGGGAGGATATGGAGAATAAGCAGCAAAGCCAAAGGCAAGAAGCAAACACACAAGCGTTGATAGGTGCGAATGCAAGGTATAATTATGGCAAGATTGATTTATGGGGCGAAGTAGCCGTTAGTCAAGGCACCAAATGGGGCATTGCGGGTATTACAGGCATGCGATATACTCCTGTATCGGATGTAAATCTGTTAGCGATTTATCGATATTATTCTCCCTATTATAGTAATCCATACGCAAACGCATTGTGCTCGTGGTCAAGGATGCGTGATGAGCATGGAGGATATATCGGATTAGAATATAACAAACTGAAAAACTGGCAATTATCTACATTTGTAGATGTTTGGAAAAACGGATATGAAGTAATGGCACAAGGCGATTGGTTACCGAAGCAAAACTACCATATGCATATGCGTTTTCGAGTGAAAGACAAAGACGAAGCATGCACCTATTCACTACGATGGAACATGGCGTACCAGATGGGTAGATGGAAGATGAAAACACAGGCAGATGGCAATCTGGTGAAAGGAGAACGGGCATACGGTTGGTCAGTGTTGCAGGATGCGGAATATCGTTTTTCGGGAGTCCCTATTGTGGTACAATTGCGTGCACAAGCGTTCAATGCTCGTGACTGGGCAAATAGAGTATATATATACGAACACGATGTGCTATATGCTCACGCAATGCCTTTTGCATATGGTATAGGTGGTAGATTCTTGTTGAATGCGAGGTACAAGATCAATGATACATTTTCATTGTATCTGCGGGTAAGCGAGACGGTGTATCAGAGGGCATGGGCTGCACAGCATCATAAAAAAGACACGCGCACGGATATACATGCACTAGTAAGGGTGAAAATGTAAAAATTTGATTAAGAATTTGCATTTGTGCATTATTTGTAGTACCTTTGCAGAAATTTATTCATTATTGACCATGAAAGTAATTAATCTATCGGAGCAACCATCGTTGCTGAATCAGTATCTGAAAGAATTGCGTAGCGTGGATACGCAGAAGGATAGTATGCGTTTTCGTCGCAATATCGAGCGTATCGGCGAGATAATGGCTGTGGAGATCAGCAAGCAGTTGAGTTATGTAATAGAAGACGTGCAGACGCCCTTAGCCATAGCCAAGGTGGCCGTACCTCATGACCAGATCGTGCTAGGTACGCTATTGCGTGCTGGACTGCCCATGCATCAGGGTTTCCTGAACATGTTTGACAGTGCCGAGAATGCGTTTATCAGTGCTTATCGCAAAGAGACCATCTGCCGACGTGGCGAGACACATATCGATATTGTATCCGAATACTTGGCAGCGCCTTGCACGGAGGGAAAGACCTTGCTATTGGTTGACCCGATGTTGGCCACAGGATTGTCGATGGAGGTTGGCTATAAGGCATTGTTGAGCCACGGAACGCCTAAGAGTGTGCATTTGGCATGTATATTTGCTACGCCACAGGCGATAGCACATCTTGAAGCAACGATGCCAGAGGATGCGACCTTATGGTGCGCTGTGATTGATCCAATGCTGAACGAGAAGAAATATATTGTTCCTGGATTGGGCGACGCTGGCGACCTATGCTTTGGCGAAAAGCTTTGATATATTGGAAAAGTATTTTAGCAATAGGCATAATAGCCTATGGTTGTTTGCTTCGTAAGCCATTGTACCAATTGCCTCCCATACAAGATGGCGACAAGTGGGTGCATTGGTTGGCCTTCATGGTATTGACCCTAGTAATGTTGTGGGATACTAAGAAGGCTGGACAGAAGTTATGGCAGATGTGGACGTTAGGCATAGTATTTCCCGTGGCGTATGGCGGTTTAATAGAAGTGTTGCAGGAGTTATTTTTCTATCCCCGTACGGGCGAGTGGAGTGATTGGTTGGCAGATGGTATAGGGGTGTTGGTAGGTGCTATAGTATGGTGGATTAGTCAACAATGGAATGCGCGAAGAATGGATACATAGAATAGCATTAACCTGGGGTAATCGGACCCGTTTGCGCAGTGTGCGGCAGGCGTTGGATAGGTATGATAGTGCGCGTGAAGCAGCAGATTGTCATCCGGAGTTGATAAGTAAGGAGGCGCTCTCACATGCTCAAAAAGAGATGGAGTTCGTTGAAAAACATGCTATTGGGCTGTACTACTACAAGGATCTGAATTATCCCTACCGCTTGCAGCAATGCGTAGATGCGCCGTTGGTGTTGTACACAAAGGGAGAGATGAATGTAAATCCGAAACATGTGGTGAGTGTGGTGGGTACACGAATGCCGAGCGAACGGGGGAAAGACTGGTGTAGATGGTTGGTATTGGATTTAGCAGAGCGGGTGCCCGATTTGACGATAGTGAGTGGACTGGCATATGGAATAGATGTGGTAGCACATAGAGCAGCAATAGAGGCAGGTGTACCGACGATTATCGTGCCAGCACATGGTTTGGATAGGATATACCCTTCGGTGCATCGGCAAGTGGCCGTAGAGGCGGTGAAGAATGGGGGTATATTGACGGAATATACGTGTGGTACCGAGCCAGAACGGCATAATTTTGTAGCACGCAATAGGATTGTGGCAGGCATGGCAGATGCCGTGGTAGTGGTAGAATCGAAAGTGAAAGGTGGTTCATTGATTACTGCTAATATGGCTATCGATTATGGGCGAGATGTATTTGCATTACCAGGAAGAGCGAATGACGTGTGCAGTGCAGGATGTAACAGTTTGATAAAGAGCAATAAAGCACAATTGATTGAGTGTGCAGACGATTTAATCCAAAGCATGCAATGGGAGGATGCATCCAAAGAAGGATTGCAGACTACATTGGTGGATTTGCTAGTGGAATTTACTCCTATACAAAAGCAATTGGTGGATTTGCTACAAGAGGCCGAAAACGGGTTGCACATTAATCAATTGGTGATGGAAACACAATTGGCATATAGCAGCGTTTCATCGGAGTTGGTGATGCTTGAGTTAGAGGATGTAGTAAAATCAATGCCAGGGGGTATGTGGAGAGTGGTAAAAGTGTAGAGGATGCCGCGGAGCGACATGAGGGTATAGACGAAAGCGAGAATAGAGGAAAAAGTGAACTTTTTTCGGTTTCTCTTGCATATGTGAGAAAAGTTTAGTATCTTTGCAGCGAATTTTGTAAAATCACAAAAAATAACAAAAATATATGAGCACTTTTTTGAAATTCTTAGGTACTATTTTGGTATTGTTAGGTGTTGCTTGTTTAGCAGTATATTTCTTCAGCACTACCCAACCTAACCTCTTATTGGCAGCAGGTTTAGGTTTGGAGGTTGTAGGTGTATTCACTTACGTTTTTACCAACAAAAAATTATCTTAATCATCCGAAATAGATAATTGCCGTCAAGCGATTTATGGCTGAACATACAGACGCAATCAAACAACATTTGACGGGCATGTACCAAGACTGGTTCTTGGACTATGCTTCGTATGTGATTTTGGAGCGTGCCGTCCCCGCAATAGAGGATGGCCTAAAGCCTGTGCAACGTCGTATCCTGCATGCAATGAAATGTGTGGATGACGGTAAGTTTAACAAGGTAGCCAATATTGTAGGTCAGACGATGCAGTATCATCCGCATGGTGATGCGAGTATTGGTGACGCGCTCGTGCAATTGGGGCAAAAAGATTTGCTGATTGATTGCCAAGGAAACTGGGGTAACACGCTGACTGGCGATGGTGCTGCAGCTCCTCGTTATATTGAGGCTCGACTGAGTAAGTTTGCACTGGAAACGGTATTTAATCCAAAGACCACGCAATGGATGATGTCATATGACGGCAGAAAGAAGGAGCCGATTCATTTGCCGATTAAGTTCCCGTTGCTATTGGCGCAAGGCGTAGAAGGTATTGCAGTGGGATTAAACTCAAAGATCTTGCCTCATAACTTCTGCGAGATTTGCGATGCAGCATTGGCATATCTACGTGGCGAGGAGTTTCAGCTATACCCCGACTTCTCAACAGGCGGCGAGATTGATGTGAGTCGCTATAATGATGGCGAAAGAGGTGGTGCAGTGCGTATTCGTGCGAAAATTCAGAAGTCGGACGACAATCGCACATTGATTATCACAGAGATACCTTTCGGCACTACCACAACAAAGATTATCGAGACCATCATGCGCGCCATCCAAAAGGGCAAGATCAAGGTGCGTAAGGTGGATGATTTCACCGCAGAAGACGCTCGTATTGAAGTACAGTTGGCTCCTGGTAGTTCGTCTGACAAGACAATTGATGCACTCTACGCCTTTACTGATTGCGAAGTGAATATTTCACCCAACTGCTGTGTGGTGCAAGATAAAAAACCTATCTTCACAACCGTGAGCGAACTGTTGCGATTGTCTGTGGAGCATACCAAAGCACTGCTGAAATGGGAGTTGGAGATCGCTAAGGCAGAGTTAGAGGAGCAATATTTCTTCACATCGCTGGAAAAGATCTTCATCGAGAATCGTATCTACAAGGAAAAAGGTTACGAAGATGCTCCTGACAAGGAGAAGTTGATTGCTTTTGTAGACAAAGCATTGGAGCCATGGAAAGAGAAACTGATCCGTGAAGTTCGCCGCGAGGACATAGAACGATTGTTTGAGATTCGCATGATTCGTATCACACGCTTTGACTCAAAGAAGGCAGATGAACTGATGCGCGATCTGGACAAGAAGATCAAAGCAACGATAAAGAATCTGAAGAATCTAAACGATTATACGATTACTTGGTTTGAATCGTTAAAAACAAAATACGGACACTTGTATCCACGTCGTACTGAGGTACGCAATTTTGCGAATATCAACATCAAGACCGTAGTGGAAGCCAATGAGAAATTGTACATCAACCGTGCTGAAGGCTTTATTGGAACGGGGCTAAAGAAGGATGAATACCTATTCAATTGCTCGGATATTGATGAAGTGATCATTTTCCACAAGGACGGTAAATACAAGATTGTGCGTGTGGCTGATAAGGTATTTGTCGGAAGCGACATCATTCATATTGATATCTTCCGCAAAAACGATCATCGCACGATATACAATGCCATCTACCGTGATGGTAAAAAGGGCATTTACTATATGAAACGTTTTGCTGTCACAGGTGTGGCTCGCGACAAAGAATATGATCTAACTCAAGGTAAAGCAGGCTCGCGCGTGATGTACTTCACCGCCAATCCAAACGGCGAGGCGGAGATAATCAAGATACAATTGAAGCCCGCATTGCACATCAAGAAATTGGATGTGATTAAGGACCTGAGTGAATTGGCTATCAAGAGTCGTACTGCACGTGGCAATGTGCTGACAAAATATGAGGTTAAGTCAATCACTTTGAAGCAGAAAGGTCACTCTACCTTGGGCGGTCGTAAGGTATGGTTTGATCCTGATGTACTGCGCTTGAACTACGATGGGCAAGGTATGTATTTGGGTGAGTTCGTGGAAGATGATCGTATACTAGTGATCACCAATACAGGTGGCTACTACTTGACTACCTTTGAGTTGACAGCGCACTTTGACCAAAACATCTGGCGTATCGAGAAGTTTGATAGCGAGAAGGTGTGGTCGCTGGCCATGTGGAATGCAGATCTAGGATATTATTATGGCAAGCGTTTCCAATTGGATGCTCAGGCGAAGTTGCAAAACATGCTAGGCGAGAACACCAATAGCAAGATCATGGTACTATCTGATCACGAAGAGGCGCAAATTCGTATTACGTTTACGGACGAGACAAAGCCCGCACTAGAGGTGCTGATGTCTGAGTTTATCGACGTGAAGTCGCCAAAGGCTAAAGGCAAACGCTTCTCTACATTGGAGGTGGCACAGATAGAGGATATCACTCCCGAGCCGGAACCCGAACCAGAGCCAGTGGAAGAAGAAAACGAAGAAGGAGAAGAGGTGAGAGGCGAAGAGATGGTCGTAGATGTGCCATTTACCATCACAAACGAAGTGCCAGAAGATAGCAAGCCTGTAGACGAACAATTGAGTTTGTTTTAAGACATGAACAAAGAATTTCAAATGTTGGCCAAAACCTTCAAGGGACTGGAGGAAGTTTTAGCAGGGGAATTGGTTGAACTTGGTGCCAACAATATACAAATAGAACGACGAGCAGTATCGTTTACCGGTGATAAACGTATGCTGTACACAGCAAACTTCTGTTTGCGCACCGCTTCTCGCATATTGGTTCCTATTGCTACATTCAAAGCGAAAACAACCGATGACATCTATAATCATGTGAAGCAAATCGATTGGGCGCAGTACATGACTGCCCAAACGACGTTTTTAATCGATTCCACTGTATATTCCGACTTCTTTCGACATTCACAATTTGTGACCTATCGCGTAAAAGATGCGATAGTGGATTGGTGGATGGAGCATGGAGGTGTGCGTCCAAGTGTGCAGCTCACCCATCCAGATATCTATTTGAACGTGCATATCGGTGGTGATATGGTAACAGTGTCGTTGGATAGTTCGGGCGAGAGTTTGCACAAACGCGGCTATCGTGTAGCCAACACCCAAGCTCCTATCAACGAGGCATTGGCAGCTGGCATGCTGCTATTGGCTGGATGGAAAGGGCAAAGCGACTTCTACGACCCCATGTGCGGCTCGGGCACATTGCTAATAGAGGCAGCATTGATCGCACGCAATATCGCACCAGGCATCTACCGCAAAGGATTTGCATTCGAAAAATGGGCAAACTTCGATGCGGATTTGTTTGAGGATATCTATAGCGACGATAGTCGTGAGCGTGATTTCAACCACAAGATATATGGTTCAGATGCCGGTTTTTATGCCATGCAGGCCGCGACAAAGAATGTACAATCGGCTAATCTGCAACGAGATATAGAGATCAAGCAAATCCGTATTGAGGAATTGCGCCTTGCAGAGAAGAACACCGAAGGAGCATTCGTGATGATGAATCCCCCTTACGGCGAACGTTTGTCGCAGGACAAGAATGTACTCCGTTTATACCAAGATATCGGCACAGCATTGAAGCATCAGTTTAGTGGCGCAACGGCATGGATCATCTCCAGCAACGAAGGGGCGCTGAAGTGCGTTGGCCTGCGTCCTGCAAAAAAGATTCACTTGGTAAATGGCGATTTAGATTGCCTTTTCAACCAATATGTGCTATTCAAAGGAGACCGCAAGACATGGAAGAAATCCTTATAGAAGAATACAACTATCCTTTGCCCGACGAGCGCATTGCCAAATATCCTTTGGCAGAACGTGATCAAAGCAAACTGCTCGTATATCGCGAAGGGAAAGTGAGCGAAGATAGATTTTGTCATGTGGGAGAATATCTGCCCGCCAACTCACTCCTTATATATAATAATACGCGTGTGATACAAGCGAGGTTGGAGTTTAGAAAGCAGTCTGAAGATGGTCAGCAAGGGGCTAGGATAGAGATATTTTGCCTCGAACCCCTTGACCCACATGATTATCAATTATCTTTAGGCGCGACAGACGGTTGCACATGGAAGTGCATGATTGGTAATGCAAGGAAGTGGAAATCAGGCGCTTTGGCGTTACCAGTAGTATTACCTTCGGGAGAAGAAGTAGTGCTATCAGCAGAGAAAGGCGAACAAACAGGCAACACCTTCGCAGTGCATTTCTCGTGGTCTCTCAACTGTCAACTGTCAACTGTCAACTATCCACTAAACATCAGCTTTGCTGAGATTCTTGATGCTGTGGGCGAGTTGCCCATCCCACCCTATCTGAATCGCAAGACAGAAGAGAGCGACAAGACAACGTACCAAACGGTTTACTCGCGTATCAAAGGTTCGGTGGCTGCGCCAACGGCCGGTTTGCACTTTACGGATAATCTGCTGAATGGATTGCGCGAACGAGGAATACAAACGGCTGAAGTAACGCTACACGTAGGTGCCGGCACTTTCCAACCCGTGAAAGTAGCAGATGCCAACCAACATACGATGCACACAGAGATTATCGCTGTGCCAAAGACCACTATCCAAACAATTATCAATAATCTTGGGCATATCGTAGCAGTGGGAACAACCAGCATGCGAACATTAGAGAGTCTCTATTTCCTTGGCGAACAACTCCACACCCTACACTCTACACCCTACCCCCTACACCCTACGCTATCCGTTTCTCAATTCGAACCATACAATCACGAGCATACACTCACCACGCACGATGCCTTGCAGGCCATAGTGGATTATTTGGAGGCGACAAGACAAGACGTGCTGCACGCAGAGACACAGATAATGATCAAACCTGGATATATATTCCGCGTCGTAAATCAACTGATTACAAACTTCCACCAACCCAAATCCACCTTACTTTTGCTAGTAAGCGCATTCGTTGGTGGCGACTGGCATACGATTTACGATTATGCCCTCAGCCACGATTTCCGCTTCCTCAGCTACGGCGATAGTAGTATATTGTTCCGCAGGAACCCCGCCTCTAAACTTTAAACTCTAAACTAAAATGATCGACACTCATTGTCATATGGATGATCCGCAATATGCGGAGGATTTAGATGCTTTTCTTGCAGCACAACAAGAAGGTGGTGTAGAAGCTATCTTGGTACCTGGTGTTGAAGCAGCCACCACGCAGGATGTGCTAGATGTGTGTGCTAAGTATCCAAGATATTTGTATCCCGCTTTAGGTTTGCACCCTGAGAATGTCAAAGAGGACTGGCGCGAGCAATTGGCTACTATCAAGGCCGCAGTGGACGAGCGTATGTCCAATAGCCCAAAGGGCGTCCCATATCCAATAGCGGAGCGTCCTATACCCTACAAAGGCCTCATCGCTATAGGCGAAATAGGCCTTGACTACCATTGGGATACCACCTTCAAGGAGCAGCAACACAAGGCATTGCGCGAACAGATGCGTTGGGCAGAACAATACGATTTGCCCGTAATGATTCATAGCCGTGATGCAACAGAAGACATACTGAATATCTTGCGCGAGTTCCCGAACGTAAAAGGCGTAATGCACTGTTTTAGCGGCAGCCATGAGGTGGCCAAGCAGGTGATAGACATGGGGTATTATTTAGGCATTGGCGGTGTCTTAACTTTTAAAAATTGCAAGCTGGCAGAGCATCTTGTGGGGATTCCACTAGAGCGGTTGATATTGGAAACCGATGCCCCTTATATGGCTCCTGTGCCTTACCGAGGCAAGCGCAACGAAAGCCGTTGGATGTGGTATGTAGTAGAGCGTCTTGCAGAGATATACAACTGCACACCAGAGCATGTAGATGAGGTCACAACTGCTAACGCAAAGGCTCTTTTTGTTATAAAATTGTAAAAAAGAGGGAAAAATAACAAAAAAAACAAAAATTGTACATTGTAAATTTTGTAATTTGTAAATAATTTTGTACCTTTGCGGGTCAAATGGTGTATTGTGCCCAAAAGCATAGTCCTGTTACAGGTCGCTAGCGCGAAGGAGAGATGCTCGAGTGGTTGAAGAGGCACGCCTGGAAAGCGTGTAAACTCCAAAAGGGTTTCGGGGGTTCGAATCCCCCTCTCTCCGCAAAGATTTTCTAATATGAATGAGTCCAAGCTTGCTTGAGCGAATGAATTTTAGAAAAGATTTGCACAAGATGCCATCGGCAGATTGAGGGATTACGTAGAAATCCCCCTCTCGAGTCCAAGCTTGCTTGAGAGAGGGGGAACGGAAAAGGATTGCACAGGATGCCCGTGGCAGACTGTGGGGATTACGCAGAAATAATCGTTCGAGGCGCAGCCGAGATAAGAAATCCTCCTCTCTCCAGGATGCCCTCGAATCCGGATAACAACGCTCGCTTGCGAGCCACAAACGTGAGTAAAACGAACTAAAAATTATTATAAACAATCTTAATACTAAAAACAAAATCGTATGAAAAAAATTTTTGCAACCCTTACGGTGTTGGCAATGTTTTCTTTCGGAAGCGTTGCAGTAATGGCTCAAGACGCAGCTGAGGCTGCTCCTGTAGCTGAGGAAGTAACTGTAGATTCTGCAGCTGTTGAGGCTCCTGCAGTTGAAGCAGCAGAAGAAGTAGTAGAGGCAGAGGAAGGTGCTGTTGTAGCTCTTCACAAGACTCTTAAGACTAAGTTTATCGAAGGTGGTGCTGGCTTCATGGCTGCAACTCTCATCTGCTTGGTATTCGGTTTGGCTCTTTGTATTGAGCGTATCATCTATTTGAGCTTGAGCAAAACTAACACTAAAGCTCTCTTGGCTAAGGTTGAGGCTGCTTTGAAAGAAGGTGGTATCGAGGCTGCTTTGGAGGTTTGCCGTAACACTCGTGGTCCTGTAGCAAGTATCTTCTACCAAGGTTTGAGCCGCTACAACGAAGGCGTTGACGTAGTTGAGAAGACTGTAGCTTCTTACGGTGGTGTTCAACTCGGTCTTTTGGAGAAGAACCTCTCTTGGATTTCTCTTTTCATCTCTATCGCTCCATCTTTGGGATTCTTGGGTACCATTATCGGTATGATCCAAGCGTTCGATAAGATCCAACAAGTAGGTGATATCTCTGCTACTGTTGTGGCTGGTGGTATCAAGGTTGCTCTTTTGACAACTCTCCTCGGTTTGATCATCGCTATTATTCTTCAAGTATTCTACAACTACATCCTTAGCTTGATCGAGGGTCTCGTTAATGAGATGGAGGATAGCTCTATCAGCCTCCTCGACCTCGTGGTTGAATACGACGCAGCACAAAAGAAATAATCTATTTTGCATTGTGCAGAACGTGAATTGTTAAACTTGCAAAATTATAGATTATTATGAAGAATTATAAATTATTCCCAAAAGTAACCCTCTGGATCCTCATGATAGTGGGTATCGTCGCTACTGCGATGTTCTTCCTTGGAGGTTCTGAAGGTTCGTTGGAGGTAGCAGGTGACTTCTTGGATATTCCAAAGTTCACCAACGTACTCCTCTATTGGATTTATGCGCTCGTAGTTCTTGTTATCCTCGTTACTTTCGGTTTTGTTATCTGGAAATGGTTTGACACACTTAAAGTGAACAAGAAATCTGCATTTGCTTCTGTAGGTGTAGTTCTTGCAGCTGTAGGTCTTTGCGCTCTATGCTGGTTCTTGGGTAGCCCTGAGAAAATCGAAATCCTCGGTTACGAAGGTACCGATAACGTAGGTAACATGGCTCGTATGAGTGATGCTATTATGTATCTTGTTTACATCCTTACTGCTTCTACAATTGTAGCATTGGTTTGGGGTGTTATTTATACAAAAGTTAAAAAGTAATTGTAGTTATGGCAAAGAAAATTCCAGAGATTAACGCCAGTTCTATGGCTGATATCTCGTTCTTGCTGCTCATCTTCTTCTTGGTGACCACCTCCATGGATGTGAATCAAGGTTTGGCACGTCGTTTGCCTCCTCCTATTCCACCCGATCAAAAGGTTGAGGACACCGATATCAACAAACGCAACTTGTTTGTTGTGAAGATTAACTGGGAGAACAAACTCCTTGTGCAAGGTCAAGAACTTGATATTAAGCAACTGCGCGCGAAGGCGAAGGAGTTTATTGCAAACCCAGAGGATAAGGCTGATATGCCAAAGCTTTTCGAAGAGGACTTTGGACAACCTTTCGGTACGCTCAAATACACCAAAGAGCACGTGATTTCTGTGCAAAACGACATGGAAACACAGTACCAAGCATATTTGGATGTGCAAAACGAACTCGTTGCCGCCTACAATGAATTGCGCGAAGAGTGCGCTAAAAAGTACTTCAACAAGTCTTATAACGAACTCGATGAGGAGTGGCAAAAGAAGATTTCTAAGATCTACCCTCAAAAGATTTCAGAGGCTGAACCTAAAAATTATGGAGGAAAATAAGTATGGCAAAAATTCGTAGAAACGATAAACGTGAGATGCCAGCATTGAACACCAGTTCATTGCCAGATATCATCTTCATGCTCTTGTTCTTCTTCATGTCTGTAACTTCTATGAAGGAGGTTAACTTCAAGGTTCACTTCACCAACCCTCAAGCTACTGAGTTGACTAAGTTGGAGAAAAAATCATTGGTTCGTTACATCTATGTAGGTACTCCTACTGCTGAGTTCCGCAAACAATACGGTGCTGAAACACGTATCCAATTGGACGATGCTTTCGCTGACGCAAAAGAGATTGGTGATTTCATCATCAACGAGCGTTCTTCAATGAAAGAGTCTGACCAAGGTTTGATGACCGTGTCTATCAAGGCTGACAAGGAGACTAAGATGGGTATCATCGCTGATATCAAGCAAGAGCTTCGCCGTGCGTACGCACTGAAGATCAGCTATGCTGCTACCCAACGTACATCCTACTAATCTAATAGATTGATCTCAACAAAAATCACCTGCGCAATGCGTAGGTGATTTTTTTATAAGTGTACAAAATCGTTATAAGCACCACATTATCAACACTCATCATAATAAAAACGAGTACATTTACCAAAACACTTGCTTAACTTGAATATTTTCACTACCTTTGCAAACGCAATCCAAATCAATACCGCTTATTATGCAACCTGTTCGTCATCTTACATACCTGCTTCTCTGCCTACTCTTGGTTTCCTGCGACTACTGCACTCGCTACCAAGAAGCACATGCTACTATCTCCATCGCTGATAGTCTCGACCAAACCGAACACATCCTCTACGACGATACCGCAGCGCTGCAGCAAGCTATCCGCATGCTCGATAACCCTTTCGGTCGTCTCTTTGCACACAACCAACTCGGAAAAGCCCACTACTACCTCGGGCGCCATCTCAGTCTTGATGACCAAATCACCCAAGCAGCAGAGCATTATATCGCTGCCGACCGTGCACAGATAGACGATCCTATCTATCGTGGACGAATCAATTCTTGCTTAGCACATATCAGCAAACAAAACGAGAGCGATAGCCTTGCCCTCATCTTCTTCATTCATGCCAATGACGCGTTCAAAACTAGTGGCAAAAATTGGTATTACGCACACACCTTGCTAGACGTCAGCGAATTCCACACCTACCTTCACCATTTCGCTGAAGCTGATAGCGTACTCCGTATCGCAGCCTCTTACAACTTAGACGACTACTACCTCGCACGCTTCTACGAGACCAAAGGGCTCTATTTCTACGAGCAACTCCAATACGACTCTGCTCTTTACTATTTTCACCAGAGTCTAGACTTCTGGCAGTATGAAGAATACAAATTCTTTACCTACAAGAAACTCATGCAAGTTTATCTAGATATGGACAATTTTGCGCAGGCCCTTCCCTTTGCAAAAATTATTGTAGACCTATCTAGCGACCCCAACGATTTGGTTAATGCTTATTACTGCTTGATGCAGGACGCCAAAGCACGTGGAGATATAAATAAACTGAGCGCGTATGCGCACGCGCGACAAGACGCTAACGACCTACTGATGGAGAGTGTAGGCAAGTATAAAAGCGCACTAACCAAACTTGAAAAACATTTGGCAAACCCCTATCCTTATCGTTGGGCATGGATTGCGCTCCTATGTTTAGTTGTAGCCTGTTTGCTGTTACTCATCACCATCGTGCTACACCGCCGATATGCTACCCACCGCCTACAAGTTGCTCATCATCAGATAGAAGACTTGTCTGTCACGGCCCAACTCTCTAATATCCGTGCCACATATCCACGTCCTCGCAAACAGTGGAATGATTACAACGAACTTAAGAAAGACTTAGACACTCTACTCCACGACTGGCTATCTCAGTTGGAGACCTACCACCTCTCCAATCGCGAGAATATTTTTTGCACCTATATGCTCCTTTATCCTAACGCCTCACTAGAGGAACTGGCGGATTGGATGCATTATTCGCCTACAGGCATCAGCACCTTCAAACGCCGTGTCGCACAGAAAATAGGCATACCAACACGAGATCTGTACAAGCATCTGTACAATATTCTACAGGAAACAAAGTGATACAATTTCACACACAACTTACAGGTAATTAATAATTTATATTTTACTAATCAGTACAAAAGCCCATTGTTATTGCACGTTTCGGATCATCGCACTAATTTTGCAGTGAATTTAATCCACCGCAAATATGCAAAACCGACACAGAAACAGAGAAATTTACTTCAAAGAACAGAATAAATGCACGCAAAAGTATGTCATTCCATACATTGAGCAAGTACTACCTATCACACCCCACCTTCGTATCCTGGAAATTGGATGTGGAGAAGGAGGCAACTTAAAACCTTTTTTGGATTTAGGATGTCATTGCGTAGGGGTTGATATAGATACTGCTCAATTGGAAAGAGCTAAAACATTTTTCATGGATCATCCTTACCACGAAAAACTGCGTTTTATAGCGAATGATATAAATGAAGTATCCTCTAAAGAAATAGGAACATTTGACTTAATTATACTTAGGGATGTAATTGAACACATAGCGAACCAAGAGGCGTTTATGCACAAACTTAAATGTTTTATGCATGTAGATACATTAGTGTTCTTTGGTTTTCCTGTTTGGTGTAATCCTTTTGGAGGGCATCAGCAAATATGTCGTAACAAAGTGCTATCACATACACCTTGGTTGCATCTATTGCCTACATATTTATATAAAACGGTACTACAATTTGGAGGAGAGAGTATAAACACAATCAATGCCCTTATCAGTATAAAAGACACAGGCATCAGTTTGCACCGCTTTGAAAACATTTTAGACAAAGAGCAATATCAAATAGTAATACATACACATTATTTAATTAACCCCAACTACGATATAAAATTCGGTTTGCAACCTCGTATAATACCCAAATACTTACAAATTCCGTTTCTATCTGATTTTTATACAACAGCAATGTATTACTTGATAAAAAAATAGAAAATAAAGAACCCATTCTTTCCGCTGTCAACTACGGTTGATATACGGTAGATAAACGGTAGATAAACGGTAGATAAACGGTACATTAGTATAGGAATATCGTAGAAACAATTGTACTGACCCGAAATGTATAACAAATAAAAAGCACTTATACCTATGAAACGAACATTACTTTTTCTCTTTTGTGCGCTAATGAGTACACAAATGTTTTCAGAAACATTATTCGGTTACTTGTTTCCTACGCTCGCATACTTGGAACGCACTTCTTGTCATTACATGGAAGGCAATGAGCAAAATAGGACACTCAATAGATTGAGCTTTGAAGATAATATGTTCGAAATCGATGGTAACTACTATATCGAATACAACGATTTGTGGCTACGCGAAGACAAAGATGGTAGAATATTTGTTTATAGCGAACCTGCAAAAAAGGATTTGGTACTTTATGACTTTACCCTTGAAGTAGGCGACACCCTCACAACCCTAAATATTGATATTGTTCCTATGACAGAGGGTGACCCAATACTACCTGGAGTTAAACCTGTTGTGGTGGATTATCCTATCCATCTTGACGAATATGTATCTTTCCCTATTGATACCTTAATCGTAACCGATGTGTCTATGGTTATGATGTGCGATAGCAACCAGTATAAGAAATGGACATTCAGCAACGGTATGGAGTATATGGAGTACATTGGCAATTTAGGTGCAGATTTCTTCGCTATAATCAGAAATCCATGGGAAGAACTTCCTACTTGCTGTGTAGAAGAAGACCTTGTTTGTGCTTCCATTTACGATAGACTCGTTTATCTCATGGATGACGAAAAAAGAGACCTACTCAATATAGATTGCCCTTGCACTTCGTGGTCTAATAAATGGCAATGGAGAACTAATACTTGGAATGTGTTGCAATTTGATGGTATGGCTTTTGAGCAAACTGCCCAAACATGGCAATATAAATTAGCCCACGACACTATCATTGGCGGTAAAGAATACACTGCTGTTACACGTCATTGGGCAGCATACGATGAGAGTGCTGCGGAGTATGTAGCAGCCGTGCGATTTGCTGAAAACCAGAAAGCATATATTTATTATGACAACGCCGAATACTTATTGTATGACTTTGGCTATCATGAGTTTGGCGATACGCTTGAGGTATTTTCTGGCATCAATAACTACGAACACTTCAAGACCTACAAATGCGTAATAACAGATAATTACTCCACGGCGGGTGGTATCGCAGAGGATACATATGTTATGGATATTATTCATCCTATAACAGGTGACACTATCCCTTCTGCCTTGATTTGGCAAGAGTTTGTTGGCTCATACAGCGGATTCTTACATGGTGGACTATTAGTGCCTGGCAGTAGCAACTATCAATTGCTTTGCGCTTACAAAGATAATGTGCTTGCCTATTCTGTTGATAATGACGCATTTACAGATAATGATACATTTATAGAATATGGCTGCGAGTATAACGCAGAGCAAAAACCTAAAGACCTCTTCCCAACGCTTTGGGGCTTGCAACGAACAGAGGTAGAATTTCATACAGACGGAGCTGGTGCCCCTTCTCTCGTGTCTTTCAATGAATATACACCTACTCTCGTTAATGGAAAATGGTATTTGTATGATGGAAGAAATTATCTCCGAGAGGAAAATAATCAAGTACTACTCTATAGCCCCGAATTTGAAATATATGAGGATGTTGTACTATATGACTGGGCATTAGAGATAGGAGATACTTTACCTTTCACAATACGTCCATTTGATGATGATAAAAGTCGTGGAGCAGTATTTCGTGTTACAGATGTTTCTACTATCACGCTATTGGATGGAAAAAAATATAAGAAATGGACATTAGCTTGTGGAATAGAATATATAGAGGGCATAGGTGCTATCAATGGTGAAGGTTTTGGTAATTATTTTTGCATACAACACACAGCACATCCAGCTACATATATTGACACACGCCTCGTCTGTGCAAGCCGTAACGGTCAACTCCTCTACCAAATGGACGAAGCCGAAATGGAACGCCTTGGCGCAGAGTGTCTGTGCGAAGTAGAAACTTCCTACAAATCCCAATGGTGCAACACATGGAATGTGTTTAAGCATTCTGGCGGGGCGAGATTAGATTCAGAAGAGACATGGCAATACAAATTAGACAGAGATACGATCATTAATGGGAAATTATATTCTACCGTTATTTATTATTTAACCTCAGATCCAAGTCAAGAGTATTATATGGGAGCTGTTCGTTTTGGCGACGACAGAAAAGTATATAGAGCCATTGGTAATTCTGAGAGTGTAGTCTATGATTTTACCGCACAAGTGGGTGACACCTTAGGTCCAGGTGTAGTCTATGATGTTGAAGTTGATTCTCTAACCAATCTAAAAACGATATATTTCCATCCATATGATAGATATGAGGATAAATATATAGAATATGCGACAGTAAAATGGATTGAGGGAGTTGGTTCTACAGATGGTTTTTTGTTAGCCAAAGACTATGGTACTGTAGGAGGTGCTAGCTTCTACCTTCTCTGCGCTTATCGTGATGACGAATTAAAATATGCCGACAATAAAGATCTCGGTTGTCGCTATAATGCAGGTGAAGTAACGTACGAACATTTTCCAACTTTAGCAGGACTAAGCAGAACAATTCATGAGGAGAGAAGTACTAATGATACGACACGAAAAGAAGACTTTACAAAAGTTGTATTAGATTTAAGTTTCCCAACGCTATATCATTCACAAATGTACTTGCGTGAAAGGGATAACAAAATATTCGTAGAAAGTAGGACATATAAAAACTTAACTGAACTTTATGAATATGTTTTATATGATTTCACGCTAGAAGTAGGTGATTCTCTTCCTATGTTATACATTGATTATTCTAGCAGAGGTGACTGGGGTCCCATCTATCCTCTTTCGATCTTAAATGTGGTTAATTATCGCAAAGAGGCAGATGGAACGATATATCCAGGAGACACACTCGTCGTGACAGAGGTTTCTACCATTACCCTGTTAGATGGCAAAGAGTATAAAAAATGGACATTCAACAATGGAATGGAATATGCTGAAGGCATAGGCAGTTTGTCTGGAGATTTCTACGAGTTAATCGCTAATAAACGCACTACGGAAGATCTAACTGCTTCTCATCTCGTTTGCGCCAGCAAAAACGGTCAACTCCTCTACAAGATGGATGATGCCGAGATGGAGCAATTGGAAACAGAGTGCTTATGCGAGTATAATGCAGAGCAAAAACCTGAAGACCTCTTCCCAACACTCTGGGGCTTGCAGCAGACTATTTGTAGTGGTTATTATGGCGAAGAAGGTGATGAATGGGCATCAGGACTGACAGGTCCAAGCCAAGAAATAACAATGATGGATGGCAAACCTTATCTTCAATGGGGAAGTTGGTACTTACGAGAGGAGAATGACAAAATCCTCGTTTATAGCGAAATACAGAAAAAAGATTTGGTGTTGTATGATTTCACATTGGAGTTAGGAGATACATTGACCACTTTAAATTTGGTAACTCCTGAATTCCTCGAATACGAAGGAATTGTAGGAATTGTGGACTATCCTCTGTCAGATTATGACTATACATATCCTATTGACACATTGGTTGTTACTGAGTTATCAAAAGAGACATTGTTGGATGGAAAAGAATATACACGCTGGAAATTTAGCGATGGTACGGTGTATGTAGAAGGTATCGGTTCAATGAGCGAAACATTCTTCCATCACATTGCGGATCATTTACCTGTTCCTGTGAGTTATTTAGGTTCTTATCTCGTCTGCGTAAGCAAAAACAATAAACTTCTCTACCAAATGGACGATACTGAAATGGAGCGTTTGGGTGCAGAGTGCCTGTGCGATTATGACCGTGGACCACGCAAGGACAATGCAAAGAATGGCAAGATAGGTGGCAGACCAACGCCTACTCAATGGAATATGTTAGAAGTAGAAACCAAAGAGATGGACGGTACCCCAACTATCCTGCGTGCAGAGACCTTTAGCTATACCTTGGAGAACGACTCCATAGTAGCTAACAACAAAACCTACTACCAACTTGCTCGCCAATCTACCAAAGATACGGCTATCACCAAATCTTTTGTAGGTGCATTGCATTTCGGCGAAGATGAAGACAACCGCGTGTACTTCCTCCGTGACGGAGTAGAGTATGTCCTCTATGACTTCACAGCGGAGCCTGGCGACACCATCGAAATCTTTGCGGGTATCAACAACTACCCTCAAGAAACCACCTACACCCATGTTGTGGTTGATAAAGATACCACTGAAGATGGAGCTTGCAGAATGTTCCTCGAGGTTGTCTTCCCTGATGAAACCACCACAGCTACAAACGCAGAAAAAGTATGGTTAGCAGGCTTGGGATCTATTGACGGTATTGTGCACAATACTGCCAAGCGAACAAGCGATGTTCACGCTGCCCCAAGCAGAAGTGCTGGCAGCGAAACACAAACCTCCGTCATGCTCTGTGCTTGGCGCGAAGATAGTTGCCTCTACACCACTTCGCACCCCGAATATGACACCTTCGGCTGTATTTATAACCAAGACCCAACAGCAGTAGAGAATCCGACATCCCCATCTTCTTATCAGAAGTTCCTCCGCGAAGGTCAATTATTGATACTGCACAACGGGAAGACATATACCGTCATGGGAATTGAAATGAAATAATTATTATAGCCTTAACAAAAATCACCTGTGCCGAAAGACACAGGTGATTTTGTTTTAGAAGGTAACCGTAAAACCAGCGTGGACATTGATGCCGGCTTGGGCATAGTACCAACAACAGCGGCTGCCGTCCATAAAGCGGCTAGCTTCTGCACCACCGTTATTCGCATACTTGGCATTGAAGATATTATTGATCTGACACAATAGGCGGATATCGGGGGCATTATCCTTCTTGCACCATTGTTGCATGGGCAATTGGTATTGGAGATTGAGGTTCGTGGTGGAATATGCACGGAGCATGGCGTTCTCGTCCTCGGTATTGTCCAAATACTGCTTGCTTACCACATTCGTCTGCACGGTAGCTGTGAAGCCCGCCACATCGAAAGTGAAGAGCGAGGAAGCAGTAAGTGTTGGTGAGAAAGCGATAGTAGTAGTACCCACCACAGAATCTTGCCCTACCCAATTCCAGTTGTCCTGGTCGTCGTAGAGATCGATGTACTGGTGGTAGTTGAGGATCTTGTTGCGTGATGCCACAAGGTTAGCGTCCCAACGCAGCCAATCTGTGATCTTCACACCCGCCGTAATCTCGGCTCCCATGCGGTAGGAGTCTTTGACATTCTTAGTCTTATAGGCACCCACATCATTGTACTCGCCCGTGAGCACAAGTTGGTTGTCATAGTCCATGAAGTAGAGGTTGGCGCCGACAGCAAAGCGAGGATGGGAATAGGTATAGCCCAATTCATAGTCGTATAGTCGTTCCGCATGGGGCAAACCCGTATACTCGCCTGTCGCAGCATCATACACCACATTCTCCTTGTAGTTGTTGCGACTGGGTTCGCGGTTAGCGATGGCAAAGGAAGCAGCGAGTAAGTGACCACGGTTTTGGTAGGTCAATCCCGCCTTGGGGTTGAAGAAATGGAAATCCACCTGGAGCGGGAGGTCGGTCATATCTTCGTCGTTCATACCATTGCGTTCGTAACGCACATAGCGGTATTGGAGGTCGGCATAGAGCGAAAGTTTCTCCTGAGCGCAGTTGATAATGCGCCAATTGGCTTTGGCATAGATATTTGCGTCGGTCTTGCGCGCGTTGTTGCGATAGTATTCGTAGTTGATAGGTATGATAAGTGAATCTTCGAGGTAGTGGAGTGTGCCGAAGTGGTCGCCCAGATAGTAGTTGGCTGCACCGCCAAACTGCAAATCTACGGGTTCGGAGATGTATTTAGCTGCCAGGACTCCGCCAAAGAAATGGTTGTCCAGCTGTTTGCGATACATACCATACGCCTTGTGCGAATAAGGCAATCCCCAGTAGGATAGTTTCTTGCGTTTGTACTGCTCGTAGTAGCCTGCGCCATGGGTGTAGTGCGCGGTCGCAGAAAGCGACCATTGAGAAGTAAATCGGTGGTTTATAGCCAATTGCGCATGTTGTTGCGCATAGTTATCCGTTTGATTGGGATAGTAGGCTGTAGAGTCTGATCCGTCAGCAGCAGTCGTTGTATATTCTCCTGCTGGGTTGTAGCGGCGGTCTGCTCCATCAATACCATATGCTGTATTATAGTCTACACCATCCCAACCCATGCCTGTCTTCTCGCTACCACCAAAGAAGCGACCAACTACCTCTGTTTTGTTGCCATACCAACCGAGGTCGCCATAGTAGGAATAAAGGTCGGAGGTGGTACGATAGAGAAAACCATCGGAGTTGACCTTGGAGAATCGGGCATTGGCTTGCCATTGCTTAGGCAGAGCGATATGCGCACTTACCATCTCACGAAAAGTGTTGTACATGCCGCCGTTGAAGGAGATACCTACGGATGAGGCGATGAGGCTATCAGGCGAAAGGCGAAGAGCACCCCCAAACGCCACGGGCGTTTTCGGGGACCCCGCTTGGGCGAGAGGCGAAGCGGTGGACATGTTGATGCTGGCGCCGAAGGAGGCGCTGCCGTTGGTAGAGGTGCCTACGCCGCGCTGGACATTGAGCGAGGACATGCTGCTGGCCATGTCGGTCATATTGACCCAGAAGACGGTTTGGCTCTCGCTATCATTGAGCGGCACATCGTTGAGGGTCATGTTGATGCGTGTGTGGTCGGTGCCTCGGATACGGAAATAGGTGTACCCAATGCCTAGTCCGTCGTCGCTGGTAGCCACGAGTGCGGGAGTAGAGGCGAGCAAGAAGGGAAGGTTCTGCCCCGCGTTGCTCTGGTTGAGCTGCTCATTGTTGAGCGTGGTGTGGTTGTTAGTGACTTGCGCTACAGGCGCGTTAACGACTACTTCGTCCAACTCGCGAACGAAGGTAAGAGTGTCGGTGTTGGCAAATGCAACAACACTCACCGCCAAGATGGCGGACACAAGGAAAGAGAATTTTTTCATACTTCCTTAGCAGCATTACCTGCCCAGGTTCAAAGGGTATAATCTCAGCCGTGAGAGGCACCCCCGTTGTTAATAATATAGTTAGCTAATATCCCATAAGCACTCGGCTTGTGCCTAGGGTGTATTATGCTTCGTCAGAACGGACTTGCAACTATAAACTCACTCTGTTCGTTGGGGTTGCCGTTGTTCTTCCTCTCCCCAAAAATCAACAGATTTTCGGGGACCCTGATAGGATTACAGTCGGTAAGAGAAGGTGCAAAACCATCCCCACTCGTTGGTCTTTTGCTTTGGCAAAAGGGATGTACGAAGAATATTGTTTAGTCCGAAGTCGTATCCAGCTTGGAGGCGATAGCGGTCCCACTCGAATCCGCCTCCTAAACCAAATTGGATGTTTGTTCGGTAGAGTTCGCGAGTGATATAGCGGTCGTGATTGGTGGTGAGGACATTATTCTGCTCGAGCCAAGCGGTGACATCGGCAGAGGTTTTGTTATTAATGATATCGTAGTTGGTCAAACCAATCTGCAATTGTGGCCCGGCAAAGAAGAACATGCGAAGTTCCTTCCACAACTTAATATTATAATACGCGCGCACGGGAACGGTCAATTGGAGTTGTAGGATATTGTGCTGAAGGATATTTATTTGCGCATTTTCCGCAGAAATCAATGGATAATGTTGGTTGTTTTGACCATATGTAAACGTGGCCAATGCACCCGTCTGAATACTAAAGTTATGAGGCAAGACGAAATCTACGGTAGCACCTACACGCAAACCATGCAGGTACAACGCAGATGTATCTTGAGTACGGTGATTGAGCTGCGCATATCCCACCTCCAATCGCCATGGAGTGGCAAACTGATAGGGCTCAACTTTCTTTTCCGCAGTAGGATCAAAGAAAATGGATTCAGATGTCTGCAAATCAGGTAAGGTATTTTTCGTATCTTGAGCCAAACAATAGACGGATGTCATTGCTGCTAAAAGGATTAGACAAAATATGTGCTTCTTCATTGTTTTGTAGTTATTTTTAGGCTACAAAGGTACTACTTTCTGACGAAATATGCAATTTTTTTGGAAAAAATATGCTTTTTCCTTGAAAATATTTGGTCATATGAAAAAAAAGCAGTAATTTTGCACCCGATTTTCGCCCATAGTGGAGAAAAAGGTGCCATCGTCTATCGGTTAGGACAAGAGATTTTCATTCTCTAAAGCGGGGTTCGATTCCCCGTGGCACTACAAATAACGATAAAGTATAACAACTAAATTACATTACATTTAAGAGATGGCAAATCATAAATCATCTTTGAAGCGCATTCGCCAAACGGCTACTCGTAAGGCTCACAACCACTATTATGCAAAGACTACTCGCAACGCCGTTCGCGTATTGCGTGCTACTACTGACAAAGCAGCTGCAGAGGCTCTCCTTCCAAAGGTAAGCTCAATGTTGGATAAGTTGGCTAAACGCAACATCATCCACCGCAACAAAGCTGCTAACTTGAAGTCTAGCTTGGCTTTGCACACTAACGCTCTCTAATTAGCGTACTTTAAAAAAACCACAATATAGTGGGGCTGCCTGTCAAAAGGTAGCCCCTTTTGTGGTATTTTGAGTGAATTATAGGTATTCGCGGATGGCGGTTTGGTTGAATAGCTGACGCTCTGGATCGTAGAACCAACCCCATTTATTGAAATATCGACACATATTGACCATGTGAATCCACAGCATCTTCAGCGATTTATAGGACGCCTTTTCATGATTGTGAATGATGGTAGCATGCGGAAAGAAAACAGTCAAATAATCGCGATGTATACGGCGCGTGAGATCCATATCCTCTGGATACATAAAGAATCGCTCATCGAACAAACGCGCTTTTTGCACCGCTTGTGTGCGCAGCAGCATAAAGCAACCGCTGAGATAAGGGATGTTCATCAGCTTGTCGTAGCCCGAGCGATGCATCTCGTAGGTTTGGTTGTTCTTCTCCATCCATCTTTTGGGCAAGAATCTTCTGCCAAACACATCCCAAGGGGTTGGAAGGAGTTTGCAAAGGTGTTGTAGTCGCCCATCAGGATATGTTACTTTAGGCATCAGAGAGCCTACTTCAGGATGTTGCTTGATGAATAGCAACATAGTTTCTAAGGCATCCTTGGTCAGAATAATATCTGGATTGATCACTAGATGATATGGAATATCATCATAAATACTCTCGCGGATAGCTATATTATGAGCAGCGCCATAACCCATGTTATATGGATTATGGCGATATTCTATGCGTGAATCTAGTGATTCAGGAGATTGTGGAGAAGGAGAATTATCAATCCAAAAAACGCGATGTACATAGTTGGATTGCAAGATAACCTCCGTTAAATCAGTTACTTGTTGCCAATCAGGGTGATATAGTACGATGGACGCGTTGAGCATACGCATCAATATGCAATAGCAAAGATGACGCGTTGGCTACTTGGTTTGCCTGTATAGATACACTTGCCAGGGGTTTTGTCTCCCTCCAAAGGAATACAGCGGATAGTAGCCTTGGTCTCAGCCTTGATCTTCTCCTCAGTCTCTGGAGTACCGTCCCAGTGGCAAAGCAAGAAGCCTGGTTTCTTTATCTCCTCTTTGAAGTCCTCCCAAGTATCCACCTCGCGGGTGTTCTCAAGACGGAAGTTAAGGGCTTTTTGGTAGATATTATCTTGAATCTCCTTGAGCAAGTTTTGGATAGTCTCCACAATACCGTCAAATGCAACAGTCTCCTTGGTCAAGGTATCACGACGAGCGAGCTCTACAGTACCATTCTCCAAGTCACGACCACCCATCGCAATGCGCAAAGGTACACCCTTGAGCTCGTACTCAGCAAACTTAAAGCCAGGAGTAGCCTTGTCGCTTGCGTCCACTTGTACGCGGATACCGAGTTTCTTTAACTCGTCTGCCAATGGATTGAGTTTGGCCATCAACTCATCCAATTGCTCTTGCTTCTTAAAGATAGGCACGATAACCACTTGAGTAGGAGCAAGATTTGGAGGAAGAACAAGACCGTTGTCGTCTGAGTGAGTCATGATGAGCGCACCCATAAGACGAGTAGAAACACCCCAAGAAGTAGCCCAAACATACTCAAATTTATTCTCCTTGTTGAGGAAAGTCACATCAAAAGACTTAGCGAAGTTTTGACCCAAGAAGTGACTTGTACCAGCTTGAAGTGCCTTACCATCTTGCATCATTGCCTCGATAGAGTAAGTATTCAAGGCACCTGCGAAACGCTCGTTTGGAGATTTCACACCTTTCACAACTGGAATAGCCATTACTTTCTCTGCAAAGTCAGCATATACATCAAGCATGGTAGCGGCGTAATTCTCTGCTTCCTCTTTGGTAGCGTGTGCAGTGTGGCCCTCTTGCCAGAGGAACTCAGCAGTACGCAAGAAAAGACGAGTACGCATCTCCCAACGCATTACGTTGCACCATTGGTTGCAGAGGATAGGCAGGTCGCGGTAAGACGAGATCCAGTTCTTGTAGGTAGACCAGATGATAGTCTCAGAAGTAGGACGAATGATAAGCTCCTCTTCGAGGCGTGCTTTAGGATCCACTACAACGCCCTTACCCTCTGGGTCGTTCATGAGGCGGTGGTGGGTAACCACAGCGCACTCTTTGGCAAAACCCTCTACGTGCTCTGCCTCGCGGCTAAGGAAAGACTTAGGGATAAGCAATGGGAAATAGGCATTCTTCACGCCGTTCTCTTTGAAACGACGATCTAATTCGGCTTGGATAGTTTCCCAAATTGCATAACCGTATGGTTTGATGACCATACATCCGCGCACAGCTGATTGTTCAGCCAAGTCTGCTTTTACTACTAGTTCGTTGTACCACTTCGAGTAGTCTGTAGCTCGAGGGGTGAGTTTTTGAAAGCTTGCCATTATCTTAATTTATATTGTTTACGTAATTGTTCAAAGTGCTCGGGCTGTGCCTTAAGTTCATTGGAAATACGCCGCAGCCACCCAGGCGCCGAATCACCGTGCAAAGGTACTACTTTTTTATTGATTGACAAAATCGGAAGCGAGAAAAATTTGCAAAAAGCCTCCAAACACATCTCACTTGCTCGCATTTTGCCCGCGATAGAGTATCCCGCAATATGAAATGATGCCAAATCCACGAGTTGGAGCAACTCATAATTGAGTTGTGGTTCGCCCTCCCAGCAGTCAATGGCGGTAGATAGGCGAGAGAGGCAAGAGACAAGGGCTTGTTCGTCCACCACCCCACCTCGTGCAGCATTGATAATCAAAGTATTGGGCTTACATAAGCGCAATATATCCGCATTACAGAGATGATACGTTGGATGGTCACCATTATTGGTAAGAGGAGTATGGAAAGTCAAGACATCGCATTGCGGTGCTAATTCAGCAAGCGATAACCCAACACCCAGAGGCGGATCAGAAAGGAGCACCTTATATCCTTTGCTCTGAGCCATTTGTGACACGAGTTTGCCAACATGTCCATAACCCACGACGCCAACAATAAGGTCGGTACGATTGGTTTTGACTGAGGAAATAGCTTCTTCCACATAGTCGCAAACCGCTTGTGCATTGCAACCAGGGCAGGAAACCCAAGTGACACCTGCTTCGCGGCAGTAGCTTTGGTCAATATGATCAAAACCAATCGTGGCAGTAGCCACGAAACGCACACGGCTACCTTCTAATAATTCCTTATCTATTCGCGTGCGCGTACGCACAAAGAGCGCATCTGCATCACGAACGGTTTGTGAAGTGATTTCTTCGGGAGCAAGGTGAAGCACCTCTATATCAAGAGGGAATACTTCATTCAAAAAAGGTATGTCCTTGTCTATGATAACGCGCATCAATATTGGATATTATCTATTAGGCGAACAGGACCACAATAAACAGTGATGCAACCAATAGCATTTTGGAAGGTAGTAGTAGGCTGAAGGGTAGTACGATCTACAATCTCATAGTACTCCACTTCCAAACCATCTACAGCATTGATTGTATCAATCACACGCTTTTCCACCTCTGCAACAGTGGCCGTTTTCGCCCATTCCAGCGAAGCAAACAGAGTTTTGGATATATTGAGAGCAATGGTCTTTTCTTCTTCAGAAAGGCGTTGATTACGACTACTAAGCGCCAATCCGCTTGCTTCACGCACAATAGGACAATCCATAATCTGGAGATCACCAAAGTTATCCTTCATGGAAGAACGTTCCACCATATGGTGAATAATCGCTAGTTGTTGGAAATCTTTCTCGCCAAAATATGCACGAGTAGGACGCACCAATTCGAACAATCGACTTACCACTTGCACCACACCATTAAAGTGCCCTGGTCGCATTTTCCCCTCCATGACTTTGTCTAATCCGTTGAAATCGAAAGCAAACTCCGTATTCATCTCTTCAGCAGAGTACATCTCTTCAGCAGAAGGAGCGAAGACAAAGTGCGCCCCTAGTTGCGTTAATAACTCTACATCTTTTTCTAATGTGCGAGGATATTTCTGCAAATCTTCTTTATTGTTAAATTGCGTAGGATTCACAAACACGCTTACTACACAAACATCATTCTCTGAAACCGAGCGACGCACTAAAGCAGCGTGTCCTTCGTGAAGCGCACCCATAGTAGGAACGAGACCTATTGTTTTGTTCTGACGAAGGCAGGCTTCAACCTGGCGAACAAGATTTTCTTTTGTAGTTAAAACTTGCATATGTATTGATAAAAAATGAACATTCTTCGTTAAAAAAGTTTGCAAAGGTACAACAAATATAGGAAAAAAGAAAATTTTTTGCTTAAAAATTATGTAATGTCATTTTTTTTTCGTACCTTTGTAGCGGGAAATTTTACCTTAATAAAAATATATCCAATGAAAGAGCCCAATCGAATACTATTTGTCTCACAGCAGATCTATCCTTTTTTAGATCAAGAAACCCCTATTCGCACGCTGAATAGGAAGTTGCCAGAGTGGTTCCAAGCTAATGGCTATGAGACACGCACGTTTATGCCTAAGTTTGGCGACATTAATGAGCGTAGAAATCAGTTGCACGAAGTAATTCGTTTGTCTGGAATAAATCTTATTATTTCAGAAACTGACCATCCGCTAATCATTAAGGTGGCCAGCATACAATCGGCTCGTATTCAAATCTATTTTATTGATAATGATGATTACTTCTATCGTCGCAAAGGGTTAGTAGATGCCAATGGAGAAGAGTATAAAGACAATGACGAGCGCTGTATCTTCTTTGCTCGTGGTGTATTGGAGACAGTCAAAAAACTTCGTTGGACACCGAACTTTGTTCATTGCTCAGGCTGGATGTCTGCACTAACTCCATTATTCTTGAAGAAATTGTATGCCGACACACCATTCTTCGAGAATACCAAAATTATTCTATCGTTGGACAATGAGGAGTACAACACTCCATTCAGTTCAAAATTCACAAATAAGATTTTGGGCGGAGGCATTTTGAATAGCGACATTCGTGGTATTGCAGGTTTACCAGTAGGTTACGAGGACTTGATGCGACTAGCCATTGATTATTCCGATGCTATTGTTTTAGCATCAGAAAATGTAAATCAACGATTGTTAAACTATGCTCAAAATAGCGGAAAACCTATCATGCCTTATGTAGGTGAAGACAAACAAGCATATTTAGATTTCTATAATAGTTTATTGGATAAGAATGAGGAATAATTGGGTTGTAGGAATAGTGGTATTGACATGCCTTTCTCTCTTTAGTAGTTGCAATGGCGATACACATAGCGCAGGCGAATCAATATTATCTGAGGAAGATAGAATAAAAGTGAAGTCTGATACTTTTGGTGTTGTATCTGCATTGGATTCCTGTATGGCTATCGCGTTAACACCAGACTCTTTTCTCCTAGGAGAATGTGAGACTCATTTTGGTACAATCAAAGCAGATATTTTAACACAACTAGCTTGTCCTGAAGGGTTTACATATCCAGACCAAGTTGCCTTAGCCCCTGGTGATACTCTTCAGATAGATCCCATTGTGGATTCTGTATGCTTGTACTTATACTATAATACATGGTACGGAGACGGAAGCAGTCCACTCGGTATCAATGTATATGAAATGGACCGCCAGACATTATTAGAAAACGAACGCTATCCAAGTAATTTGCAAATTGGGGATTATTGCAGTTTGGATGAGTCTACACGTATTACAAACTATTCAACAATTGTAGTACCACAGACACCTGCAGACTCTTCCTATTCTTCTGAAACAGAACAATACATCCCAACAATTCGTATAAAATTATCAAATAAGTTTGCTAAACGCTTTTTTGAAGTAAAAGATTTTTCAACACAACAAGCATTTAATCAACAATTTAAGGGATTATATATCTGTACTGACTTTGGAGGTAGTAATGTATTGTATATTAGTGATATCGCCATGACAGTTTTCTACCATTTTACAATGCCACGTCCGAGTGCCACCGACTCTGTCATCTATGATACCAAGTCATTCTATGTAAATGAAGAAGTACGACAAGTCAATCGCTATGTATATCCTAACAGACCAGAGATTTTAGAAAAATATTCTCAGGTAACAGACACCAATTATATTGTTTCGCCAGCGAATATCTATACACAATTATCCGTACGTATGGATTCTATTTTTAATCGCATAGATGAACAACTGGGCAATGATTCCACATTGTATAGTGTATATGTGAATAAAGCGAATTTAACCGTAGATGTATTGTATTCAGATTCAGTGACAGATCGCCCAAGAGATAATTGGGATTCACCTGCAACTTACATGATGCTGATTAAAGAAAGCAGTTTAGAAGATTTCTTCTCCCAAAACACTATGCCATCGGATTCGGTTGCCATAGTTGGTACTTTATCTGCATCAACGGATACACTAGGAAATACAACATACAATTACACATATGATTTGTCAACCTTCTTAACATTGCAACTGCACGAAAAGAACAAAGTAGATGAATTGAAATTTGTATTAATTCCTATTTCTGTTACGACCAACTCATCAACAGGTTCTATCACATCCATTAGACAATTACAAACGATATCAGCTACACGCATTCGCTCTGCAAACAACTCTATTAACCCCATGGATATAGAGATGGTATATTGTAGTTTCAATCGTACTCATTAAGAGAAATATCAAGAACAATGTAATTAAGACATATATTCAAACATTACAACCAAAACTAACAAACGACTACCCATTTGAGTAGTCGTTTGTTAGTTTAATACTGATATTGATTGGATTAACCTATCAAAGCTTGATATCCCTCAGCGTCCAAAAGATTATTCAAGTCATCCGGATTAACTACAGAGATTTTAATCATCCATCCTTCTCCGTAAGGATCATTGTTTACCAATTCAGGCTGGTCATTGATAGTTTCATTAATCTCAAGCACTTCACCTTCAACAGGCATATTGAGATCACTAACGGTTTTCACTGCCTCTACAGAACCAAAAACCTCACCTTGGCCTAATGTTTCGCCTTCAGTATTGATGTCCACAAAGACGATCTCACCAAGTTCAGACTGTGCATAGTCGGTAATACCGACAAATGCCTCGTTACCTTCTACACGGATCCACTCATGCTCCTTTGTGTAGTACAGATTAGATGGAATATTCATACTATTATTATTTTATTTTATTCTTTACCTAAGATACTCATTGCACAACGGAAACCTATTGTGCTAGAGGATTGATTTTGTTGCATATAACGACGGGTAGTAGGATTGAGCCAATAGATACGGTCATTCCATGAGCCACCTTTGTAAACTCGGGTACTATCATTGATACGAGGAGCCAACACGTCTGATGGGTCATATTTTACCTTTTCCATTTGCTCTGGAGTGAACCCAACAGTACTCAAAGGATAGTCTGTATCAAACAAAGAGCCAGCATCACCATCACGGTAGTTACGTTTATCATCCTCTTTCTTCCATTCAATATCTAATTGACCATAATCATTCAAAATAGGATTACCATCGTCATCCTTTTTAATAGAAGAATAGACATTGCCACGGAATGCGTTGTATTCGGTCATTTCTTCAAATGTAGTTTCACGATAAACATCTAATACCCACTCATTTACGTTACCCGCCATATTGTACAAACCAAAATCGTTAGGTTCATACGCATCTACAGGAGCAGTCAACACATAGCCGTCGTTATGGTTACCAGCAACTCCCATCATGTCACCTCTGCCACGTACAAAGTTGGCAAGCATTTTGCCTTTATTTCTGCTACTGATATCACGAGGATGATATCCAGACCATGGGTATATTTTTCCTTCTTTAGATAATCCATCAGAGCCAGCCTTAGGAGCAAACGCAGCATATTCCCATTCTGCCTCAGTAGGAAGACGATATCCGACCAATAAAATACCATCGGCAACATTCAATTTACGGCCTTGATCAAATCTCTTGCGCTCAGCTGCACCTGTAGAAGGATTATAAGCAGTTGATTTAAGATACTTCTCCGTATTAAATACGAATTGATCCTTAATCCACTCATATGGTACTTGATACATTTCCGCACTACCACCACTAGCGGCAGGTCTCTCCACTGGTATCAAGGTGTACTTAGAAGGATCTACGTATTTTTCAATTTCCTCTTTCGTAAAATATGCATTTGCTCGGAGTAGCTTGTAATTTGGTTTCTCTATAAATTTCTTCAAAACGAGAATCTGTTCGTTCACACGATCTGTACGCCACTGGCTGTAAGCCATAGCTTGCTCCCAAGAAACACCTACAACAGGATAGAAACTATATGCAGGATGGCGGAAATAGTATTCTACAAAAGGTTCGTTGTACGCCATCTCATCACGCCAAACAGTTGTATCTGGCAAAAGGCTCTTGAGCAGTTCTGGCTTAGTATGGCCAAAAACAGCTTCATTCCAGCCAATATACTCTCTCCAAGCGATATTTGACACCTCATATTTATCCATAAAGAATGAACTCACAGTCAGCGTTCTGCGCTCGTTGTTGCGAGGAGCCGTAATGAATTCATCTACTTGGCCAATTGTAAACACTCCCCCCTCAATAGGCAACATACCAACAGGGGCATCGGAAAGAATACCCTCATATGCCTGAAAATCAATAGTTGATTCATCAGAAGACTTCCAACCTGTTTGGAAAGATGTATTGGTGTTAAGGTCAGAATTGCGTGACGATTTGCAAGCAACGAAAGCCAAGATTACAAAGATGGCTACTAATACTTTCAATACGTTTGTTTTAATGTTCATAATTATAAGTTTATTTATTAAATTCACTTTCAGCCTGCAAAGTTACAAAAAAAAAACGAAATATACTAATTTTTTATTAAAAAAGCACTGAAAAAATATTTTTTTCATAAAAAATGACATCTTTTTAGTAGTTCTATTCGTAAAAATATTGCATTATCAAGTATTTGGATTTATTTCAAGAGGCACACTTTTCTCCTCGTAAAACCTTACTAAAATAGAACACAACGAATAACTAATTAATCACCAAGTATAACTAACAACTAATTATAAACTGATAATCAAAAGTACAATTAAGTTTTTAAAGGAGAAGCACAAAGATGGCCAAAGAAATAGAATATTACAAAAAAATAACTCAAAATATTGTATATATGAAAAAAAAATAGTACTTTTGCAGGTCAAATGCAATTGAGTTTGAACATACACAATCAATTGATAGATTTGTCATCACCCCTCGTGATGGCCATTGTGAATATTACCCCTGATAGTTTTTATACTTCATGGGGAAATAAAGATGAGGATGAGTTGCTAGAACAGGTGCAGAGCTTTCTTGATCAAGGGGCAGACATAATTGATATGGGTGCATGTTCCACTCGCCCAGGCTCAACACCCGTAGAAGCGGAAGAAGAGTGGAATCGTCTAGCCCCCGCACTGAAAATAATTCGCACCCATTTTCCCAATGCTATTCTATCGGTAGATACTTTTCGTGCAGAAATAGCAGAGAAAGCAATACAAGCCGGAGTGGATATGATTAATGATGTGTATGGAGGGGATGCAGATAGCAAAATGTGGGGAGTAATCGCGAAATATCGCGTACCTTATATTTTGACATTTGCACGAGAAATGACCACATATTCAACATGTTATGAATACACAATGAGTAATATCGTGGACTTCTTTCAAGAAAAATTGGATAAACTACATCGAATGGGCGTTGCAGACGTAATCATTGATCCCGGATTTGGATTTGCAAAAACGGAACAACAAAATTATGCTATTCTTCGCGACATGAAAGTGTTGTCCGTCTTACAAGCACCAATATTGGTTGGAATATCACGTAAGTCGATGTTATACAAACCATTAGGAGAGAATCCATCGGATGTGTTGCCCGCTACAACGGCAGCTAATACGATTGCATTAGAACACGGAGCATGTATTCTGCGTGTGCATGATGTGACAGCTGCAAAACAAGCTATTGCGATTCATTTACTAACGCATAAAGAAAACTAAGTCATATGTTACTCGAAATAAAAGATATTATTGATATTCTGCTGGTTGCGTTTATTTTATTTACAATTTATCGCATCCTGCGTCGCTCGGGAGCTAGTAATCTGTTCTGGGGTATATTAGCATTCATTATCACCTGGTTATTAGTGAGTTACGTATTCCAACTAGAATTAACTAGCGCATTATTTGATCGTTTCGTTAGTGTGGGTGCAATCGCATTGATTGTTATTTTTCAAGAGGAGATCCGTGGCTTTTTCTATCGAATTGGCGCTCGGTTCAACGTAGAGCATTTCAAAGATCGTTGGTCCAAGATTAGACATCAACAAAATGCTCAAAATCAAGTAAATGCCATTTTGAAAGCGTGCGAACATATGTCGGCGAACAAAACTGGCGCATTAATTGTCATAACCAACCAACAAGAACTCAAAGTATATGCTGACACTGGAGAAATAATTGATGCGACTCTTTCCATGCGACTCATTGAAAATATCTTTTTCAAGAACACGCCACTTCATGATGGTGCACTCCTTATTCGTAACGGACGCGTGTGGTCTGCAGGTTGTATTTTACCCGTTTCTAAACGCACTGATTTACCTAAGCGCTATGGTCTCCGTCATCGCGCTGCCCTCGGAATAACCGAAAAAACAGATGCGCTTGCGATTGTTGTATCAGAAGAGACTGGTAATATTTCTGTTGCCAAAGAAGATACTATCCAACGAGTTACGAAAGAGGAACTAGAGAAACAACTTGCAATAGCCTTCAATATTATAGATGAAAATAAAAAAAGAAACAACAAAAAATAGAACTATATGACATTTCAACGAACACTTGTAACGACAGCCCTTCCTTATGCCAATGGTCCCGTACATATTGGACACTTGGCTGGCGTGTATGTCCCCGCAGACATCTACGTTCGCTACCTGCGTCTTAAGGGCGAAAATGTACTCTTTGTAGGAGGAAGCGATGAACATGGTGTACCTGTTACCATCCGCGCTCGCAAAGAGGGTATTACCACTCAAGAGGTAGTGGATCGCTATCACAACATTATTAAAAATTCTTTTGAAGGTTTTGGTATCTCGTTTGATGTATATTCTCGTACTACAAGCAAGATTCATCATCAATTGGCATCGGATTTTTTTCGTAAATTATATGATGAGGGTAAGTTTGTAGAACAGACTTCTGAACAATTCTATGATCCTGAGACTCAGGAATTTTTGACCGATCGCAATATCCGTGGTGAGTGCCCACGTTGCCATGCCGCAGGGGCGTATGGCGATCAATGTGAGAAGTGTGGTGCAACCCTTTCGCCAGATGAATTGATTAATCCATACAATGCTATCAATGGCAATCCATTGACCAAAAAAGAGACCAAACACTGGTACCTACCTCTTGATCAATACCAACAATGGCTTGAGGAATGGATTTTGCAGGAACACAAAGAATGGCGTCCAAACGTGTATGGCCAATGCAAATCTTGGTTAGATGGCGGTTTGCGTCCTCGCGCAGTAACCCGTGACTTGGATTGGGGAATCCCAGTGCCAGTAGAGGGTGCAGAAGGCAAAGTACTTTACGTTTGGTTCGATGCACCAATTGGCTATATATCTAATACAAAGGAACTTTGCGACGCAAAACCAGAGCATTTTGGCAACTGGGAAACTTGGTGGAAAGATCCATCTACTCGTTTGATTCACTTTATTGGAAAAGATAATATCGTATTCCACTGCATTGTCTTCCCAACTATGCTCAAAGCAGAGGGTAGTTATATTGTGCCAGATAATGTACCATCTAACGAATTCCTGAACTTAGAAGGTGATAAGATTTCTACCTCCCGCAACTGGGCTGTTTGGCTGAATGAATACCTCGTAGATTTTCCTGATAAACAAGATGTTCTGCGCTATGTACTAACCGCTAACGCACCAGAAACCAAGGACAATGACTTTACATGGGCGGACTTCCAAGCACGTAATAATAACGAGCTTGTGGCTATTTATGGTAACTTCGTTAATCGTGCGTTGGTACTTACTAAGAAATATTTTGATGGTAAAGTTCCTGCGGTGGGTACTTTCAACGAATATGATCAAGCAACTATTGCTGAGTTCCAAAATGTGAAAGCAGAAGTTGAGAAACTACTAAACGATTTCCGCTTCCGTGATGCACAAAAAGAAGCAATGAACTTAGCACGTATTGGAAATAAATACCTCGCAGATACCGAGCCTTGGAAAATAGCAAAGACCGATATGGATCGTACTGCAACTATTCTCCATCTCGCATTGCAAATTGCGGCTAATCTGAGTGTTGCATTCGAACCCTTCTTGCCATTCTCTTCGGCAAAACTCCGCAAAATGCTCTCAATGTCTGAACTCAAATGGGAAGAACTCGGTAATATCAATCTTCTCCAAGAGGGACAAGAATTGGGTGAGGTATCGCTTCTTTTTGAAAAGATAGAGGATGCTACAATTCAAGCCCAACTTGACCGCCTAGCTAACATCAAAGCAGCCAACGAAGAGGCTGAGAAACAGGAAGCTCTTAAAAACTGGAAACCTGTAGAAATTAAAGAAAACACTAATATTGATGAATTTGTTAAGATGGATATTCGTGTAGCGACAGTGATTGATTGTCAACCCGTTAAGAAATCAGATCGCCTATTACAATTCCGTTTGGATGATGGCATGGGTGGTCGCACAATTCTTTCTGGCATTGCACAAAGTTATCCTGATCCATCTGTGTTAATTGGCAAACAAGTATTGTTCATTGCCAATTTCCCACCTCGTAAGATGATGGGCATTGAGTCACAAGGTATGATTCTTTCTGCAGTAGATGCAGATGGTAAATTGGTAGTTACCACCGTTACCGCTCAAGTAAAGAACGGCAGTCAAGTCGGATAACAAACAAGGTGTGTCTAAAAATTCAAGAAGTATGCAGAATTTTATTACAATCTATTGCAAAAACACAAAACAATATCATGATATTCCTTGTGGAACATCATTAAAAGATTTGTATAAAATGTTGGCACTAGAAATGCCTCATCCAGTGATTGCTGCACGAGTAAATTATAAAGTACAAAGCCTTAACTTCTTGATATACAAACCTAAGGATATTGAATTCATTGACGCGACTAGCGATAGTGGCAGACGTTGTTATATTCGTACATTGAGCATGCTGATGGCATGTGCTGTCCGTGAGTTATGGCCTAGTTGCGACTTACGTATTGAGCACCCAATTAGTAAAGGATTTTACTGCACCATTCGCGAATCTCGCGAAATAGCCAAAACAATCACATACGATGTTGTGAAACAATTGAAGGAGCGCATGCAACAGATTGTTTCCGAAGACCGTCCAATAATCACTGAAGAAAGACAAACTAAAGAAGTTATTCGTCTATTCGGAGATCGTCATGATGGCGAAACGACTCTATTTGAGACCCTAGGAAATCCTTACTGTCGTTACTATCGGATGGGAGATTACATTGATTATTACACTGGTGCGTTGATGCCTTCAACAGGGTACATTCATCTGTTTGACGTAGAAGAGTATCATGGCAATATCTTGCTGCGTATTCCTTGCCGTAAAGATCCAAATCAATTGGAAGAACGTTGCAAACAAGACAAGCGTTTTGGAATATTTCAAGAATATGTTGGTTGGAATAAATTGCTGCATATCAGTAATGTAGGAGAGTTTAATAAGGCACATAAAAATCAGCGAAGTGTTGAAATGATTAAACTTTCAGAAGCATTGCACGAAAAGAAAGTTGCGCAAATTGCAGACCAAATAGCCAATCATGAGGGAGGCGTACCACGTTTTGTGCTGATTTCAGGTCCAAGTTCTTCTGGCAAAACGACATTCTCTAAACGTTTAACCATTCAACTGATGGTTAACGGAATACGTCCTGTTGTAATATCAATGGACAACTATTTTGTCAATCGTGAAGACACTCCTCGTGATGAAAATGGTGAATGGGATTTTGAACATCTTCAAACACTTGATTTAGCCCTTTTCCGTCAACAATTATCTGATCTATTGGAAGGTAAGACAGTATCTTTACCTTTTTATAACTTTGAAACGGGTATGCGTGAGTACCGTGGCGATACCCTGCATTTAGAAAATGATACAGTTGTCATTTTGGAAGGATTACATGCACTCAACCCCAAGTTAATTCCTAACATTCCACGTGAAATGACATTTAAGATTTATGTTAGTTCACTTACTACTGTTAATTTAGACAACCACAATTGGATTCCGACTAGCGATGTACGTTTAATTCGCCGCATTGTTCGTGATTATCGCTATCGAGGCTATTCCGCTCGCGAAACTATAGCGCGCCTAAGTAGCGTTCAACGTGGTGAGGATCGTTGGATAGCTCCATTCCAAGAAGAAGCTGATGTCATGTTTAACTCTGCATTGTTGTTCGAATTAGCAGTATTAAAACGCCATGCCGAACCAATTTTGGATGAAGTACCTAAATACTGCGATGAATATACGACGGCTCACCGATTGAAAAAATATTTAAGTTACTTTGAATCCATCTCGGAAAAAGAAATTCCACCTACCTCATTCTTACGTGAATTTGTAGGCGGTAGTTCATTTAGATATTAAAATATGAAACATATCTTTTTATTTATTGCATGCATAATCATTGGAGGGCATGTATTCGCACAAAATCTAGATAGTTTATTTCTCGAAGAAGAATTAATTACATCGGATAGTATCACAGAGAATGATACAACAGCCATCACTCTGCTAACTGACATAATGGAACATGCTATAGTTCATCAAGATTCTTCTATCTATCGACTCATGATGGATAAATATCTTGGTATCGAACGAGGTCAACAAGAGGTAAGTGGTTTCCGTGTACAAGTCTATTCTTCTAATCTACAACAACGAGCTAAAAATGAATCTATATTGCTACAACAGGAATTAGAAAAAAAACTTTCTCAACCTGTATATGTAGTTTCGGAGCCTCCATTTTGGAAAGTACGTATTGGTAATTTTCGAACACGCGAAGATGCCAATCAATACAAAGAATCATTACTTGACTTGTGTCCTGAATTACAAAGTAGTACATACATTGTACCAGATCAAATCATTGTTCTTAATTAGAGATTATAATTATGACTGCACCATTTATTCCTTCGGATAATACAACCCAAAAGATTTCTCATCATATTGAACAAATACTTCACTTAATTGGCGAAGACACAAGCCGCGATGGTTTACTTAAAACTCCCACACGCGTAGGAGATGCTATGCAATTTCTGACTCAAGGCTATCAACAAGATGCCGAAGAAATTTTGCGTAGTGCCTTATTTGAAGAAGATTATCGTCAAATGGTGGTAGTAAAAGATATCCCCTTTTATTCATTATGCGAACACCATATTTTACCATTCTTTGGTAAAGCTCATGTGGCTTATATTCCTAATGGTAAAATTACAGGATTAAGCAAAATCGCTCGCGTAGTGGATGTTTTTGCCCATCGTTTACAAGTCCAAGAGCGTATGACTATGCAAATCAAAGAATGTATACAAAATACACTAAACCCTCTTGGAGTAATGGTTGTAATTGAGGCCGAACACTTATGTATGCAAATGCGCGGAGTACAAAAACCTCATTCAATTACCACTACTAGTGACTTTACTGGTGCTTTCAACCGTCAAGAAACCAGAGAAGAATTTATGAATTTAATACGGAACTAATTGCTAAAAATTAGTTCTTATTTAGTATCAATATTTTTATAGTGCCATGTCCACTGCCAGACTTCGTGTTGCATAAACCAGTATAGACTCCAGCACCAACACGTTGTCCTTGGGCGTTTGTTCCATCCCACACTACAGTTCCCCCTGTTCCATATAGGATTTTTACAAGATTACCACTTGCATCAACAATCCGAACCTCTGAATCATCCATTAGGCCTTTGATTGTTATATACCCTTGATAAGTTGGATGTACCGGATTTGGATATGCATATAATTCATCATATGTTTCCTCTGGTTTAGTAGCATCACTCATGTAAGAAACTAATCCGCCGCTAGTGCCAATAAACACTTCTCCAGAAGACTCTTGAATCGCAATAGATATTATTTCATCAGTTGGCAATATAGAGTTGTTTGTTGTAAAATGAGCAACTGTTTCCATTGTATAGTTGACATCATCTTCTACTGATCCTATTGGATTTAATAAATAAACACCCGAATTTGAGGTGCCTACCCATAAACGATTTGCGCCATCAACAGCAATCGCATTGATTTGCTCGTTATCCAATAAATAATCTCCTAATCCACTGCCATCATTACGTCGAATAACAACACGCTTGCATTGATTAGAAGCCGTAAAATCAACGGACATAGGTATTGCGAATATACCAGAAGATGTTCCAACCCAAATCGTATTTACATAATCTTGCGCGATTGCATAGATATTATTCGGCTGAATTAGTTTATTATTTTGGTCCACCCACTCATTACGATACGTAACCTTATCATCGTGTGGATTAATAGGTGTACCATTATCTTGCAACAGAATCAAACCAGCATCCGCTCGTAATACAGGGATCCATTTCCATTGTGGATTTCTCTTATCTACCAATATTTCTCCTGCAGTATTTAAAACAATACTTGAATGATTACGCAACAATTCAAACGAATGCCATTCGCCATCAGGTGATATCACATGTATTTTCCCATTTTCTGCATTAGGAGCACCCATATTTAACAACCACAGATTACCTTGATCATCATACATAGCACCATCTGTTCGAGTGTAGTAATCTGGATAAGCTGGTGCTGCGGAAACAAGTTTACTATTAGACGGTAAATGAATTTTTATCACATTAGTATCCCTCATCTCTAGCAACCCGGTACCATATGTAGTGACAAAGTAATGACTTGCATCATTTGGATCCTGCGCCACATTCATGAAATCATATAATTTATGTCCATTTGCAGCCTTTACCAAATCAGCATTCTTGATATTAGTCCATATACCATCTTCATAAATCATAATATCTCCTGGACGTTTATACTCACTGGCCCATCTTCCTCCGGGCAACATATATAATTTATCATCAAAAAAACGCAATCGATATGCAAAATTATTTATTGGTCCATCAGGATAATACTCTTGGATATCAGTCTGATATTCAGGAGCTTTTGACCCATAAAGATGAATTAATCCATTATCACTTGATCCCAGCCAATATGCATTACCATCCTCTTGTATAGCATAATTATAGGCGTAGGTCAAATGTAAATTCACCATATTTGAATCTACTTTCCAAACACCATATCTATTATTTGGCAAAGCATACAAACTATTTTTAGTTGCACATAGATGACGGAAAAGTGGCGGATTTTTTGCGCCTACCGATACTGGTGACCAATCATTTCCTTGTAAAATATACAACTTTTGATTTACCAATAAATGCACTGCATTTTGGTGGGTTCGCATACCATTTACTTTTCCTTTTGGAAATGAAAGAACTTTCCAATACTCATAATCTAGTAAATTGTCCGTTAAATCAGCCGTATATATGTACTCATTCGTAGCCGCATATATTGCTTCAGTTGTCACCGTAACATAATCAACATCTACTTCCGAACCATTATTTCCAATATAGTATGTATCTGATATTTCTACTTTTTTCATATCTACGACCAACAGGCCAAAACTCATGGCTAAGATGGCCTTATCTTGGTACATACAAATATCATTTACTTGTTTAGATGCACTTATTTGCTTTAAAAATAAATCAGATATATTGTGTACATTTTCATCGGATGTCATAATATCAATTTGTCCATTTCGATAAGTAATCAACATTCGATCTAACTCTTCATTATATGCAATATGATCAATTACTGAACTACTCAACCCATTTAATTTGGTATAATATTCTATCTCTCCGTCCTGTTTATTTACTGAAAATAATGAATTTGAAGATAAACCATATGCTTTATCTCCCATCACAACGACTTCATTTATTTGAGTAAATGCTGCATGAGAACGCCAACGATACATATTACCATATGTTTCATCCTCATCAAAGATGTCCCAACTTGGCACGACATCAGTACGCTGATCTTTTTCAGCAAACATATTTCCCACACAAAGCAGGAGTAACCCAAAAACAAAAAATATCCTCCTCATGATCAAACCATTACCCTATATTATCAATCAATTTTCGCAATGCTTCCATCGCTCTACCTCTATGGCTAACAGCATTTTTTTCCTCAGAAGATAGAGATGCGAATGTATTGTTATAACCCTCTGGAATAAACACAGGATCATATCCAAAACCACCATCCCCCTCTTCTTCTATTGCTATCTCTCCATTCACAATACCCTCTACTTGTTGCATCTCTCCCTTTATAATCAAAGATACAACCGTTCTAAAACGTGCAGCTCTATCCTTCACACCCGCCAATTCGTGTAACGCTTTTTGTCGGTTGTTCATATCGCATGCTTCATCACCCGCCCAACGAGCAGTACGCACACCAGGAGCACCACCTAACGCACTTATTTCCAAACCTGTATCGTCAGCAAACACGCCATCAACGCTGTCTAATAAGGAATTATCAGTTAACCAATTCCATACTTCTCGAGCCTTTAATGCGGAATTCTCTTCTAACGTTGTGCCAGTTTCATCAATATCCTGCACGAAACCAATCTCTCGCAAACTAATTACTTCTACATGGGTAGGAAGTATCTGACGAACCTCTTCCAATTTGTGTTTATTATTTGAAGCAAATACTAATTTCATACTTTTTTAGTCACTTAATCACCCCGCAAAATTACTGATTTTTGGGCAAATAACAAAATATTTCGCTATATATTTGGTATATTCAAGTTTTTTTTTGTATTTTTGCCGCAAGTTTTCAAATAATAACCCTATAAACAAATAGTCAAAATTATGAAAAAACGAAATCTTTTTCTTGTTGTAGCACTATTTTTTGCTACTACAATGTTGGCTCAAACACCTATTTTGGGCGAGTGGATTACCGTGGATGATGCTACAGGGGAGCAAAAATCAGTTGTGCTTATTTATCAAGCTAACAATGGAAAGTATTATGGTGATATTATCCAATTATTTGGTCCTAATGCTGAAACCGCAGTTTGCGAAGCATGTGAGGGAGCAGAGCATAACCAACCTATCGTTGGCCTGACCATCATTCGTGACATGCAACTAAAAGATGGTGAACTGCGCGGAGGTAAAGTACTAGATCCGGATAATGGCAAGTTCTATTACGCGAAAGTATATTTAAAAAACGGAAAGCTCATCCTTCGCGGCTCTTTAGACAAAGCAGGAATCTTAGGAAGAAGCCAAACATGGTTGCCTAAGTAATCTGCTTCAACAAACAAGAAATAAAAAATGACTGCGATTGCAGTCATTTTTTTATCTTAACATTCTATCGCTTCAACGATTGACTTGGCTATTTCCGCCATTTCTTCAGAAGGCAATGTCATCTTTGGATTGGCGAATGACATATCACCCTCCTTATTGATTGGAATCAAATGCATATGCACATGTGGCACTTCCAAACCAATCACAGCTACACCCACACGCTTGCAATCTGTTGCAGCCTTGATACCATGGGCTACTTGCTTAGAGAACACCAACATCTCGCTCAAGATATCATCGTCTAAATCAAAGATATAGTCAGCTTCTGGTTCTGCTAATTTAGGCACAATTAATGTATGTCCTTTTTGCAATGGATTGATATCCAAAAAGGCATAAAACTTGTCATTCTCCGCTACTTTGTAGCTTGGAATCTCTCCTTTGATAATCTTAGTGAAAATAGTCATAGCTCTTCCTATTGATCATTAGATACTGATTTCCAATACCTTAAATTGCAATTTACCAGCAGGAACTACTACCTCTGCGATATCGCCCACTTTCTTGCCAAGCAGACCTTTGGCAATAGGAGTGGTAGTAGCCAATTTACCTTCTGCTACGTTTGCCTCACCCTCGGTAACCAATTGATATACTTTCTCTTGATTGGTTTTCAAGTTCAATACGCGTACCTTAGTCAAGATTTGTACTTCATCTGTATTGATATCAGTCTCATCAATAATACGAGCATCCACAATCTTTGATTTGATCAACGATATCTTGCTCTCCAAGATACCTTGCTCCTCTTTTGCTGCATCGTATTCAGCATTTTCGCTCAAATCACCTTTATCACGTGCTTCTGCAATAGCTGCAATCACGCGAGGACGCTCCACTGACTCCAAGAATTGGAGCTCATCTTTTAATTTTTGCAGACCTTCTGCGGTCATGTAAGTTGTTGCCATATTTCTCTTTAGTATTTACGATTAAAAATTTCGCTCGCAATAAATGCTTTGCGAGCTTCCTCTGTATCACTCATGTCAATGAGTAATGGATTTTCTTGTGTAGTTTTATCTAATTCGTTCATATTTGCACAAAAAAATAAGAAAACAATATCTTCATTTTTTGCGATTGTTTAAGAAACAACGAGAAACTTCCCAGCCTCTCGTTGCCATTAAACCTAAACCTTAACTATGAAAATTTATTGTTTTCGAGTGCAAAGGTACTATATTTTTATCAATCATGCAAATTTTTTAGTAAAAAAATGCCTTTTTTGATTAAAAAACCTATTATTTAACCTTAAAATCAACCATTTATACAAGTTTTCCCTTCAAAGTAGCAGCACTAGCTTCCTCTATTTTCACTTGTACAAACTCTCCTATCTTGCGTCCTTGGCGAGGGAAAACTACTGTCTTATACTGCGATGTTCTGCCATACATATCCTCACGGCTGCGTTTGGAATACCCTTCCACCAACACTTCCACCACCTTACCAATCTCTCGTTGGTTACTCTCCAGGGACAATTGATTTTGCAGCGCAATAATCTCATTAAGACGTCTCACTTTTTCCTCTTCTGAAATATTATCAGGTAGATATTTCTGCGCATGCGTGCCTGGGCGTTCGCTATACTTGAACATAAAAGCCGTATCAAATCCTACTTCTCGCATGAGCGAGAGTGTCTCTTGATGATCTTCTATACTCTCGTCATGGAAACCGCAGAACACATCCGTACCGATTGCAGCGTCGGGGATGATTCTGCGAATTGCAGCTATACGATCTAAATACCACTCGCGAGTATATTTGCGGTTCATGGATTTTAGAATTTTGTTTGAACCACTTTGTACTGGTAAATGAATAAACTTACACAAGTTTTTATAGCGTGCAATCACCTCCAATGTTTCATCCGACATGTCTTTGGGATGGGATGTAGTGAAACGGATACGCATATCTGGCACTGTCTCTGCTACCTGTGCAAGCAATTGTGCAAATCCTATCACCTCTTCACTACCATTCTCGCGTGCGCGCACGTACTTATAACTATTAACGTTCTGACCGAGCAATGTCACCTCCTTATATCCCTTCTCCTGCAAATCACGCACCTCATTCAAGATACTCTCCACATCACGACTGCGCTCTCTACCACGAGTGTAAGGCACTATACAATACGAACAGAAATTATTACATCCACGCATAATGCTCACAAAACCAGATATTTGCTTACCTATACGTGCAGGCATCACCTCGCGATAAGTTTCTGTAGTACTCAACTCAACATTGATTGCAGGTAATCCTTTCTCACACATTGCCAACAAGTTAGGTATATCCATATACGCATCTGGCCCCGCCACAAAATCCACACCCAAATCACGTACCAACTCTTCACCCATACGCTCTGCCATACAACCGATCACGCCAATAATCTTTCCCTTTCCACTTTTGCCATTCAGTTCTTGCAGGCGATGTTGTACTTTTTGCTCTGCATTATCACGAATGGAACAAGTGTTAAGAATCACAATATCAGCATTGGCGAGTTCCTCAGTCAGCTCACAATCAGTGGTTTGCATGATTGCTGCAACCACTTCGCTGTCTGCCACGTTCATCTGACAGCCGTATGTTTCTATATAAAACTTTTTCATGCTGCAAAGGTACGAAAATATTTACAATTTACAAAATTTACTATCTACAATTTACTATTTTTGTACAACAGTTTCCGAATCACTAACTAATTACAGCCATTTAGCCAGAGAATCATAGTATCTTGGAGAAACTGGAATTGACTTTTGATTTGGCACATCCAATTCGGCCGATATCATACCATCCTTATCTCGACGTAACACTTTGATATGCTGCGGATTAATATAGTAACTACGCTGACAACGTATCAGCCCATGCTTCTGCATTAATTCCTCGAGGGACTTCATAGACGCACGCAGTGGATAATCCTTCTGCCTCTCACCTTCCATATATCGCACATGCACATAGTTTTCATCCGCCTCGATATACAAAACTGCGGAAGAAGCAATCATTAATTTTAGTTTTTGGGTGCTATCCACAAAACGCATCAAACTTTCATCATATATCGTATCTTGCTCAAGCACACCCCTATAGGCAAATGCCAAATCGAATATAACATACGGAAAGATTGTGATAATAAACAAGTAAAACAGCATTTGCCCAACCATTTGAAAATACGTAAAAACCCCTTGGTACATCAACGTGAGATAAAGCGCCGTAAACAAGCTCATTGTGAGCAACTCCACCAATTCCCATACAACCATCTTCCACCAATTCATCTTTAATGTACGATGTATGGCCATAAACACCCCTCGAGAAATAATCATTACTCCCAATAGGATGCACATGATAATTGTGGTGTTGAAATTCAACTTATCCCCACCCATATTCAATAGGTTGACGAGGTTCATCGGCTGATAAAGCAAGACAAATGACAACCAAAAAACTGGGATTACCAACATAAAGACTAAATTACTGCGCAAAGCAGTCATAACTGGAGTTAATTTGCTCATTTTTACGTCACATTTTTAGGTGTGACAAAATCATATACTTGTATATTTTGTCACGTATTTTAGTATTTTGTCACTATATTCTTATTTTCCTACAAAAACCATGCCGTATTATCACAAATATTTTCCCAGATGCAAAAATGGCAGTAATTTTGCACCGCATTTAAAGAAAATGCAGGTATTAATCTCACAAAAGATTGAAATAGCATGGATTTGATTATGAAATTAGCAGCATTAGGAGACTCCATTATTAAAGGAGTATTATTCACACAAGAAGAAAATGGTCATGGACATTATTCGTTGTCGGATCACAATATAGCAGATCGTGTAGCAGATAGTTTACACTGCGAAGTGGTAAACCTTGGTAAAATGGGTTGTACCATCGAAGCTGGCGAACGCATTTTGGAGCGGCATATGAATAGTTTAGATGGCACAAAATATGTATTGATGTGTTACGGAGGCAATGATAGCGACTACGATTGGAAAGCCATAGCAAACTATCCAGATGGAGAGCATCACCCCAAAACGCCGCTTCACATCTTCGAAAAAACCTACGCGCGCGTTATAAATAAGGTACGTGAGATGGGATATACCCCATTGATTATGTCTTTACCTCCAATGGATGCACAACGATATTTTGATTTCTTCACATCTACGTTCACCAAGGAGCAAAAAGCCAATGTGATGAAATGGCTCAAGGGCAGCATAGAAACCATCTGGGCAGGACACGAACTATATAACAACGCAGTCAAGCGGGTCGCTGATGCGACCAACAGCATGTTGGTTGATATAACAACCACATTAGGAAACGGAAAAAGTTACCTGTGCGCCGACGGCATCCACCCCAATCTGGCAGGGCAATCCAAAATAGCTAGTATTATCCTTAGAAATACTTAGTCTCCTGCCCCAAGATGCTGGTTAACAAGTTATTAGCCAAACGACTTGCTCCAAAACGGAACGATTCGTTGTTCAACCAATCTTGTCCCAAGATCTCTTTTACCAAGGTGTAGTGTTGTACTGCTTCATCGGTAGTACTCACGCCACCAGCAGGTTTATAGCATACTTTCTTGCCAGTTTTTGCTTGCCAATCTTTGATGGCCGTACACATTACATACGTAGCTTCTGGAGTAGCATTAACAGCAATCTTACCTGTAGATGTTTTGATAAAATCAGCTCCTGCAGCCATGGCAAGGATAGAGGCCTTGTAGATATTCTCTGCGGTTTTGAGTGCACCCGTCTCAAGAATCACCTTGAGATGAGCATCTTTGATAGCCGCCTTGATTTCAGAAATCTCATCGAACACCTCTTGATAGTCGCCTTCAAGGAATTTGCCTATTGATATTACGATATCAATCTCTGTAGCTCCCGCAGCCACTGCCATAGCAGCCTCAGCCACTTTCACCTCAATAAATGTTTGTGAAGCAGGGAAACCCGCAGCCACCGCTGCAATACCGATAGGCTCGGTGAGCGTATCAACAGCCGTTTGCACCAAAGCAGGATATACACACATCGCTGCTACATTAGGCACACCTGGAAAATGATCTTCAAACTCATTAACGCGTTGCGCCATGGTTTCTACTTTCTCTGTGGTATCATCACCGTTCAATGTAGTGAGGTCAATAGAGTGCAAACATTGCTTCCACACCTCTACATTGTTGTTTTCCTCCACATGTTTGGTCAATATATCTGCTACAGCCGCTTTTACTGATTCGTCAGTAAGTACACAAGAATATTCTGCAAAAAGAGCTTCAAAGTTATTCATATTAGTATAGATATTAAATATTAGTATTACGAGTTAATTCTTCCGATAATTGTCTCATTACCTGTCACTTTCTCACCTACGGCTACAAAGATCTCGGTATCAAGAGGTAAGTATAGATCCACACGCGAACCAAACTTGATAAAGCCAAAATGCTCATTGCGACGAGACTGTTTGCCAGGCTTAGCATAGGTCACGATACGACGCGCCATCGCACCCGCGATCTGGCGTACAGCTAGCTGCACTTTGTTTGGCGTTTCAATCACCACCAACGAACGCTCGTTCTCCGTACTTGATTTTGGCAACCAAGCCCCCTTGTGACTACCCTTTTGGTGTTCTGACACCAACACAGTACCCTCAATTGGATACCAATTGGCATGCACATTGAATGGCGACATAAAGATACTTACTTGCAAACGCTCTTCATGGAAATACTCGTTTTCCATAGTTGGCTCCACCACCACGATACGTCCATCCGCAGGAGCGATCAAGAAATTAGGATCATCCACCTCCAACATTCGGTGTGGATTGCGGAAGAAATAAGTCACAAACACCAACAATGCAGCCGAAAGCAGCAACGTGATAGCGAAGACCCATCTAGATTCTTCAACAAACATATAGATGGGTACGTTAATAGCAAAAATCAAGAATGTCAGACCAACAATAATGCCGCGACCTTCTCGGTGAATACGGAGATTACGTTTCTTTTTTCCCATGATTACATATTGTTATAAGGTACTTGGCAAAGCATATCTACAGCTTGGTCAAGACCTTGTTGCATTTTCTTGTCAAACATCATCCTAAACATCGCAGGCATATCCGTTTTAACGGTAATGCGAATGCGTGTATCAAGTTCGGCCACTTGCTTGAGTTGAATCCAAATATTAAATGGAATAGGCAAATTCTCTGCCCCAAACTTAATCGTTTTATATTCTTCTCTTTCCAGAATCGCAATCGCAATCTTTTGTCCCAATCCTTCCACCTTGAAGCGAATACGATCCGAAGATATCTCTAAGTCTTGTATCTTATCTTGAGGTATCACATCACGAAAGTGATTGATATTCTCCAAGTTGCTCAGCACAGCAAATACTGCAGCATCATTCGCCGCAATCTGCCCTATTTTACTTTCGTATTTAATATCAGCCATATTCTATTTTGTCCACTTAGATGGTTTTCGTTGCCATGCGTGGATCGCTTTGCTATCCTCGCCATCGATAACACCCATATTCTCCGCATGGTGCAACACAGTCTCCAGATCGGTCAGTGCAATCAAATCAATACCCTCTTTCTCCAGTTTCTTATAGGTGCTCGCAAAACCATAGTCGAATATAGTCACCACACCCAGCACCTTGCAACTGCTATCCTTCAGCGCTTTTGCCACTTTCAAGCAGTTGCTACCTACATTCACTTGGTTCTCAACGATCACCACGCTTTGTCTAGGGCGCAACTCACCTTCGATCTGGTTTTCCAATCCATGATCTTTAGGGGTAGGATGTACGTACACAAAAGGCAGACCCAATTGCTCTGCCACCAACACGCCATGCGCAATAGCATTGGTTGCCACACCAGCTATCACATCTGCATCAGGATACATCTCCGCGATGGTACGCGCCAATTCAATGCGTACAAAGTCGCGAATCTTGGGATAAGACAATATCTTTCGATCATCGCAGTACAAAGGAGAATACCAACCATTGGCCCACTTAAATGGGTTGTTCAGCTGGAACTTAAACGCCTTCAGTTGCAACATCTTGATTGCAGTCATATTTTGTAGTACACTCATACTGTCACTAAATTTATAAAAAACAACAAACCACCTAAAGTACTAAAAATTTGGACAAAGGTACAATAAATATCGCAAACACGCAAATTTTCAGTGAAAAAGTTGGCAGGTTTTCACAATGTTATGCCATAAAACATAAAATTGCGTAATTTTGCATAGTTTTTGTACACAAAAAAAACGATATTTGACTGCAACAAACTTATAGAATGAAAACAAAAGATCTCATAGCCAAACGACTCCGCCGAGAGAAAGCAACACAACGCAAAAACAAGAACCAACAGTTCTCCAAGAAGTCGTATGACGTTATCGAAAAGAAAGAATCCGAATATACCCTTCCCGCTGGTTTCTCCGACGAGGTGATGGAGGATGTACAGCGATTGCCCCAAGACGCCATCTCCATGGAGGTTTTGCGTCGTCGTGACATGCGAGACGTACTCACCTTCACCATCGACCCCGACGAGGCAAAGGATTTTGATGACGCGCTGTCATTCCAAATCCTTGACACAGGCAATTATCAGATTGGCATCCATATCGCCGATGTCACACACTATGTGCAAGAGCAAACCGCATTAGACGATGAGGCATACCAACGAGGTTCCAGTATCTACCTGGTTGATAGGGTTATACCCATGCTGCCCGAGCGACTAAGCAACGAACTATGCAGCCTCCGCCCACACGAAGACAAACTATGTATGTCGGTAGTGGTGGAAATGGATCCAAACGCCAAAGTGATTCGCCACAAGATATGCAGAACGGTCATCTGTTCGGACTATCGCCTGACCTATCGCCAAGCACAAGATATGCTGGACACCCAATCCCCGATATCCGATAACCGATATCCAACAACCGATAACCGCCCCAAACTATCTGAAGCCTTGCACGTATTGGACACATTGGCTAAACAACTGCGCGCCAATCGCTTCCGTCAAGGAGCCATCAACTTCGAGTCACCAGAGGTGCATTTTCGTCTTGACGACAAGGGCGAACCAATTGAGATCTTCTTCCATAACTCGCTCGACACCAACCACTTGATCGAGGAGTTTATGCTCCTTGCTAACCGTATCGTGGCAGCAGAGATCGGCAAGAAAAAGAAAGACAAAGACGGCGAAACCAAGGAGTCCTCCAAACCCTTCGTTTACCGCGTACACGATAACCCTGATCCCGAGAAGATCGGACGACTCAGCACCTTTATCAAGCGCTTTGGATTGCACCTCAAGACATCCTCCAACAGCAAGACTACCCACAAGCATATCAACGCATTGCTTGATGATTGCCAAGGTCGCGCTTGCCAATCGTTGGTGGAGACCTTGACCATCCGCGCAATGGCCAAGGCGGTCTATTCCACCGACAATATCGGTCACTATGGTCTAGCGTTCCCCTACTATACGCATTTCACCTCACCTATTCGTCGTTACCCCGACATGATGGTGCACCGCCTCGTATCGCGCTACTTGCTACAGTCCAAGGCGCTATGCCGCCATGAGCGAGAGGAACTGGAGGAAGCATGTGTACACTGCTCCGAAGCAGAATTAGCAGCACAGATGGCGGAGCGCGATTCCGTGAAGGAGATGCACGCACGATGGATCAACAACCACCTCGGCGAGGAGTTTGATGCCATCATCAGCGGAGTTACCGAGTTTGGACTCTTCGTGCAACTCACCGACACCCTTACCGAAGGACTTGTGCCCATTCGCACCATTGAAAAGAACGATTATATGCAGTTTGATGAGGAGAACTATTGCTTGATCGCGGCACGAAGCGGCAAGACCTATACCCTATCCGACCCAGTACGCGTAAAAGTCACCAAAGTGGATGTCGAGCGCAAACTAATTGATTTTGTATTAGTTGAATAGCAATCTCCACCTCTAAACTCTAAACTGTAGCGCCAAAGGCGCGTCCTCTAAACGAAAATGGCGTTTTTTTTGCCATTTTCTTGCATATATAAAAAAAAAGCAGTACCTTTGCGCGCTTTTTCGTGTAAAAAGCATACCATTAATATTAACCCGGACACGCAACTCGTGCAGTTGTAGTCCACAAATAACAACAAACAAATGGCAACAAAAATTCGTTTGGCTCGTCATGGTCACAAGGACTACGCTTACTACCACATCGTAGTAGCAGACAGCCGTTCGCCACGTGATGGCAAGTACATTGAGCGTATTGGCTCTTACAACCCAAACAACAACCCAGCTAAGGTAGATCTCAAGTTCGATCGCGCTTTGTACTGGGTAAACGTAGGTGCTCAACCTACTGACACTGTTCGCAACATCCTCTCTGGTGAGGGCGTTATGCTCATGAAGCACTTGAACGGTGGTGTAGCTAAGGGTGCATTCTCTGCTGAAGAGGCTCAAAAGCGTTTCGACGCTTGGAAAGCACAAAAGGATGCTAAGAATGGTAAGATCAGCCAAGCAGAGGCAGACAAGAAGGCTGCTGCTGCAAAAGCATTGTTCGCTCAAGAGGTAGAGACCAACAAGGCAAAAGCTGCTGAGGTAGCTAAGAAGCGCCAAGAGGCTGCTGATGCACTCGCTGCTGCTGCAGTAGAGGCTGCTCAAGAGGCTGCTGCCGCTGAAGCAGAGGCAACTGAGGCTGCTGAGTAATTTCATGCAAAAGGAAAGTTCAAGGCCTAACCATGGGCTTTGAACTTTTTCTTCGGGATGTGGCGCAGCCCGGTAGCGCAACGGTCTGGGGGACCGGAGGTCGCAAGTTCAAATCTTGTCATCCCGACAAAATAAAGAAATAACCACTTCTTCTTGAGGTGGTTGTTTTCTTTTTGCTCTGCTATTTACCCTACATTCTTGTAAGAATATTAAGATTCTTTTCCTTTGTACCTTCCCTATCTCCCTCGGGCTAAAGACCAAGGTGAAGGAGTGCGACGGAACGCACTCCGAGTATTGCGCCCGAAAAGTTCCCACTTTGAGGATTGAGCGCAATACATAGAATGGCGTGACCCTCGCGGTCGCGCAGCCGTACGGCTACAGGGTAGTGCCGTACAGGGTAGGCACGACCGCCTAATGTATAATGTATTGGTAAAAGTACTTTTATTAAGATTGCACCTCTCTTTTAGCTCTCTTATACCTTTCTTCATTTTACCGACCGACGAGCGGGAGACGAACGAGAGAACTCCGACTCAACTCCCAACCCGCAAAAATGCTGTTTATTAAGATTGGGCTTTCCTAAAAAAATACACCCATGCGGAAGTTGTTATAATACAGCAACTTCCGCATGCTATATCTACCACTTTTCTCTCCAAATTCTCCAATCTTCGACACAAAACACTTTCCGTACCGAAGATTTTTGCAGCATTATTATAGAAATTCTTTCACCATATAAAAAACCTTCACCGAACAACCACCCGTAAACATCGGAGTGGTAACCGAGTGGTATGCGAACTGACAAATAACCTGAAAGCCACAGATTCCCCCGCAGCTACTACCACCCTACGTAGCCCAAATGCGGGCTAATACAAGAAAAATCGCACTAAAAGTGAACTTTCTACGATTTTTTTTGTATTTGTGTGTATTTTTCTGTACCTTTGCACGAAATAAGATCAGTTATGGCACTAAAAGGAAAATATGAACAATCACATGTGATTGTGAAAGTCATCCAATGGCTTGGATGTATATTCTTACTAAGCATACCCGCAATGGGAAGTTTCTTCTTGTTAGCACAGCCCCTATCCGTAGCCGCACTAAAGTGGGTACAATTCATCCAAACTGCTGCTATCTTTCTACTTCCACCGCTCTGCGTGGCGTATCTGTGGAGCGACAAACCATTGGAGTGGTTGAAAATCAGGCAAGAAGGCGATAGGCAAAAGGCAAAAGGCCATGGACTATGGGCGATAATTCTGATGTTGGTAGCGTTGCCTGCAATCAATCTGCTAAGTGATCTCAATCAGCAAATGACTTTGCCTGCATTTTTAGAGCCATTGGAACAATGGATGAAGACATCAGAGGAGAGTGCAAAAATACTGACCGAGCAGTTTCTGAATGTAACCACCTTCGGAGGATTGATTATCAATCTGCTATTGATGGCGCTACTGCCTGCAGTAGCAGAGGAACTGACCTTCCGAGGAGTACTGCAACGACTCTTTCAGCCATCAACCTCGCGAAGCAACACAACCTGCCCAGAGAGCACACCACCTCGCGAAGCGACACAACCTACGCAAAGGGGCATCCACCTCGCAATCTGGTGCAGTGCGATACTTTTTTCAGCGATACATATGCAGTTCTATGGGTTTGTTCCTCGCATGCTGATGGGTGCGCTGTTTGGCTATATGTTGGTTTGGACAGGCAGTCTGTGGGTACCTATACTGATGCACTTCACCAACAACGCCATGGCAGTAATCCTCTATTTCGTGGCACTGCGCGCGGGTTGGAATATAGAAGAAATGGATACTATAGGCACAAACGACACCCTGTGGTTGGGTATCGTCAGTATAGTGATAACAATTATTGGAATTTATGCTTTTCGTCGTTCGACAACGATGAGCAATGCTTCTTCGCGGATGTCGAGTGGTAACTGAATATTGCGCAATTGAATGCTTCGTACCCAGCCAGGCACATCTTTCGCCTGCAAAGTATCAAACACTTCGCGTATCATCTGGTATTGCTCCTGAGTATATTCTTCCGCACGGATACCACTGAGCGTATCTAATTCCTCATCATCGTAATACTCCACCTTGGCATTGGTTTGCAACAATGTCTCGCGTTCGCATACCAAGTGCTCTCCGCAGCAGCCGGAGTCGTCATCCACGGATGACGACAGGTCGCTTTGCTGTAAATCGCTCGCTGTAGATGGTAGATCAGCTACGCCTGTAGTTTGCTCGCTATTGGATTTCTGCTCCTTGCGGGCGCGTACCTCAAAGATAACAAGGATTGCAATGCCGAGGCATACAAATAATATCAATGGAAGCATGTTTGTTTTTATTTTAGATCGTTCGCTTTGCTCACTGTAGATCGCTTTGCTGTAGATAATAGATCGCTCGCATAGCTCGCTGTAGTTTTTGGATAAAGTCTACAGGGCATTAGCCCGATCTAAATTCTACAGGCGCTTGCGCCGATCTACAGCCCGCAGTGCGATCTGAATTATTCTACGTCTTCTTCTACTACGAGGTTGTTGATGATGAAGTTCTGACGTTCGGTGGTGTTCTTACCCATATAGAAGTTCAGCAAATCTTTTACTGCATCTTCCTTGCGCAAGGTCACTTGGTCAAGGCGTATCTCCTTGCCAATAAAGCCTTTGAACTCATCAGGACTGATCTCACCCAAACCTTTGAATCGGGTAATCTCTGGATTAGGCTTAAGCTCCTCAATGGCTTGCAAACGCTCCTCCTCAGAGTAGCAATATCTTGTCTCTTTCTTGTTCTTCACGCGGAACAATGGCGTTTGAAGAATATAGACATGGCCCTTCTTAACCAAATCAGGGAAGAATTGCAAGAAGAAAGTCAACATCAACAATCTAATATGCATACCATCCACATCGGCATCGGTGGCTATAATCACCTTATTATAGCGCAGCTCATCCAGGCCGTCCTCTATATTGAGAGCTGATTGCAAACAGTTAAACTCCTCGTTCTCATACACCACCGACTTGCTCAATCCAAAGCTATTCAACGGTTTACCGCGGAGCGAGAATACGGCTTGTGTGCGTACATCGCGGCTCTTGGTGATGGAGCCCGAAGCTGAAAGACCCTCTGTGATGAAGATGCTACTCTCTTGGCGCAAATCATCGTCGGCATCCTTGGCCGACTTGGTAGGCTTGGCATCGTTGTAGTGCACTTGGCAGTCGCGAAGTTTAGGGTTATTCAATAGGTTCTTCTTCGCACGCTCACGCGCAGCCTTGGTGACACCCGCGATGGCTTTGCGCTCCTTCTCCGACTCCTGAATCTTCTGCAACATTGTCTCAACCACATCTTGATTCTTGTGGAGATAGTTGTCCAGCTGTTGCTTGATGAAGTCACCAACAAACTTGTTCACCGACAATCCACCTTCTGGCGACATATCCTTGGATCCCAACTTCACTTTAGTCTGGCTCTCAAACACAGGCTCCGACACATTGATAGCAATCGCACCTACTACGCCATTACGGATATCGCTATATTCTTGGTTCTTATTGAAAAACTCCTTAATGGTGCGGGCAATCGCTTCGCGATATGCCACTTGGTGCGTACCACCTTGCACGGTGTGCTGACCATTGACAAACGAATGATACTCCTCGCCCGACTGATTGGTATGGGTCAACGCAATCTCAATATCTTCGCCCTTGAGGTGAATAATTGGATAGAGCGGATCTACCGTCATATTATCCGTCAGAAGATCAAAGAGACCATTCTTTGAGGTATATTTCTTGCCGTTGTACACAAGCGTAAGACCCGTATTGAGGTAGGCATAGTTGCGCATCATCGTCTCAATGAACTCATCACGGAAACGATAGTTCTCGAAGAGCCCCTTGCTATTGTCTGGCACAAACTCGATGCATGTACCACGTTTCTCACTGCCTGTATAATCTTGTACATCAGTATCGTCAACCAAATGACCTTGCTTAAACTCCGCGCGGCGTGTCTTACCATCACGGAAACTCTGTACTACAAACTTCCAACTCAGTGCGTTGACGGCCTTCGTACCCACACCATTCAAACCTACGGACTTCTTAAAAGCCTTGGTGTCATACTTACCACCGGTATTCAACAGCGACACCGCCTCCACCATCTTGCCCAATGGAATACCTCGACCGTAGTCGCGCACACGCACCATCTCGCCCGCGTACCCGCTATCATCGGTATAAGGAGTAACACTGACCTCGATTACCTTACCCTCGCTCATACGGAACTCGTCGATAGAGTTATCGATAGTCTCTTTGATGAGCACATAGATACCGTCATCGTCGTGCTTGCCATCACCTAGTTTACCAATGTACATACCAGGACGGCGGCGAATATGCTCGCGGTCATCAAGATGGACGATATTATCGTCGTTGTAGCTGCTTGTTTGTAGTATTTCTTCTTGTGCCATAAGTTGTTTTCGTTTCGGGGTGCAAAGGTACAGAAAATTTTGCACATTCGCAAGGAAAACGAGTTTTTATTCTGTTAGAAGGTTGCGCCCGTGTTTTTCTCTACTGCTTGACCATTCACTTCGTGATTATTCTTGAGCCAGAGCCATGTGGTGTTACTCTCTTTGCCGAGGTAACGCACCTTTGCCTTTACAATCTGGGTTTTAGCAGGGATGGCAGTAGTGGTGTTATACACCATCCAATCGCCATCGTCGAGGCAATACCATATCTCGCCACCTTCCATCACTTTGTTCATCTCTATCAGTACGTGGCTCTTGTCTAATTGCAGCTGCTCATTCTCTGTAGCCACCTGTCTGATACCTGGTTGCTGGATATGGAAGTTTCTTCCGCTAGCAGCCAACTGAGGAAGGAACTCCTCATACACCAGATGGTTATACTCGCTCAATGTCAAGCTACTGCGGTTGTTCCAAGCACGCTCGGCTAGTCCGTAGATCTTAGGATATATCTGCCACTCTACCTGTGCAAATGAGCGGATAACCTCACCCCACAATTGGGCATTCATACCGATTACATTAGGGTGGATCAATGGTTCCCAATCAAACGAACGATATTCGTCGGTATAGCCACCCCAGTTAAGACCTTTCTCCTCGTGGTGATTGCAGTATGCAAAATCGAAATAGAGGCGATTGGCGTTTGCCAACACTACAGGATAACCTGCCTCTGCCATCTCCAGCGGTTTGGTATTGCTATTGAGCCATGAATAGCAAACTGCCTTCGTTTCTGGCTTGCAGAAATGGGTAATCTCTTCCCAGCCCATTGGCTGGAGATTATATCGCTCCAGAATAGCCAATACTGCATCGATAAACGCCTGATGCTCCTCGCGAGTAAGTGCACCCTTAGGCACCTCATCTCCACCAATATTAAATTGCTCAAGCGGATAGCCTGCCTCCTCGTGCATCTTCACAAGTTCGGTCACCACATGATCCACAAACTCCACTGCGTAAGGTTTAGTGACATCAATCACATTGTCGGTATAGTTTTGTGCTGATTTATACACACGCGCATCAAATGCGCTATCAGTCAGCATATTACCCATTGCTTTCTTGGCTGCACGCATGTGCCCTGGCATATCAATCTCAGGTATCACGCGGATATGGCGCTCGCCTGCGTGGCGAAGTAATTCGATATATTTCTCGCGGGTGATATAGCCATTGGCTGTAGTAGTAGCATTAGGATCCCAACCGCCACAGTACATAGGCAACAAACATTCGCTTTCATCGGTAGTATAACCTCGCTTAGAACCAATATCAGTCAGTTGTGGCAACCCAGGTATCTCCAGTCGCCATGCCTCATCGTCGGAGAGGTGGAGGTGAAGAACGTTGAGCTTGTGGTATGCCATAATATCCATTATGCGATAGATAGAGTCCGCAGGGTAGTAGTTACGCACCACATCCAACATGATACCACGATGTTGTAGGTCGGGATAGTCCGTCACTCTGCCGCATGGGATGGTGTCGCCCCATTGCTTCAATGTCTGCTTGGCATAGAACACACCCGCTTCGTCGCTGGCCTCAATACGGATTGTGTCAGGGCTGATGATCATGGTGTAACCCTCTTTGACCATATTGGCATCGGTGCGAGAGATGATCTTTGCTTTCGCCACTTCGCATACACCATCCGCATACGTCATCTGCTTAGGCTGTGGCAACAGAGGTTGCACCTCCTTCGCCTCATCGCCTAATCGCTCTATCGCCCTATCGCCCATAGCGCCATCGGCGCGTCCTGTAGCCTCAAAGAGGCGTCCTGTAGGCGAAGCCGTCCTGTTTCCTAATATATTCTCCACATAATCAAACACATACGATCCTTCTGCATATGGGGTTTTCTCCCATGTAACAATGCCACGTTTCATCTGCTCTGGGCGAGTAAATGGTGCGTAGGTACAAGGGATGGAGATGGGCTTTCCAAACTCTTTTCCGTGCTTATTTTTCACCAAGAAAAAGCCCTCAGGACGCGAAGTCTGGCGGATAGCATTGCCCTTGAATAAGAGCTTGAACGTGCGGCTACTATCTGGCATCAATGGCTCAAAGTCCGCTGTAGGGGTAATGCTATGGTAACTCGCTTGCAATTCAGTTTGCAAGATCTGATCACCCTCGGTATAGATAGGATGCAGCGACATGTAGTTGAGATACAAGGTCCATCCCTCATTGGTGATTGGTTGGTCAGAGAGGTTAGTAATGGTGTAATAAAGCTCACAAACACCTGGCTGAACATCATTCTCACCCATCTCCCAATGGATGGACATAGGTGGAGTAGTAGGTGCACAACTAGAGAGGTACAATCCGATGATTAAAAGGATAAAAGAGAATTGTTTTTTCATATTTTTCATGTTTTAGATTTTCAAATTGCTGCAAAGGTAATGAATTATTTGCATATATGCAAAAAAAATCGTACCTTTGCAGCGAATCACCACCAAAATAATCATTCACATGAAAAAGATCATCACTATTCTTGCTTTTCTTTGTGCAGCATTCATGACAGTTCATGCGGAACGTGTACTTGTAGGCGCAGAGCAAACCAAACAATACCTACCTTTGTTGAAAGGCAAACGAGTAGCTCTGTTGAGCAACCACACAGGTATTGTCATCCAAGGTAAAGATACTATTCATACACTCGACCTCTTGCTTAAGCACGGAGTAGAGGTGACAGCCATCTTCTCGCCAGAACATGGTTTTCGTGGCACTGCTCGCGAGGGCGAGCATGTCGCTAGTAGTGTAGATGAGAAAACAGGCATACCTATCCTATCGCTCTATGATGGCAAAAGTAAGCGTCCTTCTAAGGAAGCGATGGCCACTTTTGATGTCCTTATCACCGACATCCAAGATGTAGGACTCCGCTTCTACACATACTATGTCACGATGTTCCGCCTCATGGACGCATGTGCACATGAGGGTAAACAATTCATGGTATTTGACCGTCCTAACCCCAACGGCTATTACGTGGATGGTCCTATTCTAGATATGAAGCACAAATCGGGCGTAGGCGCATTGCCTATCCCTGTGGTACATGGTATGACACTGGGCGAACTCGCACTGATGATCAACGGCGAGAATTGGCTATCAGACTCGCTCAATGTAGATCTTACCGTCATCCCATGTAAGCACTATACCCATCAAACGCTCTATCGTTTGCCTATAGCACCATCGCCTAACTTGCGCAACATGCTGTCTATCTACCTCTATCCTGCGGTATGTCTGTTCGAAGCTACTCCAGTATCATTGGGTCGAGGTACTGATAAACCATTCCTCTGCTATGGTCACCCCAACTTCAATGCCCCTCGCACCGAGGCGAGTGTATATGGTCCTGCCATCACCTTCACTCCTAACCAATCCACACAGAAAGGTCGTATCTGCGACGGTGTGGATCTTAGCGGTATGAGCGAAGAGGAAGCACGCCAGATGGGCTTCTCATTGCGCTATCTGTTGGATGCTTACGAGCACTTACATATGGACAACTATTTCTTCCGTCCGTTCTTTGAGTTGCTTGTAGGACAAGATTATATCCGCAAGATGATCAACCAGGGCAAGAGCGAAGAAGAGATTCGCGCTTGCTGGCAAGAGGATGTGGCTAAGTTCAAAGAGCAACGCCGTCCGTATCTCCTCTACGAAGAATAATCTAACAGCCGCAGGCGGTCTAACAGCGAAGCGGTCTAAAATCTAACTTCTAAAGAATATATGAATCCATTAACCATTTTATTAGTTATTGCAGGCTATTTTGCGCTGCTGTTCTTTATTTCGTATTTAGCTGGTCGTAAGGCGGATAATGCGGGTTTCTTTTCGGGTAATCGCAGCAGCAACTGGCTACTAGTAGCCATGTCCACTATTGGTGCTGCTATCTCAGGTGTAACGTTTGTCAGCGTACCTGGTATGGTAGCCACTTCGGGTTGGGCATATATGCAGATGGTACTCGGTTTCACCGTAGGTCAGTTCTTGATTGCTTATGTGCTTATTCCGCTGTACTACAAGTTCAACCTCACCTCCATCTACCAATATCTGCAACAGCGCTTTGGTATGAGCACCTACAAGTCGGGCGCATGGCTCTTCTTCGTAAGTAAGATGTTGGGTGCTAGCGTACGTTTGTTCGTGGTGAGCGAGGTGCTTCAGTTGTTGGTCTTTGACAAGTTGGCAATGCCAGTACCATTCTGGGTAAATGCGATCGTCACTGTACTGATCGTGTATCTCTGCACCTTCAAGGGTGGTGTGAAATCGCTCATCTGGACCGATCTACTCAAGACCTGCTGTCTTATCCTGTCTGTAGCACTTTGTATCTACTTCGTGCTTCGCGCAGGCGTGAATATCGAGGGCTGGGGAGCTAGTGATATGACTCGTACCTTCTTCTTTGATGATCCAAAGAGCGGCAACTACTTCTGGAAGCAATTCTTGGCAGGTGTCTTCCTTGTGATTGCTACCACAGGTTTGGATCAAGACCTGATGCAACGCACCCTATCGTGCAAGAACCCACGCGAGAGCCAAAAGAATCTCATCGTAGGCGCCTTGATGCAAATCGTGGTGATTGGATTGTTCTTGTTCCTAGGTTATCTGCTCTATACCTATGCCGCTCAAAAGGGCGTAGCGGAGGTAGCATCGCTCAAGGGCGACGAGGTATTCCCATTCTTAGCGACAGGTAACTACTTCCCTGTGATTGTAGGTGTATTGTTTATCATTGGTTTTATTGCTGCAGCCTACTCCGCAGCGGGTGGTGCATTGACCGCATTGACCACTTCTTTTACAGTAGATATCCTCAACAAGGAGAAAGATACTAACCTCACCAAGATCCGTACTTGGGTACATATTGGTATGGCTATTTTGATGGCAATATGTATCTATGTGATTCACCTACTCAATGATGATTCGGTGATTCAAACTGTTTATAAGGTAGCTAGCTACACCTATGGTCCACTCTTGGGTATGTTCTGCTTTGGTATCTTCACCAAGCAGCAGGTGCGCGACCGCTGGATTCCAATCGCAGTAATCGCAGCACCTGTGATCACATGGATCATTGATGTCAATTCTGTAGAGTGGTTCAATGGATATGTCTTCTCTCACGAGCGTTTGATCCTCAATGCAGCGCTCACCTTCATTGGCATGCTACTCCTGCTCAAACCACAATCGACTAAGTCAACTAAGAAATAAAACATTATAAGCTGCAGGATTAATATCCTCGCAACAATATAAAGAATAACCCGCCTTTTAGCGGGTTATTCTTTATATATGTCGGAATCAACTATTTCTTTAAGGTAAACTGAGCGGGGTGTCCCTCTGCCGAATGTGGCGCTATCCAGACATGAAAATCACCTGCTTCTGCTAAGTAGGTATAATGGCCATCGGCGCCCAAATCCACGCCTTCTGCCAAATGCCAATATGCAAGATCAGCTTCGGTAAGCACAAAACTAACCACACGCGATTCACCTGCAGGGATATTCACTCGCTGGAATCCTTTGAGTTCGCGTATAGGGCGCGTGATTGAACCTACCAAATCGCGGATATACAATTGAGGTACGGCCACACCATCGGTCGTGCCTGTGTTTGTTATTTCACAAGAAGCAATCAAACAAGAAGATGATGAAACTAGAATACTATCGGATACGGTGACAGGACCATACTCAAATGTGGTATAGGTAAGGCCATATCCAAATGGATACAATGGTTTGTCGCCATACTCAAGCCAATAACTATCTGCGCCTATAGAGAACTGCGCAGCACCTACAGGAATATCTTCATACAAGACAGGATTCGAGGTTGGTCGACCTGAGTTCTTCTTGTTGTAATACATAGGTATCTGTCCAACGGCTTGTGGGAAAGTAATCGGTAAACGACCCGAAGGCGCCACTACACCTGTAATCAAATTTGCCAATGCAGGTCCTTGCATTGTACCACCATGAAAAGCATATAGCACAGCATCTACCCTCTCGATATCCTCGCCTATGCACAACGGACGACCTGCCATAACGGTTAATACTACAGGTTTCCCCGTTGCCTTAAGTGCACGGATCTGAGCCGATTGGTCACCTGGCAGATCAAGATGTGCACGACAGCGAGCTTCGCCCGACAAAATACTCTCTTCACCTCCGAAATACAACACCACATCGGCCTGCTTGGCCAAACGAGTGAGTTGCATGATATTGGTTTGACTCTCCTCACGCGACCAATGTTTTCCTGTTTGTTCAATTACACAAATCTTACCTTGTTTTGCCAATTCACGGAAAGCCATTAGTGGAGTAACCGTTGCAGAATCCACTTTATCGAAGCACCAAGTACCATTCTGATCATTTTGGCTATTAGCCAGAGGACCGCAAATCAAAACCGTTGTTAGGTGATGAGGCGATGAAGAAAGAGGTAAAATACCATTATTTTTAAGAAGCACAGCAGATTCTTCGGCTGCACGTTGCGCGGCTGCCAACGCTTCAGAAGAATAATATACTGGATTCTCCACTGCGCAATAAGGATTGTCAAACAAGCCTAAACGAAACTTCATGCGCAATATGTCGCGTACACATACATCCAATTGCTCTTCTCTGACCAATCCTTCTTCTACTAGTTCCTTGAGATGCTTAAAATAAGCATGATTCTCCATATCCATATCCATCTGCGCATTTATACTGAGCAATGTTGCCTCACGAAGGTCTTTACAGTTGCCATGTGCAATCATATTCTGTGACGAAGCGTAATCAGAAACCAAGACGCCATCATATTGCCACTCGTGGCGGAGAAGATTCACATTCAGATGTTTGTTGGCAGAAGTGGGTACGCCATTTATCTCGTTAAACGAACACATGATAGATAGTGATCCTGCATCCAAAGAGGCCTTAAAAGGAGGTAAATATGTTTCACGCAATTGTACTTCAGGAATCCAAGTAGTATTGTAGTCACGTCCTCCTTCCGATGCACCATAACCGACAAAATGCTTAACGCACGCTGCGAGTTGGATAATAGAGTCGGACCCTTGGTAGCCCTGCACAGTAGCTGCACCCATCACGGATGTGAGGTAGGTATCTTCACCATATCCCTCTGCCACACGTCCCCAACGCGGATCACGCGATATATCCACCATGGGAGAGAATGTCCAGCGTATACCCGCTTGCATGGCTTCTTGGGCAGTAAGACGGGCCGCCTCCTTCACCAAATCCAAATCAAACGTAGCTGCTTGACCCAACGGAATAGGATAGATTGTTCGGTAACCATGGATGACATCGCGCGCAAATAAAATAGGTATACCCAATCGCGACTCTTCTACCGCGATACGCTGGTAATAGTTAGCATCCTCACCCATAACATTTAGCATCGAACCAAGACCATTACGCACATATGTTTCTAAATCTTCAGGGTATTGTTCGCCTGCTAATTGGCTCATCTGAGCTATTTTTTCCTCCAATGTCATTTGCGATAAGAGGTGATCAATTTTCTGTTCTGTAGGATCCTTAGGTTGACAAGCAACGAGAGTGATTAAGGATAGAAAGATCAATAGATGATTTTTCATATGGATATGTGATTAAAGGTTATATATATTTAAAATACCCTAAGCCAAGAATAGCAAAAGAGTATCGAAATAGCTCAAAATTAACGAGACACCTTCACCTCGTCTATCAATTCGCCTGAGATAAGATTTCTAGTATATATATATAAGGTGTCGGGAGTGACTAATATATATTCATATACGGGTTCGCCAGCCAGCGAAGCTTCGTACTTATTGTTTTCTTTCACAGGGTACTTCTTATTCGAAGCATTGGTAGCTATAAAAATGGTTGGTTCCTCTTTCTTCCAGAAACGTGCTTTGTAATGCTCTGTGCGACGTGCATAGTTGTGATCGTGTCCAGAGACCACCACATCTGCTTCGCGCATCGCGCTGTGGAAAGCCAGCCACATCAGCGGGTTGCTTCTGCCCTCGGCAGTGCTATAGACTGGGTGGTGCATCATCACCACCGTAAATTTCTTACCTGCTTCACGCAGAGTTTTCTTCAACCAAAACGCTACTTGCGTATAGTCCGACACGCGATTCAGACCGTCGGTGTCGACAGCTATCAGTCGCAAATGTGGGAAGTCCACATAGTAGCTCGTACCTAAAAATCTAGCAGGACCATTCTGCGGATTAGGGAAGATCTCTTGCCAATGCTCGGGCAAGGTCTTCACAAGCCCTTTCAGATGCTCGTGATTACCCGGAACAGCCACTACTGGCAGGGTATCCAACCCCGTACCTAGTAGCGATTGGTACATCATCTGCTCGTAGTAGAGATAGGGGCGTTCCATCCAGTCGCCTGTCTGTGCCCAAAATTGGATATCCGGATGACGCTCCGAGAGAAGCGACATCTCAGTATTGGTGAGCGAATTATGAATATCGCCTAAGAGAAGAAACGACAGCGTGTCGCACTGCAAAGCGTGCAACACACTGTCATTATCCATTGTCGTGAACTGATGCGCAATGATCGGTTCGTTGTATTCGGGCTCGGGTGGATTCCCAAACCATGCCTGCCAACGGATGGCGCATACCGTAGCGCCACCCGCCAGAAGACATAAGCCTATTATCCATCCGATGATCTTTTTCATTTCCAATAGCCCGAAGGCGTCCAATAGCCAATAGGCGGTACGCCGTCCTATAGCCAATTAAAATGGCAAATCGGTGGTTTCATCCACACCTGCAGCAGCATCAAAAGTCTCCACATTAGCTTGTGGAGCCGCTACTGGTTGCGCAGCAGGTACCGCTGCAGGAGCGGCAGCCTCTGTGGTAACAACACCTTGCTGAATCTTCCATGCGCGGATAGAGGTGTACCAACGACCGTTGAACTCGCGGCTCTCAATGTCGAAAGATACGGTCACAATGTCATCCAATTGACATGGATTCGCCTTGATACGATCCTCGCCAAACACCTCAAAGTGCACCTTACGAGGGTATTGCTCTTGAGTCTCCAACACGTATGCTTGCAACTTCCACTCTTTGCCTGAGGTCTTGCTTACACCACCTTGCTCTGGCAATACTTGTATAATCTTACCTGAAATTTCCATAAAAAAATTCTTTTTTTAGACCGTACCTGCGGTACTGTTAGACCGGCGCAAAGCGCCTGAGAGACCACTGCGTTGTTGGACCGCCCTATGGGCTGTTAGATATTAGATTAATAAAGTCTAACAGCGACGGAGTCGCAATCTAACAGTGAGCGATAGTGAACGGTCTGACTTCTAACAGAGAACGAAGAGAACGGTCGTTATTTTATTATCCTTTGATTGCTGCTACACCTGGGAGTACTTTACCCTCGATAGCCTCGAGCAACGCACCACCACCAGTAGAGATATAACTTACGCGGTCAGCCATGCCGAACTTGTTCACGCATGCTACGCTATCACCACCACCAATCAAGCTGTATGCACCATTGTCGGTAGCAGTAGCGATGGCCTCAGCGATGGCCTTAGAACCAGCAGCGAAGTTGTCGAACTCGAACACACCTGCAGGACCATTCCAAAGGATAGTCTTAGCACCTTCGATAGCTGCAGCAAATGCTTTGCGGCTCTCTGGACCAGCGTCCACACCTTCCCAACCCTCTGGGATAGCTTTGCTAGAGCAGATTTGAGTATTAGCCTCGTTGCAGAAGTCATCAGCTGCTACGCAGTCGGTTGCCAATACGAGGTTCACGCCTTTAGCCTTAGCTTGAGCGATGATATCAAGAGCAAGCTCCAATTTGTCATTCTCGCAGATAGATTTACCAATCTCGCCACCGTTTGCCTTAGCAAAAGTATAGGTCATACCACCGCAGAGGATGAGGTTGTCCACCTTGTCCATGAGGTTCTCGATAATACCGATCTTGGTAGATACCTTAGAACCACCCATGATAGCGGTGAAAGGACGCTTGATATTCTTGAGGATATTATCTACAGCCTCTACCTCTTTCTCCATGAGGTAACCGAGCATCTTGTTGTCAGCATCGAAGTAGTCAGCGATCACAGCGGTAGAAGCGTGTTTGCGGTGAGCAGTACCGAATGCGTCGTTCACATAGCAGTCTGCGTAGCTAGCAAGGGTCTTAGCGAACTCTTTTTGGCTTGCCTTCATCGCTTTCTTAGCCTCTTCGTATGCAGGATCCTCTTTGTCGATACCTACTGGTTTGCCTTCCTCTTCTGGATAGTAGCGGAGGTTCTCGAGCAGGAGCACCTCGCCTGCCTTGAGGGCAGCAGCTTGCTCAGCAGCCTTAGCGCAGTCCTCTGCGAATTGTACTGGAGTACCAAGTGCAGCGCTGACAGCGTCAACGATTTGCTTCAAGCTATATTTAGCTACCACTTTGCCTTTGGGTTTACCCATGTGGCTCATGATGATGAGCGCACCGCCCTCTTCGAGGATATGTTTGAGGGTTGGCAACGCACCACGGATACGGGTGTCGTCGGTGATTTGTCCGTTCTCGTTCAATGGCACATTAAAGTCCACGCGAACAATCGCTTTCTTTCCAGCGAATTTGTAATCGTTAATTGTCATAATCGTGTATAATTTAGTTGTTAGTATAATTCTGTGTGGTGTAGTGTTGGGTAGTGTGGTACACTTTTACCAATTTGGGTGCAAATTTACAACAAAAAATGCACATACGCAAGGAATTGCGTGAAAATTTATTTTCAAGCGAATTACTTTTCCCAGCCATCAAACACTTCTGAACCATAGACATTATCCTCGTTGGCATCGTGGAG
>JAFYMG010000003.1 GCA_017556705.1 Paludibacteraceae bacterium | reverse complement strand
GAATATACGTCATAACCAGCAATTTGCTCTGCCTCTTTGGTAGCAGCAGCACCTGGCCATGATGCGTTAGGATCTGTAGTCCAAGCGTAAACATTTACTTTCGCCCATTTCTTAGCGTTGATGAAGTAAACAGTCTCGGTAACAGGAGCAGCTTCATTGAAGTTAGCTACAACCTCTACATCAGCAGTTACATTGAACTTATATGGGTTCTCGGTAGATACTACAGAGTCAGCAACGGTCCAATTAACGAACTCATAGCCCTCTGCAGGGGTAGCTGTCAAAGTTGCCTCTGCATTCTCGATGTACTCGCCAGCACCTTCTACAGTACCGTTCTCAGCTTTCACAGTTACTGTATATTTCACAGGCTCTGGGTCAGTAGATCCACCTGCTACGGTGTAAATGATGGTCAATTCACAGAATTTGATAGTAGTAGAAACGAACTTCATAACTACAGGTTCGGTTCCATTGGTTACTGTAAAGGTTACCAAACCATTGTTGGTAGCAGTTTTAGTAGCATTGGTCAACTCTGATTTGCCAATGTATGTACCGAGAGTAGTGTTCTTAGTATTAACAATGTATTGTTGAATAGTTACACCCTCTTTAGGAGTGATAGTCATAATAGACTTAGCTGGTGCTTGCCATGGAGATACAGACTTGAGCGCAGTAGTTGACTCGCCTTGTTCTTGTACGATGGTGCAACTCTCCAATTCGTGGATCACCTTGCCGTCAACGAGTGTGCCAGCAGGGCAAGCAGATTTCTCCTCTTTGGTTGTTACTGCTACAGCCTCTTGGAAGTTAGCAACGAGAGCCACGTCTGCAGTCACATTGAACGTATATGGGTTCTCGGTAGAAACTTCAGTGCCATCCACGGTCCAGTTGACGAACTCGTAGCCCTCAGCAGGGGTAGCGGTAAGGGTAGCCTGGGTGCCTTCCTCGTATTGACCTGCGCCCTCCACAGTACCATTCTCAGCCGTAGCAGTGATGGTGTATACCTTAGGAGCAGGTGCCAAAACGGTCACTTGAGCGTTGACGATCTGAGGTTGGATGCTTTGGCCAGTGTTCCACTTGGTCAGTTTACCAACGATGCGTACCTTCATACCCACTTCCATGGCGCAAGGCACTTGGTTGTTGTATGAGTACAACACCTCGCCACCCTTCTTGCTATCAGCAATCCAGAAGAGTTGTTTTCCTGTTGTAGCATTGTATTCATCGATGACCTTTGTCACATAACCTTTCACGCAATAGGTCAAGTCGGTAGTTACATTGTTGCCGCTGACATTCGATGCGATAACTGCTGCCTCAGCGCAAGGAACCTTGGTAGCCTGGGTGAAAACAGCCTCTGAGATCATACTGCTGGCAGCAGTTGTCTCGTTGTAAGCAATGGCCTTAACAGTAGTGGTAGCATACACCTCGAATGGAGTAGTGTACTCGGTGCTAGCAGTCGTAGGATCGGTGCCGTCGAGGGTGTAGTAAATCTTCATACCCTCATCCGCAGTGATAACTACATTAGCCGTGTCCGCAAAGTTAATGTCACCCGTGATCATTGGTTGGCTAACAAAGTTAGCATCAGATGATGCATAGGTGACTACAAGCTTGGTGAAGCGCACTTGCTTGGTAGCAGAGAAAGCCACTGAAGCCTCGTCGCCCGTCCAAGTACCTACTTTGTCAGCATAGGTGTAAGAACCAACAGAGGTGGTAAAGAAATCTGGGCCGTACTGTGTACCACCAGCAGCAGCAGTACAAGTAATTTCCACGCCGGTGATGTTGCCATACTCGCAGGAAATAGTCATTCCATCACCAGCATAAACACGGAAGTTGTCATCGCGTCCAAAGGCGCCCTTTGAAACGTCCAATGTGACTCCATCCTTGGTCAGTACGGCAGCGGTACCTTGCTTGTGCCCCTCTAGCTTGTCTTGACCTATTTCAAAAGTCACCGTGCCCGCAAAACTCATCAAACTAATGAGCATTGCAGAAAGAAATAAAGATAATTTCTTCATAATGATTTTGATTTTTTGGTTAATAATTAGTTGTTAATTAGTTGTGTATTATTGTTAATAAGTCGAAAAAAATCCTTTCGTTATGGCGCAAAAAAAATAGACATCCGTTGACGATGTATTAACAGAAGCCTTTTATTTACCAATATGTCAATCAAATATTCTTCTAGCGAAGAAATCTATTGCAAAGGTACAACAAATAAATCACATAAGCAAATAAAAATAGCTTTTTTAGTTAAAAATTAATATATACTTGTATATATTAGAAAAAAATTGTAACTTTGCACGCTAATTATGATTTTTAACTCTAAATACAATATATTGTGAAAACTAACTACTTGAAAAGCAGACATATTGGTCTGACAGAGCAAGACCAACAGCAGATGTTGGAAGTAATCGGAGTGAAGAGCGTGGATGAACTCATCGTACAAACCATGCCAGCGGATATCCTCCTAGAGGAGCCTCTGGATTTGGATGAGCCACTCACCGAGCAAGAGCATCTCTCCACCATGCACCAAATGGCAGCGAAGAACCAACTCTATCGCTCCTATATCGGTCGTGGATGGTACGGCAGTATCACTCCTGCTGTAATTCAACGCAATATATTGGAAAATCCTGTTTGGTACACCTCATACACTCCTTACCAAGCTGAGATTAGTCAAGGTCGCCTTGAGGCGCTGTTTGTATATCAAACCATGATCAGTGACCTCACAGGTCTGCCACTCGCCAACTGCTCACTTCTTGACGAAGCTACTGCTGCAGCCGAAGCAGTGACCATGATGCGCAATCTTCGTACCCGTGATATGGTGAAAGTAGGAGTGAAGAAAGTCTTGGTGGACAAAAAGATTTTTGAGAACACCTTATATGTAATGCGCACGCGCGCGAAAGGACAAGACATTGATCTCGTGATGGTGGATTATGCACAAGTCACTCCAGACTGGCTCGCAGCCAATGGTCCTTTCTTCGGCGCTATCGTGCAATGGCCTAATGCCGAAGGTGCCATCGAAGACTATACCGCTTTCATTGACGGCTGCCATGCAGCAGGCATGAAAGTGACTGTCATCGCCGACCTCATGGCTTTGGCGCTACTTAAACCACTCAATGCCGACATCATGTGTGGTACCGCCCAACGCATGGGACTCCCTCTTAGCTATGGTGGTCCAACCGCTGGTTACATGGCAACTCGCGAAGAATACAAACGTGACATGCCAGGTCGTATCATCGGTCTGAGCAAAGACACACACGATAAACCTGCTTTCCGCCTTGCTCTCCAAACACGCGAGCAGCACATCAAACGTGAGAAAGCTACCTCCAATATCTGTACCGCCGAAGCTCTCTCTGCTATCATGGTTGGTATGTACGGCGTCTATCACGGTGCCGAAGGTATTCGTGAGATTGCCGAAGGTATCCATGGAAAAGCAGCATACCTCAGCGAGATGCTTCAAGCATATGGCTACGAGCAAGAGAATACCGAATTCTTTGATACACTGAAGATTATCCCTGTTGAGACTACCGTTGAGCGCATTCGCCAAGAGGCAGAAGAGCGTGGCATCAACCTCTACTACGACGCAGAGGGTTGGGTAGGGCTCTCACTCGACGAGACCGTCACTGTGGACGATATGAACGACATCATCGACCTCTTTGCAGCGGCCAGCGACAACCTCGCTCAATACGAAGATAGCGACGAGGCATTCAATGGCCTTTGGGCTATCTCCGAAGAGAATGTGCGAGAAGTGGACTACTTGCAAGAAGAGATCTTTGTTCGCTATCATACCGAGACCGAAATGATGCGTTACCTCAAACGTCTTGAGCGCAAAGACATCTCGCTCACCCACAGCATGATTCCTCTAGGTTCTTGTACTATGAAACTCAATCCTGCTGCTGCAATGATTCCTGTTACTTATCCAGGATTCATGGGCGTTCACCCATTGGCTCCAGTAGAGCAAGTGGCTGGTTATCAAGAAGTACTCGAAGAACTCGAGCAACAATTAGCTACCATCACGGGCTTTGCAGCATGCAACCTCCAACCTACTTCTGGTGCAGCTGGCGAGTATGCAGGTCTCGTGACTATCCGCGAGTATCTCCACCAACAAGGTCAAGATCATCGCAATATCCTCCTTATCCCTGCTTCTGCTCATGGTACTAACCCTGCTTCTTGTGCGCAAGCGGGCATGATTCCTGTAGTAGTGAAATGTGACGAGAATGGTAACACCGATCTCGCTGACTGGCGTGAGAAAGCCGAGCAAAACCGCGACAACCTCGCAGGTTGTATGATCACATACCCATCTACCCACGGTATCTTCGAGATGGCTATCCGCGAGATGTGCCAAATTGTACACGACTGCGGTGGACAAGTATATATGGACGGTGCCAACATGAATGCACAAATTGGTTATACCAATCCTGGTATCATCGGTGCTGATGTATGCCACCTCAACCTCCACAAGTCTTTTGCTAGCCCTCACGGCGGTGGTGGTCCTGGTGTAGGTGCTATCTGCTGTGCGGAGCACTTGGTTAGTGCAATGCCTCAGGCTGAGAACAACCGCGTTTCAAGTGCACTCTATGGCAATGCCAACATGGCGCTTATCTCTTACGGCTATATCCGCATGATGGGCGAAGAGGGATTGCGTGAGTCCACAGCAGCGGCTATCCTCTCTGCCAACTACATGGCTGCTAAGCTCAAAGACGCTTACGGTATCGTTTACACAGGTGTGACGGGTAGAGTAGGTCACGAACTCATTCTTGACTGCCGTCAGTTCCACTCAATTGGCATCACCGAGTCGGATATCGCAAAACGACTCATGGATTTTGGCTACCACGCACCAACCCTCTCATTCCCAGTTCATGGTACCCTCATGATTGAACCAACTGAGAGTGAGTCGCTTTGCGAAGTAGATAAGTTTGTAGACGCATTGCTGACCATTCGCAAAGAGATCGCCGAAGTAGAAAATGGCGAGGTAGATGCTAAAGAGAACGTCCTTGTTAACTCACCACACGCTGAGTATGAGGTAGTTGCGGACGAATGGAATCATCCTTATAGCCGTGAGAAAGCAGCTTATCCAGCTAATTGGGTACGCGAGAACAAGTTCTGGTTGCCAGTTTGCCGTGTGGACAACGGATGGGGCGATCGCAACCTCGTTGCACGATATAAGTAAGAAGCAAAAACTCTCTAAACACTAAACAATAGGCGCTTGCGCCGTCCACTAAACAACATAATATGTCTAAAGGAAAACTTCGCGAACTACTCAAGGATTATCAGCGAATGAAACCGCTGATTACTCTCAAGGAGTATATAATGATTATCATTGCCACCATTCCGTATGCCATTGCGGTCAATTGGATCTTGGTACCACATACCATTGTTGGAGGTGGATTAACGGGTCTTTGCGAGATTATCTATTTTGCAACAGACGCATTTGTCCCCATTTGGTTAAGTTCATTTGTGTGCAACTTAGCTCTCTTGATAGCAGCATTTTTTACTGTAGGATGGCGCTATTGTGTACGTACTCTTTGGGGAGTGCTTTGGTATACAATATGGCTCAAAGTTATAGAAATACCTGCAGAACCTGTCATTAGTGATCCATTTATGGCAGTTATCCTAGGCGGTTTGTTCATGGGATCTTTCTTGGGTATTGTGTTCCTCAACAATGGCAGCACGGGTGGAGTAGATATCGTAGCGATGATTGTCAACAAGTACAAGCATTTGCCTATGGGGCGCGTACTCATGGCATGCGATATTGTGATTATTCTATGCGCTTATTTCTTGCCTGAAATCAAGGAACTACCATTTGGACAAGGTTTGGAGAAGATTCTCTTTGGTTTGTGTTATACCTTTATGGCTGGTACTGCTGTAGATTGGGTACTCAACCGCACTCGTCAATCGGTACAGTTCTTCATTTTCAGCGAGAAATACGAGGAGATAGCTGAAGCTATCATGACGCAAGTGCCTCGCGGTGTAACTTTCTTGGATGCACAAGGTGGATACTCTAAATCACCTACCAAGGTTATTACCACTATCGCTCGTCAACACGAGTCAGCCACCATCTTCCGTCTCGTACATGCAATTGATCCTAACGCATTCATTAGCCAAAGCCAAGTGCGTGGTGTGTTCGGACAAGGATTCGAATCCATTAAAGAGAAAGCATAATATACCTTAGATATGGAACATCTACTTGGAGCTAATCCACTCAAAAAGACTATCCGTGAGTACCTGATGATCCTACTCGCCCTCTTTCCTTTTGCCCTTATGGTCAACTGGATTTTCGTACCACAAAACGTGGTCGGTGCTGGACTCACAGGTATATGTTCCATCATTTACTATGCGACACAAGGATTCTTTACGGATCTTTTTCCTGAATATGGTGGTTCGATTCCATTATGGATTAGCTCTCTGACGATCAATACAATACTCCTAATTATTGCAGCACTAACCGTAGGATGGAAGTTTTGTGTGCGCACCCTAGTGGGTGCATTGGCTCTGGCCTTCTGGTATCGTGTGATACCCATGCGAACCGAACCGCTTATCGATGATCCAGTGACAGCTTGTATCGTTGGAGGAGTCATTTTTGGTATAAGTTTAGGCATTGTAATGCTCAACAATGGTTCATCTGGCGGTACGGATATTGTAGCTATGATTGTTAACAACTACAAGGATGTATCCCTAGGCAAGGTGATGATCATCTGCGATGCTATTATCATTGCTAGCAGTTATTTCTTACCTATTCCTGAGCAATTCTATGTAGAAGGGATGGATATTGTTGACTTCAAGATCAAACGTATTCTCTATGGTCTATGCATGACTGTCAGTTATACGGCAGCTCTAGATTGGATAATGTCCCGCATGCGTCAATCTGTGCAGTTCTTTATCTTCTCCACGAAATACGATGAGATAGCTACGGCTATTAATCAAACTGTACATCGTGGAGTCACCGTCCTAGATGGAACAGGATGGTATAGTCAGCAACCAATACGGGTGGTTACCGTATTGGCACGCAAACAAGAAAGCCAATTAATCTTCCATATCATCAAATCCATTGACCCTAATGCCTTTGTCAGCCAAGCCAATGTCAGTGGTGTCTTTGGACAAGGATTCGACACAATCAAAAACAAGTAACTTTCTTTTGTTTTCATAGGGTAGATTCCTACCTACAATTTGTATACCCTTAGTATACCTTTAGTATACCCTGGGTATTTCTTTTTGCTAACCCTTAGTCTAACATTTACCATACAATATTCTCCACAAAGTAGCAACTTTTTCTTTCTTGCTGAAAATCGCATATTCTGAACAATTACCCTATTATTTACTCCAAAATATTCAATTCTCATGAATTTGTATTATTATCATTCTAAGTATTTTTTAGGTTATCTAGTCTATATAGTTTGCCTAGATAATTTTAGAGTATAGGGTATGGAATCGTCGTCTCTTCTACAATATAGTGCTGTGAATTTCTAAATATACGAATAAATACACTCCTCTATTCAAATAAACAATTCACATATCAAAAGCACGACTAACCTATTCTTATATCCGCTTAAATCATTTAACCAATTGCTAAAATTCAATGTACAAATAGACTAATATTATAATACAAACAATTATAAACCAACGTTATAAGCAAAAATCACAAAGTAGCGATTCAAGTATTTGAAAAAAAAATCATGATGGCCAACAGAATAAGCAAGAAAAATCACTCAAAATACACGTAACTCGCTAATAATCAGCATACATAATGCTGATTATTAAAGTAATAGAGCAATTTATACAACGCGGATAGTGTAAGCGCATCTACAGATAGTGTCACTGTGCAGTTCTTTTGAATTCACAAAAGTGAATGTTGTGAAGTTTTATACTGTGAAATAATTTATTTGCACATGTGAAATATATTTTGTACCTTTGCAGACGATTTAGAATAACATATATTTGTTAGAAAATAAACTAAAGTATAACTTTGCTGAGAATCGCGTAAAATGGACGGACGTGAACGATTGATCGAAATAATGAAATCTCAGGGACTCAATGCAAAGCAACTCTCCCTTGAGTTAGAAGTGAGTGCTGGTACTATTTCCAATATCATGAGTGGTCGTAACAAACCCAGTTTAGAACTACTGCAGAATATCGCTACTCATTTCCCTTTTATCGAGTCGGATTGGTTATTTATGGGTAAAGGTGAGATGTATAAAGCGGGATATGAACCTGTTAATCACTCTGCGAGTGATCCTGATCTTTTCTCTCAAATGGAGGAAAAACCAGTGGTTACTACACAAAAATCAGTCACCACTTCCCCTACTCATATCCAATCAGCTATTACCAATACCTCTACCTCCTCTCGCACTGTTCAGAAGATATTAATCTTTTATACGGACGGTACTTTTGAGGAACGATAAAATAAAAAAATAGCGGATTATTTGCGTATGTAAGAAAAAAGTACTACCTTTGCAGTCGAATTAAAGGAAAGTTGTCTGAGTGGTCGAAAGAGCCGCACTCGAAATGCGGTATACGCGCAAGCGTATCGAGGGTTCGAATCCCCCACTTTCCGCAATAAAAAAAGAAATCTGTCTGTCCAAATTTATTTGAGCAAGCAGATTTCTTTTTTTATTGGCAAGGATGCCGTCGGCAGACTTAGGGTTTCGGGGGAATTGCGTAGCAAGGCGGCGTCCGAATCCCCCAACTGTCTGTCTGAGTTTACTCAAGCAAGCAAATCGTTCTGTTATTTGCAAGGATGCCGTCGGCAGACCTCTCTTTTATAACTCTACCTTTTCGCCCTTTTCAGGAATCATGATATTACGGAAGCCTGCTTCGTAAAGGTGGTCTTTCATAGCCTCTTGTGCACTACTCTCACCGTGTACAATAAAGGTCTTGCGTATCTGCTTAATATCCTGACAACTGGTGAAATAACTAATCATTTCTTGATAATCACCATGTCCTGAGAATCCCTCAATCTTGGTCACTTGCGCACGGATGCGATGGTCAAATCCGAAGATGCTTACATAGCGCAGTGTAGGATCTTGTATGCGTGCACCCAATGATGTTGGCGTACAATAACCCACTATCAATATCGTCGTGCTAGGGTCATCAATGTGATTCGAAACATGGTGCTTGATACGTCCTGCCTCCAACATGCCTGATGCCGAAATCACGATACATGGCTGCTTGCTCTTATTCAGTGCTTTAGAATCATTGAGATCGGTGATATATCTTAGCGTATTAAACCCAAATGGATCGGGATCAAAGCGCATCGTATCGCGTACTTGCTCGTTCAGTGTATCGGCATACCTGCGGAATATCTCAGTGGCGTTAGCGGATAGTGGCGAATCTACATACACTGGCACGCGCTCCAATCTACCATCGTTGTATAGTTCATTTAGCACATACACTATTTCCTGTGTTCTGCCTACAGAGAAGGACGGAATCAATAGTTTGCCCTTCTTGTACATACAGGTATCTTCCACCACCCCGAGCAGTTGCTCTTCCGATACCAACTCATCCTCATGCAGACGATTGCCGTAGGTGGACTCGCATATCAGATAATCACATTGTGGAAAGGCTTGCGGTGTGCATAGTATATGGCTATGCAAACGCCCTACATCACCCGTGTAAGCAATGCGCTTCACTTCGTCATTCTCCTTGATTTCCAGGCTGATAACTGCTGAACCGAGCATATGTCCCGAGTTGGTAAACTGCACCTGTATCTGTTCATCAATGCGGTAAGGTGTGTCGTATTCTACAGGGCGGAACAATTTCATCACCTGTTGCGCATGATTGGTGTCAAATAGCGGTTTGATCTTGGGTTTATGTTGGCGGTCCATCTTCTTGTTGTACCACCGCACATCTTGTTCTTGGATAAATGCCGTATCTTGTAGCATCAATTGGCATAGGTCACGCGTAGCAGCGGTGCAATAGATTTTCCCGCGAAATCCACGACTGTATATATAAGGTATCAATCCTGAATGGTCAATATGTGCATGCGAGAGTAGGAGATAGTGTATATCCTTGGGATCGAAGCCCAATTCGCGGTTGGCTTCATCGGTTTCCATACCTTTGCCTTGATACATACCGCAGTCCAACAAGATGGTCTTTCCTGAATCGGTGGTGATCAAATGTTTGCTACCCGTCACCTCACGCGCTGCGCCTAAGAATTGTATTTTCATGGTATTATTGGTTAAAATCCGTTTGCAAAATTACTACAAAAATTGTACAATTGCAAACAATTGTACTAAAAATTCACCCTCAATCTCTTTTTTCTTGCAATATTCAACAAAAAGCAGTACCTTTGCTGCGTGAATATATACCTTTAAAACCCTTAAAACATTTAAAACTCTTTCAACCCTAAAAAATTCCCCATGACTCCTACCGTTGCACTAATCTACGACTTTGATGGCACATTAGCGCCTGGTAATATGCAAGAGTTCGGACTCTTGCAGGCTATCGGTTATGACAATCCCAACGAATTTTGGAATCTCTGCGACCAAATTGCCAAAACCAACGATGCGGGTGGCATCGCGGTAGTGATGTATGCCATTCAGGCAGAGGCGCAGCGTGTAGGCATTCGCTGTACACGACAGATGTTGCGTGATTTTGGCAAATCGGTACAATTCTTTCCGGGGGTATTGCAGTGGTTTGACCTAATCAATGATTATGCTGCTCAGATAGGTGTACAGGTCAAGCATTATGTCAATAGTTCAGGCATTAAAGAGATGATTGAAGGATGTGCCATAGCTCATCAGTTCGAGCGAATTTATGCTTGTACCTACCTTTATGATAGCAATGGTGATGCATGTTGGCCATCGGTGGTGGTGGATTATACCAAGAAGACGCAGTTTCTCTTTAAGATTAATAAAGGCATCCGCGAGGTTAGCGATCGCGTGCGTATCAACGAGTTTGTACCTTCTGACGAACGCCCCGTACCTTTCGAACGCATGATTTATTTTGGTGATGGCGAGACGGATGTGCCATGTATGCGTACTGTCAAGTCCAATGGTGGACATAGCTTCGCTGTTTATGGCAACGAGAAGAAACGCGCTCTTGCGCAACAACTTCTTTCTGAAGGACGTGTCAATTTCGCTTGTGCCGCCGACTATACTGAAGACGGTCAAATGATGGAGATTGTCAAGCGTATCTTGGACAAGATCAAAGCTGACTACACCCTCTCGCAGCACGGTGTCGTCAATCGAGACACCCTAAACATGTACTCCGCTTTGGGAGAAACTATGGAATAAGAAGGGGTGGTAATTATTTGGTATTTCCAGTATATATTTTATTGAGCATGGTTAAGGCGCCAGAAATGGTCTTGACCTGCTGGATAGTGGCATAGCGGCGACCTGTTGGTTTTCCTTGCTTGTCCTTATCCTCTACCATTCGACAGCGTTGTGGGCGTGTCATCACAAACTCCACGATTCTGCCAAAGATATCAGATTTCCAGTAGTTGTTATTACTACGCGTAAAGAAGATACTCAACCTCTCTTGCTTGAGTATCGCTTTTTCTATACCCATCTTGCAGCATAACCAACGTAGGCGCACTACATTCAGCAGTTGTTCCGCTTCGTCTGGTAATGCACCAAATCGGTCAATCAGGCGCTTTTGGTATTCGAGAAGAGTGTCTTCGTTAGGTAGACTATCTAATTCGCGGTACAGACTGATCCTCTCGGCGATATTTTCGATATAAGTTGGTGGAAATCCAATGGTTAGGTCGCTCTCCAATTGGCTATCGTTGCACCAATACTTAGGTTTGGTAGTATTGTGTAGTGTGGTGGAGAATAGTGTAGAATTGTCGAGCGAAGAAGCTAACATCTCCTCGCGGATTTCTTCGACAGCCTCGTTCAAGATGCGCTGATAGGTATCGTATCCCAAGTCGGCGATAAAACCACTTTGCTCTGATCCCAACATGTTTCCCGCACCGCGGATATCCAAGTCTTGCATCGCCAATTGGAAACCTGCACCCAATTCGGCAAAGGTAGTTAGCGCATCCAAACGACGGCGTGCATCAGAAGTCAGCAACTCCCTATCAGGTGTCACGAGGTAGCAGTATGCTTTTCTGTTGGATCGTCCCACACGACCACGCAACTGATGCAAGTCGGACAATCCATAGTTCTGCGCCGCGTGAATGATGATGGTATTGACATTGGCAATATCCACACCCGACTCGATGATGGTCGTAGAGATCAAGATATCATAATCATAGTTGATAAAATCCTCCAATGCCTTTTCCATCTCGCCTGGTGGCATCTGTCCGTGTGCAATGATGGTGCGTGCTTCGGGACATAGACGATGGATACGATTCTCAATTCGAGGTAACATCTCAATACGATTGCACACCACATATATCTGTCCGTTGCGTTGCATTTCCAGCTGAATTGCCTCCTGGATGATATCCTCATCGTCCAACGTAATCATCTCTGTCTGAACAGGATAGCGATTAGGTGGGGGAGTGTTAATCACGCTCAAGTCACGTGCGCCTAAGAGCGAGAACTGCAAGGTTCGTGGGATTGGAGTAGCGGTTAGTGTCAGTACATCCACATTTGTGCGTAGAGCCTTCAGCTTCTCTTTGACGGCTACGCCAAACTTCTGTTCCTCATCGATGATGAGTAATCCCAAATCCTTCCAAACCACCTGTTTACCAACGAGTTTGTGCGTACCAATTAATATATCTATCTTACCTGCTTTCAGGTCTTCCAATAGTTCTTTGAGTTGTTTACCTGTCTTGGCGCGGCTGACATACTCCACACGCACAGGGAAGTTGTGGAAACGCTCCTTAAAGGTGTTGTAGTGCTGCAATGCCAATACGGTGGTGGGTACCAATACGGCTACCTGTTTGCCATCCGTAGCAGCTTTGAACGCTGCACGCATCGCCACTTCGGTCTTACCAAAGCCCACATCGCCACACACCAATCGGTCCATTGGCATTGGACTTTCCATGTCGTGCTTGATATCCAAGGTCGCTTTGGCTTGATCGGGCGTATCCTCGTAGAGGAACGATGCCTCTAGCTCATGCTGCATATAGCCGTCGGGCATATAGGCGAAGCCTTTCTGCTGCTTGCGAGTGGCGTAGAGTTGGATAAGGTCGCGCGCAATATCCTTCACCTTGTCTTTGGTACGCTCTTTCATGCGCTCCCAAGCTCCTGATCCTAAGCGAGATATGGTAGGCTCGCTACCTTCACGACCTTTGTATTTGGATATACGGTGTAGGTTGTGGATACTCACGAATAGGGTATCTCCACCCTTGTATGTCAGTTTGATAGTCTCCTGTGGACGGCCATTGAAGTTGGTGGTTACTAATCCTGCAAATTGACCGATACCATGATCCACATGTACCACATAATCACCCACTTGCAGTTGGTTGATTTCCTTCAAGGTGATGATGGCTTTACCACGACGGGCATTCTCCGAACGAAGTGTCACACGGTGATAACGCTCGAATATCTGGTGATCAGTGTAGCAACATATCTTCGCACCATGATCGATGAATCCCTCGTGCAAAGCATGATCCACTGCCACAAACGCAATGCCCGACTCTTTATCATCAAAGATGGCTTTCAATCGGTCGGTTTGCTTGACTTGATCTGCCAATATATAGATATGATATCCATCCTTGGTACGCTGTTGCAGGTCATCGATCAGCAGATCAAAATTCTTGTTGAAGGTTGGTTGAGGTAGGGTATCAAACGCTACCTGATTATGGGTAAGATAAGTGGATTTTTGGTTTAACTCAATGGTCGTTGCCTCTTCCATCGCTTGCGCCAAAACGGCAGAGTCAAACTCGGTGATTGCGCTCTTGATCTTGTAGTTAGCAAGCGAAAAATCATTGCTTATCCATAATGTTTTTGGAGGCAAATATGCCGTCAAATCGGTCATTGATTGCTCATCGGCACTTGATGCCACAATATTTATTGTATCTACCTTATTTTGAGAAAGTTGCGTTTCTAATTCAAACTCACGAATACTATCTATCTCATCACCAAAGAAATCTATTCGCATAGGAATATCACAGGCATAACTATATACATCCACGATTCCTCCACGTACAGCGAATTGCCCAGGCTCATATACGAAATCCACACGCTTGAAATCCAATTCTAAGAGCATTTCTGTGAGCGAAGAGATAGGTATTTCTTCTCCTACAGAGAGGGTGATGGTTTTACCCTGAAGCGAATCTGGTTGAGGCACACTCTCCGCCAATGCTTCTGGGTAGGTAACGATGATAATACCTCCTGCCTCTCGCCTTTCGCCTTTCGCCTCTAAACTGCGCATTGTTAACAATGCACTCATCACCTCCGTGCGTTGTACTGCCATAGCCTCATCCTTTCCTTGACGGCGGCGATGGCTATTTGGGAAGTAATACACATCCTGCGCCTGAGTCAGGGTCTTGAGGTCGGCATACATATACTGCGCATCGTCGGCATTATCCATCACGATGAGCATTGGAGCCTTCTCTTTGAGACGGGTATGCAGCGCAGCGAGAATTATCCCACGAGCAGAGGCATACAAACCAGAGAGCAAGAAATGGGTATTACCTTTCTTGCTCAGTTGTTGTGCCAATACATCCACTTCGGGATGCTGCTCCATCAGATGTTCTAAATCAGCAATCTGCATATAATAGCGTTATTGACCTTACTTCAACAGAGCAAAGTCAATAACCTCTTGAATATCTTTCACATAGTGGAATTTCAATCCCTTGAGGTACTTCTCTGGGATCTCCTCCACATCCTTGCGGTTGTCGTCGCAGAGTACGATATCGGTGATACCTGCGCGCTTAGCAGCCAGCAGTTTCTCTTTCACGCCGCCAATAGGCAACACCTTACCGCGGAGCGTCATCTCACCTGTCATAGCAATGCGTGGACGCACTTTCTTGCCCGTGAACGCACTCACAAGGGCTGTAGTCATGGTGATACCCGCACTAGGGCCGTCTTTTGGAATAGCACCCTCTGGCACATGAATATGTACTGCTTTGGTATCCAATGCTTTACGTGCAATACCAAACTGCTCGGCATGTGCTTTGATATAGCCCAATGCGATGGTAGCCGACTCCTTCATCACATCGCCTAAGTTACCCGTGAGGGTGAGAGTAGGGGCTTTGGCTGGCGAGAGCGATGTCTCAATAAAGAGAATCTCGCCACCCACCGATGTCCAAGCCAAACCAGTGACTACACCTATATATTTATTAGTCTCCCACTCATCGCGGTTGTAGCGTTTCTTGCCGAGGTAGGTTACCACATCCTCCTCAGTAACATTCACATTATAAGGCTCTTCCAACGCAATCTTAGTCACCACCTTGCGGCAGATGGCTGCGATCTTGCGCTCCAAACCACGCACACCCGATTCGCGGGTATAACCGTCGATGATAGCAGCGATGATGCTCTTCTTAAGCTTCAATTGCGATGCTTTCAGTCCGTGATTCGCCAATTCTTTGGGCAACAAATGGCGCTTAGCAATCTCTTCTTTCTCCTCTTGCAGGTAGCCCGTCATTTCGATGAGTTCCATACGGTCAAGCAATGGGCGAGGGATGGTGTCTAACGAGTTGGCTGTAGCAATAAACAATACCTTACTCAGGTCGTAGTCCACGTCCAAGTAATTGTCGTGGAAAGTGCTATTCTGCTCAGGATCAAGCACTTCGAGGAGCGCACTAGTAGGATCACCCTTGTAGTCTGCACCTATCTTGTCTATCTCATCCAACACGAACACAGGGTTGCAAGTCCTGACCTTGCGGATATTCTCAATGATACGTCCTGGCATCGCACCTATATAGGTACGGCGGTGACCACGAAGCTCTGCCTCGTCGTGCAAACCACCCAAACTGATACGTGCATACTTGCGGCCAAGGGCTTCTGCGATGGAGCGTCCCAAACTGGTTTTACCCACACCCGGAGGGCCATAGAGGCACAGGATAGGGGCTTTCATATTGTCGGGATTATTGCTCAACGATTTGATTTTCAGCACACTCAGGTACTCTATGATACGCTCTTTGATCTTCTCCATACCATAGTGATCTTTGTCCAAGATCTCTTGTGCATGACGGATGTCATAGTTATCCTCTGAGAATTCGTTCCAAGGTAAATCGAGTAGAGTATCAAGGTAGTTTTGTTGGGTAGCATACTCTGGCGAATGCGAGTTCATGCGGCGCAGCTTCTTGAGTTCTTTCTCAAAGGTTGCTTGCATCTTCTCGCCCCAGTTCTTTTGCTTCGATTGCTCGAGCATCGCATTCACTTGTTGCTCGTCGGAGTCGCCCAATTCCTTCTGAATGGTCTCCATCTGACGGTGCAACAGGTATTCGCGCTGCTCACGATCCAAATCCTCCTTGGTTTTGTTCTGAATATCCTTGCGCATCTCCAGCATCTTCACCTCGTTGTTGAGGATTTCCAAGAGAGAGAGTGCACGGTCCTTGATGGAGTCAATCTCCAGAAGTTGCTGTTTCTCAGCGATACGAACACCAAAGTTACCGCAGATATAGTTGACCAGAGTAGGGGGATTATCAATGCTACGAAGTGTCATACCAGCTTCAGCAGGCAAGTTCTCCATGCTCTTGATAATCTTCTCAGCTACGTTCTTCAAACTGCTCACCAATGCCACAAACTCCTTATCATTGCGCTTTGGAAAATGCTCCGTAAGGATTTGCACACGAGCCTTCATATAAGGTCGGACGCCCACAATTTCCTGAATATGAATGCGTTCCACACCTTCTAGAATTACCATAAGATTACCATCAGGCATATCTAGAGTACGCATTACGCGTCCAGCTGTGCCGACAGGGAAGATATCTTCTTCAGAAGGTTCTTGCACATCTTGTGCTTTTTGGCAGCATACCGCCAATAGTTGGTCGTTCTTAAAAGCTGTGGCTACTAGTTTCTTAGATTTGGGTCTTCCTACAGTGACTGGGAGAAGTACACCAGGAAATAGCACCATGTTGCGAAGCGGTAGTACGCCAAGTACATCGCCATCTTTCAGTTTAGGTTCAATTGCATCATCGGCCTCATCTACCAAAGGAATATATTCCACGTCAGGCTGATTTTGCGTTTCTAATAAATCATCAAAGTAGGTCATAGTCGCTTTGCGAGTTTTAAATGTTTCAAAGTTTTAAAAGTTTCAGTTGCAATTAATTGTATAGGGTACTTCTCGGCAAATGCTATTTTACATAATCCAAATTAGCATTTATTTAATGCTTTGCAAATATTTTAAGGTTTTATCCTTCACAAAGCGCGTGCTGAGTTGTTGCACGCGCAATGTTGTTGGATTATGTTGTTATAGTTGTTGTAAAAATTTATTCTTGCACTTCTCGCAAGTCTATCATCAGCTCATCCAATTGTTTTTGGTCCACTAAGCCAGGAGCGCCCAACATCACATCACGACCTTGGTTGTTCTTTGGGAACGCGATGCAGTCGCGGATGCTATCCAAACCAGCAAACAAGCTCACGAAGCGATCCAAGCCGTATGCCAAACCGCCGTGAGGTGGCGCACCGAACTTGAAGGCGTTCATGAGGAAGCCGAACTTGAGTTGTGCCTCTTCTGGTGTGAAGCCAAGAATCTCGAAGGTGCGTTGTTGCAGCGCCGCATCGTGGATACGGATACTACCACCACCAACTTCTACACCGTTGATTACCATGTCGTATGCGTTAGCGCGCACAGCAGCTGGATTGGTGTCCATGAGTGGAATATCCTCTGGTTTTGGCGAGGTAAATGGATGGTGCATTGCCATCAAGCGTTGCTCCTCCTCGCTCCATTCGTACATTGGGAAATCCACGATCCAGAGGCAAGAGAACTTCTTAGGATCGCGCAAGCCAAGTTGCTTGCCGACCTCCAGGCGGAGCTCGCAGAGTTGTTTGCGGGTCTTCATTGCGTCGTCGCCAGAGAGGATCAAAATCAGGTCACCTGGCTGTGCATTCATTGCCTTTGCCACCTCTTGCAATTGCTCTTGAGTATAGAATTTATCTACGCTTGACTTCACGTTGCCGTCTGCCTCTACGCGGGCATAAACCATACCTTTCGCGCCAATCTGTGGGCGTTTTACGTAGTCGGTCAATGCATCCAATTGCTTGCGGGTATATGTAGCGCAACCTGTAGCGCAGATACCGCCGATGTAGGCAGCATTAGCAAACACGCTGAACTTCTCCTCTTTTTGCTCCTCAATGGCGTGGAAGATATCGTGCAATTCCACAAACTCCATGCCAAAGCGTGTATCTGGCTTGTCGCTACCATAATATTTCATCGCGTCTGCCCATGTCATGCGTGGGAAATCTGGCAGGTCGATGTTGAGAATGGACTTGAACAGGTGTTTTGACATGCCTTCGAAGAGTTGGAGCACATCCTCTTGCTCTACGAACGACATCTCGCAGTCGATCTGAGTAAACTCAGGTTGGCGGTCTGCACGCAAGTCCTCATCACGGAAGCACTTCACAATTTGGAAGTAACGGTCGAAGCCGCTGACCATGAGAAGTTGCTTCAAGATCTGTGGACTTTGTGGCAAAGCGTAGAACTGTCCTGGGTTCATACGGCTTGGCACGATAAAGTCGCGTGCGCCCTCTGGAGTTGAGTTTACGAGTACAGGTGTCTCTACCTCCAGGAAACCCTTCTCATCCAAGTAACGACGCACCTCAAAAGCCATCTTGTGGCGGAGCTCAAGGTTCTTTCTTACGCAGTTACGGCGCAAGTCTAAGTATCTGTATTTCATACGAATATCGTCGCCGCCGTCGGTCTCGTCCTCAATCGTAAATGGAGGAGTCACGGCTGCGTTGAGGATATTCATATCGGCTACTTTGATTTCGATTTCGCCAGTAGGAATCTGATTATTTTTGCTTTGACGCTCAATGACTTCGCCAGTTACTTGGAGCACGAACTCACGCCCTACCCCATTGGCTGCCTCCAGCAAAGCGTCTTGCTCTGCGCTGCCGTCGGATTGGAATGCGAGCTGCGTGATACCATAGCGGTCACGAAGGTCGATGAATGTCATACCGCCCATTTTGCGGATTCGTTGTGCCCATCCTGCGAGGGTCACTGTTTTGCCTGCATCGGCGAGGCGAAGCTCGCCACAAGTGTTGGTTCTAAACATAGTGTATTGTGTAGTATTATTAGCAGTTGTGTAGTATTGTACAAAAAAGCGCGCAAAGGTACGAAAAAAATGCGAGATATGCAAGTAAATCCAATGATTTTATAAAAAAAAGCGCCCGAGGAAGTTGATTCGGGCGCAAATTGTTTGTGTTGTTTTCTATAAAAAGTTACTTCTTAATTCAAAATTATCAAAGGCTCTCACCGAAGTCCTCTTTGAATTTCGAGACTAATTCCTCTTGCCAATGACCAATCTCTTTCAGTCGTCCGAAGAAGAAGCGCAGCACTTGTGGCTCCTCTACCCACTTCAGTCCACCGATCAATTGGCGGTTGTCCCACAGCCATTTAACGCGGTCTGCTACGTACTTAATCTGCGAAAGGGTGTACACGCGGCGAGGCATTGCCAATCGCATCAACTCCAATTCCGCAAAGCGCTCTGTGCCGTCTGCTTCGCGTTGCTCAGACAGTGTTCCGCGCTCCATACCACGGATACCTCCAGCGATATACAAAGCCGTTGCTACTGCTGCTGCAGGGTATTGGTCATGTGGCATATCTGGTACAAAACCTTGACAATCAATATGCGCACCTAATCCACCCGCTGGCTTAATCATTGGCACGCCGTAGGCGTCGAGTTCGTTCACCAAGTAATTGATAAACTCCGGTCCGTGGCTCAGATAGTCCATGTCAAGCGACTCATACAAGCCCTCTGCCATTGCCTCGATCGAGCGCACGTCAATACCGCCGTATGTCAAGAAGCCCTCATACAGTGGGATATACTCCATCATGCTCTTGATAAGTTCGGTGTTGTGACTGATGATCGCACCACCGCGAGCGAAGCCCAACTTACGCGCCGAGAAATAGATAATATCCATCTTACCTGCCAGCAGGTGGTAAATCTCTTTTGGGGTCATGTATTTGCATTGCGCTTCGCGCGTCTTCATAAAGTAGATATTGTCTTGCAAGAGCGACGCGTCCAACACACTTGGCACGCCAAACTCGTGACAAATATCCGCCACCGCCAACATATTCTCCAAGCTAACTGGCTGACCACCAATCAAGTTCGTACCTGCCTCCACGCGCACATACGCCACTTTTTCTGGGCCATACTCTTTGATCACGCGGCGCAACTCTTTGAGGTCCATATCGCCCTTGAATGGGTCATCGCTCTGTGGAATCAAGCCTTTCTTATGCAGTACCTCCACCACTTCGCCGCCACAGCGGGTCACGTGTGCCTTTGTTGTCGTAAAGTGGAAGTTCATGATTGCCACCATACCTGGCTTAACGAAGCGCTCTGCCAAGATGTTCTCGCAAGCACGACCTTGGTGCGCAGGCAACACGTTGTCGGTGCCAAACACCTCTTTCATCGCCGCTTTCAGACGCGCAAAAGTCTCGCTACCTGCGTAACTATCATCTGCCATATGCATCGCCGCTGTCTGACGGTCGGACATAGCGTTCACGCCCGAGTCGGTCAGCATATCGAGATAGATATCTTTGTTTTGCAACAAGAAGGTGTTATTACCCGCCTTTTGGATAGCGCGAAGGCGCTCATCCACTGGCAATAGATTCAGCTTTTGAACCACGCGAACTTTGTGCATCTCCAATGGCACTTGGTTCTCTGACTTGTAGAACTTAACAGACATAATACTATTTTATTTTACGACCGCTTTGCTGCCAGACCACTGCGTTGTCGGACCACTCGTTTCACTCATTGCAGGAACGCAACTCCGTCGCTGTTGGATTCTTCGGAATCTCACAGCCCATAGGGCGATCTAACAGTGTAACGGTCTAACATCTAACAGCGCTTTGCGCGGTCTTTGTTTAACCTTTTTTCAAATGAAGTCGCAAAAGTAGTAAAATTTCTTGATATATGCAAATTATAGTGCGATTTTATCAAAAAAGATAGATTTTATCTATCCTATTCTCTCCTATCCTACCAAATGCCTGGTATGAGGCGCCAGCGGACACGCTGCTGGTAATCTGCATATCCAGGTAGTCCTGCCGCTAGCACCTGCTCCTCGTTTAAGATACGTCGGATAATAAGTACGGGATAAACACCAAAGATCAATAATGCCCAAGCGGAGCCCAACACTATCGGCATAGATAGGAACATAAGCAAAGTGGCTGTGTACATCGGATGACGCACAATGCCGTATAGGCCCGTGTCAATGAGTTGTTGATTCTCTTGCACTTCTATGCTTCTTGACAGGTAGGCATTCTCGCGCAACACTTCGGCGTATAAGGCATACCCTATCAGGAAGATTACCGAGGCAATGACACTCGCCCACAGGGGCAAACTGGACCATGCGAAGCGGTGGTCTAAACCACAGAGAACAAAGCCGCCGATAAACATCAATCCAGACAGGGCTACCACATGCTTTTGTGTCTGCTCTTTCTCCTTGTTGTTCAGCCGTTTAGCCAATAGCTCGGGCATGAAGATTAGTAGCCAAATCCCCATGCAGGTCATAGGTACAAATAGCAAAGCAAGCAGTAACCACGCTTGCCAATAGTGCCATGTGCCTGCTGGCCAAAAGAGCAGCAAGCCAATCAAGGTCATGCCACACAGGAGTTTACATAATCCGCTAATAATCAATTGAGTTGTTTTCATGTTTTATCTATTGTTTTGACTATTTAGGTGTAACAGTGTTACAGCGTAACAGTAGTTTTCTATAACTATACATGTGTGTGCGGGGGTATATATTATAGAGTGAGGTGTTACACCGTGACACTGTTACACACGGATGAGGCATTAGTCTGTATTAGTTTTCCTTTGTGTCGTTGTCGGTTTTCAGTTTTATAAGTAATTGTGCGGCGATATAACATTGGAGTTTAATGTACTGTTTCTCACCTGGTTTGGGTTTGCTCAATTGTTCCTCAAAGAATGTTTGCCAATATGCCAAGCGCTCGGGATCGTTCATTTCGGCAATGGCTTGCTTTTGCGCCACTTTGAAAAGTTCGCGGTGGGAAGTGACAGCAGGAGACCATGATCCTCGGTGTTTGTGATAGACATACATCTCTTTCGGACCAAGTCGGGGCGTACCGTTCTTGGTTTTTCCGTAAGATTTGCGACGAGTGACGATGACAGAGTCATTGCCACGATTGAGGGTTAGCTTGCCTCGCACCTCATCGACAGGTGCCATGTACGTTACTTGTGACATAGGTAGTTAAAGTTAAAATGTTTATGGGTTAAATATGATACCACTAAGTAGTATCATGGTAAGGAATTGTATGGTTATTGTGTGGTTATTGTATGGTTATTGTATGGTTATTGTGTGGTGTGGACAGGGAATTTACAAGTCATTGCGAATAGGCGAAAGAGACAAAACTACTACGCCAGGGCGCGAGAAATCTAAGCTATCCAAACCAAATAACGCATGTGTTAAATCAACTACAAAGATAATAATAAATCGCCTTTTTTCCAAATTTTTTCGGAGAAAAATGCTAAAAATCTTACTTTTGTAAACTCCCATTTTACAATTTCTAAAAAACTCCCATCAAGTCTATTTTTTTCTAAATTGTCTAGTCTATTTAGTGCATCTGTCGCCCTCCCCTATTTACCCCATTTTTGAGCAGGAGCCGTAACCCCTTAGTATAATTTCCCCTGGGGGGAAATAGTACTATACTAAGAGGGATTCAACACGGCTCCGCTCAACCCTCAAAAATCTCTCTAAACTCTAAACAGTAGCACCCAAAGTGCGTCCTCTAAACAAAAAAATGCAAAAATGTGACTTTTTTTGCATTTTTCTTGAGATACTGACAACTTTTAGCAGTATGTTATAGTAATTTTGTCGCCGAAATTAATCGGGGTCCCCACGAGCCTTGTGGGTGAGTGGGGAAAGCGGAGGCATCGACCACCTAAATGATGACGGGGTCATCAGTCAATGTGGAAGATTGCCGAACGCGCACCTTTGCAGCGGATTTTGAAAATATTAACCCGACCAATAAGTCTGACAGTGGTCTAACTTCTAACAGCGAAGCGGTCTAACTTCTAACAGCGAAGCGGTCTAAAAAAAAACAATTATGAACATCTTAACCACATTAGCAATCAGCGTCATTAGCGCAGTAGTCATCACCTTTTGTATTGACATGGTAGAGAAAATGTTGAAGGAAGACCGTCCTACGGACTGAGAGAAGAGAGACCGCTTACTGCTGTTAGACCGCCCTGCGGGCTGAGAGATTCCGAGAGTCTCTAGCTTCTTACAACGCAGTGGTCTAACTTCCAATAGCGAAGCGGTCTAAAATCTGCCTCTAAACTCTAGACAGCAGCACCAGAGGTGTATTCGTTAAACAAAATCGCTCTTTTAAGCGATTACCCTTGTATATATGAGAAAAAAGTTGTACCTTTGCAGAGTGAAAAAAACTTAATACTATGATAGTAACTACTACCCAATCTATTCAGGGACATGAGATCCGCGAATACAAAGGCCTTGTTTCAGGCGAAGTTATTTTTGGTTTGAACTTTGTGAAAGACTTTTTTGCGTCTGTGCGTGATTTCGTAGGTGGTCGCAGTAATACTTACGAACAAGCGATGATTGAGGGTCGCGAGCAAGCGCAACGCGAGATGGAGCAACGTGCCCGTGCGATGGGTGCCAACGCCATCGTTGGCGTGTCGTATGGCTACGAAACCGTCGGCCCCAATGGCTCCATGCTGCTGGTGTCTATATCTGGCACTGCGGTGGTGGTGGAGTAAGGAAAGATAAGTTGTTGTTTTAGAGCAAATTACAATTTATGTATATGAAAAAGATTTTTACCATTATTCTCGCCTTCGCGGCTACTACCTGCCTTTGGGCGCAACGCTTTCAAGTAGGTGACTTGTACTATCAAGTCTGTACGGGAGAAGAAGATGTTATTGTCGATCGATACGACACTATTGGTTGGAACATCCCTGCCGAGGCAATAACTGTGGCTCAAGCGTGCGAAATTTGTGCTGCTCTAGAGAGTGGCGAAACAACAGGTACTAAATATTACGTAATGGGTTATGTGAAGAAAATTCACAATAAACATGCTGAAGGTGTTTCTGGTTATGGAAATGCACTATTCTATATGGAAGATGTGAAGGGTGCTAATTCACATGATGACTTCATGGCATACCAAGTGTATGGTCCTAACGGCAAAAAAATCACAGACCCTACTGTTGTTGCAGAAGATGACTTTGTAGTTGTATATGGCGAATTGACCAACTACAATGGCACTTATGAAACAGTAGGTAAGGGGGCTGCATATATATGGAAGAGTACCAACCCATTGCTTTATGGTAATGGGGGAGACAATGAAGGTGGTGAAACGCCTAACCCAGGAAGTGTTATAGGCGCAGGTACATATGACAACCCATATACCGTCACAGACGTATATTCTAGGCAACTATTATGTAAAAGCATATATTGTTGGCCAAGTGAATGGTGTGAACATGGATGCTTTGCAATTGTCTGCTCCTTGGGGTACTTCTGAAGGTAAAACTTACAATACAAACATCGTTATCGCAGCTTCTGCTGACGAGACAAATGCAGCAATGATGGTTCCTGTACAATTGCCTTCTGGTGCGCTCCGTAATGGCTTGAACTTGCCTGAGAACCCTGACGTATATAGCAAGGAGATTCTCATCTATGGTTCTTTGGAGAAGTACTTCGGTATTGCTGGTATCAAGAGCCCAACATATGCAGTTGTGGATGGCAAAGAGTATGGTACAAAACCAGTAGAAACAACTGGCGAGGAGGTTCTCAACGAAACATTAGGCACACAAGCTAGTTTCGATAAATTCACAGCAGTAAGCGTGAGTGGCGAGCAAATTTGGTCATATGATGCAAGTCGCAAGTGCGCAAAGATGTCTGGCTATGCCAATGCCGCAACTATTCCCAATGAAGATTGGTTTATATCTCCTGCGATGGATTTGTCTTGCGTTAGTGCAGCCACATTGATATTTAACCATGAATTTGGTCCTGCTTCTGTAGTACCGAATACCGATGAAACCAAAGCGCAATATACAGTATGGGTATCTAACGATTTCAATGGCGATGTAAAAACTGCTACTTGGACTGAACTCAAAGGTATAGTATATGGAACTGAAGGTTGGGGATGGGTTTCATCTGGAGACATTGCAATCCCTTCTGCAAACCTCAAAGCAAACTGTCGCATAGCTTGGAAATATGTTTGTAAAGACCTTTCTGCCACTTGGGATATTAAGGAAATTATTGTTAAGCCCGTTTATACAAATGCGCAGAAACAAAAGCCAACTTCTGCCACTATTCAAAATTTAGATGATCACTATGTATATGTTACTTATCAAACAACTGGGTCTGCCAATTATAATACGCTCCGTTCTATAGATATACCAAAAACGGTTGAATACGAGGGAGTAAACTATAATGTAATAGGTATTGGTTTTGCAGCCTTTAAGCACTCCACGCTTGAATCAATCACCATTCCTAGCAGTATAAAAATTGTTGGAGAGCATGTTTTCGACAACTGTTCGGCTCTTACTACTGTCGTATGGAATGTGAAAAATCATGCTGACTTTGACTATAAGACTGTAGGCTCTACTTACGAGTACACATCTCCATTCTACAATATACGCTCTCAAATTACTTCTTTTGTTTTCGGAAATGAGGTGGAATATATCCCTGCATATTTGTGTTGTGATATGAATAATCTCAATAAAATCACGATCCCTACCACAGTAAAAGATATTGGAGATTATGCTCTATCTGGTACAGGACACTACAACGACGATTCGAATTGGGAGAATGATGTGTTATATATTGATAATTGCTTGATTAGAGCAAAAAAGACATTGTCGGGTGACTACACCATTAAGGAAGAAACAAGATTAATAGCAGCCTCGGCTCTCTTTCTACGTAAAGAACTAACTTCCGTTACAATCCCTAACAGCGTAACAAATATTGGAGCGCATGCTTTTGAAGGTTGTTCCGGATTAACTTCCATTACCAGTGAAGCGACAACACCTCCGACTGTTGGAAGTTATGCGTTCAATAGTGTAAATTATCAAATACCTATCTATGTACCTTGTGGATGTATTTCGGCGTATAAAGCAGCCACCGGCTGGAGTAACCTTGCCTCTATCCAAGAATCACCTGCAATATATTCGATTGCTGTAGATTCTAAGAATGGCGAAATAGGATTGGCAGAAGTTGAAAAGAATACGCTATGCGGAGCAACCATTTATGCCACACCAAATCTTGGCTACCATTTTGTAAAATGGAGCGACGGAAACACCGATAATCCTCGTATACTTGAACTCACTCAAGATACCGTGCTCACGGCTGAGTTTGCACAATCATTCTCTGGTCAGTGCGGTGATAGTCTCTATTGGTCATACGATGAAAGTGACCAAAGTATTTCCATTACAGGTTCGGGGAATATGTACAACTACACCTCTGAAACACAACCATGGTTGCTATTCAAAGAGCAGATAAAGATTGTTACCACTTCCAATACTACAACATCCATCGGAAAATCAGCCTTTGCAGGAGCAATTCGTTTGGGAGAAGTAAATCTAGGTGCAAATATAGAAAATATTGCTGCTAATGCGTTTGCAGAATGTAACCGTTTATACCATGTTTATTGTTATCCTACATATCCACCATTTGCGGAACAAACTTCGTTTGCTAATTACAATGTTTATCTACATGTTCCTTGTGAGAATAAGGAAGGGTATGATCTAGACATTGTTTGGGGTAACTTTAAATATATAAAGTGCATTGGTGCCGAGACGAATAACACACCTACTGATACAGTGATTATCAATGCTTCTTCCAGCTCTGTTACAATCATATGGTCAACAGAAAGCAATGCGAACACCTATACGATTGTTATAAAGAAGGGCAACGAGGTGTTCTGCACCCTCAAGTTCAATGCGGAAGGTCAATTGCTCAATATTGCTTTTGCTCCTTCTCGTGACGGCAATAACCACCCTACTCAATACGCCGAGCAGGCTGGCAATGGCTATCGCTTCACAGTGACAGGATTGGAAGAAGGTACACATTACGCATATAATATTGATGTAAAAGATACAGCAAACAAAATCATCAAGTCACATACCGGTGAGTTTACCACCGAATCTATGACCGCGGTAGAAAACACTTATAGCACACTTTCTGAGGCTAATACCCAAAAACTCCTCCGCAATGGTCACCTCTACATCCTGCAAGATGGTAAAATTTACAACGCAATGGGACAAGAGATGTAATCCCAACAATTTTGAAGGATATACACAATAAGGATTATTCCGTTGTGTAAACATTCAGAGTGGCACGCAAGTGTCGCTCTTTTTTTATCCTAATCCAAATGTTCGAACGAATTGGGATTAAGTGCAAAACAATTAGAGCACTACCCCACCTCCACTTCCGCATTGATCTTGCGGATGAGACCTTTGAGTACGTCACCTGGGCCAAACTCGTAGAACGAAGTGGCTCCGTCAGCAATCATCTGTTGCACACTTTGTGTCCAGCGAACAGGAGAGGTCAATTGCTCCAACACTTGGCGTTGGATAATATCCTTATCCATCTCGGCTTTAGCACTTACATTCTGATATACAGGGCATTTAGGTGCATGGAAAGTAGTAGCCATGATAGCCGCTTGCAATCGCTCGGCTGCAGGTTGCATCAATGGCGAGTGGAAAGCACCACCCACAGGCAACTTCAGCGCACGTTTGGCGCCTGCTTCTTTCAATGCCTTGCATGCGGCATCAATACCACTCAATGAACCAGAGATTACCACTTGACCAGGGCAATTGAAGTTAGCTGCCACCACAATATCCTCAATACTATCGCACACTTCAGCTACTTTATCATCTGCCAAAGCCAACACAGCCGCCATGGTTCCTGGTTGCAGTTCGCATGCCTCTTGCATGGCTTGTGCGCGTTGGCTCACCAATCGCAAACCATCTTCCCAATGCAATGCCTCGGCAGCTACCAACGCAGAGAACTCACCCAAGCTATGCCCAGCTACCATGTTCGGACGCAGGGTAGTCATAAGCCGACTAGCCACAATGGAGTGTAGGAAAATGGCAGGTTGAGTGACGCGTGTTTGGCGAAGAGCTTCGTCTGTACCTTCGAACATCACTTCGGTAAGATTAAAGCCCAAAACATCGTTGGCACGCTGCATCATCGCACGAGCCTCTGAATATGTGTCATATAGGTCCTTACCCATGCCCGAGAATTGGGCACCTTGACCAGGAAATACAAATGCTGTCATAATTGTTTGTTTATTTAAGACCGCTACGCTGTTGGAAGTTAGACCGCCATAGGCTGCTAGACCGCTTCGCTGTTAGAGTGTTGGTCGGTTTGTAGTCTGAAATCGGGTGCAAAGGTAGAAAAAAAATATGATTTGGCAAAATATATACAACTTTTGTTTATTTTACTTGCGTATGTGCATTTTTTGTTGTACCTTTGTAGCCAAATTGCGCATTATGCGCGCACATAAAAACGAAGGTATCAATATCCCATAAAGAAAAAAATATTACAAATCATATGGAACTAAGTGAACAAGAAGTAATCCGCAGAGAAAGTCTGCAAAAAATGCGTGATATGGGTATCAACCCATATCCTGCTGACGAGTACGTAGTTACAGGTTATTCAACCGATATCAAGTCCACATTTGTGGACATTGAAGGCGATGAGGCGAAAGGCGACGAGGCGAAAGGCTGGTACACTGGCAAGCCAGTGCGTATCGCAGGTCGATTGATGTCACGCCGAATCATGGGTAAGGCATCTTTCATCGAGTTGCAAGACTCAAAAGGTCGTATCCAAGTATATGTGAGCCGCGACGATATTCAAGCCGCTGTACCAGAGGGCGAAACCGCTACTACTGTGGAGCAACAGATGTACAACGTGGTATTTAAGAAGTTGCTTGATATTGGTGACTTTATTGGTATCGAAGGTTTTACCTTCCGCACCCAAATGGGCGAGATCAGCGTACACGCACAGAAATTGACTGTGTTGGCGAAGAGCCTTCGCCCACTGCCAATCGTGAAATACAAAGATGGTGTGGCATACGACGGCTTCAACGATCCAGAGCAACGCTACCGCCAACGTTATGTGGATTTGGTAGTGAACGAGGGTGTGAAGGATGTGTTCCTCAAGCGTGCAACCATCATCCGCACCATGCGTCAGGTGTTTGACGAGGCAGGCTATACCGAAGTAGAGACCCCAATGCTGCAAGCTATTGCAGGTGGTGCTTCTGCTCGTCCATTTATCACCCACCACAACGCCTTAGACGTGGATATGTACATGCGTATTGCTACCGAGCTCTACCTCAAGCGCCTCATCGTAGGTGGATTCGAGGGCGTGTATGAGATCGGTCGTAACTTCCGCAACGAGGGTATGGACCGCACGCACAACCCTGAGTTTACTTGCATGGAGCTCTATGTACAATACAAGGACTACAACTGGATGATGTCCTTCACCGAGCAACTGCTGGAGAAGATCGCCATTGCCGTAAACGGCACCACCGAGGTGAAAATTGGCGATAATATCGTGGACTTTAAGGCGCCATACCGCCGTCTGCCTATCCTAGAGGCAATCCAAGAGAAGACGGGCTATGATCTGAGCACCATGAGCGAAGATGAGATTCGCGTAGTGGCTAAGAAATACGGCGTAGAGGATACCGATAAGATGGGCAAAGGTAAGCTCATCGACGAGATCTTCGGCGAGACATGCGAGGGTACCTTTATCCAACCTACTTTCATCACCGACTACCCTGTGGAGATGTCACCTCTGACCAAAATGCACCGCTCCAAACCAGGTCTGACAGAGCGTTTCGAGCTGATGGTCAACGGCAAAGAGTTGGCTAACGCATACAGCGAGCTCAACGACCCAATCGACCAATACGAGCGTTTCGTGGAGCAAATGAAGCTTGCGGACAAGGGCGATGACGAGGCAATGATTATCGACCACGACTTTATGCGTGCATTGGAGTACGGTATGCCTCCAACATCGGGTATTGGTATCGGTATCGACCGCTTGGCTATCTTCATGACAGGACAACCATCTATCCAAGATGTGCTCTTGTTCCCAACCATGAAACCAGAGAAATAAAGCGGGAACGCTTTATTTCTCAGTTTAGAGGACGCTCGCATATGCGAGCTACAGTTTAAAGTTTAAAGGCAAGAATATATGAACGTAGCAATTATAGGTTCAGGCAGTTGGGCAACCGCCCTCGCAAAGATTGTCATGCATAATATGACGGATATCAATTGGCATATCCGTCGCCAAGAAGTGATTGACGAGTTTATAGAGATCCGCCGCAATCCTAACCACCTAGAATGGGCATATTTTGATGTATCGCGTATTCATTTTTCAGCGGACATCAATACGGTCATTGATCAGTCAGACCTGATCGTACTAGCGATTCCATCACCATATCTCAAGCAAAGTTTGGATGATATTACGGTGGATATGTCGCAAAAAATGGTGATCTCTGCCGTCAAAGGTATGATACCTGATGAAAATCTATTGGTAACAGATTATATGCACAAGTATTTCAATGTGCCTGAAGAAAACTTAGGCGTTATTGCTGGTCCTTGTCACGCAGAGGAGATCGCCCTAGAGCGCTTGAGTTATTTGACTGTAGGTTGCAAAGATCTAGAAAAAGCACGCCAGTGGAGCAAGTTGTTTGACACTCCGTATGTTCGTACTACCCCCAGCAACGATGTAGAGGGATTAGAGTTCGCCAGCGTGATGAAAAACATCTACGCCATCGCAGCTGGAATCTGCAAGAGTCTGCATTATGGAGATAATTTCCAAGCCGTGTTGCTAACCAACGCCATGCATGAGATGATTCGTTTTGCTAAAGCAAAATCCGATATTCCACGCGACATCACTGATAGTGGTTATCTGGGAGATGTGCTTGTGACTGCCTACTCCAACTTCTCACGCAACCGCCAGTTTGGTCAGATGATTGGCATGGGCTATAGCGTGAAAGCAGCACAAACAGAGATGGAAATGGTGGCAGAGGGTTATTACGGTACAAAAGCTATTTGGCTCGCCAATCAAGATGTGCAAGTGGATTTACCTATTGTAGAGGCTGTATATCAAATCCTATACAACAGAAGATCTGCAAAAGCAGTTATCAAAGAACTAACTAAAAAATTTCAATAATTATTATTTTATAATTCAAAATTCATAATTCACAATTATGACAAAAGATATTCAATTCTCATATGCTAAAGCCGTTAGTGCAGAGGCAGTAATGGCCTACGAGCAACAAGTAGCCAAATGCCAAGAGATGTTGGTAAATGGTACTGGAGCAGGCAACGATTTCCTCGGTTGGATGAACTTGCCAGCTGATATCCGTCCACAATTGGCAGACATCCAAGCAACTGCTGATTTACTTCGCCGTGAATGTGAGGTAATCGTATGTATTGGTATTGGTGGTTCATATTTGGGTGCGAAGGCAGTGATTGACGCACTCAGTAGTAGCTTCGCATGGCTTGAGGGCGAGAAACCAGCTATCGTATATGCTGGACAAAACATCGGTGAGGACTACCTCTACGAGTTGCAAGCGCTTCTCAAGAACAAGAAGTTCGGTATTATCTCTATCTCTAAGTCAGGTACTACCACCGAGCCTGCTTTGGCTTTCCGCCTTCTGAAGACCCAACTCGAGGAGCAACAAGGCAAAGCAGCAGCCAAAGACCTCATCGTTTGTATCACCGACGCCAAGAAGGGCGCGCTCCGTACATTGGCTACCCAAGAAGGCTACAAGACCTTCGTAATTGAGGATAATATCGGTGGTCGTTTCTCTGTATTGTCACCAGTAGGTCTTCTGCCTATCGCATGTGCAGGCTTTGATATCAACGCCTTGATCGATGGTGCAGAGCGTATGATGAAGGTGTGCAGCAGCACTACCCCATTTGCAGAGAACCCTGCTGCACAATACGCAGCTGCACGCAACTACCTCTATGGCGAGCAAGGCAAGAAGATTGAGCTTCTGGTGAACTATCACCCTAAATTACACTTCGTGAGCGAATGGTGGAAGCAACTCTATGGCGAGTCAGAGGTTAAGGAGAACAAAGGTATCTTCCCTGCTAGCGTGGACTTTACTACCGACCTACACTCTATGGGTCAATATGTACAAGAGGGCGAGCGCCACTTGTTTGAAACCGTGATTTCTGTAGAGGAGAGCAACTATATGGTAGAGTTCCCACACGATGAAGCGAACCTCGATGGTCTGAACTTCCTCGCTGGCAAACGCGTGGATGAGGTAAATAAGATGGCTGAGCTCGGTACGATGCTCGCGCACATCGATGGTGGTGTGCCAAATATGAAGATTACGTTACCTAAAATCAACGAGTACTATTTGGGCGAGTTGATCTACTTCTTTGAGCGTGGATGCGGTATCTCAGGTTATATCTTGGGCGTGAACCCATTCAACCAACCTGGCGTAGAGGCATACAAGAAGAATATGTTTGCATTGCTCGACAAACCTGGCTACGAGGCAGAGTCTGCAGCAATCAAAGCGCGTTTGTAAGATATTAGACTGTCTTCGACTGTTAGAAGTTAGATTGCTAACGCTGTTAGAGTATTGATAAATGTAAAGGGACTGCAACGGCAGTCCCTTTGTTATTTGTATTCCTTGAGCGCCCCAGAGAGTTGATTGGGGCGCAAGTTGTTGGAGAAATCGTTCGAAGGCGTAAGCCGAGATAAGAAAAAAGTTGTTGGAGTTGTTGATTTATATAATCCGTGGGATTTTGTATAGTTTTGGTATACCCTTAGTATTGAAAACTCATTCCGCCTCTTCCACTTTCTTCCACGCAAAAGTAAGATACAACACTCGCGCTGCCAAGTGGGCGAAGTAGGCAATATACAAACCTTGTATACCTAACCAATAATAGGTTGCCAAATAGCTAACTACAAAGCTAACTGCCGCATAGATCATCGCATTTCGGATCTGCTTGCCAGCCGTAGCGCCAGCATATACCCCATCCCACATAAAGGCCAAAGTTGATACAATAGGCATAGCTATCAGCCAAGCCGTATAGTCTGCTAAACGAGCCAGTACTGTCGCATCAGAGGTCATGGCGCGGTAGAACTCCCCAGACCATAACGCAAAAATCAGTGTGAACAATACTCCCACGCCTAACGACCAAGCAAAGAGCAAACCCACAACACGAGATACATCTGATTTATCCTGATTCCTGACTCCTGACTCCTGATTCAAACCTATATATTTTCCTACCAACGCTTCGCCTGCATACGCAAATCCGTCCACGAAATAGGAGAAGAGCATAAATAGCTTCATCATAATCGTGCTAACGGCTAGTTCCACATCGCCATATTTAGATGCCAACGAGGTAAATCCTACATATACCACCATAAAACACAGCGAACGGACAAACAGATTGCCATTTAGCGAAAGCAAGCGCTTCATACCTTGTCCATCAAGTGCTAATCGTACTGGTGATAATCCCTGCCATAGTTGGCGGTATTTCGCTAGGAGCAGGATGATAGCCGTAGTCAATCCTGTAAATTGAGCTATCACCGTACCCAATGCCACGCCCAGCGCGCCCATAGGCGTATAAACAGCTAATACATAACTTACAGCCATATTCACCACATTCACCAAAATGTCGATAATCATAGGGCTTACCGTATCTTGCATACCGATAAACCATCCTTTAAACGCCATCAGCGACAAGGTGGCAGGTGCCGCCCAAATACGAATAAAGAAGTATTCTCGTGCAAAACTAGCTACCTCAGGAGAACAAGGTACCAACATCAGAACCAGATTCACAAACAGCCACTGTATCAGCCAGATAAGTGCAGCTCCAATCAATGCGATACCTACACTTTGGCTCAGCAATCGTGCACACTCTACCCTATCTCCACGACCAAAAGCTTGCGCCGTCATACCACTTGTTCCAACGCGCAAGAAACCAAAATTCCAGTAGAGCAAGTCAAAGAGCATCGTGCCAATGGCTATACCACCAATCGCAGTAGCATTGGCGATATGCCCCACAATAGCCGTATCCACTAAGCCTACCAAAGGGATCGTGATATTTGCCAAAATGCTCGGGATTGCCAAGCGCAGTATTTGAGAATTGAGTGATGGTAATTTCATGCTGCAAAGGTACGGAAAAAATTGCGAATGTGCAAATTTTTGGTGTAAAGTGTATGGTGTAAAGGCAGGAAATAAAAAAATGAGATTGCGTCATGCAATCTCATTTTTTACTATCTTGCCTATAGCCTAATAGCCTCATCGCCTATTAGCCCTAAATGCAGTCACGCATTAACTGTAGAGGAAACGCTTGATACTACGTTTTGGAGTCTTCTCGAATTCCTTCTCAACTACCTCAATAGCAGTTACTTGGCTATATTGAGGAATTTGTTTGTTGAGTTCCTTGCGGTTCTCATCCATGATCTCAAAGATATTCTTGCCTGCCATTTGCTTCTTGGCTGCTTCGGAATTGTCTGGAAATACCAATGCTACCAATTTTTGGTCACGTTGTACCACTACTGACTCCAGTACGAATGGCAAACTATTGAGTTTATCTTCGATTTCCTCTGGATAGATGTTTTGTCCACTAGGACCGAGCAACATGTTCTTGCTTCTTCCACGGAGGAAGAGATTGCCATCTTTGTCGATGATACCGAGGTCACCTGTACGCATCCAACCATCTTCGGTGAAAGTCTCTTTGGTAGCTTGCTCGTTCTTGTAGTAGCCCATCATCACGTTCACACCACGTACTTGCAACTCGCCCTCTTTCTTGGTTGGATCCTCACTATCAATGCGAAGCTCCATGCCTACGATACCCTTACCGCATGAACGATAGAGGTATTTACGCCAGTTTTCGTATGTAATCAGCGGAGCGCACTCGGTCATACCATAGCCCACGCAATATGGGAAGTGCATATCGTGCATACATTTCTCCACCTCCTCGTTGAGTGCAGCACCACCGATAATCAAGAAGCGCAATTTGCCTCCAAAAGCTTGCAACAGGGTGTTGCTCACCTTCTTATGCAAAAGACTCTTGATACCAGGAGTCTTCCAGAGCACCTTCATCAATGGCTTATTGATCACTGGCAACACCTTACCCTTGATGATCTTCTCAATTACCAAAGGTACAGTGAGAATCATGAAAGGATTTACTTGCGCAAATGCCTTCATCAAGGTAGTTGGAGTTGGAGCCTTAGTCAAGAAATATACCTCAGCACCATCGCACACTTGATACAAGAATTCGTACATTAGTCCAAACATATGTGCGATAGGCAGCATTGAAATCACCTTATCACCTGCTTGGTGAGGAATTTCCTTCACGGCGAAATCGATATTTCCGCTCAGGTTCTTGTGACTAATCATCACGCCTTTGGGGTTGCCGGTAGAGCCAGAAGTGTAGTTGAGCAATGCCAACTCATCGATATTATCCGTAGGATAATTCACATCTTCTGCTTTTACGCCATTAGGCCACTCTTTCTTAAATGCCTCATCTACACCAGCATACGCTTTTTCCACCTTCTCCGATGCAGCGTATTTTAGGCTGAAGTCATCCATGAATACGATGGCTGTCAATCCTGGCATCTCTTGGGCATCAATCTTTTTCAGTACGTTGGGACCACAATAAAGCAATTTTGCCTCTGAGTGATTAACCAAAGTATGTACACCTTCTGCAGTAAAGTCTGGCAAAATACTTACAGCAACCGCCTTGTATGTCTCAATCGCCAAGAATGTCAAACCCCAGTTAGCACAGTTGCGACCGCATAATGCAATCTTATCACCTTCTTTAATCCCCAACTCACGGAAAGTCGTATGCAAACGCGCAATCTCGTTTGCCATCTCACCATAGGTGTAAGAAGTGTTACCATCCAAATCCTTCATTGCCAACACATCCCATTTATTGACAATCGTATTTTGGAGATACTCCAAATAATGTTTCAATTCCATAATTATATAAATTTTATTGTGGTTTTTTAAACTCGGTTGCAAAATTACAATTTATTTTTCGAACATGTGTTCGAATTCGCTATTTTTTGCAATATTATATGTAAAAATAGTGTTTTTTTTACGAAATCTACAAATATTATTAAGAAAATCCACTAGTTTTTCTTAATCAAGTCATATAAATAGTTGTATTGTTGTGGAAAAATATCAAAGTTCATTGGCACTCCTGTTCGTCCTGGGTCCCAGCCATCTTTGACATGCAAAAACATATGCGCAGTTATTTCTATCGGCACATCACCTCGTATCACGCCCGCACGCATACTATTTTTAATAGCTTGTGTCCAGAGTGTCAACTCGCGTTCGTACATCTTGCGTGCTTTCTTAAATAATTCAGGGAAACGACTGTACGCTGTGTACATTACTGTCACTACGTTCGAGGTATTGATATTTTTATTCTCCACTTGACCATGAAACTCCTTCAATTGGTTCAAGTAGTACAGCATTGCATCGATCATCTCAGGAATATCTGCCGTATCTTTCACACGTTCTAATGCACGTTGCTTAGGTTTGATCAAAAACTCGTCCACCACCTCTTGAAACAACTCATCCTTGTCTTTGAAATAATAATACAATGTGCCGCGCCCCATGTTCAGAGCTGATTGTAAGTCCGTAATGGATACATTTGCATACCCCTCTATCATATACAACTCAAGTGCCTTAAGTAGTATTTTTTCTCTACGGTCTTCTATCATAATCGATTGTTTTTTAATCCGTTATAATTTTAGGAACAACTCAAAATTCTTAATTCATAATTCAAAATTATTCCAAAATGCGCTGCAAAGGTATGAAAAAAAAATTATATTCACAAGTTTTTTTAAAGAAAACTGAACGTTTGTTCGAAAATAATACACTACCTTTGCCGCCGGTTTGGCACAAATGTTGCCATTTACAAATAAAAAACCTAACAATTACTAAACAATTAAAACTTTACAAACATGACAAAGATTAAAGGAAAAAATGTCCTAATCACAGGTGGTGCTTCGGGGATTGGAAAGATTATGGGCAGAATGGTGCTTGAGAAAGGGGCTAAGTCATTGATTATTTGGGACATCAACCCTGACGCATTGGCAGCTACCAAAGAGGAGTTTGCCACCAAAGGCACTATCCACACCTACCCCGTCAATATCGCAGACAGCAACGCTGTCATTGCCACTTACCAACGCGTAAAAGAGAAATGCGGTTGTGTGGATATCCTTATAAACTGCGCAGGAATTGTCCGTGGCAACAAAACGTTTGACCAACAAACGGTAGAAGATATCCGTCTCACGATGGATGTGAATACCATTGCGCCAATGGTGCTCACTCTACAAGTTTTGCCCGATATGCTTCGCCGCAATTGCGGGCATATCTGCAATATCGCTTCAGCAGGCGGCATGCTCGGCAATCCAAAGATGTCGGTCTATGGTGCCAGCAAATGGGCGGTCATCGGTTGGAGCGAAAGCATGCGCATTGAATTGCAACAGCAGAAATCCAATGTTCGTGTAACCACTGTAGCACCTTATTTTATTAGTACGGGCATGTTCACGGGCGTACGTTCTGTATTCCCTATTCTCAAACCAGAACCTACTGCCAAGAAGATCATTCGTGCCATTGAGCGCAACACTATCTTCGCTGGTATACCATTTAAGTACCATTTTATACGCTTTTGGCAAGCAATTCTGCCATTACGCCTCTTTGACTTCGTCTTTGGCACAGTTTTTGGCATCTATCGTACAATGGATTATTTTACAGGTCGCAAATAAAATAAGCATATGCAAAAATATATTCAAACGACACGAGAAAAGCAACAACAATATTTTCTCTCTGGCGCAACCCTTGCGCTACCTTTCCGCAAGCAAATGCTTCGCAAGCTCGCATCCGCCATGCACCAATACGAGAAGGCACTCTCCGATGCCCTTTGGCAAGATCTTCACAAATCTTACGAAGAAGCATACCTCACCGAACTGAGCATTGTCTATGGCGAGATACGCAATCACTTGCGTCATCTCTGCAAGTGGGCGCGCCCCGAACGTAAATGTTCGCCCTTGGCGATCATGCCAGCAACGAGCAAGATTGTCAAACAACCATTGGGCAACACCCTCATCATCGCCCCATGGAATTACCCTGTTCAGCTGCTTCTCAATCCATTGGTAGGAGCTATTTCGGCGGGCTGTACGGCTATGCTCAAACCCTCGCCATACGTGCCAAACGTGTCGCGCGTACTTACCGAGATGATTCGCAGCACCTTCTCCGAAGAGTATATTGCTATCGTGGAGGGCAATCGTGAAGTGAACAAGATGCTACTAGCAGAACGTTGGGACTTGATTTTCTTCACAGGTAGCCCTGCTTTGGGCAAAATGGTCATGGAAGCAGCATCCAAGCACCTTACTCCTGTGGTACTGGAGTTAGGTGGCAAGAGCCCATGTATCATTGATCAAGATGCCAATCTAGAAGTGGCAGCTAAACGCGTAGCATGGGGCAAATCCCTCAACGCAGGACAAACCTGCATTGCGCCCGATTATCTGATGATTCATGAGGATGTCAAGGACAAATTCCTCAAACTACTTGTCAAAGAGTGGAAACACTTGCTGACCAATGACCCACAACAGGCGAAACACTTTGTCCGCATCGTCAGCGACAAAGCCCTCGACCGCTTGATTAGTTACTTGCCTATATCCAATAGCGAAGCGTCCAATAGCCCTTCAGGGCGTCCAATAGGCGGTACGCCGTCCCATAGCGAAGCATCCATCTATTACGGCGGTCACTACGACCGCGCCGAGCGCTATCTTTCTCCTACCATTTTGACCAATGTTAGTCCAGATGCCCCTGTTATGCAAGAGGAGATCTTTGGTCCTATCTTCCCTGTCTTGACTTTCAAGCAGATAGAAGAGGTTACGGAGTTTGTAGCCAAGCGCGAACGCCCTTTGGCGCTTTATTATTTCGGTAAGAAAGGCAACTATATCCTCCGTCATACCATTTCGGGTGGCACTTGTATCAACGATGTGATTATGCACATTGTCAATCATGATATGCCATTTGGTGGCGTTGGTAACTCAGGTATGGGCTCCTATCACGGAAAAGACAGTTTCTTGGCATTCTCCCACCGCCGTTCGGTGATTAAAACTCCAACATGGGTGGATATGCCTTTCCGTTACATGCCATACAAACTATTCAAACTCATAAAGAAAATGGTGTAGCACTTGATGCTACACCACTTCTATCTCTCTCCCATGCACTAAACAATAGCGTAGCGTTCACAAAACACTCAACAAACTATTGTGCGAAGTATTTCCATAATGGAGCAGAATGCAGGGCTTGGATTATTTCTCCTTGATCAAGGAGTTGCTTCACCTCCTCGCGTTTCAGCACATGCACTCGAATATCTTCAGTAGGCTCTTGATGTTGTTCTCGCAATCGCTCTACTCCTGTTGCTAAGAACGTGTAACTCAAATTCTTATGATTAGTCGGATTAGGCGATAGAGTCATAAACAATTGCCACTCTCCCCCACCAAATCCTGTCTCTTCGCTTAGTTCCCTCTGAGCAGCTTGCAAAGGTGTTTCTCCTGGGTCAATCACACCAGCCACCAATTCATAATGCGTTTCTCCTAGACCATGGCGGTATTGATCTTCCATCACAAAATCGCCATCCTTGGTAATCGCTATCACATTGATCCAATCCGGAAAATCCAATACAAACCATGTCGGTATCTGCTTACCCGAAGGCAACTCCACCAACTCTTGGCGCACATTCAACCATGGACCAAGATTCAATATATTCTCCGACTTGAGTACCTTCCATGCTCTATTTTCTAGTTTCTCAATCATGTTAGAATAATTTCAATTTGCGAATCAAACGTAATAAACAAGTTGGCACCAACGCCACAAAAAACAGCAGAATGGTATTCCACACTCCTGGTATAGATACTTTTGCCCTACCTTTCATCATAGCTCTCACACCACGGCGAGCCAAATAATTAGGTTGTACGATATATCCAAGCACAAGTCCCATCTTCGTCAGCCATGGACGGATATTGTACAATCCCGTATTGATAGCACCTGGAGTGACATCGGTTACATATACACCTTTACCCTTCAATTCCACATGCAAGGAACGAGTGAAATTCCTCAAGAAGGCTTTGGTTGCGCTATAACTACCTAGTCGTTGCACGGCTATATCGGCGGTAATAGAACACATATTGAGGATATATCCCTTACCTCGTTTTACCATATCTTGAGCAAAATAGTACATCAACATAGCTGGTGTATGCATATGCAGATTGAAGATGAGTTCGTTGAATCCTTCTGAATCATCTAAGAAATCTCGGTCATGGTACACGCCGGCGTTATTGATAAGTACTTCTACTTCTAGCCCTTGTGCTTGGCAGTAGTCATAGAGTTCTTTGGCGGCTGTTTGTACTCCCAAATTGCGAACCAACGAAACAACCTCTACGCCAAAATCCTGGCGAAGAAGCTCTGCTTTGTCATGTATAGCTTCTTCGTTGCTGACAATCAGAAGCTTATATCCTTTTTGCGCCATGATGCGGGCATATTCATAGCCACATCCCGAACTAGCGCCTGTAATTAATGCATACATTTGTTTAGTGTTTAGAGAATTATGAGCAAAAGAATAATACTAATAATTGTCCTGCCATAACACGGAGGAACATTGTAAGTGGATACACCGTAGCATAGGTCACCGATGCTTGATCATTATGCGGAGAAAGGCTCTCTGCATAGCCCAAGGCAGGGGCACCCGTCATAGCACCTATTAATAGACCCACCACCTTGAAATAATTGATTTTCATTACTTTATAAGCGATAAAACCAACCACTATAAGAGGGATCATCGTAATGAGTGCACCATATATCACCCACATATATCCTCCCTCTAAGATGGTTGACACAAAGCCATCTCCGACACTCAATCCCACTGCTGCTAAGAACAAAGTCAATCCCACTTGACGCAACATCATATTCGCAGAAGTAGTAGCAAAAGTGACCATATTATAGTAGGGTCCAAAGCGCCCAATCAGCAATGCAACAATCAACGAGCCCCCTGCTAGTCCCAGCTTAAACGATTGATTCATACCGGGAATAGCAATAGGCAAAGAGCCCAATAATACGCCCAAGAAGATACCAAAGAAGATAGGCATCAAGTTAGGCAAATCCAAGCGTTTCAACTCATTACCAAAGATATCTGCCACATGGCGTACATCCTCTTTATCACCGACAACCATGATACGATCACCCAACTGCAGTACAAAATCTGGGGTAGCCAATAGTTCCACACCAGCACGATTGATGCGCGTAATAGTAGCATGATAACGATGGCGAACATCAAACGTACTCAATCTCTTACCATTACATTCCTTGCGAGTAACTACCACACGACGAGAAATCAAGTGATCAGAGCGTTCACCTCCATGAAAACCGTAGTGCGTCACCTCACCCAAGACCTGCAGATCGTTTTCGTGACGTTTGTCGCTCACAATACGCACCACATCATTCGGATGTAGTACCGTAGTAGATTCCACAAGTTCGTCCTTACCGTCCTGACGTGTTACACGACTGACCAACATATGCTTAACTGGACATAGTTCGTACAACTCCTTGATCGTAATAGCATTATTCACAGACAAACGAATATCCACACATATTGGATCTGCGTCCGATACATGCTCCTGTCGTAAGTTATCATCCTCATTGCGAAGGTTGACACGACAACAAAAACGTATCAATTCGAAAGACAATATAAGTCCCACAATACTAAGTGGATACGCCAATGCATAACCCATAGCAATATCAGGAGAAACTACACCCATAAGATCCGAGGCCGTTTGTTGTACAGCACCCAACGAAGGTGTATTCATCACCGCACCAGACATGATACCTGCCATTGTGCTCATATCTATCTTAGTAAGGTAATGCAACGCGATTGTGATACCGCATCCCAAGAGTACTATTGCTACAGCCAACAGATTCAATCTTAATCCACTTTTACCAAAAGGAGAAAACGAAGGTCCGACCTGCAAGCCAATGGAATAGACAAACAATATTAATCCGAAATTCTTAGCAAAATGGCTCACTTGTGGGTCTATACTCACACCTAATGAGGAAAAGAAAATTCCCACAAACAATATCCAAGTAATACCCAATGAAAAATTCTTGATACGCAAATGCTCGCCTGCCCACAGACCAAGACAAACAACCATTGTCAATAAGACTATGGACTGAGTAACCGAAGGTGTCAAGAAAAGATCATGAAAGAATGTCATGGCTTGTTTAGTGTTTAGAGTTTAGTGATTGGATTAGTCTTACTAATGCTACAGTAACAGCTCGTTGAGTGATTTGTTCACGTTCTCGTGCGACGCCAAAATGGAAGCACTCAGCTTCAGTACCTTCTGGCGTTGCCCATGCTATCCAAACGGTACCGACCGGTTTGTCTGCTGTACCACCAGTAGGACCTGCAACACCTGAGGTTGCAACAGTATAATCGGTGTTCATTAATCTGCGAACGCCATCTGCCATCTCACGAACAGTTTGTTCGCTTACCGCACCGTACTTTTCTAAGGTAATATGCTTGACACCAAGTACTTGCTCTTTGATCTCATTAGCATATGCCACAACCGATCCCATATAATAGGCAGACGAACCAGACTGTGCATTCAATGCAGCAGCTAATCGCCCTCCAGTACAACTCTCAGCCGTAGCAATAGTTTGCCCACGTTGCTTAAGGAGATTACCCAAAATAGCCTCTACTGGCAAATCTTCGGTAGCAATCAGGTAGTCAGAAATCAAAGGACGAAGTGCATCTAATTGTTGATTCACCTCCTCAATTGTTGCTTCGCCATAACTGCTCAAACGCAAACGGATGATACCATCTTTAGGCAGATATGCCAAGTGCATTGAATTAGGCAAAGCAATCTCCCACTCCTCTATGAGTATGGCAAGTTTAGATTCGGGTATTCCATACACCATCAAGGTACGATGAATTATCTCGCCTTTAGCCTCTAACCTTTCGCCTTTAGCCTTTAACCTAAGATAAGGTAGCACCTGCTCCGTCATGGCAATCTTCATCTCATGAGGCACACCAGGCAAGGCGATGAGAAATTTTGAATTTTGAATTAAGAATTTTGAATTTTGTCCCTCGCCTTTAACCTCTAACCTTTCGCTTTTCGCCTCTTTTTCAAACACCATAATCGGCGCACTACCTACTCTATTAGGGAGTATAGTGGCAGACTCAGGCACGAGCCATTGGGTAGCCGTCAGACGATTGAGTACATCGGGACGGTCTTTGTACAATGTATGTATATGTTCGCGCACGCAAGGATCTTCCACGAGTGTAGTGCCAAAATACTCGCACATCACATGCTTGGTGATATCATCCTTAGTAGGACCTAAGCCTCCTGTTGTAAGTACAATATCTGCACGAGAGAATGCCTCGTCTAATGCCTTTAGGATATGTTGGCGATCATCATGGACAGATGTAATCTGATGAAGCACAATACCTTGTTCATTCAATCGTTGTGCCATCCATGCTGAGTTAGTATCTACCACCTGCCCAATCAGCAATTCATCGCCTATGGTAATGATTTCTGCTTTCATTCTCTGCCTTTAACCTATAACCTCTAACCTTTAACCTGCCTGTGCCATTCAGAAGCGACCAACGAAAGTTCATCATACCACTCTTGTCCAAAACGACGGATAAGGGGTTCTTTTAGGAATTGATAGATAGGCAGATGCAGTTTCTTGCCCAATACACGCGCACAATGGCAAATATCCCATCTGTGATACTCCACACCTATCATATCACCTACTTTGTTGAGGCGGATAGGATACAAGTGGCACGAGATTGGTTTCTTGAAATCAATTTTACCCGCGTTGTATGCCTTCTCAATCAAACAATAGCACCAACCATTGTGATCGGTGCGGGCAAAGACACAGTCTTTATCATTGACAATAGAAGTCACTTTCTCACCCGATGGATCAAGGTAAGATAATCCTTGCGCTTCTACCACAGCACGCGCTTCTTTGGTCATATCAGGTAAAATAATAGGTAATATCTCGCGAATCTTCTCCTCTTCTTCATCTGTAAGCGGCGCACCTGCATCGCCTTCAATGCAGCAGCAACCACGACATTTATCCAAGTCGCAGCAGAAGTCTTTTTCCAAGACATCTAGACTAACTAATGTATTCTTTATCAAAAACATATACCTTCAATAAAGATTTTCAAACCAATTAAAATAAGTATAATACCGCCTAGAATAGTTACATTAAAACGCAAGCGTGCACCTACTAAATGTCCAATAATAAATCCCGTTATTGAGAATACAAAGCAAGTCAATGCAATTATCCCTACTGCCCACCATATTACATTTGGGTGAGGAACAAAGATTACACCCGTAGCAAGAGTATCCATTGAGGTAGCAAATGCCAAGGACAACAGTCCCCAGAACGAAAAATCTGCCAAATGAGCCTCGTCATCATCGCCCTTGAGCGAGTCATAGATCATCTTGCCACCGATAAACCCAAGCAATGCAAGGGCTATCCATGGGGCAAAACGCTCAAAGAACGAGGCGAAGAAACTACCCGCGAAATAGCCAATCAATGGCATGCCTGCATGGAACACGCCAAAGAGCATTGCCATCAATATCGGTTTGATATAACGAGGTACATAGCCGTGTGGCGAAGTTAATCCCTTGCACACAGAAACGGCGAAGCAATCCATTGCCAAGCCAACAGCTAATAGTATAATAGTCAGAATACTCATATCTCTAAACACCTAAACGCATCAGCGTTTAGTGCGGTAACGCGCAGTGACTTTACCTTTGGCGATGTTGGTGAGTTTGGTTTTGACAAACTGGCGGCGAATAGGAGAGATACGATCTGTAAAGACATGCGCTTCGAGATGATCATACTCATGTTGGATGATACGTGCAGCGAAACCATCATATGTCTCCGTATGCTCGGTAAAATTCTCATCCATATAACGAATAGTGATTGAGGCAGGACGAATCACATTCTCCGAGATACCCGGCAACGACAAACATCCCTCTGAGAATGTGGTAGTATCTTCGCTCTCCTCTATAATCTCAGGATTGATGAATACCTTCTTAAAGTCCTGACACTCAGGATAATCCTCTGCCAATTCTGTTCCATCTACAATAAAGAGACGGATAGATTTGCCAATCTGCGGTGCAGCCAAGCCACAACCTTCAGCCACTTGCAAGGTCTCCCACATATCAGAGAGGAGTTGCTTAAGGTCTAATGACTCAGGTGTGATATCTTCTGTTGGCTTGCGCAACACAGGTTGACCATATAAATATATTGGTAATGTCATTTTGCTTAGTATTTAGTGAACGCGGCAGAGCCGCTACTGTTTAGTGTAATATGTATGGTGTTTAGCGAATACTATCTAAATAGCCTTCAAGGATGATGCAAGCGGCAAGTTTATCGACTACGGATTTGTCTTGGCGTCGGCTCTTGCGCATTCCTCCTTCAATCATAGCTTGGTGCGCAATGACCGAGGTAAAGCGCTCGTCATACTCGTGAAGTGGCATATTGGGGAACACCTTGCGAAAGCGATTGATAAATGGCTGGATGTACTGCATTGACTCGGAATCTTCGCCATTCATCTGATAGGGATGACCTATAACCACCTCATCTACAATCTCTTTAGCAAAATAATCTGTAAGCCACGCTTCGAGCGTATGTGTAGGGATAGTAATAAGCGGATTAGCCGTTATGCGGAGGGGATCCGTAACGGCTAATCCAGTTCGTTTGCGACCAAAGTCTATCGCAAGTATTCGTCCCATTAGTCAGCGAGTGCCTCGTACTTATCGTTCATACCGAGACGATAGTAGAGTGAGCGGAGAGAACGTTTGTAATCGTAGTTGTCAGGCTCCAACTCATATGCTTTCTCAAAGTAAGGCAACGCATTATTGTATGCTTTATCAATCTCTATCTTTGCTTGCGCATATGCCTTTGCATCAAGATAAGCAGCTTCATCGTTGAGTTTGTTGCCAAGATCCACGTATGCGAAACCAAGTGTCTCAAGGAAGAGTGCATTATTTGGCTCAATAGCAATAGCTTGCTCAAATGCCTTGAAAGACTCCTCAAAACGACCAATACGAGCAAGAATAGAACCTTTAGAGTTGTAGTATTGACCTACGTTTGGCTCACGATTGATTGCAAGATCCAAATACTCAATAGCTTTGTCCTCTTGACCAGAGTTGATATAGAGGTTGATAAGGTTTTGCATAAACCATGGCTCCTCTGGGAACAAATCAATGCTCTTCTTGATTGATTCCACAGCATTCACGGTATCACCTTGCTCAAGATAAATTTGATAGATATACTCGTTAGCGTAAATAATCTCCTTACGAAGTGCATTGTCTGCTGCATGCTCAGTATTCATACGATCAAGAGTAGCAATAGCATCAGCATAACGCTCGGCCTCATATGCAAAACGACCTGCATAATATAGACATGTATAGTAACTAGTGTCACGTACCATTTTTGCTGCTTCTTCTGGATAATCTTTGACAATCTTCAGTTCAGGCATATTGACATAAGCCATAAACAAATCATATGCTTTAGACATATCACCTGCTTCGTAAGCAGAAAAACCTGCAAGAATTAATGGTTGATGCAAATAATACTCTTGCAATTTAGGAAGAATATTCTTTGGTGTACGAGTATCGTATTTCGCTTTACCCTTTTTATCATAAGTAGGAATCATCGCTAATTCATAGGCCTTATTCCAATACTCAATAGATTCTTGTACTGCAGCACCCCATTGCATCACGTCAATATTACGACCCATTTGACGAGTGAGGTTGTTTGCATCAAACTCTTTATAACCAACATATCCAGCTACATACCAAGTAGTAGCTTGATCCTTGGTCTCTTCGTTTACCAACGCCTCTTTGATAGCAGCACGTGCAGCTGCATAGTCTGGAGTTTCAGCATCAGCCAAGTTGCGAGCTTTACTAACATTTGATTTTTGAGCGAAGCAGCCTGCACCTATCAGCACAAGAACTGCAAGAAAAATTGATCTTTTCATTTTATAAAAGTTTTTTTGGTTATTCAATATTATTTTGATTTTCGTTAATAGTTACCTCTGTACTTTCCACAACCTCTTCTGTTTCCTCTTTAGGAACAGTACAGCCAAACATAAGCGTGTCATTGCGTTTTTGTAACTCAATGAGTTTTACACCTTGTGTAGCACGCCCCATCACGCGAATAGTATCCATCGCCATGCGGATTGCTGTACCAGATTTGGTAATCAACATCAAGTCTTGCTCATCTGTAACTGCCTCAAGACCAATCAAATTACCCGTTTTATCGGTCAAATTCATAGTCTTCACGCCCTTACCACCACGATTGGTCACACGGTAGATTGGTTCACCATTCTCGTCATCGAGATCGGTACGTTTACCAAAGCCCTTCTCAGAAATCACGAGCACAGACTCCTTGCTACTCTCCTCTACACATATCATGCCAATCACGCGATCTTGACCATCTTCATCCAACTTGATAGCACGTACACCCGTTGCGGTACGACCCATTGGGCGAACAGTATCCTCTGGGAAGCGAACCACCTTACCATTATACGAAGCCACCAACATTTGGCTATTGCCATCAGTCAAGGTTACACGGATCAAACGGTCATCCTCACGCAAACCGAGAGCAATAATACCATTAGCACGAGGACGGCTATATGACTCCAATGTAGTTTTCTTCATCAAACCATTCTTCGTTGCAAAGATTAAGTAATGGTTCTGTACATACTCTTGATCATTAAGATTCTTCACATGGATAAACGCGCAAACCTTATCGCCCTTCTGAATATTGATCATATTCTGCAATGCACGGCCCTTTGATTGGCGATTACCCTCTGGAATCTCATATACCTTAATCCAATACAAACGTCCTTGCTCTGTGAAGAACATCATTGTAGAGTGCATATTTGCCTGGTGAACATATTCGATAAAGTCCTCGTCACGAGCAGCACTAGCCTTCGCGCCTACGCCACCACGACCCTGCTGACGGAAATCCGCCAATGGAGTACGCTTGATATAGCCCAAGTGAGAAATAGTAATCACCATATCATCATCAGCATACATATCCTCAGGATTGAACTCTGTAGCCATTTTGATAATACGTGTACGACGCTCATCTGCATATTTATCTTTGATCTCAACCAATTCATTTTCAATCACTTCATAGCGCATCACTTCGCTTGCAAGAAGTGCATTCAAATGTTGGATCAATGCTTGTAATTCTTCATATTCCTTCTTCAACTCCACAATCTTCAAGCCAGTCAATTGCGACAAACGCATATCCACGATAGCTTTTGATTGCAAGTTATCCAAACCAAAGCGCTCTTCCAAATTGGTTTGAGCATCAGCTGGAGTACGACTTGCACGAATGATCTTAACCACCTCATCAATATTATCTACCGCGATAATCAAGCCCTCCAAAATATGTGCACGTTCCTCAGCTTTCTTCAATTCAAATTTAGTACGACGAACTACGACCTCCATACGGTGCTCAATAAAATTAGCAACCATGTCATGAAGATTCAACAATTGTGGACGGCCTTTCACCAACGCAATACTATTCACCGAGAAACTCGATTGCAATGCTGTATACTTATAGAGTTTATTCAGCACCACTTGCGCATTGGCATCACGTTTGATTTCCACGATAATACGAACATCGCTCTTTGATTGGTCGCTAATACCCGAAATGCCCTCGATTTTCTTATCATTTACAAGATCCGCGATATTTTTCACCAGGTCCGATTTTACCACACCATATGGCAACTCGCAAATCACAATACGTTCACGACCATTGTCCTCGGTCTCAATCTCGGCTTTCGAGCGAATGATAATACGTCCACGACCTGTCTCATACGCATCGCGCACACCTTGGTAACCATATATAGTACCGCCTGTTGGGAAATCAGGCGCCTTGATATGCTCCATCAACTCGGCCACAGTAATTGGCTCTACCTCTGGATTATCCACGCGTGCTACTGCATTCTTCACATATGCCACACATCCGTCAACCACCTCGCCCAAGTTATGTGTTGGCATATTGGTCGCCATACCCACGGCAATACCACTCGCACCGTTCACCAACAAGTTAGGGAAGCGGCATGGCAACACCACTGGCTCACGCAATGAGTCATCAAAGTTCAACTGCATATCCACGGTATCTTTCTCAATATCGCGGAGCATCTCCTCAGCCAGCTTAGAAAGGCGAGCCTCGGTATAACGCATCGCAGCTGCACCATCACCGTCCACCGAACCAAAGTTACCTTGTCCATCCACCAACACACTGCGCATATTCCATGGTTGCGCCATACGCACCAATGTACCATAAATACTGCTATCGCCGTGAGGGTGATACTTACCCATTACCTCACCCACAATACGTGCTGATTTCTTAGTTGGCTTGTCACTAGTATTACCTAGCTCATGCATTCCATACAATACACGACGGTGTACTGGTTTAAAACCGTCGCGCACATCAGGCAAAGCTCGTGCCACAATCACACTCATCGAGTAGTCGATGTATGAGCTTCGCATTTCCTCATCAATCTTTACAGGAATTATTCTGTCGTTATCAATCATATTATTTTTTAATTATTTTTATTCAATGTTGTTGGCTCCGTTATCGTTCGTCGCCTTATGGCGACAAAGGTACTACTTTTTTTTCATACCACCAAATTTTTTACGCGTTTTTTTGCGTTTTTATGCATTTTTCTCCTTTTTTATAACATACCCGATTTTTTACCCTTATGTCCTTAAATCGCAAATTTATCACTATTACGCTCGTTTACTATTACCTTACACATAACCGCGCACGCGCGTACGCACGAACTTTAATCAATAGATGTTAGACTTTTTTAGTAATATTTTGTACAAATTATTTGCATATTTATGCAAAAATAACTACCTTTGCAGGCGATAATAAAAGCATGATGCCAGAAATACTCCTGCATTACATATGGCAGAAGCACCTTTGGGCTGGTTTTCCGCAATATACAACCGACGGAAAACCCGTTGAGGTTGTGTCTGTTGGTCTGTATAATATTCATGCAGGCCCTGATTTTACAAATGCTCACATACGCATCAACGGACAAGATTGGATTGGCAATATTGAGATACATGTACATGCTTCAGATTGGTACAAACATCACCATAACACCGATCCTGCATATGACAATACCATACTACATGTGGTGAACCAAGTGGATAAGGAGACACGCAACTCGCAAGGAGAACTTATCCCGCAGTGTGAATTGCAATATCCACACAATCATGATTATCTTGATCAATTATTTAGATCAAGCACATTATCTGGCGCATTCGAATGTGGTAAACAACTGCTGGAAGATCCAACTCTCCTAACCAAAGGTTGGAAACATACCCTCCTAGAAAAACGACTTGAATGCAAACGCAAATCTATCGAACAACTGCTTAAAATCACACAAGGCAGTTGGGCACACGCATTCTACATCAGCCTAGCACATAATTTCGGTTTCCACACCAATGGTTTACCTTTTGAGATGTTAGCACTACAAACCCCTCTTTCTTGTTTGCAGAAACACAGAAATAGCCTATTTCAAATCACAGCCATCTTGCTCGGACAATCAGGCTTACTATCCAATAAAGATCCACTATGGCAAGAATACTGTTTCTTGCAAAAGAAGTTCTCTTTGCATCCTCTTGAAGTCAGCATCTGGAAGAAAGCACGTATGCGTCCTCAAAACTCACCAGAAGTGCGAATACGCCAATTTGCACACCTACTCTACCAATCGGAGCACCTATTCGCCAATCTAATGGAAACAGAAACCGTAGAACAGATGGCAGAACTATTCACATTGCAGTACAGAGATGAGAGGGTGTATACACATGTTAATCGCCCGTTACCAATAGGGAGAAATTCCATCAACATACTTCTCATCAACACAGTCATACCATACCGCTATGCATATACCCATACTCAATCACCTATAGACAATGCCATCGCTTGGCTTGAGAAAATAAAGAAAGAAGACAACACCATCATCCGCCAATGGGCTTTGCTAGGTCAAAAAGTACATTCTGCCGCAGATACACAAGCCTTGATACATCTTTACCAAAATTATTGCCAACCACACTTATGCTTTAATTGCCAAATCGGACATCAGGTATTCGGTTACAAGCAGTTGGAGTTATTTTAACGACAGAAAAAACAACAAATTAATTTATATAATCATGAAAAAAATCGTATTATCCCTCATGGTAGCAGCAAGTTTAATAGCTTGCAATACCACTGAAAAGGTTGTGGTGGTAGATCGCAACCCTGACACACAAAATCCAATCATGCCTATCGTGTACAACGGAGACCATGAACAAAAAGAGACAATCCATCTCACCGACTACCTTCCACAGGTTAAATGTTTTGATAGCCTAGTGTTCACCACCGAACCAAGTTATCAAGTTCTTCAAGCAGAGGAAGGTTTGCTCACCATCACAGGTGACTACACATTATCTGTTCTCAATGTAGAAGACAAGACCACTGGTATCAAGTATGACATTCCTATCTTACCCAAATCTAACTACGAAGTTGGTCTGGTTACTAAGTCCTTCACCGATTCTACAATCACCATCAGTGTACTCAATGAGTATGAGCATTTACAATTCCGTGTCTTTTGGCAAGATACCCACGCTACAGAGTATGTGAGCTATGGTCAATACGATCCAGAAGCTGTTATCACCATTGAAAAAGCATGGCGCGAGAGCAAAGGTCGTACTTTCATCCGTGTATATGCGTTCGGTGACGGCAAACAACTCAACGACCTACTCATCCCATTAGAGAATGGCAAAGTAGTTAGCGATCCACAATATCTTACTCGTCATGATGATCATGCACAAGTGCTCTATTCGCTCATGATTGACCGTTTCCACAATGGTAACAAGAAAAACGATTGGAAAATGAATAGCCCCGAGGTACTTGACATTGTGGACTATCAAGGTGGTGATATAGCTGGTATCACCAAGAAAATCCAGGATGGCTTCTTCAACGATCTTGGAATTACCACCATATGGATTTCTCCTATCACACAAAACCCTATGGATGCGTGGGGTTACTACCCATTTAAGAATGGCAACAAGTATGACAACACTAAAACTTATACCAAATTCTCTGGCTATCACGGCTATTGGCCTATCTATGCTACTGAAGTAGAGAAACGTTTCACTACCGAAGAAGAACTCCATGAGATGTTAGCAGTGGCACACGAGCATGGTTTGAATGTGATTCTAGATTATGTAGCCAATCATATGCACATCAATTCTCCTACCCTCCAAGAGCACCCTGATTGGCATACCGACAGCATTTTGCCTGATGGACGTCGTAACTTCGAGCTCTGGGATGAGGCACGATTGACCACATGGTTTGACGTACATATCCCTACCCTTGACCTTGAGCGTCCTGAGGTTTGCTCACCTATGACCGACTCTGCATTGATATGGCTCGAGAAATTTGCCTTCGACGGTTTCCGCCACGATGCTTGCAAACATATCCCTCTCAACTATTGGCGTGAATTGGGTGCCAAGATGAAACAACGCTACCCTAATCGCCATATCTGGATGATTGGTGAGACATACGGTGATCCTCAATTGATAGGCTCATATGTCAAGAGCGGTATGCTCAATTCACAATTCGACTTCAATATCTACCATACAGCTATTGATGTCTTTGGTAAGCCAAATCAATCACTCAAGCGCATCAACCAAACTATTTTGGAATCTCTTCACGCATATGGAGCACACCACACAATGGGTAATATCTCTGGCAACCACGACAAATGCCGATTCATCTCACTCGCTGGTGGTGCTGTAAGTTGGAATGAGAATGACAAAGCTGCTGGATGGGAGCGCGAGATTGGTGTAACTGCTGATGGCGATGCAGAAAAAGAAGAAGCAGCATACAAAGCAGCAATGTTGCTTGAGGTAATCAACCTCACTATCCCTGGTGTGCCATGTATCTACCAAGGTGATGAATATGCAGAAGTAGGTGCGAATGACCCTGATAACCGCCATATGATGAAATTCGACGGATTAACTGAGCGTCAACAACAATTCCGCAACGAAGTACAAGCATTGGTACAAATGCGTCGCAACTCTCTCCCACTCATCTATGGCGAGTATGTGCCTGTCACCGTTACCGACAACAAGCTTGTTTTCGATCGCATTTATATGGGCGAGAAAGTACGCGTAACCATCGACTTGGCGAATCTCGCATACACTATCGAATAATTAAAATAAGTTCACTTGTAAACAATAAATTCAATAACAATGAAAAAAATTTTTATCGCTGCACTTGCACTACTAGCATTAGTGTCTTGTGCTCCTAAGCAACAATGTAATGCTCGCCACACTAGTTGGGCATACGATGCAACTATCTATGAGTTAAACACCCGTCAAGCAACTGAAGAAGGTACTTTTGCTGCTGCAGAAGCACTCCTGCCTGAAATTAAAGAGAGTGGCGTGGATATCATCTGGATCATGCCGATCCAAAAGATTGGTACTCTGGAGCGCAAAGGTACATTGGGTAGCTACTATGCTATCACCGACTACTGCGAATTCAACCCTGAATTCGGTACACGCGCTGACTTCGAGCACTTCCTCGCCAAGGCACACGAATTGGGCTTGAAGGTGATTCTCGACTGGGTGGCTAACCACACCGCTCCTGATAGCGAGTGGACCAAAAACGAGGGCTGGCACTACCGCGATAGCCTTGGCAACCTCATGGTGCAATACGACTGGACCGACATCTCGAAACTCAACTACGACAATCAAGACATGCGTGCTGAGATGAAGAAAGCGATGCACTGGTGGATGGACAGTATCGGCATCGATGGTTTCCGTTGTGACGTGGCTGGCGAGGTACCAACCGACTTCTGGAACGATGCTATGGCTGAGATTCGCGCTAAGCACCCTAATATGTTCACCCTCGCTGAGGATGAGGACAAAGCACAAGAGCTCACCGAGAGCGCATTCGACATGTACTACGGCTGGACCCTCCACCACCTGATGAATGGCGTAGCACAAGGCAAGAACACCGTAGAGGATCTCTGGGGTTATTTCGCAAAGGTGGATACTACCCTCCGCAAAGAGGCTATCCGTATGAACTTCACCTCTAACCACGATGAGAACTCATGGAGCGGTACTGAGTTTGAGCGTATGGGCGATGCCACCTACCTGTTCGCAGCATTCACATACATTGTTCCTGGTATGCCTATGATCTACACTGGCCAAATGAGCGGCAACCACCATCGCTTGCAATTCTTTGAGAAAGACCTCATCGACCGCGTAGAGAACGCACCACAAAAAGCACTCTACAAGGGTCTCAACGACCTCCGCGCTGCCAACCGTGCGTTGTGGAGCAATGAGAAGGGCGCTCCTATGGTACGCTTGACCGCAGATAATGATAAGGTATTCGCGTGCGTACGCACGAAGTCATGCCCAAAACATGGCGACAATACCGTAATCGCTATCATGAACATGTCTGCAGAGCCACAAACAGTGACACTTGACATGACCAATCTCGAAGGCGAATACAACTGCCTCTGTGGCAAGACTATGAACGTAGAAACATCTCAAACCTTCGAGCTAACTCCTTGGAAATACATCATCTTGACCAAGTAATAAAGCAATGATATAAATAAAAAGGGTTGCGAAATTCGCAACCCTTTTTATTTATCCGTATCAATATACCTCCACCAACTCTATTGGCTGTTCTCGGCTGATGTCCAATGCCTTGGCTTGGAACGCCACACGATCGAAATCAATCTTACGTAAGTCGATGCAACGAATAGTAGCATTGTACATTGTGCGATAGTAAAAACGATGATTTTGCAAATCCGTTGCAATAGTTATCTGTGTAGCACTCGGCATATCGGGCACCAGATCTGGATCACCAAACTGTATTCCAACTGGAATATCAAAGTTATTCAATAGGTGAAATGCCTGTACCACAGTAGCTTCTGTTGTTTCCAATTGTGGGGCCGTACTTTGGAAAAATGCTGCACGCACAAAGCGAGAAGGAGGGGTCATATCACCTGGCAGACCATGCAAGCCACTACCACCACCAAATGCATGCAAATTTAAAGTACCTACTTCGCGGTGATTGACAGCACCTGCCATGAGGTTTACATAGTTGTTAAGATTAGTCAAATGCCATGTAAACTCCGGCGAATTAGTCAGTACACCCAATGGATTCTCATGAACCTTTACCTCTTGATCCACAATCTCCACCACCACTTGCCTACCCGATGGCTCTGTCACACGCCAATGCACCGTAGAAGCGCGAGGATCCACGCCTATCACACGAATAGTAGGTAACAGCGCAATCATCTCATCTATTGTAGCACACTCACTCAGCACCCACGCCACAAACTGCATGTCGCTCACGCATATAGACTTATCCGCTTCCTTATAGGGCATATACTCGCCATATTCAGGAAAATAGAATAGTCCTGCCGCCAATCCCGCCTCATTGATACCTTCCATCACAAAAGCATCGTTTTCTACTGCAATACCCACATAGCCATAGGTGGCTTTGAATGTTTTACCATGCATAGTACCATCAGGCAGCATGGAACGCTGTTTCTGACCACGAGGCACCACCACATACATTGCCGTTAATGGTTGCGCTGCCCATTCTATCGTCCGGGCAGTAACAGTCATACTGTCAATCGTTTGCAAAGTAATGCCTGTACAGGCTTCGGCTTTGTGTAAGCCCAAAGCACCAGTCATCATGATGATGACAAGAAGAATTTTTTTCATAGTTCTAAAGGTTTAATAGTTTGGTTAATGTTTTCGGTTTTTTATATATTTATGCCTACGAATCAACAAGCGAATCGCAGCAACAAATAATATCACAACTGCAAGAGCCATAGGAATAATATAAGGTCTTATGCCAAATCCAGAGAGATAGAAATCTCGGTAGAGAGCGACCAAAAATGCCACTATCAGTATGGATAGCATTATCTTAAATACTTTAGGCACTTTCATTCGATGCCTATCTTCATTCCATTTGCCAACCATGTACACAATTACATATACATAAAGCAAGAGCGACATTGACACTATCAACAGCATCCATATCTTATGAGATATAGTACCTGTAAATAGATCATACAATGGTAGTATGAATAGCAGAGCCAAGGTAATGAGCAACGTTCCTCTAACCAACCAAGAAGTTGTTGTTTGGTATGACCGATTCAAAAGACCATTTTGCAACGAATAATTCATTGCTGGGTCATTCATGTTCTGACGATGATCCACCATTGGTTTAGCGAATCCTTTGTTGTCGTGTGTCATAGTTGTAAGGTTTTTTAATAGTTTTGGTTTAATGGCACGAGCTAGTTGCCTATTAAAATCGCTGCAAAAATAGTGCCATTTTGCGACATTTACATATAAACAACAATATTGCTATTTCTCCTCTGTTCACAAACCTGGAAAAATAGCAATATTGTTGTTTCATCTAAAAAATCACCTCAATTTCTTCCAAAAAGGATATTCCACAAACGGAATATCTCCCGAAGCAGTACGCAGAATCACATTGGTAGGTTCGATTGCAATATGATAGCGTGATTTATCACTCGTATCTTGTGGTGTATAGAACTTAATATCTTGATCATCAATATGATGTGCTATTGCAGTACGAATGCGCGCAATATATCCACGGATATTTGCCACATCCTCCAAATAAGAGCGTTCTTCGGTAATTGGTGTGTCGCGGAAAAGATTGCATATCGCATGATATGTAAGCCCAAGACGCATCTCATCTTTCTCTGAAAGCGGATTATGTTGCCCTGCTTTGATCAATCCACCATGATGCGTGCATAATGTTTGATGTAAGATAAAGACATACGTTGCCAATTGTGTGGCACTCATTTGAACCTCTATCCCACGCATCCAAATACGACGCGCTGGTATATCAATCACAATACGATTTTCTTCACCATTAGTATGATGCCGTGCTAGAAAATCAAAGAGTTGCTTATAGAATCCGTGATAATGAAACAAGGTCTTACCTCGTTTGGGACGATGATATTCTGGTTCTGTGATATAGGTTTCGTATTCATCCAAGAACCGACGTACCTCATTGAGTACACAATCGGGCTCATCCTCCAAACGAATTGTCAGGAAATTAATAAAATATGTATCTTGCTGCGCTGGCAGAGAAGCAGGCACATGCGACAACCCCACATTGATTAATAATGAGGGTGCGATGTCATAGAAATGGTTATGGTGCGAAGAATTGGCTAAGTAATCGCGCGTAAAACTCTCGGTCGTAAAATTGGTTAATCGTTCATATAAATTATTCAACATTTCAGTCGAAAGACGTGGATTCATGTAGCGAATAATATCGCATAGATAACTACGCTCCATTTCGCGAAGCGACTGAGTAAGTTGGGGAATATAAATAAACTCAAATTTCCAAAGATGTAGCAAGTTAGAAATCATTTCGTATTGCTGCATAACCTCCTCATTGATAGCAGGCATATAGTCACTTTCAATATACACTACATATTTCTCTGGGTTTTGCCAACCTTTCATCAATGTAGATAGAAGATGATATTTATTGTTGGTATCATTGAGGGTCAAGGATAAAGTCTGCAATAGCAATGCTTCGCGTGCTACGCATGAGTTATCCGAATAGGCAGCTTTTCGCAGAATAGAGAATATCTTTTTCTGCTCACTTGGCACCATGTTTCTGATATACGAAACTGCTTCTGCCTGTGAAACAAATTGTGCTTCGTGCAACTCATCTTGGGAGATATCAAAACTACAAACAATGTGGTTGTAGAGCGCAACCTCTTCTTTGCATATCACATCATCAGATTTGATGAGGTCTGAAATCAGACGCGCAATCGCTATTTTCTGGTGGTGTCGCATGGTGATTAAGAATTTAGTAGATTAATATTGCGGGACAAAATTACAATATTTTTCTGAATACGCAAAGAAAATAACACAATATATGTTGTTAAGCAGCAAAAAAAGATGGAAGGATACATCCCTCCATCTTTATTGGCAATAATACCAATGCTTTCACAGCAATTACACCATCAAAGCAGCAACGAGCGCCAAAATAGCGTAGAACTCAGGGAGCGCAGCGTAGATCATGGTGTTGGTTTGAACATCGTGACCTGCAGCGATACCTGCGATACCATTCGCACAAACTTGACCTTGACGGATAGCAGAAAGCAAGCAAACCAAACCTACTGCCAAACCAACTGCAAAGCAAAGAGGGCCATTAGCAGCAAAATCTTTACCCATCCACATCAAGAAAGCTACGAAACCGTAAAGACCTTGAGTAGCAGGAAGAGCAGAGAGAATCATGTAAGAACTTGATTTCTCTTTGTTCTTTTTCAACGCACCTTCTGCAGCATTACCAGCGATAGTGGTACCATAAGCAGAACCTACACCAGCGAGACCTAACATCAAGCCCCAGCCGAGATAACCTAAAATTTCATTCATAATTGTTTTATAATTAATTTGTTATTAATGTTTATTATTCACTTAGTTCGTGAAGAGTTACTTCGTGAATAGTTATTCGCTGCGCGAATGAATAGTTACTTTGTGAACATTCAGCAGAACTAATGATTCAGCCCGAGGGCTAACCATTCATGCGAAGCATAACTCATCAACTATTTATTTCTTAAATGGTTGATACAATGTGCCTTTACCTTCGTAACCAGCGTTCTTGAAGTACTCCACAAAGCTTAGACGCAATGGGTGGACAAACGCACCCAGTGCGGACATCGCCAAGTTCAATACGTGGCCCAACACCAAGATCAGTACGAATGGCAACCATTGCCAGGTTGCTCCTTCTACACTGCCACCCATAACCATCAAGCCCAAGTTGTTGAACGCAGCGCCCAACATACCACCAGCCAAGCCAAGGGCATAAAGACGGATATAGGAGAGCACGTCGCCCAAGATACCAGTTGCCATATTATAGGTTTCCCATAAACCTGCACCGATATTAATCAGTGGGTTACGTCCTGGCGTATTGAAAATATAAATACCTAGAGCCGATATACCAGCTACCGCGATAAGTGTCCACTTGAACACCTCTTGTGGCAATACAGTCATACCTAGAATAGCTATGAGCAAGCCACCTACGATGAGCAATGTCCAACCCCAAGTAGCAATATTTTCCTTGAAACCAGTTTGCTTTGTGTAGCAAATAGCCTTCACCACCATTGCTAAACAGATATGGAACACACCGATACAGAGTGCCAATACCATTTGAATGTCATAGGAAGAACCAGCCACTTCGATATTGCCCTTGATCATCACATTCTTCAATGCTTGTGGCACCCATTCTGCGGCGTAAAGGTCAATACCCATAAAAGTTCCAAGGAAGAAACCAACGACCATAGTACCCACACCCAACACAGTAATGATAGGACCAAGGCCCTCAAACATAGCGATATTGAGTTTCTTCTTTGAGATCATCAAGCCAATGATAATCAGCATAATACCATACCCGCAGTCACCCATACACATCGCAAAGAACAATAGGAAGAAGGGGGCCAAAATAGGAGTAGGATCAAACTCACCATAGTTTGGCCAACCGTACATGCCAGTCAGTGACTCGAAGAGCTTGGTGAAGCGGTTGTTGCGCAGTTTGATAGGCGTATTGTCCTCCGCAGTAGGATCTTCTGCATGGAAATACACATCTTGCTTATCCAGCATCTCATTGAGAGCAGCCTCTTGATCTACAGGGCAGAAGCCTTCAAGGATCTTCAAACTACCATCTGCCTCCGAGCCAGTATTGAGTGTAACACGTTGCCAGTCAATCTGTTGGTTGAGTTCTATGAGTTGTGCTTCTAATGCGGGCATATTCTCCTTTGCCCAGAGTTCAATACGTACATTTTGCGCAACCAGCAAACCATTGAGTCCCTCTACATCTTTCTGCAAATCAGCAGCCGATTTCTCATTGAGATATTGCTCTTGGCATTGCTCTGGTGCCTCGCCTGCGTTGTTCACTTGCACAAAATAAAGTGTAGCACCCTGCTCTGCTACCACGATACCCCACTCCTCTTGGAAGGCTTTCTTTGGGCATGTGAAGTAGCGGAGGGTATAACCTGCTTGCTTCAAATCTGCAATACATTCAGCCGAAAAGTCGCCCCAAACAGCCATCTTATTTGCCTCTTTTTGAGTAGCAGCAATGCGTTGTTCAAGTGCAGCTTTCTCTTGAAGCAATTGATCAGGAGCACCTTGAGCAAGTACCTTGCGGATTTTATCCGCCTCTGCAAGCAACTCTTGTAATTGCTTGTCTTCTGCCATTCCTGCTGCTTTCTCCGTGATATGTACTACGCCCAACTCGCGCAATTGCTCGAGAAACGCCTCGTACTCACGATGGAACACCAAGAAGGTGTATTTCTTCATCTGGGTAATCATGCTTGTGCCTCCTTTCTCGCTTGCTCCTCAGCCAATCGTGCTTCTGCCTCGCGCTTAGACTTAACAATCTTTTGCGATGACTTGCTAAGGTTCTCTTCGTCTTCCATAAAACGCTTAATCTTACGAATAGCGTCCTGATAACCAGGTATTTGCACTTTCTCAAAGAGGTTCACCTTTTGGGTGGTTTTCTTGCGTGCATAGTCCAGAAGTTCCACCTTGCGGCGCACAAACTCCTGACGGATACCTACATCGGCAATGGCTTTGAGTTGGTTGAAGCCGTCCGCAAACCATTTTGGACTCGAGAAGATGCTAAACTCCTTGGTGGAATACACCACCTCTTCCAACACGGGTACGCGCACACCTGCGATCTTCTTGATCGACATGCGCACGTCATCCACGTGGATGAGGGAAGTGTCAAACTCACCCCAGAGTGCCAACATCTGGTCGTAGTCTTTGATGCGGCGATCCACCTCAGCGTCGAGCGCCTTGATCTCGTCCTTTGCGCGTTTCACTTCAAGGCGGAGTGCAGACTCCTTGCTCTGAAGTGTAGGCAAAGTACGTTGGCGCATCTTGAGGTCTTTCTCCAAAGCCTGCAACGATGTTTTATTAAATTGATAACTAATTGCCATGTTTTTTTAACTCACTTTGTTCGTGAAGGGTTACTTCGTGAATATTCAGCAGGGCTAATTATTCATGCGAAGCATAACTTTTCAGCGAAGCTAAATTTCTGCGAAACTTATTTTGGCCAATATTTATTTACGAGTTCTTGTTTGATGTTAGCCTCTTCTGGTTTGAAGTATTTGCCGAACAAGGTCCAAGATACATCCAACATCTGTGTAGTGTTGATGTTCACGTCAATAGCCAAGATTTGTGTAGAATATGCCTTAGCAAACTCGAGGCAACGCTCGTCGTAGTCGGTCAAGTCGAAACCGTTCTCTTGCTTGGTTTTAGCGTTGGCAGCATCGGCGTACAAGCGAACAGCAGCGTTCATCACTTGTGGGTGATCTTCGCGGGTTTTCTTGCCTGCCACCAATTGTTTCAAACGAGAGAGTGAACGGAATGGATCCACGATAACCTTACCGATATCAGAGTCACGACGGAGGTACAACTGACCCTCGGTGATATAACCGGTGTTATCTGGAATAGCGTGAGTAATGTCACCACCAGAAAGGGTTGTCACCGCGATGATGGTGATGGAACCACCACCTGCTTCCTCTGGGAATTGAACCGCTTTCTCGTAGATCTTAGCGAGGTCAGAATAGAGTGAACCAGGCATAGAGTCCTTAGAAGGAATTTGGTCCATACGGTTAGATACGATAGCCAATGCATCGGCGTAAAGTGTCATATCGGTCAAGAGCACCAACACTTTCTCGTGTTTTTGTACAGCGAAGTACTCAGCTGCGCAGAGTGCCATATCTGGAATCAACAAACGCTCTACTGGTGGGTTCTCAGTGGTGTTAACGAAAGACACGATGCGGTCCAACACACCTGCGTTAGAGAACACATTCTTGAAGTACAAATAGTCATCGTTGGTCAATCCCATACCACCCAAGATAATCTTATCAGCCTCTGCACGGAGAGCCACGTTAGCCATCACTTGGTTGTATGGTTGGTCTGGGTCAGCGAAGAATGGAATCTTTTGTCCAGACACCAATGTATTATTCAAGTCGATACCTGCGATACCCGTAGCAATCAACTCAGATGGTTGTTTACGGCGTACTGGGTTCACACTAGGACCACCGATCTCTACCTCTTGACCTTCAATAGCAGGTCCGCCATCGATAGGATCACCATATGCGTTGAAGAAGCGACCTGCCAATTGCTCGCTCACCTTGAGTGATGGAGCTTTGCCAAGGAACACTACTTCTGCGTTGGTTGGGATACCCTCAGTGCCCTCAAATACTTGGAGAGTCACATCATCGCCCATGATCTTAACGACCTGTGCGAGTTTGCCATTCACGGTAGCGAGCTCGTCGTTACCTACACCTTCAGCTTTCAATGAGCAAGTAGCCTTGGTGATAGCTGTGATTTGTGTATAAATCTTTTGAAATGCTTTTGCCATAGTCGTTATGCTTTGATTTGTTTCTCAGCGAGAAGGTCGTTGAGTTGTTGTTGATATTGATTAAATGCCTCGCTCTTGAACTCAGCGTAGTTCATCTGTTTGCAGAGGTTGATTACGCGTTTGAAGTAGGTACTTACATCGTTGAAGTCAACGAAATCGTAGTCGTGCTTGCAGATATCCATCACGAGGTTGAGGATATATTGTTGACGCTCCATTGGGCAGACAGCATCGATCTTATCGAATGCATCTTGTTGGAGAACCACGAAGTCGATTACCTCGGCTTTCCAGAACTCCTCATGATAATCTACTGGTACACCGTCATCACCAAGAATGTTGATTTGCTCTTGGATCTCCTTACCGCGTTGGAGGTAGGTCTTCATATCGTTCACCTTGCCGAGCCACTCACCATCGATGAGGTTGGTGATATACTCCTCAAACTCAGGATATTCGATATACTTAGAATAAGAGTCGATTGGGTTCACCGCTGGGTAACGCTTGCGGTCAGCACGTGCTTGCTCCAATGCGTAGAAGCAGCGAGCCACTTTCTTAGTACCCTCAGTAACAGGCTCCTTCAAGTTACCACCCGCAGGAGATACAGTACCCAAGAAGGTCACTGAACCAGTAGCACCATTATTAAGGTACACGTAACCCGCGCGCGCATAGAACGCACCGATGATAGCAGACAAGTCCATTGGGAACGCATCTTGACCTGGCAACTCCTCCAGACGGTTAGACATCTCACGCAATGCTTGTGCCCAACGAGAAGTAGAGTCGGCCATCAACAATACGCGGAGACCCATTGAACGGTAGTACTCTGCAATAGCCATAGAGGTATATACAGATGCCTCACGTGATGCCACTGGCATGTTAGAGGTGTTAGCGATGATGATGGTACGCTCCATGAGCTTGCGACCTGTATGTGGGTCTTCCAACTCAGGGAACTCGGTAAAGGTCTCCACCACCTCGTTCGCACGCTCACCGCAAGCTGCGATGATCACGATATCTGCCTCTGCTTGCTTAGAAATAGCATGTTGGAGCACAGTCTTACCAGTACCGAAAGGACCAGGGATAAAGCCTGTACCGCCCTCGCAGATTGGGTTAGCAGTATCGATAGTACGCACACCTGTCTCGAGGAGTTTGAATGGACGTGGTTTGCTCTTATATGCAAGAACTGGTTTCTTCACTGGCCATTTTTGCACCATAGTCACCTCATGATCCACGCCCTCAGCGTCGGTCAATACGGCAATCGCTTGGTTGATAGTGTACTCGCCAGCAGCCACGATGCTCTTCACGGTGTATGTACCCTCGAACACAAATGGCACCATGATCTTGTGTGGTTGATAGTTCTCATCTACCTCACCCAACCATGCAGCAGCCTCTACCTTATCGCCTACTTTAGCGATTGGTTCGAACTTCCACAATTTCTCTTGATCCAATGGGAAGTTGTACTCACCACGTTGGAGGAAAACGCCTGTCAACTTATCGAGGTCGTTTTGCAAACCATCGTAGTTACGACTCAAAAGACCAGGACCCAATGTCACTTCGAGCATGTGTCCTGTAAACTCTACGGTATTGCCGACTTTCAATCCGCGTGTGCTCTCAAACACTTGCACATACACATTGTCGCCAATCACCTTGATGACCTCTGCCATCAATCGGGTTTGTCCGATAGTGATGTAGCAGATTTCGTTTTGTGATACAGGTCCATCAACCACCACGGTCACAAGGTTGGAGATGATACCTTTTACTTTTCCTGTTGTCATATTATATTTATTTCATGTTTTTTACTCACTATGTTCGTGAAGAGTTACTTCGTGAAGATTATGAATTCAGAGATTTTATCAATGCTCCTATTTTATAATCCAAATCCACACACTGATTGCGTAGTTTTGCACATATATCTGCATCAATATATTTCAAATACTCAGCAATATAAAGCATGCTTTTAACTTCGCCACAAGAGCCATATGCGTAATTTAAATAAAGCGTAAAGGTCTTGTTGTCCTTTGTATTTTTGTGGCGTTGAAAACCCTCGGCAATATTATTCATAATTGATATGGATGCTCTTTGAATTTGATCCCGAAAGCCAAAATCTTTATTTTGCGACAAAGCAGAATAAATCTCTTGTGTCAAATCTCGAGCTATTTGCCAAACCACCAACTCCTCAAAATTATAAACCATTTTCCAGCGAAGCTAATTATTCATCCCGTAGGGATAATCATTCAGTATCACTAACTCTTCAGCGCAAAGCGCTAACCCTTCATCTTGCTTACGCGAGATTGATTCCTTTTTTCATTCCACTCACCAACTCGCGGAAGACCTTCTCGCCTTGCTCTACGGTGAGTACAGCCCAGCGATTCAGCATCTCTGCTTGCAAGTAGTAAGCCAACACATTTTCCAAAGAGAAGTCCACAAACAATGTTTTCTCCTCCAACCACGCAAAGCGGATAGCATCCATTTGTTTCTCGCGTTCCATGAGGTTATCAATCTCCACGAGTGCCATCACTTCCGCCAAGTTGTCCATCACGCCTGCCAAACCAAAATCCTTTTGTGGCAAGTCCTTACGCAGGATCTCTGCCACAGGATTATGACCAACGATTGCCTTGCGCACATCAAAGCCGTGACGGCGACAGATAGTAGCAGCCAATACATTGTTCATATCTTGGTTGAAGGCAAACCATTTGCGAATGAAATGGTTTTTGCTGGTCAAACCTATTTCGTATAGCACCTGCGTGCGCAAGTCAGCTTCTGAGAGCACCTCACGCGCATCTTCCCACCAAGATGGCTGACCAATGATTGTTTCATCGTATTGAGCAATCAGGTCCAATACCTCTGGTGCATCAGATGGCATACGCAACACGTCCAGCAGGTGCAAGTCCTTCTCCGACAGCGTTTCGCCGAACAATGTCAGCAAATCACCCATCGACATAGGAGCCTCACCACCCGCTTTCAAGTCAGGCAAACCAGCCAGTAAACATTCGTAACCCATAATTTTAATTAACGTTGTTAATGATGGTTATTCGCTTCGCTCATGAATAGTTACTTCGTGATAATTACTTCGTGAATATTCATTGCATGCAATGGGTTTCAGCCCAGAGGGCTAACTATTCAGCGAAGCTAATCATTCAGCAAAGCTAACCATCATTGATTTGATGTTAGAACAACAAATCAATTAACTGTGGACGCAAGAACTCTTTAAAGTACTCTACAAACTCCTTCTCACCGAAGGTCAACTTGTAGCCACCTTTCTCTGGTACGATAGCGAAGTCGGTCTTGATACCCTTTACCTCGTTGATCTTCACGCCTTTCTCAAGCAAACCTTTTGCATTAGCAGCAAAGTAAGCATTCAATGCCTCTGCATCTTTTGCTTCGATAGTCACATTGCCCTCTTTTGCCATTTGCTCTGCAAGTGTAGCAATCACACCTTGCATAAACTTAGCATCAGCGGTAGCAGCCTTCACGCTGTCAGCAGCCACTTGCTCGGTCAAGAGGTTAGTCACCTCTGTCTTGAGAGCGCTTACACTTTGCTCAGCAAACAGTTTCAACTCGGCACGGGTATTCTTATCCAACTCTGCCAATTTTGCCTCTGCGGCAGCCAATTTCTCTGCTGCCTCTTTCTCGGCTTTCGCTACGATAGCAGCAGCCTCTTCTTGTGCCTTAGCCACGATTTGCGCTGCCTCGGCATTACCTTTCTCCACGCCCTCAGCGTAGATCTTGTTGGTCAATTCTGATAGATTCATTGTATATATTTTTTTGATTTATTCGCAAAAAACCATAATCGCTGCAAAGATACTATTTTTTTTTGACATGGACAAATAATAATTAAAAATTATTACGTATTATTTTTTTTGCTACTTGAAACTGCCAATTTACGGATTCATTAAACAATAGTAATGATGAAAAAAAATCCGCACAATCAGTCATACAACCAACTATGCGGAATTACAATTAGCCAAATAATTTATCAAGACAATACCACTTCTTTATCCGTATAACTTGTAACCAAAGTACGACAATTATAGGTAGACGCCATCACTTCGCCATAGGCACCAGCACTACGTATCGCCAATATATCGCCTCGTTGGGTAAACGGTAGTAAAACATCTTTATCAAACACATCGCTTGACTCACAAATAGGACCTACTACATCGTATTTCGCTTGTGTGTCAGACCTAGATGTGAGATTAACTATCTTGTGCTTTGCTTGATACAATGCAGGGCGTATCAACTCCGTCATACCCGCATCCACAATGGCAAATTGCTTGGTTGCAGTCTGCTTCACATACAATACTTGTGTTATCAAACTACCACATTGTGCCACAATTGAGCGCCCTAATTCAAAATGCAATGATTGTTCTGGGCGCAAATGCAAATGCTGTTCAAAAACATGAAAATAGGCTTTAAAATTGGCAATCGGATGCTCTTCTGGAGCATGATAATCAATGCCTAGTCCACCACCCACATTAATCACCAAAGGATAAATGCCCTGCTTATTGAGCATAAATTGTATCTCATTGATACGTTGACATAATGCCACATAATCCTGCATATTGGTGATTTGGCTACCGATGTGAAAATGCAAGCCTTCAAAAGAGATATTGGGTAATTCATTTGCCAACTCCACCACATGCATCATATCATGTAATGCGATGCCAAACTTATTCTCTGCCATACCCGTGATGATATGGGTATGTGTGTGAGCCTCAACATCGGGATTGATGCGCAAACACACACGTGCCACCTTGCCCTCTTTATTAGCTAACTCATTGATAACTTGCAACTCTGGAATGCTCTCTACATTAAAACAGAATATATCGTGCTTTAGCGCTGTCAGGATCTCGCGGTCACTTTTCCCTACTCCAGCATACACCACTTTATCCGCAGGAAAACCCGCATCAATAGCGGCCTGCACCTCACCACCACTCACACAATCAGCACCAAATCCCGCTTGTTGGATAATTTGCAACAATCGTGGATTAGCATTCGCTTTCAATGCGTAATGTACATGGTAATCAGGGTATTGAGATATCTCACAACGTACGGCATCCAACGTTGCTTGTAACAACGCTGTATCGTAATAATAAAAAGGGGTTCTAATATCTCGAAAATTCTTATTCATGAGTCGCTGCTAAACCTCCTTGCGATGTCTCCTTATATAGAGATGGCAGATCATGCCCTGTTTGCTTCATCACTTCCACTACCCTATCGAAGGTGACATTATGCGTACCATCAGAGAACGCTGCATACATATTACTATCAAGCGCACGCGCTGCAGCAAAGGCATTGCGCTCGATACAAGGTATCTGTACCAAACCGCATACAGGATCACAAGTCATGCCCAAGTGATGCTCTAAGCCCATTTCCGCAGCATACTCAATCTGCGCAAGCGTGCCTCCAAATAGTTGATTGACTGCTGCTGAAGCCATTGCACAAGCCACACCTACTTCACCCTGACATCCCACCTCTGCGCCTGAAATAGAGGCATTCTCCTTCACCACATTACCTATTAAGCCAGCTGTTGCCAAGGCATGCAAAATACGCGTCTCTGAGAAATCACGCGAGCGCCATGTATGATACAACACAGCTGGCAACACGCCACACGAACCACAAGTAGGCGCCGTGACAATCTTGCCACCTGAAGCATTTTCCTCACTCACAGCAAGGGCATAGGAGAACACCAATCCTCGAGTACGAAGATTATCCTTATACGCAGCTACTTTGATATAATAACTAGCAGCTTTGCGACGCAAATGCAATGGACCTGGCAACACACCTTCGTGATCTAATCCACGCTCTACTGCTTCTCGCATTACTTGCCATACCTCGCGGAGATAGTCCCAAATTTCTTTACCCTCATAATGCTCTACATACTCCCAATAGTCCCAACCCATCTTATCACAATATTCTTTGATATCGCTCAGACGCTTGAGCGGATAGATATCCTCCGCCTTATCGCCATTAGCCTTATCTCCTAATAGCCTAATACCGTCGGAATCCTCTTCCAGCGCACCACCACCTACGGAATAGACTGTCCATTCAACTAGCAATTCATCATCGCCGTTCCACGCGCTGAATCGCATACCGTTAGGATGATATGGCAAAAACTCATCATGCCATATAATCTCCACAGAAGGGATAACATCAATAATAGCTGCATCTGTTAAGTGTCCCTTGCCTGTAGCAGAAAGACTACCATAAAGATGCGCCTCGTAGCGAGCTGCACTAGGATAAGCATTCAGAAACAATTCTGCTGCTTTTCTTGGACCCATTGTATGGCTAGAACTAGGCCCATAACCTATACGAAATATCTCACGAATTGATTTCATCGTTCAATAATTTACAAAATCTATGCAATTACGCCACAAAGGTACAACATTTCTACGAATTGTGCAAATCTTTCAGCATATTTATAAATTCCCCTACTGTTTATACACAAGAAAAGCGCATCTCTGCGCTTTTCTCCTTATTTTCAATAATCTATAGCAGGATGCATTTACTCCCACTCGATTGTTGCGGGTGGTTTTGCAGAGATATCGTAGCAAACGCGGTTAACGCCTTGTACCTTGTTGATGATCTCGTTAGAAACCTTAGCCATGAACTCGTATGGAAGACGTGCCCAGTCGGCTGTCATTGCATCGACAGACAATACAGCGCGCAATGCTACTGGATGCTCGTAGGTACGTACATCGCCCTTCATACCTGTACTGCGTACGGTACTCAAAAGGATAGCACCTGCTTGCCATACCTTATCGTAGAGCGCAACGCCGTTCTCATCTTTCCACTCGCGAAGCATGTTCACATAGATAGCGTCAGCTTCTTGGAGGATGCGTACTTTCTCAGGAGTGATATCGCCCAAGATACGAACACCAAGACCTGGACCTGGGAAAGGATGGCGACCTATAAGGTGCTCAGGCACACCCATATAGCGACCAATGCGGCGAACCTCGTCTTTAAAGAGTAATTTAAGTGGTTCGCAGAGTTTGAGGTTCATCTCTTTAGGTAGACCACCTACATTGTGGTGCGATTTGATGACCTTACCAGAGTGGTTGATAGACTCGATGATATCTGGGTAGATGGTACCTTGACCGAGCCATTTAGCGTCTGTGATCTTCTTAGCTTCCTCATCGAATACTTGGATAAAGTCGCGGCCGATGATCTTACGTTTTTGCTCAGGATCAGTCACGCCAGCGAGGTCACCGTAGAAACGCGCTTTAGCATCTACGCCGATTACGTTAAGACCGAGGCACTCGTAGTCGCGCAGTACGTTCTCAAACTCATCTTTGCGGAGCAATCCGTGGTCCACGAAGATACAGGTGAGTTGATTGCCGATAGCACGGTTGAGGAGTACGGCTGTGATAGAGCTATCTACACCACCAGAGAGAGCAAGGATTACACGGTCAGTACCGATTTGCTCCTTGAGTTCAGCTACGGTAGTCTCTACGAAGTTAGCAGGAGTCCAATCTTGTGCGCTGTGACATGTGTCAAGCACAAATGGACGGAGCTCCTCTACCGAAGGTTGCTCGCCTTTAGCAATGTTAAGCACTGGGATGCAACTGCAAAATTGGCTGAGGGTGTTTTGGAGTACCTCAGGTTGTTCTACAGCATCCTTATCGCCAGAGAGAATAAGACCGATAATGTCTTTGTCATCCTCTGGATACTTGTTGTAAGGAAGGACCTCGCAGAAAGTGTCCAACTCACGAACGCGGCGTCCGATGACTTGGGTGGTTTCTGATCCGAGATCGAGAATGATGATTTTTTGCATAAAAGCTATATTTTTTATTTGTTAGTCTAGTTGGACTAGTTGAACTAGTTAGTCTAGTAGTACTAGTTTATTGTCCGCGAGTGTAGTTAGGAGTTTCGCTGGTGATGGTGATGTCGTGTGGGTGACTCTCGGTCATACCAGCAGCAGTAACACGCACAAACTTCGCCGACTTGAGTTCGGTGAGATTGTGCGCACCTACATATCCCATACCTGAGCGAAGACCGCCCATGAGTTGGAAAATAGTCTCAGAGACATGACCTTTGTATGGCACACGGCCTACAATACCTTCTGGCACAAGTTTGTTGACATTAGTCTCTTTACCTTGGAAATAGCGATCAGCAGAACCTGCTTTCATGGCATCGATAGAGCCCATGCCACGATAAGACTTGAACTTACGACCGTTGTAGATGATGGTGTCGCCAGGCGCTTCTTCGGTACCTGCGAACATAGAGCCGCACATCACGCAGTTGCCACCAGCAGCAAGCGCTTTCACCACGTCGCCAGAATAGCGAAGACCACCGTCAGCAATCATTGGTACGCCAGTACCCTTGAGCGCTTCAGCTACTTCAAAGATAGCTGTCAATTGTGGCACACCCACACCAGCGATGATACGGGTGGTACAGATACTACCAGGACCGATACCTACCTTCACACCATCAGCACCATTCTCAACGAGGTACTTAGCAGCCTCAGCAGTAGCGATGTTACCAACTACTACGTCGAGGTTAGGGTAAGTAGCTTTGATGGTACGGAGTGCATTGACGATGTTCTTAGAGTGGCCGTGTGCTGAGTCAAGCACCACAGCATCTACACCTTCTTTATATAATGCAGCCACGCGGTCCATAAAGTCAGGAGTGATACCCACTCCAGCTGCACAGCGAAGACGACCTTTGCTGTCTTTGCAAGCATTAGGGAAGTCTTTGAGTTTGGTGATATCTTTGTAAGTAACGAGGCCTACGAGTTTGCCGTTGGCATCTACCACAGGCAATTTCTCCACTTTATGTGCCTGAAGGGCCGCCATCACTACATCATTATCTGTAGAGCTGATTGTAATGAGGTTCTCGCTGGTCATGACTTCAGCGATTTTGCGACTCATATCCGTTTGGAAACGGAGGTCACGGTTCGTTACGATACCTACGAGATTATTCTCCTCGTCCACCACAGGAATACCACCGATGTGGTTGTCGTGCATCATTTGCTCCGCATCGCCAACAGTTTGGTTAGGCGAGATGGTGATAGGATCGGAGATGAGTCCGTTCTCTGCACGTTTCACACGGCGTACTTCAGCCGCTTGCTCTGCGATAGACATGTTTTTGTGGATCACACCAATACCGCCTTCGCGTGCGATGGCGATGGCCATCTTGGACTCTGTGACAGTGTCCATAGCAGCCGATACCACAGGGATATTGAGGCTGATGTTACGGGTGAATTGGCATTTGAGGTCCACTTCACGAGGAAGTACCTCTGAATAGGCTGGGACAAGCAATACATCATCGAATGTGAGTCCCTCTTGTAAAATACGATCAGTCATATTTAATTAAGTTATAAACTATGAGTTATGAACTATAAGTAATTTTTTCGATAGTTAATGAACTATGAGTTTTTTCTTTTTCATTGTGATAATAGATGCCGCAAGTATTTTTAATAATTCCTCAGCATCAGCGTGTACGCTATTAAACTGCTCTTTAGTAAGAAACTCTGTTTCGTATAACAACTCAAGCCAGTAGATAGTCTCGCTCGCTTCTTTTTGTGCGATAGAAAGTTTATTCAAGAAATCCGCTTCGCTAACACCATAAATTGCTTCCGCGAAATTAGCTCCAATACTAGTGCCACTTCTAAGGATTTGCTTGGATAAAACAAACTCTTTTTTATCGTTCAATAAGAACTTATATAATTTGATTATCCGAATGGCAAAAGCTTTACTCTTTTCCCTTAACAAACTTTCTTTCATCACTATATTGTTTATCACTTATCACTCATAGTTCATAGTTTACAAAGCGTGGTCGCAGTAGTAGCAACGCACAACTCCTTCTTTATCAGTATATGCTTTCTTTTCTACAGGTTCGGTAGTCACGATGCAACGGTCATTGGTGCAGAGTTTGTCTGTAATGACAGTATCCACTTGGTGCAATTCCTCTGCATCTTTCCATGAGAGCAAGGTGTAGATGAGCGCCATACGCACATATTTGCCGTTTTCTACTTGGCGGAAATATGCTGCGCGTGAGTCTTTGTCCACATCCACAGTAATCTCGTTCACGCGAGGTAGTGGGTGAAGTACTACCATATTCTCTTTGGCAAGTGCCATCTTCTCAGTATCGAGGATGAAGGCATCTTTCAGACGCTCGTACTCGGCAGGGTCATCGAAACGCTCTTGTTGTACGCGAGTCATGTACAAAACATCGAGAAGAGGCATTGCTTCTTCGATAGTAGCATATTCGCTGTAATTATCGCCCAATTCATGCTTCATATAGTCTGGCAAACGGAGCTCCTTTGGAGAGATCAATACAAAGTGAACACCCTCGTAACGCTTCATTGCCTTTATGAGCGAGTGAACAGTACGACCGTACTTGAGGTCACCACAAAGACCGATAGTGAGGTGGTCAAAATGACCAAGTTCACGACGGATGGTGAGCAAGTCGGTAAGGGTTTGCGTTGGGTGAGCGTGTCCGCCGTCACCTGCGTTGATGATAGGAATACGGCTGTATTCGCTAGCTACACGAGGTGAACCCTCTTTGTAGTGACGCATGGCGATGATGTCTGCAAACGAGCTAACGACACGAATGGTGTCGGCTACTGTTTCGCCTTTGCTCACGCTACTGCTCTTGGCATCAGAGAAGCCAAGCACATTGCCACCAAGTTCCATCATCGCAGCCGTGAAGCTAAGGCGAGTACGAGTACTTGGCTCGTAGAAAAGTGTAGCGAGTTTCTTGCCGTGGCAAGCCTCGGCGTACATCTCGCGGTTGTTGATGATATCCAATGCGCGGTTGATGATCACATCTACCTCGGCAGTGGTTAAGTCAACAGAATCAATTAAATGTCTCATATTGATAGTTAATAGTTAACAATTAATAATTAATATCTTATTGCGATATTAGCCATTTAATGCACTCTGAGTAGAGACCGTTGAAGTCTTTTACGGATTCGAGCATAAATGGCAGTATAATCATTCTATTGAGGTCGTCTTGGTAAGCCACACCCGCATTGACATAAGTGTCGTCGTAGCGAGCAATACGCACACCGCCTGTCATAGGTTCGATACCGTCAGGCCATTCGCACTCAATGACTTGTGGGTTAGGCTTGGTGTAGTATTCGTATTGCTGAGTAGGCAGGATGTTGTATTGGAAGTTGATGCGTCCGCAGGTGGATGCTTTTTCTGTCTTGTAGCGGTAGTGCATGGTGTTGTGTGTCCACGCAGTGTCGCATGTATGGCGCATATCGCTAGCGATATATGAACCTGTTAGCAGGATCTTTCCACCTTGGTGAGTGTAGGTATTGATCGCCTCGCGCAAGTGCATAGGAATACAACCAATAGTGTCCGTCTTCTCGCCTTTCTCCTTGCCCATAATGATATCCACGAGGATATATGGCGTGAGGGATTCAATGGCGTTGATAGAAGATGATACATAGGAAATATCCATTTGTGCAAGCACTTTGCCGTGCATACTTGGGTAGTCGAAGGTGTTGCCGATATTCACCTCTTTTTGTTTGTCAGCATGGCACATGCCAAAGCCGCAATCATCGTCGCTCTCCCACATATTGGTACGGTCATAGTCGAATTGCTCGCCTAGGAAACTAATCTCTTTGCCATAGGAAACAGCATATGAGCCAGGAACTACACCACCTGTGATACTATCAATACCAAACATATCAGGGGCATCTACACGGTGGAAACCATTGATAATCAGAGCGAGATTGTCGTCATAGTCTGGAGCAATATAGGCACTCATCACTTCGCTTGGTAGGCTGACGCCACCATTATTGCCGGCACGCACCATAAAGTCGTATTTCACACCACGTTTAATCGCGATAGCGGCTTTAGGGATTTTGACCTTCACGCCGTTATCCCAATCGGATGCTATCCATTCGCCATCTTTGAGTTGGCTCGTGCGTGTGTACAATATATAATAGGTGGGGGTGGCAGTTGGCTCAAGGCGATCTACGCGTTCTGCCCAACGGATATTCAGTGTATCATTGTTGGCATAGCTGACATTCATCTCTTGCACAGGCAATGGTTGTACCACGTATGGAGTGCCTGTGGTTTGGTGGATGAAGCGAAGCATACCCTTGTAGATAGCACGAGAGACGATGAACTTGAATTTAGGATCTAGTCCAAAGGTCATATCGTAGTAGTTGTGGTGGCTCAGCAACTCAATGATGGTAGATGGCACTTTAGGATTGCGCGTCTCGGACATTGACTTATGCATGAGGTGGCGTTTTTGCCATGTTGGCATCATGGTCTGACGAATATCCTCTACGATTTGTGTTTGTATATAATCCGCATAATCGCGATTACAAATACGGTCACCTCCTGCTGGATAGGTGGTCTCTTTGTCATCGTCGTAGAGGGTATAAAACATAAATGTTCCAACCAACTCATCCGTAGGATAGCAACCTGCATCGCTGTGGAATGCCACACTCATGTTCACAGGGATATTGAGTCCGGGGCCATCTGGATATGCAGCACTACCACCTGCAAGGTAGTTCACCCAACGGCCGCGACAACTGAAGTCGTCGGTATAGTCGTTCTTGCTGCCAGTGTAGTTATATACGCTATCAGGAATACCCGCATATTGCAACCAATAGCGTGCACCTTCAATATAGCGTGGATAACCACTAGTGGTGGCAAATGCTTGATTGGCAATGTGTTTGGAGGAGTCTGTAACCACTTCTTGTGAGTGGGTATCTTTCTTGGTGTAGAAGTCATCGTCCCCAATCTCTGGGTGCGGATAGCGTGCTACAGATCCCCAACCACCACCAAACTTAATAGCGTCCGTTGTGGTGATTTGTTTGCCCTTGTGAGTCAGCGTTACGTAGTTGCTATTGACGTCGGTGCCGAAGTCGAACGTGCCGAGATATATCCATGTGCCACCACCCATTTGTTGGTTGACATGGTAGGTAGTGCTGACACCTTTGTGTACTACAGTATATTCCGCTTGTGGATTGCTTTTAGGCATGGATTTGTAGCTTACGTATACGGCATACTCGCCCGCCTCTGGGAGGTTAGGCGTATAGCGTGCTTGGTTCTTGACAGTACTATAGCCGCCCATGGCAAATGGGTTGTCGCCTTCAAGCAATGGTTTGATAGGACGTCCCCAACCGCTTCCTTCAGCAGGAGTGATACCTTCGCTGAGTTGACTATCATCTACAATGACCTCGTGCAATTGTGTATCGCGCTCGCGGGGTTGCAGTACGACTGCCCCAGCATTCTCCAGCATAGGTACTAAGAAAGGCATGGTATAACTGCTGGTATAGAGATCTTCTATTGTAGTCCAGAGACGAGCACGTTGCCATTTCCACATGCGGTATGCTTGCACATAGTAGATGCCGTGGCTTCCCCAAAGGGCGATATGCTTGCCGTCCAATCCTTGCTGAGCAGAGTAAGGTTGTGACATATTGTGCACCAATGGATATTTGGCACTAACAGCTTTGTATTGCAACTTCCTGTCGCGTTTTTTATACAGAGCGGTCACCCATTCGTCGAGTTCTTTGTCATCGGAAAGGATATGCACTTGTGCTGTAGGCGCACCGCATACCCATTGGCGAACAGACTCTTTGAGCTGCGCAATCTCCTCGGGTTTGAGCGAGATGGATGCCAGTCGGTTGCAGGTAGTAACAGTGATATTCTTTTCATCCATCTGAATATCACTTACTTTTACTTTGCCTACATACGCTCTCTCACTGGCAAACACACTCAATGAATCCGCCAACTCTTGTGGGGTGATAGCAAAAGTCATTGTCGCACAAAGCGCAGCAATGGCTAAGAAGAATGACTTTTTCATATCCTTGCCTTTTAATCCTTGCCTTTAACCTATAACCTATAACCTTTAACCTATAACCTTTAGCCTATAACCTTTAGCCTTTAACCTAAAATTACGCCATCCAACTCTCGTCGGAAGGATTGTTGCGGAACTTGATAAGGCGCTCTTTGTCTTCAGGAGCGATGTATGCTTTATCAGCAGCTACCTCTACGAGGGTGTCGAGGTCGCAAAGACTAACGTTCTTCACTTCGGCTGCAGCCAAACGCTCGAGGCCTTTCTTCATGCCATAAGTGAAGATACTTACTACACCGAGTACATCTGCGCCTGCTTCGCGGAGAACATTCACTACCTCGATGCAGCTGCCTCCCGTAGATATAAGATCCTCTACTACAACGACTTTCTGACCAGGGAGAAGTTTACCTTCGATTTGGTTGCCACGGCCGTGGTCTTTCGCGCCACTACGTACATAACCCATAGGGAGGTCAAGGATGGTAGCGGTAATGGCTGCGTGAGCAATACCTGCTGTCGAAGTACCCATCAGCACCTCTGCCTCTGGATAATGTTCTTTTATCAATTCAGCGAGACCGTTCTCTACGTCGTTGCGCACTTGGGTGTCGCTCAGCGTCAGACGGTTGTCGCAATAGATAGGACTCTTGATACCACTAGCCCATGTAAATGGCTCGTTTGGACGAAGGAAGACAGCTTTGATTTTGAGCAAGTCTTCTGCAATAAGTTGTTTCATATATTCTTGCCTTTTAACTTTAATCATTAATTTACTTATCACTCATCACTCATAGTTTATCACTATCTGCAAAATTCCTCTACGCAGCGCTTATACGCCGCTACTGGATCTTCAGCTGCAGTGATAGGACGACCTACGACGATGAAGTCAGAGCCAATTTCGCGTGCTTTGGCTGGAGTAGTGATGCGTACTTGGTCGCCTACTACGCCATCTGCAAAGCGGATTCCTGGGGTCACGGTATAGAAATCAGAGCCACATGCCTCTTTCACCATACCTGCTTCGAGTGGAGAGCAAACCACGCCATCTAATCCAGCGGCTTGTGCGTTCTTTGCATAATGTACTACGACATCACCAATATTGCCTTGGATAAGGAGGTCGTTGTGCATACGCTCTTCGCTGGTAGAAGTGAGTTGGGTGACAGCCAAAAGGATAGGACGAGTGCCGTCCTCGCGTGTGAGGCCTTCAACAGCGGCTTTCATCATTTCGATAGTGCCTGCTGCGTGGAGGTTACACATATCTACATCTAAGCGAGAGAGCACGGACATAGCTTTCTTGACGGTGTTAGGTATATCGTGGAGCTTGAGATCGAGGAAGATCTTGTGTCCGCGGCGTTTGAGTTCGTGCACGATGGCAGGACCTTCTGCGTAGTAGAGTTCCATACCAATCTTTACATAAGGCTTCACATCGCCCATCTTGTCAAGGAAGCGATAAGTCTCTTCAGCAGAAGCGAAATCGCATGCAATGATAACCGGGGTCCCCGACAAATCTGCTGATTTTTGGGGTGCAATTACATCTTTATTCATGGTTCACTATTCCTATTATATCTGTTAGTTTATCTATTTTCAGTTCGTCCATTAAGGCTGGTAGGCGGTCGATAATCTCTTTTGCTACCATTGGGTTGGTGAGGTTAGCTGCGCCAATCTCTACGGCGGTAGCACCTGCCATCATCATCTCAATCACATCCTCTGCGCTGCTTACGCCACCACAACCGATGATAGGTAGGGAAGTGGCGCGTGCCACTTGGTTGACCATGCGGAGGGCAAGCGGGAAGATTCCTGAGCCCGAATAGCCGCCATAGCGGTTGGCGATCACAGGACGGCGACGACGAATGTCGATGCGCATACCAAGCACGGTATTGATGAGGCACAATCCGTCTGCTCCAGCTGCTTCGCATGCTTTGGCGATAGCCACGATGTCGGTAACATTTGGCGAGAGTTTCATATATACTGGCTTGGTAGTCACGGCTTTCACAGCTGCAGTTACTTCGGCTGCTGCCTCTGGGCTGGTACCAAATGCCATACCGCCGTTGTGCACATTAGGGCATGAGATATTTACCTCGAGGATGTCGATAGGCTCTTTGTCTAGAAGGGCGCAGGTCTCTACATAATCTTGTACGGAGAAACCGCTGACATTCGCCACAATACAGCCGTTGTAGTGGCTCTTGAGGCGAGGGAGCTCATGGGCGATAACATGTTCTACGCCAGGGTTTTGGAGTCCCACAGCGTTGATCATACCATAATTGCCACATTCGGCAATACGAGGCAATGGGTTGCCGTAGCGTGCCTCGCGGGTAGTGCCTTTGAAGGAGATACCGCCAAGGCAATTGATATCGTATAACTCAGCAAACTCGTCGCCAAAACCGTAGGTTCCCGATGCAGGAATCACAGGATTGGCAAGTTTCACGCCGGATAATTCTATTTGTAACTTATCACTCATAACTCATCACTCATAACTTATAACTCATAACTCATAACTTATAACTAGAGCAGCAACTCGTTTGCTGCGAACACAGGTCCTTCTTTGCAGACGCGTTTGGGTCCTTGAGTGGTTTGGATGGTGCAACCCATACATGCGCCGAAGCCACAACCCATGCGCTCCTCCATGCTCACTTCGCCATTGGTGCCAACGGCTTGCAACAGCGCTTTAATCATTGGCAATGGTCCGCATGTATAGTAGTAAGATTGCTTGCCGTCTAAAGCATTGGTTACAAAGCCCTTCACGCCATGGCTACCGTCCACGGTGGTCACGGTAACATCGCAACCCAACTGACGGAACTCCTCCTCGTAGAAGACTTCATCCTTGGTATTAAAGCCGAGGATGACGCGGACATTCTTCCCCATTTCGCGCAGTTGGCGAGCCAACATATACATCGGTGGAACACCTACGCCACCGCCTACCAGCAATGGGTTATCGCCTGCTTTGCTCAGGTCATAGCCATTGCCCAATACGGTCAGCACATCAAGTTGGGTGCCTACAGGCAACTGACTCATCGCTTCCGTGCCAACGCCTACTACCTTATATATAATGGTGAGCACACCTTTCGCCCAAGCGGGGTCCCCGAAAACGCTCGTGGCGTTTTGGGGTGCTCTTAACCTTTCGCCTTTCGCCTTAGTAACATTGCATACTGAGATTGGGCGGCGGAGGAATTGTCCCTCTACGCGGATATTCACGAATTGCCCAGGCAAAATACCTGTGGTATCGCCTGCAAGCTGCATGCGATAGACATTCTTCGCAATGCAGTCGTTTCCTTGAATTGTTAGTATCGTTTGTTTCATAACTCTTGCCTTTAACCTATAACCTTTAACCTCTCGCCTTTCGCCTATAGCCAATAGCCCGAAGGGCGTCCAATAGCGGCTTCGCCGCGTCCTATAGCTCGCTTGCGAGCGTCCTATAGCCCGAAGGGCGTCCTATAGCCGCTTTGCGGCGTCCACTCATCACTCATAGTTCATAACTATAAACGGCAACGCCGTTCACCACCGTCTTTACGCATTTGCCATACACTTCCCATCCCTCGAATGGCATGGCTTGTCCCATGGAGAGGAAGTTCTGAGGGTCAATCTGGTAGCAAGCATCCAAATCGAAGCACGCATACGAATCGGTATTATCCAAACCGATGATACGCGCAGGATTAGTGGACATGAGCTCCACCAATCGCTCCATGGTGATGATACCCGTTTTTACGAAATGGGTGTACATCAATGGGAAAGCCGTTTCTAAGCCTACGATACCAAATGCGCTCTTCTCCAATCCGCGGCTCTTTTCTTCCGCACTATGAGGTGCGTGGTCGGTAGCAATACAGTCGATCGTACCATCTTTGATACCCTCAATGAGTGCGAGGCGATCCTCCTCTGCACGGAGAGGTGGGTTCATCTTCCACTTGCCATCCTCTTGTAAGTCGTTGTCCGTCAATAGCAAATAGTGTGGTGCTGTCTCGCATGTCACGGGCAGCCCCTTCGCCTTTGCCTCGCGAATCAGTGCCACGCTCTCTTTGGTGGAGATATGGCATATATGAAAACGACACCCTGTCATCTCTACCAGACGGATGTCGCGTTCTATCTCTTTCCATTCGCTTTCAGACACGATGCCACGGTGTCCGTTCTTCTTGGCATACTCGCCCGCGTGGATATAGCCGCCGTTCAATAGCGCCTCTACTTCGCAGTGAGCCACCATCACACGATCTACCGCACGGATTCGTTTCATAGCCTCGCGCATGAGCTCTTCGCTTTGCACGCCGCGACCATCATCTGAAAAGCCCTTCACATAGGGCGCAAGTGCCTCAAAGTCAACCAATTCTCCTGCACCTTTCTGCCCCATCGTGATGGACGCGAAAGGATAAACACCTGTGTAAGTGTCGCGACGGATGATATCCAATTGCTCTTGCAGATGCTCCACCGTATCGGGTACGGGATTCAGATTAGGCATGGTAAACACGGCGCTATAGCCCGACGCAGCAGCAGCCATGCTACCTGTGCGGATAGTCTCTTTATACGAAAAACCCGGCTCACGAAAGTGCACATGAAGGTCCACAAGAGCCGGAATTTGTACTATGTTGCGTTCAATCGCCATCTTTTTATGCAATTTTTAAAATTGCTTGCAAAATTACAACTTTTTTTTGACACATGCAATAGCATTGTTGTTTTTTCTCTATTTTTTTTCAGTTTTTATTCTACAACATATCAGTTGCTATTTCCACTTTACAAAATCCACCCATTACATTCTATCACCACTACCTATTCTTCGCCACATATTCAGCAATTGGCATATACTCACCATCAGGTTTCTTAACGTATAATCTCAAGTTACCTTCTTCATTTGGGGTAATATCAATATAGCACGTTGTGCCAGTACACGTCCATTGATTTTCTTTATACCATCTACCATTCAAACTAATTGCAAAGGATTTGGTCTCTCTACCATCTACCTCAAAATGGTATTTCATAGCCGGATTCAATGTATTCACAGCTGGAACATCTACCAATTTCACTCCATATTCATCCAAGGTTTTTCCATATATTACTGGTCTTTTGCGAGTGGAAATATATTCTTCTTCATCTGCAGTGGGAGTAGACACATGATAGGACGCTAACCAACTATAGCGACCTTCGCTATTTCTAACACTAATATGCAATTCACCACCCTCCTCTGG
>JAFYMG010000018.1 GCA_017556705.1 Paludibacteraceae bacterium | reverse complement strand
GATAGTGAGCGCCTGTTGTAACTCCTACGACAGGAATTAAGCGAACGGGAGAACAACCGGAGGCACATGTCGCTCTAATGTTGACAGAGTCAACAGTCAATGCGACTATGTTGCCGAACGCGAGCGAAGCGTATTTTTGTTACAAAAAAAGATTAAAATAAGATTAATAAGATTTCGTGAGCGAACAGGAGATATAAATAACATTTGAAAATAATTGATGATAATTGTTGATTTAATTGATGTTAATTGTCGTTAAATCATATCCAAAGAAAAATGAAAATACTAGTATTGGCATCCGACAAAGGTGGCCGCTTCGCGCCCTTTATCGAGGAGCAGATCGCTGCTCTTCAGGCCTGCGGCGTGCAGATCATCCGCTATGGCGTCACTGGCCATGGCATCATGGGCTATCTGCGTGAGCTGCCCGCGCTCCGCCGCCTTATCCGCGCTGAGCGCCCCGATATCGTGCACGCCCACTACGGCCTAAGCGGCCTGCTGGCCAACCTGCAGCGCCTCATACCCGTAGTGACCACCTACCACGGCAGCGATATCAATAAGCCCAATATCCTGCGCCTATCCAAGATAGCCATGCGCCTAAGCGCGCATAATATCTTTGTATCCGCGCGAAATGTGGCGCTTGCCCTTGGGGAGGGCGCCCCTAGCAGTGACCTTAAGGACTTTAAGGACTTTAAGGACCTTAAGGAGGGCGCCACAGGGAAACATACGCTCCTCCCCTGCGGCGTGAACCTCACCGACGACCAATTAGCTTCGCGTAGCGAAGCCCGCGCAGTACTTGGGCTGGAAGAGCACGCCCAAATAGTGCTCTTTGCAGGCGCGTTTGACAACGCTGTGAAAGATGCGCCGCTGGCACAAGAAGCGGTGATGAAGATAGCGCCTAATCGCAGTAACGACCTTAAGGACCCTAAAGACCTTAAGGACCTTAAGGAGGGCGCTCCTAGATTACAGGAGCTCCGCGGCTTCAGCCGCGCAGAGGTCAATCTCTGGATGTGCGCAGCCAACTGCCTGCTCCTGACCAGCAAGACCGAAGGCAGTCCGCAGGTCATCAAAGAGGCCATGGCATGCGGATGCCCGATCGTGAGCGTGGATGTGGGCGATGTAGCTGAGCGCGTGAGTGGGCTAGAGGGGTGCTATGTCGTGCGTACGCGCGAACCTAAAGATATTGCCGTGGCACTCCAGAAAGCGCTTGCCTACGAGGGCAAGACCAATGGCCGCCAGCGCATCTTGGAGATGGGCCTCAGCAACGACCAAGTAGCGGAGCGATTGATGGCGATTTACCAATCGCTGGGGTAGGCGCCAAATCGTAGTAAGGACCTTAATGACGGCGCCACAAGGATAACAACAGCGGCTATGCCGCACTAGAATAAAACATCATGGAACAAGAACGACTCATACCTCGCAGAGGTAATTATCAAAAGCTGCTCTCTTATCAGAAAGCAGAAGTCATCTACGAGATGACATACTACTTTTGCGAGCGATTTCTGCAAAAGGGAGACCGCACCATCGACCAAATGGTACAAGCGGCTCGAAGCGGTAAGCAGAACATCATAGAGGGATGTGCTGCTTCGGCTACCTCGCAGAAAACAGAGATAAAACTAGTCAATGTGGCTAAAGCCAGTTTGCAAGAATTATTGGAGGATTATCGTGATTATCTACGCACACGCGGCTTGAAACAATGGGCTGAGCAATCTGTGGAATGGCAAGATATGCGAGATTTGGGTAAAAAGCATAACGATGCAGAGTTCTTTATGGCTCTTTGTCCAAGCCGTTCGGCAGAAGTGATAGCAAATATGGTAATCGTGCTGATTTATCAAGCAGATTATTTGCTTTTTAAACAGTTAGAGCGCTTGGAGAAAGACTTCCTCGCTGAAGGCGGATTCACCGAGCGCATGTACCGAGTCAGAAAGCAGCAACGAGGATTCTAGCGTTTGATCGTACTAGCGCCCTAGTAACGACCTTAACGACCTTAAGGACTTTAATGACCTTAATGACTTTAAGGAGGGCGCACAACACAAAAAAACACAAAACATTTGCATAATTAAAAGAATTTTAGTAATTTTGCAGCCGATTTGTAAAATTATTATGTTTTAATAATTATAAAGTAATAAAATATGAAAGCGCAAGTCAATCCGTTTGTGATTAGTGGGTATGAAGGAGTTCGCTATTTCTGCGATCGAAAGCAAGAGATAGCGCAATTGCAGCAAGAAATAGCCAATGGCAATAATGTAGCCCTAGTAGCTACACGACGTATGGGCAAGAGTGGACTGATTCATCACTACTTCAACCAACCCAATATACAAGAGCAATATTATACTTTCTTTATAGATATCTACGACACACAATCATTGCGCGAATTGCTTCATAAATTGAGTCGTGAAATACTTACGCGACTCAAACCCTATGGCGCGCGTGCACTGCAGCGATTTTGGGATACGATGCGTTCGTTGCAACCGGGTATTAGTTTCTCGCCAATGGGAGAGCCATCATTCAATGTGCAAGTAGGAGACATACAAGAGGGAGATGCTACTTTGGAGGAAATATTCCGATATCTCGAACTTGCTGACAAACCATGTATTGTGGCAATCGATGAATTTCAGCAGATTAATACCTTCCCCGAGAAAAATATTGAGGCTAAATTGCGTACCTACGTACAGCAATGTCATAATGCGCAATTTATTTTTGCTGGCAGTCAACGGCATACCATGAGTGCGATGTTTATGAACGCCTCACGACCATTTTATCAAAGTGTGTCTGTAATGCACTTGGGAAGTATAGACATGGCTAATTACGATGTTTTTGCAAAAAACTTATTTGCAGAAGGAGGACGTAACCTGAGTGATGGGGTGACAGATGCAGTCTATCAGCTTAGCAAAGGAGTGACGTGGTACACTCAGAAACTATTTAACACGATGTATGCTGCTACTCCTCCAGGCGAAACTTGTGATGCTGAGCAAGTGGAAGAAGCATTGGAGTATATATTAAAAACTCAATCATATAGTTACGAAGAAATTTTATTCCGTTTGCCTGAGAAACAGAAAATGGTATTAATCGCATTGGCAAAGAATGGTCCGACTAAAAGCATTACATCTGCTGCGTTTGTAAAGAAGTATAGTTTACAATCGGCGAGTACGGTGCAATCTGCCATGCGTGGATTACTAGAAAAAGATTTTGTTACCCTTGAACAAGGTATATATTCTGTGTATGACCTATTTATGGCATATTGGTTACGATCTAAATAATTTGAAACAAAAATGCGGCATCTTTGAAGCCTACATAAATAATTAAAAATCAAGAGAACTAATCTTTTTGTTTTTAGTCAAATGAATGCGTCTCGCATTGGTGACTAAAAACAAAAAATTTAATTAACAATGAAAACAATCATTTTGTTTTGCATACCTAAGCAGCGAGCTGCTTCTTATATGCAAAAACAAAATATGATCAATGATTTTTGAATATTTTTGTAGCAAGCGCAAGCGAAGCGTATTTATGTTAAAGAAAATTATGATACAACTCCTAACATACCCCGATATAGACCCACAGCAATGGAATGAACTCATTCAGAGTTCTCCAACTGCTACTTGGTTCCAGACGCCAGAGGCGTATGAGTTCTATGCGTCTAATCCAGAGGAGATGGAGCCGTTTGCTTACGCTATCGAACATAACAATGCACTCTGTGCTGTCTGCGTAGGGTATATAACACAAGAAAAGAACAGAATCAAACAGTTCTTTACTCGTCGCGCCATCATCATCGGCGGTCCGCTGCTCGCTGAAGATGCAACCGCCGAAGAAGTAGCCGCATTGCTCGACGCTGTGAAGAAACTACAGCGCAGCGATCTACAGTCCGCAGGACGATCTACAGCGCAGCGATCTACAGGGCTCAGCCCGATCTATTTTGAAACACGCAACTTCCACGACTACAGTCGCTGGAAAGAAGTGTTTCGAAATTCCGGCTTCGCTTACCAGCCGCATTTGAATTTCCACGTGGATACTACTCAACCCTGGGAAACAATAGAAAACAACATTGGCAAACACCGACGTAAATACATCCGTCTATCCTATAGAGATGGTGTTGAAGTAGAATTAAAGCCTACATTGCAACAAGTGAAAGAATACTATGCCGTGTTGCAAGACCTATATCGTACAAAGGTAAAAATGCCACTACAACCATGGTCATTCTTTGAGCGATTGTATCACATGCCATCATGTAAATATCTGTTGGTTATGTATAATAATCAGGTCGTAGGAGGTTCAATTTGCATGATATTAAAGAATCATGGAGTTTATGAATGGTATGCTTGTGGTAAAGATGGAATGTTCCGCAATATCCATCCATCCTCAGTAACCAAGTATGTCGGTATGAAATATGCATCGGATAATGGGTATAAAGTATTTGATATGATGGGTGCAGGTAAACCTGATCAACCATATGGCGTGCGTGATTTTAAAGCCGAGTTCGGTGGCGAATTGGTAGAACACGGACGCTTTCTCTGTGTTCGCAAACCATTGCTATATTGGATAGGAAAAATTGGAGTAAAATTATTAAAGAAATAGAATTTATATGGATGGAACGATGCAATTAGTGTTGTATTCAAGGAGATATAAAGAGATAGCAAAAAATATGTGTGGAGCAGCTTTTGAGAAGTTGACAAATGCTGGTGTATATAAAATGTTAGCATTGTTGGGCTTGTATAAATCTTCATATTTCCTTTCAAAAGAATCAATAGATATGTATAGCTTTAATGTCATTAATTTTGAGCAAGTCGATTGGAATTTTATTGAGAAATCTTATGATTCTACATGTTATCATTCTAGAGAATGGATTACCTACTTGCAACGTATCGGTTGTAAACCATTTATTGTTGAAGTAAAGGAAGACAATAAACTTAAAGGATATTTTATCGGTGCAAAATTAGGTGTTGGAATTCGTTTTATAGTAGCCCCACAAGAAGGGGTCGGAACATATACGCAGGGACTTTGCATGCAAACTCCAATTTCCGAAGAGAACCGATTAGCTATTTATAAGGCATTAGCAAACTGGTTATTTAAGAAGGGATTGCACAAGTTTTACAAGTGGATGATTGGCAATTACGACGAACAAGCCCGACATGGATACCTATTGATGAATTCAAGCATGAAATTTTAGAACAATTAGGGATAGAATACTCTATTCGTCCCACTTTATGTGCGGCAGTAAACACATCTGATGAAGATATTTGGAAGCAATTTCATTATACTTCTTGCAAATATAGGATAAATAAAGCTAAAAAAAGTGGGTTGTATGTTAAGGAAATAACTGAATTAGATGAGATAAAAGAATTTGTACATGTCCATTATGAACAGTTAAAAGATGTTTGTGATAGACATGGGGATCGTCCTAGCGTTTCTCAACGTGCCGATAGAATGTTAGCCCTTTGTGAATCACTTTTCCCAAATAGAGTTATCATGCTAGAGGTACTAGGTAAAGATCAAGATGGAATTGAACAAATCATGTCGACTGGTATATTCTGCCTTGATAAGGGGCAATGTTCTTATTGGACAGGAGCTAGTTATAGATACTATCAAAAATATAGTCCAAATGAACTAATGGTTTGGGAAGCGATGCGACTATTGAATCAACGAGGAGGTGGCTTGTTGAATTTCTGTGGAATGGCAGAATATAAGTTGAAATTTGGAACTACATATGAATATGTTCCACGCATTGTTTTCGCGAAGCATAAATGGCTAGTCAACATTCTACCATGGTTAAAACGGCAGTATCGGAAAATAAAACATATATTGAAAAGATAATTTGTTGATCACAAATGATACCTCGACTGAATATATCGTTTCCGCTGAAGAACCAATGGGCATTCTGCTTCGGTCAGGCATATGCTCCTGCTAAAGGGGAGTACCTACTCAATCATGCCCGCTCGGGTATCGTGATGGCCTTGCGTGCAGCATTGCCAGAGGGCGGTAGTGTAGGGGTAGTAGCATACAATTGCCATACCGTGGCTAATGCCGTTGTTGAGAGTGGATGCACACCAATATTCGTGGATGTGACAGAGGATCTGCATATGGATGTGCAGCATCTAGCGGGATTGCAACTGGATGCCATCGTAGTAACCAACCTCTTTGGCATACACAATGATATAGAGGCAATTCGCATAGCCCAACCTAACGCCATCATCATTGTGGATAATGCGCATGGCTATGGACTACCTACTGAAGGTGATTTCACTGTCTATAGCATCAACCAAGGGAAGATGCCTGCTTTGGGAGCAGGAGGCCTATTATGGGTAAATAGTGATCAATACCCAGCATCTATCCAACAACAATATGCTACACTACCTAGCTATAGCAAAAGTCAAGAACTAAAGCTCTTTATAACCATGTTGGCTAAGGCATGGATGCATATCCCATGGATATACGGACTATTCACACGCCGAATGAAAAACCATCGAGGCAAAGCGACATGCCGCGAGGCGGTGGCGCTACGCCGCATGGCTAAAGGGGTAAGCCGCATATATCAGCAAGCATTGCCTACAATCACAGAGCAGATACACCATCAGCGAGCCAATGCGCAGCAGATCGAGGACACATTGATGAGCAAGGGACTAGCCGATAGCGTATGGTATGGCGAAAATGCGTTTATGGCGATCGCTAGAACCAAAGATACTATTGGCCTATCAAAGTACTTAGCCAATCGTGGCGTTGAATCAGCTACTCATTTTGCTCGTGCAATAGAATGGGCAAAGCAATTTGGCTATACGGAAGGACAATGCCCAATGACTGAAAGATTGACAAAAGAATTGATAATGATTCCGACATATGTGCCTCTAGCACAAGTTTAGAGGACGGCGCAGTGCGCCTACAGTTTAGAGTTTAAAGTAAAAGAATTTATATGAAAGTACTATTTATGATTAGCCACCCTGCGCATTTCCATATGTTCAGGTACACAATTGACAACCTGCAAGCACATGGACATCAGGTGGTGAATGTAATACGCCCAAAAGATGTATTGGAGCAACTATGCATTGATGCCCAACTGCCATTTTACAAGGTGAAGGATCGTCCTAAGAAATGGGGAATGGTGGGACTGGGGGTATCACTCATAGAGAAGATTGTAGAAGTATATAAGATAACCCGTAAGGAAAAACCAGACCTATTGGTTGGTTCGGATGGCGTGTTAGCCTATGTGGGAAAGATGTGCAATATACCTTCGTTTGAATTTTTTGAAGATGATTATAGCATTATCAAACTCTATGCTAAGATGTTCTTCCCTTTCTACAGCAATGTAGTATGCCCTTATGTCTGCGATGCGGGGAAATGGAATAAGAAGAAAATTGGCTATGCAGGCTATCAGAAACTGACCTATCTACATCCCGATTATTTTACACCAGACAAGCAGGTGGTAGAGCAGTATTTCCCAGTGGATGAGTCGCCATATTTCATCATTCGCTTTGCTAAACTATCGGCGCATCATGATGTGGGAGTCAACGGATTTAGTCAGGAGGTGGCACAACAAGTGATCAATAAGCTTAAGCAACACGGACGAGTATTTATCACCTCAGAAGCTCCTCTACCTCAAGAGTTCGAGCAATATCGCCTGCGTATCAACCCTCTAGATATCCATCATCTTCTAGCCTTCGCTTCGCTCTATATTGGTGACAGCCAATCAATGGCCGTAGAGGCCTGTATGCTAGGCACACCATGCCTGCGCTTCAACGATTTTGTGGGGCAAAAGAAGATTAGCGTGCTCGAAGAGCTAGAGCATGTATATCATCTGACCAACGGCATCCATTCCAGCGATGCGGATACTTTGTATCAAAGAATAGATGAGATTCTAGCGCTGCCCGACGCTCGCGCCGTATATCAAGCACGCAGGCAGCAGATGCTGCAAGACAAGATAGATGTCACCAAATTCTGGACCTGGTTCCTCGAGAACTACCCTGCATCGGCTGTTCAGCACACGGAAACGGACGAGTTTTGGAAACAATTCCGCGTAGGTAGAGCCTAAGCCGTTCCCCTTCGGCTCCCTCTACACCGTTCCCCTTCGGCTTGCCTTTGTTTCTCCCTTGTCCTTATCCCATTTGTTCTTTTCCGTTTGTCTTTTCCACCATTTGTTCTTCTCCGTTTGTCTTTTCCCCAACACAGTCCACCTTTAGCTTGTATCTTTTTTAAAACAGCTTGTATTTTGCCACAAAAAAAGATACAAGCCAACATCCACAATAAGTAGTGAATGAAGGCTAGTATCTGATTATTGAAACTTAGCGTTTAGAATTTAGGAACCCAAGAACTCAGGAGTTGAGTCGAGCCAAAAGATCTAAACCATCTGCTGAAAGGCGGTAGGCTTGCTCTGGCGAATTGGGCGAAGATGGACGAGCCATCACAATATAGCCCTTAGCCATGGCAGGCTTGAGATAGTTGTTGATAAAATTGCAACGGCTATTTTGCTTCAGCCCTAAATACGCAATAATCTGACGGCGAGGCATGGTCTGATCACCAATGGCTAGAATGAGCTTGTGAACTCGCTCCGTAGCCTTGTCAATAGGCGATGATACAACCATAGGTGGAGATACAGGTAGGGTGGGATTTGAGGTGGCTCCTTCAATCAGTTCTATATAGAAACTCATAGGTCGAAAACCATCGTTGCAACTGATCATGGCACTCATGGGATTGCGCATCCAACCGTCGTAGAAATTACCCTCGCCTCGTGATAACGACTCAACAAACTCGCGCATTGACGCCCAAGCCGATGCACACATTCCCTCAGGACATTGACCATCAATAGAAATCCAGTCTTGCCCCTGCTGAATAGTACATGCATGAAGAATAGGATTCTCATATTTCTTCATCAGATCGCGATAAACAGTCTGACGAACAGCCGTGATACGAACCTTGCTCATAACTCCTTGAAAATAATAGACTGCAAAGGTACACAAAAATATTGAAACACACAATAGCTTGTATCTTTTTGCTTGTGAAAAATCTCAAAAAAAGATACAAGCTGATTTTTTACGATAATTATTGTCAATAGGTGTGAAAATCCCTAAAAAATGAAATTTAATTGAAAAATATTTGTTTTTATTCCAGAAATTCAGTATCTTTGCAGAGTTTTTGGAATGAAAAGGATGTTCTATGCTGCTAAGTTGATAGCTAATCAAATTCACTTATCACTCATCCCTCATAGTTCATCACTCATCACTCATCCCTCATAGTTCATCACTCATAGTTCATATGATCAAACTACTGACAATAATAGGCGCACGACCACAGATCATCAAGGCGGCAGCCATATCCCGTGCTATCCAAGCACACTTTAGCGACAAGATCGAAGAACATATCCTACACACAGGACAACACTACGACCAAAATATGTCCGCCGTCTTCTTCGACGAACTCGGCATACCCGAGCCACACTACAACCTCCACGTGGGCTCCGGCACCCATGCCACACAGACCGCACGTATCACCGAAGGGGTGGAGCAAGTGCTCCTCACTGCCCGCGAACAAGGCACTCCCTTCGACGGCGTCATCGTCTATGGCGACACCAATTCCACTCTGGCTGCCTCCATCGCTGCCGCGAAAATACATGTGCCCGTCTTCCATATCGAAGCGGGACTGCGCTCCTTCAATATGACTATGCCCGAAGAGGTCAATCGCATCGTCTGCGACCAGCTATCCACCATTCTTTTTACCCCCACCCAAACAGGCCTCCAGAACCTCCACGCCGAAGGCTTTGCCGAGGACGGCATCAAGCAACGCGTACGCTTTGCCAATGGCCTGGCTCCACGCGTGGTCCTATCCGGCGACGTGATGTACGACAACTCGCTATACTTCAGTCAGATAGCCGATCAAAAGTCCGACATCATCGAGCGCCTTGGACTCACCCCACGCGCCTTCGTATTAGCCACTATTCATCGCCCTGCGAATACGGATAATGCCACCAATCTACAGTCTATCTTCGCAGCACTATTAGACATTGCCGAGCAGGAGCAGATAGACATCGTTCTGCCGCTGCATCCACGCACCCGCAAGATGCTGCCTGAGCAGCTATCCCAGGCCCTGCTGGAGCGCATCGAGCACACCCCTCACATGAAGATTATCGAGCCTGCATCCTTCTTCGAGATTATCCGACTGGAGAAGAACGCCCGCGTGGTGATGACCGACTCGGGTGGAGTACAAAAGGAGGCTTTCTTCTTCGAAACTCCCTGCGTGATCCTACGCCCCGAGACCGAGTGGGTGGAGATCGTAGAGGCCGGTGCCGGCGTGATAGCCGATGCGGATTACCAGCGCATTATGGATGGCTACCGTCAGCTGGCGGGCAAGGCGGTGAACTTCCCACCGCTCTTCGGCGACGGCCATGCCAGCGAGAAGATCCTTGAGGAGATACTGGGGGCTACTGTTTAGTGGACGCTTCGCTACTGTTTAGTGGAGAGGCAGAGCCCTACTGTTTAGTGGACGGCTTCGCCTACTGTTTAGTGGACGCTGCGCTACTGTTTAGTGGACGGCTTCGCCTACTGTTTAGTGGACGGCTTTGCCTACTGTTTAGTGGACGGCTTCGCCTACTGTTAAAATATTACGCTATGCGTTTGATCGTCAGAAATTTTGGAACAATTTTTGATAATCTTTGGAAAGAACTAACTTAATAAAAACATACAACCGTGAAACGATTCAACATTTCGATTAGAGAGTTTCTCAAAACCACCCTCAATCTTGCAGATTACGTGGATATACCTGCAGCCAATGACGATATCCGCAGTAATATCCCATTCCGCGGACCGAATGTGTATATCCTCTTTGTGGCAGTGATCATAGCCAGTGTGGGACTGAACGTCAACTCCATACCCGTCATCATCGGTGCCATGCTGATCTCACCTCTGATGGGACCTATCTTGGGCTTCGGACTAGGACTAGGAACCAACGACAGAGAACTGGTACTGTTCTCCGTGAAGAACCTACTGGTGATGGTGGGGATCAGTCTGTTGGCATCCACGCTGTACTTCATCCTCACACCACTGGAGATTGATAACCCCACCGAGCTACTGGCCCGTACACGACCTACCATATACGACGTGCTTATCGCCCTATTCGGCGGATTAGCCGGTGTGTTGGAGACCGCACGCAAGGAGAAAGGTACGGTGATATCGGGCGTGGCTATCGCCACAGCCCTCATGCCACCGCTTTGCACCGTGGGATATGGCATCGCCAACCTGAGTTGGCAATACGCCATAGGCGCATTGTTTCTCTTTACCATCAACTGTATCTTCATCGCCATGGCGGCATACCTGATGGCGAAGTTCTTGAAGTTCCCCGTGCGTGTGGTGGAGACCCACAAACTCAGATACCATATCATATCCTACACGCTGGTGCTGCTGCTGATAGGCACGAGCATCTTCACGGGCTATCACGTGATACGCGAGAATAACTTTACCAAGAGTGCGAATCGCTTTGTGAAGAAAAACCACTCGATAGGTAAGACCTATATCTACGACTCGTCGGTGGATGTGCAGCACGACCCATACCAACTGGATCTGCGTTTGGCAGGTGAAGCATTGTCGGACGAGACACGCGAGATGCTGCTGCGCGAAGCGGAGAGCTTTGGCATCATGCGTCAGCAGATAGTGATACACGAGGACGCTACTGTGCAGTTTGATCAGTTCAATGAGACCGAGATCGTGCGTGACCTGATATCTAGCAATGCGACGAACATACAAGTGCGTGACGACTCGATCAAGGCCCTGCTGACGCAGTTGGCCTACTACAAGGAGCAGGAACTGCCTGCCGCGCAACTGGCAGCAGAGCTGCAGACGCAGCTGCCCGCGATAACACGCGTGACATTGGCCAAGGGAACACAGCTGGAGGACAACGTGGTGACAGCCGATAAGCAGGTGGTAGTGGTGGTACACTGCACCAAGGCGCCCACCAACGAGGAGAAACGACGCGTGCAAGAGTGGTTGCAGGTGCGACTGCAAACGAAGAACGTGGAGATGATATTTATGTAGGGGGCGCCACAGGCGCGGTGTAGGGTGGACGCTTCGCTACTGTTTAGTGGACGGCTTCGCCTACTGTTTAGTGGACGCTACGCTACTGTTTAGTGGACGGCGCAGAGCGCCTACAGGCTATAAGGCGAAAGGAAAGAAAGCTCCTACTCGTAGCAAGCTGCTCGAGAAATCTTATTAATCTCTTTTATCCACACCTAACCAACACTTCCCTCGTGGTACTCCGTAATAAATTGCCACCGCTAGCACTCGCTTCGCTCATCCGCTTAATCTTATCAAATGTAGCGGTACACATTTTTCTTACTAGATAGTGGCAGACGATACTTGCTTTATTTGTTTAGATTAAGCGACTTTATTATTGCGAAGCAATGTTTAGGTGTAGCGGTAGCGTCACACCGTAAAAAGGAGCGGTGGTAATTGGTTTCGGAGAACCTTATCATCTTGCTTGCAAGTGAACCTCGCAAATAAGATTTATAAGATTTCTCGACCGAAGGGAGTAGGAGATAAAATCCAAGACATCCGTGATATCAGTGGGAGATATAAATCCCCCTAGACATTTTGGTTGTTTTTTGAGACGATTGAACCCGTTTTTACAAAATTTCGCGCGTGCGCTTGCGTATGTGAGTATTTTTTTGTACCTTTGTCGCCGAAATTGTAAATTCGATTTATTATGCAAGATTTTCAGAGTTTATGCCAATTGAGGCGTTCGTATAGAAAATACACCGACCAACCCGTAGAACAGGAGAAGCTGGACTACATCATTCGCTGTGCGCTCATGTCGCCCGCAGGCAAAAGAATGAACCCATGGCACTTCGTGGTGATCACCAACCAGGAGATCCTACGTCAGCTAGCCGGCTGCCGCACCTACGGAAGTGGAATGTTTGACACCGCCATGGCTGGTATCGTTGTAGCCGCTGACACCAGCGTGATCGATACGTGGCAATGCGATGCAGCAATTGCTGCGCAGAACATCTGGCTGGCTGCAACTGACCAAGGGCTGGGCGCATGCTGGTGCCATGTCTATCAACGCGAAGGCGCAGAAGACCTTGTGCGCAAGCTGACCAACTTGCCAGAGAATCTGACCGTGCTCTGCGTGATGTCGCTGGGCTACAAGAACGAAGAGAGAAAGCCGTTCGATTTCGAAAAATTACAGTATGATAAAGTCACGCAGATTGACTGATTCAGCTGACGAACATTGAATCGCCCTTAGGGGGTAAATATAGCTCCTACTCGCTACGCTCGAGAAATCTTATAAATCCTATTGCGCTGTTGCCTACCCATGGCATGGCACTCCGTGATGGATTACCACCGCTCCTCGTATCGGGTTGCCGATACGACACCGCTGAATCTTAAAAATAAAGCTACTGTCGACTCTAAAATGCGAACATCCGCATTCCGTAAGATTCAGCGACGAGCTTGCGTAGGAGCGATGGCAATGTATCTCGGAGAGCAGTAGGAAGAGGCGTAGGATAGGAGTGGATAATAAGATTAAATAAGATTTCTGCCCGATAGGGCTAGGAGATAAAAATAAACACACGAACAATGAAACCAATAATAGCAATCACAGCGGGCGATAGCAATGGAGTAGGCTACGAGATTATCCTCAAGAGCCTCAACGACCCACATATCTCAGAGATATGCCGCCCTATCGTATATGGCAACGCACATATAGCACGCCAATATGCCAAGACACTCAACGAGGAGTTTCATAATATCCAATGGAACATCATCGAGTCGCCTAAGCAAGCCAAAGATGGACGACTGAACCTCATCACCTGCTACGGCGATGATACACCCGTGAACATGGGTGTGCCTACACCCGAGGCTGGAAAGGCTGCGCTGAGCAGTCTGCAACGCGCTACGGGCGATCTGCAACAGGGCCTGGTGGATGCTATCGTGACCGCACCTATCAACAAGGATACTATCCAATGCGATAAGTTTCACTTCTCAGGTCATACCGAGTATCTGACCCATATCTTCGGACAGGGTGAAGACTCTCTCATGATGATGCTAAGCGACCGCATGCGCGTGGCGCTCGTATGCAACCATACCCCTATCGCTAAGGTGGCAGAGACCATCACCGAGGAGCGTATCCTGAGTAAGTTGGCTGTGCTCAACGCGACACTTAAGACCGACTTCTCATGCCGCAAACCACGCATCGCCGTGCTCGCGCTCAACCCGCATGCAGGCGACAATGGCCTCATCGGCGAGGAGGAGACCAATATCATCCGTCCTGCTATCGCGAAAGCCAATGAGCAAGGTATATGGGCGTTTGGACCATACTCGGCGGACGGGTTCTTTGGCGCAGGGCAGTACAATCATTTTGATGCGGTACTGGCCATGTACCACGATCAAGGATTAGCACCATTCAAGGCGCTTGACATGAGCGGCGTGAACTTCACCGCAGGCTTGCGCGTGGTGCGCACTTCGCCCGATCATGGCACCGCATACGGTTTGGCAGGCAAGAACGAAGCCGATGCTACCAGCATGCTGCATGCGATTTATGCCGCAATAGATATTCTGCGTGAGCGTCAAGCCAATGAGCAACTGGAGGCAGGGAAACTGATCTGGGAGCCAAAGGTGGAGAAACGGGAATACCACGTGGAGAAGTTCGTACCGAAGGATTGAGGGCCGCGGAGCTACGAATAGTGGCTCGCCTACGGCTCACGTGAACGCAGTGAGCCAACCTTCGTGAGTGAAACGAGCCAACCTTCGTGAACGCAGTGAACCAACAACGTGAGTAAAACGAACAAAATAAACAGTAGCGCAGCGTCCACTAAACAGTAGCGTTAGCGTCCACTAAACAATTGCGAAGCAAAAAAAAAGAACATATGACAAGCAAAGAAATTAGACAATCCTTTTTGGATTTTATGGAGAAGAAGGGACACAAGATCGTACCTTCAGCACCAATGGTCATCAAAGATGACCCAACACTGATGTTTACCAATGCAGGTATGAACCCATGGAAGGGTATCATCCTCGGCAACGACCCTATCCAATACCCTCGCGTAGCGGACTCGCAGAAGTGCCTCCGCGTGAGCGGTAAGCACAACGACCTGGAGGAAGTAGGACACGATACCTACCACCACACCATGTTCGAGATGCTTGGCAACTGGTCGTTTGGCGACTACTTCAAGCAAGGAGCTATCGACTTTGCGTGGGAGTACTTGGTGGACGTATTGAAGATCAACCCAAAGAACCTCTATGTGACCGTCTTTGAGGGCTCACCTGAAGAGGGTATCGAGCGCGATAACGAGGCAGCTGAGATCTGGGCAAAGCACCTGCCAGCAGACCATATCCTCAATGGCAATAAGCACGACAACTTCTGGGAGATGGGCGATACAGGTCCTTGTGGTCCTTGCTCTGAGATTCACGTGGACAGCCGTAGCGAAGAAGAGAAGGCTGCCCTTTCTGGTCGTGAGTTGGTGAACAAAGATCACCCACAAGTAATCGAGATTTGGAACCTCGTGTTCATGCAATACAACCGCAAAGCCGACGGCTCGTTGGCTACCTTGCCATTTAATGTGATCGACACAGGTATGGGCTTCGAGCGCCTCGTGCGCACCATGCAAGGCAAGCAGTCGAACTACGACACCGACGTGTTTCAACCCATGCTCAAGAAGATTGGCGAGCTCTGCGGGGTGGAGTATGGCAAAGAGGAGAAAGTGGATGTGGCAATGCGCGTGATTGCCGACCATATCCGTACCATCGCCTTCGCCATTGCCGATGGCCAATTGCCTAGCAACGAGAAAGCCGGCTACGTCATCCGTCGTATCCTGCGCCGTGCCGTACGCTATGGCTACACCTTCTTGGGGCAACGCGAGGCATTCATGTACAAACTCGTACCACAATTGATCGCTGACATGGGCGCTGCATATCCAGAGCTCGTAAAGCAAGAGGGACAAATCACCCCTGTGATCAAGAGCGAGGAGGACGGCTTCCTCCGTACCCTGGACAAGGGTATCAGTTTGCTTGACAAACTCATGAAAGAGGCCAAAGGCAAAGAGATCTCGGGTGTGGATGTCTTCACATTGAAGGATACTTATGGCTTCCCTCTCGACCTTACTCAATTGATTCTCAGCGAGAACGGCTTTACCACCAACGAGGAGGAGTACAACAAGGCACTCGAGCGCCAAAAGGAGATGGGCCGTCAAGCCAATAAGCAAGAACTCGGCGACTGGAATGTATTGGCAGAAGGCGATAGCGAGTTTGTGGGTTACGATGAACTCTGCTGCGAGACCAAGGTGCTTCGCTACCGCAAGGTAGAGCAAAAGGGCAAAACTCTCTACCAAATCGTGCTGAGCAAGACCCCATTCTACGCAGAGATGGGTGGTGAGGTAGGCGATACCGGTACCCTGGGCAACGTGCGCGTGCTCGACACCAAAAAGGAGAACAACCTGGCCGTTCACCTCTTGGCTGAACTGCCTGCAGATATAGAAGGCACATTGCTTGCAACGGTGGACACCGCTCGCCGTCAAGCTATTGCTTGCAACCACACCGCTACGCACATCGTGCACTATGCCCTCCGCCAAGTACTGGGCGAGCATGTGGAGCAAAAGGGTAGTTTTGTGAATGCAGACAGCTTGCGCTTTGACTTCTCCCACTTCCAAAAAGTGACGCCAGAAGAGCTTCGCCAAGTAGAGATTCTCGCCAACGAGATGATTCGCCAAGACTTGCCACTGGAGGAGAGTCGCAACACTCCTATCGCGAAGGCGAAAGAAATGGGTGCAATGGCGCTCTTCGGCGAGAAATATGGAGACGAAGTACGTGTGATCAAGTATGGTCCATCGGCCGAGTTGTGCGGTGGTTGCCACGTGGCTAGCACAGGTAAGATCGGTGCGGTACGCATCGTGATGGAGACCAGCGTGGCTGCGGGTGTGCGTCGTATTGAGGCAGTGACTGCGGCTAAGGCCGACGAACTCTACTACAAGCAAGTGGATTTGTTGGGTAACCTGCGCGGACTACTGAACAACCCACAAGACCTCGAAGGTGCTATTCGCAAAGCCCTCGACGAGAGCGCTGCATTGAAAAAGCAAATCGAGACCTTCATGGCAGAGCGAGTGGAGCGCTATTGTGACGAACTCATCGCCAAGGCAGAGGAGCACAACGGCATCGAGCTCGTTCGCCTCACTGGCCAAGTGGATCCAACCCTGCTGCGTAATATGCCACTGATCATGAAGAATAAGATCGCTCATAAGCATTTCGCCCTTGTGGCTGCTACCGAGTGGGAAGGAAAACCTATGATTGCTGTGGTGCTCTCTCCATCGATGGTAGAGGCCGGCAAGAATGCGGGTCAGATCATCAAGTCTGCTGCCAAGAATATCCAAGGTGGTGGCGGCGGTCAACCATGGATGGCTACTGCCGGCGGCCGCAACGCCGAGGGACTAGCTGCTGCCATGGAGGAGATGCTGGGAGCGTTAGTTTAAGGCAATTAGGCAAGAGGCGAAAGGCGGTGAGGCGAAAAATAGCGGCAAAGCCGCATTCCACCAGCCTTTAACCTCTAACCTTTAACCTCAAAATATATGAAAACCCTCACCGGGCGATTGCCCATGAAATATCGTAGTGCAGTCCGTTTCGTGTTCGTTGGAACACTAGGAACGGGCGTGCAGTATGGTATCTACTACCTGCTGTTGGATATCTTCCAACGCCAATGGCCCGAGGTGGGGATTTTGACTTCCGTCGCCTTTACGGCGGGATTCATGATAGAAATGGTGTGCAACTATTTCTTGACTAATTTTTATACTTTTAGGACACGCCCGAGTTGGAAAAATGCGGGGGGATTCTTGTTGGGACGCGTGTTGAACTATGTCATTCAATTATCGCTGCTGAACGCGTTGGTGTGGCTGCATATGGGCGAAGAGTGGGCTGGAATAGTGGCGATCATGTTGGCAGGTGTAATTAACTATTTTGTGCTACGACCTTTCTATAAGGACAAGAAGCGCGAATAACGAAGCATTCTGATGAAAACCAAGACATATATTGATAATCAAGGCAGAGCCTTGCCCTATCCATGGCTGATTAATATAGCATTGTGGTTGGTAGGTGGTTCGCAACGTATGCGCCTGAACTACTGGAGTCGGCATCCCAAGCATGCCGCTGAGCGCACCCTACGCGATATATTGACCATCTCACGCGATACGGTGTATGGCAAGGAGCATCATTTTGATCGCATCTTATCTGCCACCAATGCGGATGACCTATTCCGATTATATCGCCAGTATGTGCCTGTAAATGACAGCTTTGAGACCTTACGACCATACGTGGAGCGCCATAAGAATGGCGAGACGAATATTCTCTTCCCTGGCAAACCAGACATGTACGCTACCACTTCGGGTACGACCTCCGAACCCAAATGGATACCGATGACGCATAAGTACCTCAAGGATGTGTATGGCAAGATGACGCATGTCTGGATATGGAACTTCATCTGCCATCGCAGTCGCATCTTTGGTGGACATCTATTCACCACGGTGGGCAAGGAGCTGGAGGGCTATGCGCCCGATGGTACGGTGTTTGGCGCGGTGAGCGGTGTGCTCGTGCGCGATGTGCCGAAGATTATCAAGAAGCATTATACCGCGCCTGCTGCGGTGATGTCCATCGACGACTATGCAGCGCGCAACTATACGCTGATGCGCTTGGCATTGCAGCACCGCGACCTGACCCTATGGGCAACCGCCAATCCATCGACTATCCTAGAACTGCTGCGCACACTCGATGAGAACAAAGAGGAGATGATTGAGGATATTGAGAAGGGTACACTGAGTTGGAACTTCGAAATATCGGATTATATTCGTGCAGAACTAGACGCATATATGTCGCCTCAGCCATTGCGCGCCGCAGAGCTTCGCCGATTGCTACAGGAGCATGGCAAGCTGATGCCTAAGCACTTCTGGCCATGGCTGCAATTGCTATCCACATGGAAGTGCGGCAATACCAAGATCTATATGGAGAAGTATATGGATCAGTTCGATTGGAGCAAGACCTTCTACCAAGAATTGGGATATATCGCTACGGAATGTCGATTTGGTTTTTCGTTGGATGACACCAACGAGTCGGTATTGTTTCCACATTTTCACTACTACGAGTTTGTGGAGGAGAGCGAGCTGGACAAACCGCACAAGCACTACTTGCAGATCCACGAGCTGGAGCGCGGTAAGCGCTATTGTGCGTATGTGACGACCTATTCGGGATTATTCCGCTACAACATGAACGACCTAGTGGAGGTGGGCGGACAATTCTACGAGACACCTACCGTGCATATGGTCTCGAAGGTCAATGGTATCGTGTCGATGACCGGAGAGAAACTCTATGAACCACAGTTCATCGACGCTGTGCACAAAACGGAGGAATTGATGGGAGTGAAAACCAAGTTCTTTGTCGGATTTGCAGATGTCAGCGAGTCGAGATACCACTTCTACTACGAGTTTGTGGACGAAGGTATCGACCAAGAGACTGCAGATGAGTTTACCAAGGTGGTGGATCGTAAGTTGCAAGAAATCAATAATGAATACGAATCGAAGCGTGCTTCGTTCCGCCTAAAAGCGCCGCAAGCGCATATATTGTTGAGCAATGCGTATTCACGCTTCAAGGCAGCGTGTCTGCGCGATGGTTTCCGCGACGGACAGTTTAAGTTTAACCTGCTGATGCAGGATGATAAGCGTCGTCGCAAGTTTGATCAGATCAAACGCACTGAGAACTTCTCGGAGAAGATTCTTAATTGGGTCAATACGATTGACACTCGTAGCAAAGGTCGTAAGAAAACGCGTGCAGAACGCCGTGCATTGCGTCGAGAGAATCGTGCTCAACGTCGTACTAATCGCCAAGCAAGACACGCAGCGAAGAAGTGAGAAAGATCATTCCATATATAGCTATTGTCACTGCCATGCTCATCTGGGCAGGGGCAGGGATTGCCGTGCAGGAGGCGTTGCAGGTCTTTGGTCCCTATACGCTGATCGTATTGCGATTCACCTTGGCTGTGCTGCTGATGCTGGCGATTGGATTGATCTTCCGCCGTAGCGATGTGCTGGGCTTGCAACGCATCGAGAAGCGAGATATACCGCTGTTTGTGTTGGGCAGTCTGTTTCAACCCTGTCTGTATTTCATATTCGAGACCTTTACCTACAAAAGTATTGATTCGCCTACCATTGCAGAGGCAATGCTAAGTACGCAACCCGTATTGGCTCCGATCTTTGCATTTGTACTATTGCGCGAGCAGATCACACGCAATAATATCATCGGTATTGTGCTATCCACCATCGGTATGCTGATGCTGCTGTTGATTGGGTCAAGCGATTTTACATTGGGGGATCCGTTGGGCATACTGCTGGCTTTTCTAACCGTCAGTATGTCTGTTAGTTATACGATCGTGCTGCGTCGTATCCCGACCCATTATACGCCGCTATCGATCATCTTCTATGTGCAACTATTCTCCCTCTGCCTCTTCTATCCGCTGTGGGGATTCACCGAAGCAAGCCAGCTGTTGCACCATTCGGAGTCGCTGCTGAATACGATCACTCCATTGCTGGCAGTAGGGTACTTGGCGGTCTTTGCCTCGGTGGCGGCCTTTGTGCTATTCTGCTACACAGTGCGTAAGATAGGCGTCACGCGCGCGAACGTATTTAATAATATACGACCTGTATTTACCGCCTTGCTGATGTGGATCATCTTTGATGAGATACTGCCAATATGGAAATTAATAGGTATAGTGATAATAATTATTGGCTTGTTTATTAGCCAAAAATCACAAAAAAATAACAATAATTAAGATTTGTTTGGTTATCTAAAAAAAAAATAGTACCTTTGCAGGCTTAATATTTTGAATAGAATAGCTTATGATTGAAATATCTACTCTGGATGCGTTTAATAACTTCCTATTTATTCTAGCCCTAGTAGGGTTGGTGATTTTTGTCGCATTGTATTTTGTGGATGCGGGTTATGGTAAGATGCGTACCGAGAAATGGGGCCCAGCGATCAATAATAAGGTGGGATGGTGTCTGATGGAGATGCCCGTATTTGTCGTGATGTTGTATTTGTGGGCAACATCGCAGGTGAAGTTTGAAGTGCCTTACTTGCTGTTCTTCTTGATCTTCCAGTTCCATTATTTCCAGCGCTCGTTTGTGTTCCCATTCTTGTTGAAGGGTAATAGCAAGATGCCATTGGCTATCATGGGCTTATCGGTGATTTGGAACTTGGTAAATGGCTTTATCCAAGGCTATTGGCTCTTCCACCTCGCGCCAGAGTATGCGCCATATACCATGGCATGGTTGACCGATCCTCGCTTCTTCGTAGGTATAGCGATATTCTTTGCGGGTTGGGTGATCAATATGCACTCTGATCACGTGATTCGTCACTTGCGCAAGCCAGGTGATACCAAACACTATCTGCCTAAGAAAGGTATGTACAAGTATGTGACCAGTGCCAACTATCTGGGTGAGATCACCGAGTGGCTTGGCTTTGCCATCCTGACATGGTCGTGGGCTGGATTGAGCTTCTTCTGGTTCTCTTGCTGCAACCTCGTTCCTCGCGCGAACTCCATCTATCACCGCTACAAAAAAGAATTCGCAGGCGAATTCGACGAAAAGAAACTAAAACGTATTATTCCGTTTATATATTAGACTGCTATACTGTCAGATGTTGGATCGCCTTTGGCTGTGAGACCGCTGACGGTGTTAGATTGCATTGAATAATTTAGAACAATGAACAATAATCTTCTTTTTACTGAGCATAAACTCGGTCCTATTACTTTGCGCAATCGTGCCATTCGTAGTGCTGCGTTTGAGAACATGGCATATGGCAACAAACCTAGTGAAGATCTCTATAACTACCACACCGCTGTAGCGCGTGGTGGCGCAGCGATGACCACTGTGGCATACTGCTCTGTGACCCGCTCTGGCGTGTCATTCGATGGTCAGTTGTATATCCACGATGAGATCAAAGAAGACCTCAAGCGTCTCACCGATGGTATCCATGCTGAGGGTGCAAAGGCGAGTATCCAATTGGGACACTGCGGTAATATGACCCACTTCTATACCTGCAAATGTATGCCTGTGGGTGCAAGTCGCGGTTTTAACCTCTATTCGCCAACTCTCCACCGCAAGCTTAAGAAGCACGAGATCCAAGAGATTGTTAAGGCGTTTGGTCATGCTGTGGATTTCTGCCGCGAGTGTGGCTTCGACTGTGTGGAGATCCACGCAGGTCATGGCTATCTGATCTCGCAGTTCCTCTCTCCATACACCAACCACCGTCGCGATGAGTACGGAGGCTCGCTGGAGAACCGTATGCGCTTTATGAAAGAGGTGTTGGACGAGGTGATGGCGCACGCAGGCAATGATATGGCTGTGGTGGTGAAGACCAATATGTACGACGGCTTCAAAGCAGGCTTGAAGGTAGAGGAGTGCATCAAGGTGGCACAAGAGATTGAGAAACACGGCGTTCATGCTCTCGTTCTCACCGCAGGTTTCGTAAGCAAGGCACCTTTCACCGTGATGGGTGGTGCTATGCCAATCAAGACGCTTGCGCACTATATGAACCCTTGGACCTTCTGGTGGTTGCGTCTTGCATTGCGCTTCGTGGGGCATGTGATGATCCCTACTGTACCATTCAAGGAACTCTTCTTCCTCGATACGGCTAAGCAGTTCCGCAAGGCGCTGAAGATGCCATTGATCTACGTGGGTGGTGTCATGGGTCGCGACAATGCAGAGACCGCATTGGCAGAAGGATTTGATTTTGTGCAGATTGGACACGCCTTGGTGAAGGATCCTGATTTCGTGAACAAGATGAAGGAGGAGCACTATCATTCTACCTGCAAACGCTCCAACTATTGCGTGGCGCGTATGTACACCTTGGATATGAAGTGCCACGAATGTGTAGAGAACTTGCCTAAATCCCTCGAGAAAGAGGCAAAGAAGTACGAACAAATGTGGTATCCTGAGAAATAGGGTATAGGACGTCCTTTGGGCTATAGGACGCCTTTTTGAGGCTATAGGACGCCCTTTGGGCTATAGGACGCTACGCTATAGGTTATAGGCGAGGTACTGTGGCATAGCCGCCCTGCCTTTAAACTTTCAACTATAAACTTTCAACTTAAAGAATAAATGCTTGCACTCGTTACTGGCGCATCATCGGGTATCGGCCTCCAATACGCCACCCAACTCGCGCGCGATTATCATACTGATCTCCTACTGGTTAGCAACCAAGAGGAGGAACAAAAGCAAGTAGCTGCAGACTTGGCAGCTAAGTATGGCGTCAAGACCATTGCGCTCTATGCAGACCTCTCCAAGCAAGATGCTGCGGAGCAACTCCACCAATACTGCCTTGACAACAATCTCATAGTGGACATCCTTGTGAACAACGCGGGTGTGTTCTTCTTCAACCCCTATTGCGAGACATCCATGAAGCGTATTGAGCTCATGCTCAACCTGCATATGATCACGGTAGCCAAGCTCACCCGCCTTTTTGGTGAGGATATGGTCAATCGCCAACTCACCGAGGAGGAGAAAGCGCAAAAACTCTGTGGTAAACCACGCCAAAAGGGCTATATCCTCAATATGTCTTCCATGTCCGCATGGATGGCAATGCCAGGTATCCAAACCTATAATGCTACCAAGGCATTTATCTATAATTTCTCCAAGTCGCTTTGGTATGAACTCCGTCCTAAGGGCGTGAATATCACTGTAATGACTCCTGGTGCAGTAGATACCGAACTCTTTGGCTTAGCGCCTAATTTGCGCCGTTTGGCAGTGAACTTGACTGTGGCTATCCCACCAGAGAAATTGGTAAAACGTGCGCTTAGGAAGATGTTCCGTGGCAAGAAGACCGATATGCCAGGTGTGATCAACCACCTCTGTACACCTATCCTCAAGCATACTCCAGATTGGCTGGTCTTCCTCGCTATCAAGCTAGTCGGTAAGTTCCAAAAATAATTAGTATAAACACTAGGAAATCCGCTACCCTTGCGCTACCTTTGCGCTAGGCTCTCAATCGCTTTCAGCGTTAAGCGAGAAAACGCATAATTATCCAAATCGGATAAACGAACCACCAACGTGTCAGGAATCTTCGGAAGTTCTGACACGTTTTTTATCACAAACCGCGCATGCAACTTCTGGTGCGATAATACATGGGTGAGGGTACAGGACGCTTCGCTACAGGACGGCGTTCCGCCTACAGGACGCTCGCAGGGCGAGCTATAGGACGCTTCGCTACAGGAAGTAGGGGATTCTTTTAAGGGAAATTCCCAGAGGTGCTTCCAAATATCGTTGCCTTTGCGTTGGTGAATCAAAGTCGTCTTCTCAGGAGTAATATAAATGGTATACTCCAAATACCTATCCCGCATTTTAGGGCGGGGCTTGCGCACAGGCAATAGTTCTACCGTGTTGTTAGCCAATGCTTTACACCATGTGTTGAGCGGACAATTCCCGCAATCAGGTGCGGTGGGCACGCAATGCAAGGCGCCCAACTCCATGATGGCAGAGTTGAACAACCGTGGTCGCTCTCTGTCCAATAACTCCTCTGCCAAACGGCGGAAATGCTTCTTGCCTTGGGTGGTATCAAACGCAATCTCGCAGTCGAACAACCGCGCTAATACGCGATAGACATTGCCGTCCAGCGCAGGGTAGGGCAGATCAAAGGCAAACGATGCGATCGCTCCCGCTGTATAATCGCCCACACCGGGCATACTGCGCAATGCAGCAAAGATATCCTCGCCTTTTAGCCTTATCGCCTCATCGCCATCTTTCTCGCCTCTAGCCTTATCGCCTAATAGCCTTATCGCCTGATGAAAAATCTCATTATCCTTCATCAACTGCGCTGCCTTGTGCAAGTTTCTCGCTCTAGAATAATACCCTAGTCCCTGCCAATAGAGCAGAACCTCATCTTCCTGAGCATCCGCAAGCGACTGAATATCAGGGAAACGAGTCACTAGTCTATGGTAGTACTCCATACCTTGTGCCACACGCGTTTGTTGCAATATAATCTCCGAGATCCATATCTTATATGGATCATCCGTCTCGCGCCATGGCAAGATACGCTTGTTGAGCTCGTACCACTCGATCAGTTTAGTATGTAGCAACTCAAGATTCATAATGTTTGCAAAGATAGTATTTTTTTCTTATATCCCAAAAAAATACAAAAAGATATGTTTTTTTTATCGATTTTCTTGCATAATTCATTTATTTATAGTACCTTTGCACCCGATTTCGATTTTTGTGGGCGAAAAGCACCATTTTTAGAGCGGAAAAGTATAACTTATTAAATATAAAATCATTATGACAAAAGCAGAACTCGTTAATGCAATTGCTATCCAAACTGGTTATGACAAAACTACTATCTTGAACGTAGTAGAGTCAGCAATGAGCAACATTAAGAACACAGTAGCTAATGGTGAGGCAGTATATCTCCGTGGCTTCGGTAGTTTCGCTACAAAGACTCGCGCAGCTAAGGTTGCACGTAACATCACTAAGAATGAGTCAATCCTCGTTCCAGAGCACAAGATCCCAGCTTTCAAACCAGCTGATAGCTTTACTGAAATTTTAAAATAATCTATTAATAATTTACAATTATGCCAAACGGTAAGAAGCACAAAAGACATAAAATGTCTACCCACAAACGTAAAAAACGTTTGCGCAAGAATCGTCATAAGCATAAGTAAGCTTTGACGCATTACTACGGCTTTGTGGTCATAACCTATTTGGGCGCAAATAGGTTGCCACAAGGCATTTTTTTTAATAATGGGCACCTATGCCCGAATAATTGACTTATTGAATATGAAAAGCGAATTGATTGTGGATGTAACTCCGCAGGAGATTGCCATTGCGCTGACAGAAGACAACCGACTCATGGAAGTCAACCGCGAAAAACGAGGTGTGGACACCTTCGCGGTAGGAAATATCTACTATGGTCGGGTCAAAAAGGTCATGCCAGCACTGAATGCAGCCTTCGTGGATGTAGGACATGAGAAAGAAGCTTTTCTGCACTACCTTGATTTAGGAACTGAGTTTCTTACACAGCAGAAGTATGTCACTAAACTCGTTTCGGACAGAAGACGTATCCCTGAGGTACACAAGATTGAGCGTCAGCCAGCTTGTGGCAAAGAAGGCAACATCGCTGACCACCTCAAAGTGGGAGATACGATCTTGGTGCAAGTAACCAAGGAACCGATCAACTCGAAAGGACCAAGATTGAGTGCCGAGATATCTATTACGGGACGCAATTTTGTGTTGATTCCTTTCATTGATAAGGTGATGGTTAGCAGCAAGATCAGCAGCAATGCCGAGAAAGGACGTCTCAAACAACTTGTGCAATCCATTAAGCCACAGGGCTTTGGAGTGATCGTACGCACGGTGGCGAAAGACAAACGAGTGGCTGAGCTAGACAACGAATTGCGTGTGCTTGTCAAGCGATGGGAAGATTGCGTGCGCACCTTGCAGCGCAAAGAACCTGTTAGCCTGATCAGCGAAGAACTAGGACGAACCATTGGTATTATTCGTGATATCTTCTCGCCAAACTTCGAGAATATCCACGTGAATGACCGCGAAGTGTACGAAGAGATCAAGCAATACCTTGATCTGATTGCACCAGAGTCGTCTAAACTGGTCAAACTATACACCGGTGAGCAACCTATCTTCGACAAGTTCGACATCACACGCCAAACCAAAACGGGGCTCGGACGCACTGTAGGATTCAAAAAAGGCGGGTATCTCATCATGGACAAGACCGAAGCGCTCTTCTCTATTGATGTGAACAGCGGAAGTAAGAAACTCTTTGAAGACCAGGAGCAAAATGCATTTCATTTCAACATGCTAGCAGCAGATGAAATAGTGCATCAACTTCGTCTGAGAGATATCGGTGGAATCATTGTCGTGGATTTCATCGATATGGATGACAAAGCCAACCAACAAGCGCTCTACGATCGTATGCGCGAGTTGATGGAGCACGACAGGGCAAAGCATAATATATTGCCACTCAGCAAGTTCGGACTAATGCAAATCACACGCCAACGCGTGCGCCCAGCGGTGGAGATGCAGGTGATGGAGACATGTCCGACATGCATGGGAAAAGGAAAAGTTCAGCCTTCGATCCTATTTACGGATCAGCTCAAAGAGCAGATTGAGGCAATGAACGAACAGTATGGCAGAGGTTTGCGCCTGCATTTGCACCCATATATTTATGCCTATGTATCCAAAGGCATATGGAGTGTGAAGAAGCAATGGCGGATCAAATATGGACTCCATACCATTGAAAACCAGAGTTTAGGAATGCTCGAAACCAAGTTCTTCAACAACAAAGGTGAGGCATTGACTATTCAGGCTACAGACGAAGAAAACAAGGCGTCAGAAAAGCAAAACTAACCCAAAAGCCATCTAATCTTGATGATTAGGTGGCTTTTTCTTGTATATTTCAAAAAAAAATACTAATTTTGCACCAAAATACCACACTCTACCACACCATGCAATCCAACAAGCAATACCAGGAACTTCAAGTGCAGGAGGGCATATATATCCCTCAACCAGCGATGGACTATCCTCAGGATAATCCCTTTGAGCGAACACTCTTTCCTACCTTTGATCGTGAACTAGCGATAGACGAACATTACCCCTATCTCAATGATTCTCCTGCTCATTTGCGCCGTATTCGTTGGGCATATCCGATCCTCCTCAAGACGGGGCTCAATATCCTGCTGCATGTGAAGATGGGCTTGCGTATCCGTGGTAGAGAGGTGCTCAAGAAATACAAGCGCGAGTTTGCTAATGGTGCTATCACCATCGCCAACCACGTCTATCGTTTGGATTGTCCGTGCGTGCTATTGGCTGTGAAGGCCAAGAATACGACGCGAATACCTATGTTCGCACCTAATTTCCGCACGAAAGACAACTTTTTCTTGAATGTAGTAGGGGGAGTGCCTATCCCTGATTCTACGACGAACATGTCGGCGCTAAAGAAGTTCAACGAGGCTTTTGATGAGTATAATCGCCGTGGGTGGTGGTTCCATATCTTCCCAGAGGCATGCCGCTGGGATATGTACAAACCGCTACGCTCGTTTCAGAAAGGGGCTTTCACCATGAGCTATAAGTACAACAAACCGCTACTGCCATGCGTGATTACCTATCGCGAGCGCAAGGGGATATTCCGCTTGTTTGGTCCTAAATCCCTGCCACTACTGACGGTGACGATTGGTGAGCCAATCATTCCTGATACTACACAGCCACGCAAAACGGAGGTAGAGCGCTTGCGCGATGTGGCTCATGCGCAGATGACTAAGATGGCTGGTATCATCCACAATCCGTGGCCATCATCATGGGGAAACCAATAATTTGGTTTAAGGAATGAAGGAGTTAACGAATTAACGAATGAAGGAGTTAACGAATTAGCGAATGAAGGAATTAAGGAGTTAACGAATTAACGAATGAAGGAATTAAGGAGTAACGAATCGTTAAACATTAAACGTTAAACCCTAAACCCTAAACACTAAACATCAATCATGCAATACCTGATTTTCGATGATATGACTGAGTGTAGCGAGCAAGAGATTGCTCGCCTCTTGCCGTTGGTGTCGGAGCAACGCCGCGAGCAGGCACTCAGCTACAAGCATCTCTTTGGTCAGTACTGCTGCCTCAAATCCTATGAGATGCTTCAGCAACTCCTTACCTGTAGCGCAGCGTCCTGTAGGCGAAGCCGTCCTCTAAACGTTCACCCTACACCTACCTTCCTCTACAACGAGCATGGGGCACCCTTTTTGGCAGATGGACCCTATTTCTCCATCTCGCATTGCAAGCAGGGTATAGCGGTAGTGGTGAGTGATTCGCCTGTAGGGATTGACATAGAGGGCATACGTCAGGTGGACGAGGGATTGGTGCGCAAGACGATGAACATCGAGGAGCAGGCGCAGATACAGGCCAGTGCTGCACCCGATAGGGAGTTTATTCGCCTATGGACGCGCAAGGAGGCGTATGTGAAGCTTCAGGGGACGGGTATCATCTCTGATATGCATGCCATCTTGGTCAATACCGAGAGGGTAGAGTGGCAAGAACATTGCAATATAGAGAAAGGATATATCTGCACAATAGCCATCAAAAACGAGCGGAATTAATATTCTGCTCATTTTTTTTGCAAAATATTTGGTAATATCAAAAAAAAGCAGTACCTTTGCAGTCGCTTTTGAGAGGAAGGTGTTTTTTCAACTCTTGAAACTACTGAAACTCTTAAAACTGGCGCTTTGCGCACACGGTGGTTATAGCTCAGTTGGCAGAGCATCGGATTGTGGTTCCGAGTGTCGTGGGTTCGAGCCCCACTATCCACCCAAAAAAACGAATTACCTTTTGGTAGTTCGTTTTTTTTATTTTTTTAGATTCAGCGATGGCGTAGTCGGCGCTTTTTTGGGGTGCCGACGAGCGGAGCGGTGGCAATTTATTACGGAGTATTTTGGATAGGGTGGGTAACAGCGCAATAAGATTTAATAAGATTTCTGCCCGATTAGGGCAAGGAGCTAATTATATCGTTCTAAAAAAAATGAGCAGAATGTTATTCCTGCTCATTTTTTTGTGATGTAGCGTCGTTGATTTGTTCTTTCATCGTGTACCACGTGTTTTCCGACAATGGTATGACTGCTTTATAAACTACCGATTCTTCTTTCAGATCCTCTTGCAAGAATTGGAATTGCGTATCTAATTGATGTACACATAGCACCACGAATAGCACAATGATGGCATATTTCGCCAATCCAAATACTCCGCCAAGTAGGCGATTCAACCAGCCTAGTTTAACCGCTTTGAATAGCTTAGTGAGCAGTTTCCCTAACAAGTACAAGAGTATCGTAGAGATCAAGAAGAGTAGGGTGTAGGCAACCACGGAGCATACGGCTTCTGGCCATGTGAACTGCTGTGCTATCCATGCCGCTACGGGTGCGGACAATAAGCGTGCGCATACCACACCCGCAATGATGGATATCAAATTAGTGAGTTCAATGATCAATCCTCGCTTGATGCCTATTACCAGACCAATCAGCAAGGGCAAGAGAATCAGTATATCCAGCCAAGTCATTTCTCCAGCCTTTCGCTTTTAACCTTTCGCCTAGGATTACTTCGTATATTCAATTCTTGGCCAGAGTTGACCCTCGTCGTCATACAATCGCAAATCATCCAACGAACGGATACTGATGGACCAGTCATCTGCAGCTGGTTTGTAGCGACCATTGTCGTTGTAGTAACCCAAGATACCCACTACTTCACCTTCGTAATCAGAGCAATTGGCAACGCCATTCTTATCTGCGCCAGGCAAGTAGAAGAAAGCAAACTTAGCATACTCAGAAGCAGAAACAGCTGTTTTGTTGCCACTGGCGTCAGCGATGATACGTCCTTGTGGGTAACCAATATTGGTGGTTGTAGGAGCAAATACATTGGCATTGGTATCATCTTCAGGATTACCAGTTGTGCACTTTGATACATTGCCGTTAGATTCAAAATACTCACCAGTATAGTGTACGTCTTTTACTTTTATCAATTTAGCATCCCATCTGCGTGCCTCTTGCAGTTGTGCTTTGGCTTTTGGGAATTGATTGAGCAACTTGGTGAAGTCTTGAATCTCCATTTGTTCGTAGAACAATTTATCTGTATCAGGCAACCCGATGCATTGTGTACGTGCTTTGAAAATAGCCATTGGAATACGTCCTGCTGCCCAACCTATCTTTTGCTCTGCGTTGTTAGCATAGATATTGTTGTTGTAGGAAGGCAAGCAGAGTTGGGGTTGGTTGGCATAGCGACCGATTGCCAATCCATCTACACGGATCATAATCTCTTGTCCCATAGGGTAGAGACCATTCACAGAACCAGCGTCCACCGAAATGCGTAATGCCTCTTGGGTGGTGTCATTGCCATCGATAAACACCTGTTGGATACAGATAGTCTTGTAGAAGTTACCACCTTGATCATCTGTTGTCACGCGTCCGCGTATATATATAGGTGTTTCGCTAGCAGGAATAGTGTCGATAGAGAATAGGTAGGAGGTATCTCTTCCTTCTATCAGATAGGTACGTGTGCGATATTGAGTGGTATCGCTCAAGTAATTGCCTTGCTCAGTCATAAAAGAGTCCTTAAACTGTTGCAGTGTCAACAGCGTACCTTGGCCAATCAAATCTTGAGCTTGATCTTCTGTGAGGAATAATTTGGTAGAATCCACAGCATTAGGTGTACAAGCCGCAAAAACTGCCATTAAGGCGATATATAAAATCTTTTTCATATTGCTTAGAATTTATATTGTAAGTTGAGGTAGAAATTGGTTCCCCATGCATAGTAGTACTTAGATGGGAATTTCCATACGTTAGGACTAATCACAGAGTTCTCATTATCTGCTACGCCCTGGCGTGTTTGACGAGGCAAACGAGCTTGTTGATAGCCACCGGTCTTGAAGTGGGTGTTGTTGAGCAAGTTGTTGACTGTCAAGTTGATAGAGATAGACTGACGATTCTTGAGGTAGATCAATTTACCTACGCTAGCATCCACGAGGAAGCGATGGAGTGGATTGCTTGCGGTCAGCATCTCTTGATCGGATAGAATATTGTATGGATATTTCAACTCTGGTACACCATATTGATCGTAGATCACATTGCCATCTTGATCTTTCTCGATAGCGTTGGTGTAGTTATCACCGTACCATCCATTGGTCACACTGCCATCAGCACGCACACCCGTGAAGAGTCCTTGCATGCGTCGTGCAGGAGCATAATCCAAGTAGCTCCAATCGAAGTAGCTAACTGTAAGATCAGCAAACCACATCTTTGGATGGAAGAAGCTGAGCTTCAAGCTACTATTGAGTTGAGGACCTGTAGCCACGTGCAGACCTTTGAGCAATACGCTATCGCGCAACTCATAGATAGGACCTTGAGCATTCTCTGCCAATGCCATACCATTCTCAGCAGAGGTGATGGCGAGGGCATTGCTGGTATAGCGATAGTCGCCGATGCTCAACGCACCTGTGAGGGTGAAATACAAGCCCAACTTGACAGCAGCAGCTGCCTCTACACCCATATGACGGCGATTGATGCCACTGAGAGATTGATTGACGAAGGTGCGTGCCTCATCGTCGTAGTATCCATTGAGTTCGGTGCCATTCCATATCTGTGTGAAGAATCCTGTCACACGACCACGCACCAGCGGATAGTTGAACGAATAGGTCAAGTCGCCACCTACCATCTTTTGGCTTGCACCGTAGTATTCTTCGAGCCATGATGTGCCAAATTCTTGTGCATAATAGCGTGCATAATCATGACGATAGATGTTTTCTACAGCGCGGTCGTGCACACGTGGAGAGATATATGCATCGCGTGCCAAAGGAGCCTTGGTTTCTGCTATGGCATTGATCTTCAATTGATTTCTACCGTCAATCTTATAGGTTATACCTGTCTTGAATGCAGGATCTACAAAATGATGACCATATCCCACCAATCTGCTTGGGAGGTTAGAGAAGTCTTCTCCTGCTGCCAACACATCGTTTGCAGCGTCTGCTAAATAGTAGTAGTGATTATTGTTCGCTTCACCTAGTCTTGCCAAGTACCATGCACGACCATTGAGCATGTCGGTGGTGCGTTGCATACTAGAATAGGTGAGTTGCAGTGCGTAGTAGAGATCGACCTCATTCCATGACCACTCATTTTGTGCCCATAGTTTGGCGGTCATCATGTTGATGCGGTAGTTGTAGCCAAACTTATCTCCTTTTCTTGCTGCTGCATTAGGGTTTTGCATATCATTTTGCTTCACATTGGCAATGTCGGCTTGGGTAAGACCGATGTTGGTAGCCAACTCTTTGATGTCGCGCTCTGCAAATGGATCCACATCAATCCATTGGTTGCCTCCCATGAGATCATCTACCGTCTTGTAGTGAATACCTTGCGATGCTTTGAGTTCCAATCCAACGGTAGCGGTCAAATGCTCTACCGATGTATTGCGGTAGTTAGCATTGGCAACTGCTTCTTGGATGTCGTTGTGACGACGCTCCACGATATAGCGTGCAGATCCATCAGGATTAACTACATTATTCGCATAGTTGGCTGCATATAATGCATCCCAATCTATTTGTGTAGCGTGGTCGTCACGGCTAGTCCATAGGTCGGTGAGCTTGGAATAGGTATCAAAATCAATAGAGTGACCTACTGCGCTACCGTTGTAGTGCAATGGATATTTGATGTATCCACCTGGTGTCAACTCGCCTAATGGTTTGCCATTCAAGTCTTTAGCTATGAAGTAGCCATCCTTGTCGATCTGTCCGTCAAGCAATGCAGATGGCAAGTTGCGGTAGTAATCAGGACGTGGATCAGGTGCATTGTAGAATGTCAGCGCCGAGTTGCTGTAGAACGAGTAGTGATAACCCGCTGCCACCTTCAGATGGTTTTCCTCATTGATCTTCCAATCGAAGCTAGCGATGGCTGTAGGATCGTAGCTGTGTACGATGCGTGAGTTGCGCACCTTGCCGTCTTGGTAACCCCAGTAAGGGTTGTAGTTGTTGTGTCCCCAAGATGTCTTATTGTATTGATTGGTGAGATCAAAGGTCTCTTGTGTAAGTGCTGCAGACTGACCGCGACGAGTAGGAGCACCAAAGGTGATGAGCGATAGGCGCATATCTCTGCTCCATTGTTTTTCTGCGGTGAAGAAGTAGCCTACAGAACTATAGGAGATACCTTCTCCGATCTGACCCTTGACGTCGATGTATGGGGTATAGCGCCATGCCAATTGCGCAGCGAATGCCCAGCCGTTCTCCATTAGTCCGCTGGAGTAGGTAGCACGTGCCGCACCTTTGTAGTTGCGGTTGGTACCAGCCAAACCCACTTTCCAACCTTGTGCATAGTTGGTAGCGGATTGCAGGTAGTTGGTTGCTTGACCAATCGAACCGAAGGTGAAGTTGTTGGCTTCGATACCTTCCACTACCTCTTTGTAGCGGGTTGCATCGTTGAGACCACCCATGGCGGAGAAGTTGAATTGACCACGCTCGGCAGAGTTGAAACTCAATCCCTCGATATAGCCTAATTCATATGTCTGATCATATCCACGACCACGGTAGCGCGCATTTGACCATGCGAATGACACAGTACTATTAAAAACATCTTGACTCGCGCTAGATGCAGACGACATGGACTGACTTTTTCCTTCGTCATCATTGAGATCCATCTCGGTGAGGTTGAGCAACACTTCTTCTTGTACCTCGCGCACGAAATCGTTTTGCATAACTATATCTCCCAGATCATTGAGTTGGTCCTCTTGGAGTTGCACCAACAGAATATCGGAGATATATCCTGTAGCCTCGATGATTACTTCTTCATCGCTAGCTTCAAGATAGGTGAAGGAGAATTTACCTTCGGCATTGGTAGTGGTTGTATAACCTTGATTTGCCAAAGTGACAACTACATCCTCTATTGCTTGTTGTTCGGGCGAAATGATTCGTCCTACCAATCGTGTCTGTGCATTTGCACCGATCATGGCTGCAATACATAGGATGATTGTGATAAATAGTTTTCTCATAATATTGTTTGCTTAGTTATGAACTATGAGTGATGAGTTATGAGTTATGAGTTATGAGTGTCCAATAGCCTCAAAGAGGCGTCCACTAAACTTAGAACTCCGCAGTCTTAGGTGTACGTGGGAATGGGATGACGTCGCGGATGTTTTGCATACCAGTCACGAAGAGCATCAGTCGCTCGAAGCCGAGGCCGAATCCTGCGTGAGGTGCAGCGCCAAAGCGGCGTGTATCGAGGTACCACCACATATCTTTCATCGGAATATCGCGACGCTCAATCTCTGCGTTGAGTTTATCGAGACTCTCCTCGCGCACGCTACCACCTATGATCTCGCCGATTTGTGGGAAGAGCACGTCAGTGCCTTGTACGGTCTTATTATCCTCGTTAATCTTCATATAGAATGCCTTGATATCCTTTGGATAGTCCGACATGATGACTGGCTTGCCAAAATGCTCCTCTACCAAGTAACGCTCATGCTCTGAAGCCAAATCCTCGCCCCAAGTACATGGGAACTCAAACTTCTTACCATTTTTGATAGCCTCTTGGAGAATATCAATACCCTCTGTGTAGGTAAGGCGGATAAAATCGGTCTTTACTACAGACTCCAAGCGTGCAATAAGCCCCTTGTCCACAAATTGATTCAAGAACTCCAAGTCGTCTTTACAGTGATCCAATGCCCATTGCACACAGTACTTGATAAAGTCCTCTTCAAGATCCATCAACTCGTCTTTTTGGATAAATGCAACCTCTGGTTCGATCATCCAAAACTCTGCCAAGTGGCGTGGAGTATTGCTGTTCTCTGCACGGAAGGTAGGACCAAAGGTATAGATCTTACCGAGTGCCATAGCTGCCAACTCGCCCTCCAATTGACCAGACACGGTAAGACTGGTTTGCTTGCCGAAGAAGTCGTCGGAGTAGTCGATCTTGCCCTCATCGTCTTTTTTGAGGTTGTAGAGGTTTTTGGTTGTCACTTGGAACATCTGTCCTGCACCTTCGCAGTCCGAAGCGGTAATGATTGGAGTATGGAAATAGAAGAAACCGTGCTCGTGGAAGTAGTTATGGATTGCCATTGCCATATTGTGACGAATGCGGAATACAGCACCAAAGGTGTTGGTACGAGGGCGCAAGTGCGCGATTGTACGCAAGTACTCCATGCTGAGTCCTTTTTTCTGCAATGGGTATTGCTCTGGGTCTGCTGTGCCGTAAACCTCGAGCTCGGTGAGCTGGATCTCTACGGCTTGTCCGCTACCTTGGCTGGCAACGAGGTGACCAGTGGCAGAGATACATGAGCCGGTGGTAACAGGCTTGAGGTTCTCTTCTGGGAACTGAGCCAAGTCCACTACGATTTGGATATTCTTGATTGTAGAACCGTCGTTGAGGGCAATAAAACTAACGTTTTTGTTGCCACGACGGCTGCGAACCCATCCACGAACGTTGATGAGTTGTCCTTCTCCTGCAAGCTGGAGTGCGTTGATGATTTCTGTTCTTTTCATTATGATTTGTGTATTATATTTTTCTTACTTTTTGGGCTATCTACATAATAGCCTGCAAAGGTACAAAAAAATACGCACATACGCAAGCGTGCGAGCATATTTTTTCGAAAAAGATAGATTCTATCTATCATATAATCACACAACCGCTCACTAGAAGCTTGCTCATGAGTGAGCAGGTGGGCGTGATTATAAAGAAGGCGAAGCCGTATTTTCGACAAAGTATGTGAGTAAAGCTGTAGTATGGGCTGCGTAGGGTGGGGGTTGCTACGAGGGAATTGGCGTGTGTGGTGGATGCGATGGGTAAAGCCAAGGCAGATGTTCGAAGGTACAAAAAAAATCGCACATACGCAAGCGCATAGCGAAAAAAAGTAGTTTTTTCTAGATTTTCTGGGTCGTCTAGCTTCTCCAGTTTCTCCAGTTTCTCTAGTCTCTCCACTCTCTCCAGCCTCTCTAGCCTCTCTAGCCTCTCCAGTCTCTCCAGCTTCTCTAGTTTCTCTAGCCTTTCTAGTAATCAATCAAACAATCGCCCTTCGGTTGTGAAGAGCGATTGTTTGGGTTGTTTACAGCGGAGTAGAGACTCCGTCGTTGTCTTGAAACAGATTACTCCCCGTACAGTGGCTCTGGGCCAGAGCCTGATGATAGCAGCATCACATGTGCATCTGCTTCTAAATGGACTGTTTCCGTTTTTGGTGTTTGATATATTTTCTTTTCCATATTGAATATTGATTTTTCTTAATGATTATTTCAACATAGTTCCCACAGCATCAAATACCTTGCCATTGTGCAAGATATAGAGATTGCCATTGTGGATGAGCTTCTCAGTTTGGTTGTTAGTGCCATCGATTGTTTCGACGCTTGTAGGCGCATCAGCGCGGTGTACAAGGATGCTATAACCTGCATTATCGCCTTTGTTCAAGGTGATTGGATATTCGCTCATAGATAGATCCCAAACAAATGTGCCATCATGCAAGAGATATACTTTCTCATTGTCTTGTGCCTGAACGGATAGGGTATATTCACCATTAGCTGGGGCATAGAGGTTGAGAGCAACTAGGGCTTCGTTGTTTGCCATAGGAGCATCAATCATACAGAGGCGTGTATCGTATGCTAGAGCAGAGATTTGAACTACACTAGGCGTATTGGTCATTGCCATCTTACCGAGGTCTTTGCCAATCTCATACTCATTGATAGCGTCCTCAGAAGCAGATACATACAGGCGGTCGGTATAATCGCTATTGCCAAGCATCACCTTGATATTCTCTACTGCTGCAGCCGCACGGCGAGCAGGGGCAAGAGATGAAGATGTCTCTGCAGCTATAGTCATTGTTCCGTTCTCTGCGGCTTGAATGAAGAATGGTGTACCTACGGTGAAAGCTACTTCTTCAGCCTCGTATGCTTCATAAGTATATGATGCAGGATTAAGTATGAGGGCTTTATATCCTACTTTTCCGTGCATCAATGTTGGGTTACCCACACCATTCCAACCTTTATCCTTGTCAGGATTACCACTGCCAGTAAATGCAGTGATTGCTTTAGTGGCAGGAGCAACGATAGCGGCATCCTCTACTTTCTTGAAGCGGTAGGTAGTGCGTGCGCCATCTACGGTCATGAGGTAGAATGTACCAGGAACGAGGATGCCGCGATACTTCTTCCAACCATATTGACCATTAGCACGAAGGTCGCCATGATAATCCATGATAGCATAGTTGACTTCGTTGGTCAGTTTATTGTCATCGATGTCATATACGCCATTCATAGCATCTACAGGGAATGGAACGGTAAATGCGTGCCATTGGTTAGGATCGCCATTCTTGCCTAATGTAATGTCAATGAATACATCGCCATTGATGAGCAAATTGGTATTGGTAGCATTGGATATTTGTGCAGAAGTAGCAGCGCCCATGGTAGTTTGGATGTATAGGTTCTCAACGATCAATGGTTTTTCTACATTCAATTGACCTGTGCTTCCAACTGTAACATCTGAATAATTAGGAATATCATTCGTCGTTTTTTGATTACTTTCAACCTTTACATTTTTCTTGCGATACAAGCAGATAGCCTGTTGCCCACTGCTATAACATGAGAATAAATTACTCGACTTGTTGTATTGTATCCAATTGTGTGTATGATCACCCTGCGCAATGATATTTGTGATATTGTTATTAATAGTGATAGTCCAGTTAGCATAAATAGAAGGACCATCTTGAGTCTTTAAATGATTTGAACTTGATGAAGCAGCATAGAGATATCCTGTGCCTGTATAGAGGGTAAACGTATTATCACTAGATCCTTTTTGGAGTGTTAGAATTTGTACATCTTCGCTAAATGAGATGGTATTATCATCCTTTGTGATGGCTGCTTGTCCGCGGTTATTTTCTTTTTGTGTAGTACTGAGCGCATAATTATAATCTTTTGCTGCAATTACTACTTTATCACCAACAGCTAAAGTAGATGCATCTGTAACGAGTTCCCAGCAACCTGGTACGGTAATGGTAGGATTATCTTCGACTATTTTTACAAGGCGAACTGAGTTACCGCGTCGTTTCTCGCGTGACCAAACTTGAGGATGTGTACTTAGATCGTCTTCCCCCGCTTCATCTACAGTTGGTCCCTCATCCCATCCTGGGAGGATGAGGTAAGATGCACAATGCTTGAAGTTGGGTCGTGGATCTTGAGTGTTGAGCCAATAATAACCATAAATGCCTACATTGTCTACATGGAAATAATCTCCATTTGCATCGTATGATTCTTTGAATCCAGCATTGTCCTTGTTGCCATATCCACCCGTACGAGAACCTGCTGCAGGGAGGAATACAGCACCCGCTACTTCGAGAATTTCCCACTCATCAGCGGTGAATAGATTCTCATTATATACGAATTGGGTAGGGATGTAACCGTAGTTGAGCGTAATATTGGTATTCCAATTGTCTGGCAATAGGATAAGTCCTGGTAAATCATCAATAGTGGCAAGTGCCCAAAGTTTTTTGCCATTCTTAGTACGATTGAGAATGTAGTTCATTTCCTCTTTGGTAAGTGTGAACCAACCTTCTCCAGCAAGTGTACCCCAATCAACGAATGTGCCTTGGTAATCGCTATCTGTGTTTGATGGGTTGACACCGTACTTGCCATCGCAACTCCATGCGAAGAGATCCAATTTGCCCGTGTAACCAGGAACGTTCATACCGTAGTTGGTATTATTGCTTTCTGTGTAAGCCTCGCCGCCAATTACCTCGTATTGCTCAGAAGCAAATGACCATGTGTTAGTGTTAGTTCCTACTTCATATTGGAGGTTACCAGTAGAGAATTGTACTTTCTTATCGGCAGCGACTGAGAATACTCCGCTGAGTGTGGTAGGATTTGCGACTGGGTTATAACCAGGTATTGGATCTTGATCTTGATCTGGAGTCTCACTAGTATCGTCAAGTTTAGTAATATTGATATTGCCCAAACCAACATTACCGTTTACCTTATCTGTGTAGATAAATTTCACATAACGAGAAGTAGCTGTCAAAGTATGAGTTTTAGTTGCCTTATCACTCAACTCAGTATATGCTACGATATCAGTATAAGTTTCACCATTCTCAGACTCTTGTACTGTGAAGGTACCACCGCTATAACTATTGCCCTTTATGTCATAACTCAAGATACCTGGCTCACTATTGAAGTGAATGAGCACATAATCTTCTGTAGTATTGAATTTAAGCTTTGGAGAAGAACTATAATCGCTATCCAAACCATCTTGAGACATACCAAGAGTAGCCTCAATCTCATCTCTTCCGCCATCAAATGTGAATGGAAGAACTGCGATATTTTGTGGAGTAATGGTAATAGTGAAATCAACAGAATTGCCCAAGTAAGTAGCACCTTCTGCTACAGTAGCAGTAATGGTAGCAGTTCCCTCTGCAAGTGCTGTGATAGTATTACCAGATAATGAGATGGCGTTTGCTGCATTCTCCTTGATAGTATAGGTTACTTTTGCCTCAGCAGGTACAACTGTAGCAGCGATAGTTTTGGTTTCGCCTACTTCCATTGTGATGTCTGCGATGGTGATGGTAGCAGCAGAGATATGAGATACATATTGTACATCTATGGCCTCTTGTTTTGTTCCTTCATACAATTTATACTCATCTGCAATTACTTTAATCTTATCGCCATTCTTTACATCTAATTCAGCAAATTTTTCTTTTTCGCCACTTGCGTTCAAACAACCATACACATAGATTGTACCGCTTGCGTCAGTCAAGTCAAAGTTGCCATACTTCATGCTGTTTCCTTCTGTAAGACCACTTACAATACCTTCAAGATAGCAACGTGTACCGCGTGCTTCGATGAACTCTGCGACAGTTTTAGTAGGAATATCATTTACGGTCAAACCAGCTACTTCGTATGCAGCACTTGAAATAGAATTGTATGTAGCTGTAACATTTACTGAAGTTTGTCCCTTAGTCAATGTAGCAGGAGTTACATTGAATGTTACACCAGTAGGATTCTCCTCACTAGTTGCATCGTTATAATTTACAGTCACAGTCAATCCTGCAGGGTCAAACGCTTCGCCATCTACGTAAGTAGTTTTGGTTGGAGCACCACTAACAACAACAGTTGATACGGCTTTTGGTTCTGTGTAAGTCAAGTTTGCCCATGCCCATGTATTAGCAGGAGCTAATTGCCATGCACTGCTATATGTAGTCCACTTAACATTAGTGAGCGTACCTGATAACTTACCACCTTCTTCCCAATCATCAATAGTTGTTTGGCTATTGAAGTAAATCTTAATATCTTTTCCGTCTTTTTGTACATCAAAGACTACACCGCAACGTTTAGAACTATAGATATAGAACTCTTTGATCACATCATTATTGAGAGTGACAGTTACTTCATCACCTGCTGTCAAATCAGCAGCAACCAATGCCTCTAATGATGCAAACACTTTCTCTTTAGCTGCTTGGGTTACAGGGATAACTACCACATCAGGATCTGTTGCACCAGTTGTTTCAGGAGCTGTCAGTTGGATATATGCTTTACGCTCGGCGTAAGTGGTATTCTCTGCAACGGTGTAAGTAATGTTCTTATCGCCATCAAAAGAAGTTGTCAACCAATCAGCGGAGAATGCCTCTGTGCACGCAGCATCATTAAAGAGAGCAACTGCTACATTTGCAGTATTTACGTTTTCGTAAGTTACAGTTACTTTTCCCTCTGCGCCTGTAGCGTTAGCAGTTACAGTTTCAGGAGTTACAGTTACAATTGGAGCAGTCGCACAAGTGGTTGAATAGTTGGAGTATTCACTACTATGAGTCACCTCAATAGTACTGAAACAAAGTTGACCTGCTTTTGTTTCGCCATCTGAGCCAAAGTTGGCTTTATCACCAACAGTAAATGCTACCTCTGTAGCATTACCTGTCCAAGTAACAGTAGCATCACCATTGGCTTGAGTAGCAATAGTACCAGTAGAAACTGTGATAGGAGCCAAACGCTTTTTACCTTGTGCACTAAGTTTAATGACAATCGTATTCATTGCCTTAGTTGCAGTTAATGTTAGTATTCCTCCTGCATAGATACGAGCATCAGAGTTGGTTTCATTGTAAACAGGATTACTACCTCCACCGCTTGCACTTAGTGTATATCCGTCTTGATCAAGATTAAATGTGCAAGCTTTTGTTTCTTCAGTTCCTTTACTTGGAGTAATAGTCACAGTTCCTCCACCCTCACCATCTGCATACACAGCGTAGAGAGTAGGATCTAGTGTGGTAAATGTATATTCTGCACCTTTAGCGTATGTAGGAGCTTGGTTGCAATTCTCGTCTGCATCCCAACCAACGAAAGTCTTAGAGCATTCAGCTGCTTCAGTTGGCAAGGTAATAGTACCATTCAATGAGCCAGTTAGAGTTTTTGTACCAACGATATCTTTTAATGTGAGTGTAGCAGCAGGAGCGGCAGTTGTAGTGAATGTACCCTCTGCAACTTCGCTATCGCAATAGGTATCTTGACCTGCTTCTGCAATTGCTTGTATTTGATATGTATATTCTGTTTCAGCAGTTAGACCTGTTACCTCGTAAGAAGTTTCTGTAGTTTCAACTGCATCTGTAGAACCAATTTTTACACTATATTTCGCTGCGTTGGCAACAACCTCCCAAGTAAGTTTTGCGCTATTGAATGTAGGTGCTGCAGTAACTACAGGAGTAGTAAGCAATGTACATGGTTTCTTTGCAAAAGTAGCAGAGACAGTTACTGCGTATGCATGCATTGTGAGAACGCCATCAGCATAAACAGTAGCGGTAATATCTTCATCGCTAGCGTTCTTAACAACTACAACACCTTCTTCATATCCTGTTTCTGGAGTAGCAGTTACGGTAAGTTTGGTGCCTTCGTAGATTTCTGCACCAGAAGCTAATGTGTTCTCACCATCTTTCACAACAAGAGTACCACCTTCTGTTGGCTCAGTGATTGTGAGAGCGTATTTTACGTCTTTAATGTAGGTAACGCAGATATTTGTAATACGGCAAGTTCCACCAAATGTAATTGTAACATTTTGGTTTGCACCTACCCAGGTTTTGGTATCAGTCATTTTTCCCACATCCGCAGTATGAGTGCCTTTCCAGTTACTACCATCTGCGGTAAAAACAATTTTTGTGATGGCATATCCTGCTGGTACAGAGAACAACATCGTATAGTTTTCGTACACACGTGTTTGAGAAGCATTGATATAACCATACTGTCCACTTTTAGTCATTAAAACACTTACATCATTTTGTTTTCCTGAAACGTTAGTAATTTCTTTAGCGTCATCACCAGTATAACTAGTTCCCCAAAAAGTATTATTTGGAGTAATGCAATGTTCTCCAGGAGTAATGACATGCTCATTTACGGTTAGACCATTGATAGTTTGGGTCGCCGTCTTATCTTCATAAGTTGCAATAACGGTTACTGATGTTTGTCCTGCTGTTAAAGGCTCGTATGACCATTCAACATCATTGGTTACATCTTTTGGGTCACCGCTTTTGTAATTTGCCAGTACTTTTAAACCCGTTAAATCCAACTCATCACCTTCCTCATAAGTCTTGTCTGTCAAGTCGCCAGAAATTGCAATCGAAGAAAGGACCGGTTCTCCGCTACCACCGTCTTCGTAGTTAATCGTGATAGACTCTACCCAACAATATTTACTTGTTTTAAGTTGAATATCTGTGATATTCGCGTTGATTGTATATGTATAGTCTGTAAAATTTGCCGAGTTAGATATGTTTTGTGCAGTACATGTAACACCACCTGCTATAACTTGTAGGGTAACAGCGTTAGATGTATTGTATCGTTTTGCGCTAACAATGATAGTAGTTGCTTTAACTTTTCCTTCATCTGTTAATGTGAATTGCAAATCGCCAGCATTATTTGAAGTGCCAAGTTTTAAACCATTGCTTCCATTGTAATAAGATTTAGTTGCAGTAGTAAATTTGGCGACATATGTACCGTTGCTAAATACATCTGTCACCTTGGTAGAAGTGTTCAATGAAGAACCGTCACCGCTACCTTTTTTTGCTACGATTTCGTAATTCGCACCCCACGCGTTTCCAACGCCGAGGGCGAGCATCGCGAATAACGCGAAAAATAGTATTAAGAAATTATTCGCACTGGGGGGGGGTGATTTTTTGTACTACATGGGAGAGGGTAGTACATGCTTGTTTAGCCAACAAAGTACAACGGGTAGAATTAGTCATAAGGCACTATAATTTAATTAGTTAATTATCTTTTTTTATATTCTTTCTCGATTAGTTCTCGATAAGTTTACGATTTGTTCGCGTGGTCGCGAAGTGGTCGCGAAACATGCACGGCGCTTTTTCTATGCGTGTTCTACATCGCTATTAACCCGTCATGAACCCGTCATAAACCCGTAATATGCAGGCAAACGAGTGGGATTTATCTCCTGCGTACTCCGTAATCTATTGCAACCGCTCCTGCGCATGCTCGTCGCTGAATCTTATATAAATACGAACGTATACATTTGTACTTATCTCCTTGCTCCGTAACTGTAATGACTAGCGAGCGGGAGCATATACTAAACGCACAAAAAGCCGATTATAATCGACTGAAAAATATATGTAATCAAATGATACAGAAAAAGATACGCCAAATGAGAGAAAATCAAAGTGGAGTGTCTTAACCGTTTTCATTTGATTTCGCTTGCAAAGTTAGTCAAAAAAATACATATATGCAAGAAAAAATAGATATTTTTTAAGATTTTTTGAAAACAGGTTATTATAGATCCTTGCCTTCGGCAGAAATAAATCGTTCGAACCCTTGGCGAGATAAGAAATCTTATAACTTATTAGATATATAAATCCCTAAAAAAATGAAATATCGTTGCTATGCTGATGTTAAGAGTGGTAACGGTGTGGTAACGGTGTGGTAACGGAACAGACAGCCAATCGCTGAGGAAAGATAAATTGTGACGGATTGGTTCGTTTACATGTTTTTTGGAATATTTTTTTTTAAACAAAATTGTAGAAAATAGACCCCAAATTATCCAAAATTTATTCTTATTTTAATGACAATACCGACAACATTTCGCGCCAATCGTACGCAAAGCGATCGTTCGACCGAAGGAAGATAAGAACACCCTAGCGCGACGAGGAAAATAGCGTAAGGTGTCAACGTGTGTATAGTTCCAAAAAAAAATCCTTTCCGAAAAATGAAAGGATTTTAATAATCTCGCCTTTAGTCTTTTTGCCTCTTGCCTATGGTTAGAATGGGGCAGGGGGATCGTCGAATCGGTCGTTGAGTTGTGCGCCATCCGCCTTCATCGGCATAGAATTCATGCGGCTAGTGCGAGTCTGGGTATTATATTGCGTATCAGCATACAAACTCTCATCAAAAGCAGCGTCCTCGTTTTGGAAGCGAGTATATTTGCCAATGAAGCGCAACCAGATCTCATCCGTAGCACCATTACGGTGCTTAGCCACGATGATCTGACCCAAGCCACGGAGATCCTTACCATTGCCATCATCATAGAGCTTATAGTACTCAGGACGGTGGATGAAACATACCATATCCGCATCCTGCTCAATAGCCCCCGACTCACGCAAGTCGGAGAGCAAAGGCTTCTTGCCATCGACATTGCTATTGCTAGAATCGCGCTTCTCTACCGCACGGCTGAGCTGACTGAGGGCGATAACAGGGATATCCAACTCCTTGGCAAGACCCTTGAGGTTGCGGGAGATGATACTCACCTCCTGCTCGCGGCTACCGAAGCTACTGCCATTGGCATTCATGAGCTGTAGGTAGTCGATGATGATGAGCTGTACCTTCTTGTCCTTGACCAACTTACGCGCCTTGCTCTGGAGCTCGAAGACACTCAGACCAGGGGTGTCATCCACATAGATAGGTGCCTTCTCGAGGACATTGATGCGGTTCTCGAGACGGTCCCACTCGGCAGAGGTGAGGCGGCCATTGCGGATCTTGTTACCCTCGATCTCGCAGACGTTCATGATCAGACGGTTGATGAGCTGCACGTTGCTCATCTCCAAAGAGAAGATAGCCACAGGGATATTGAAGTCCACAGCGATATTCTTCGCCATTGATAGTACAAACGCCGTCTTACCCATAGCAGGGCGGGCTGCGATGATGACAAGGTCGGATTTTTGCCATCCAGAGGTAATCTTATCCAGTTCGGTGAAGCCACTAGGGATACCCGATATATTGCCCTCGTTGGCCGATGCCTTGCGCATACGCTCGAAAGCCTCGGTGATGACAGGGTAGATATATGTGACATCGCGCTTCTGTGCGCGTTGGGATATCTCGAAGATTTTGGCAGTAGCCTCTTCTACGAGCTCATCGACGTCTTGTGTCTCGTCGTAGCCCTTCTCCTCGATCTGGCATGCCATGGTGATGAGGTCACGCGCGGTGGCCTTCTGTGCCACGATCTGGGCATGATAGTGGAGGTGAGCAGCAGATGCAACGCGACGGGTCAGGTCGCTGAGATACAAGATTCCACCCGCCTGCTCGAGCTTGCCGCTGAGCTTGAGTTCTTCTGCCACAGAGAGTACGTCAATCGGCGCGTCTTTGGCTGATAATGAGCGGATTGCCTCGAAGATATAGCGGTGTTTGTCCGCGTAGAACGACTCGGGACGGAGCAGGTCCGCCACGGTGTTGAAAGCATCTTTCTCAATCATCATAGCACCAATCACCGACTCTTCGAGTTCGAGAGCCTGTGGTGGAAGCTTGCCAATCTCATTGGCGCCCACCTTGATGATGGTGGGTTGGGTGGTTTTGCGTTTGCTAGGCATTGTTAGTGATGAGTTATAAGTTATGAGTTATGAGTTAATTTCTAGTGATGAACTATGAGTTATGAGTGATGAGTTGTTAGTGATGAACTATGAGTTATGAGTTGTTAGTTGTTAGTGATGAACTATGAACTATGAGTTATGAGTTGTTAGTTATGAGTTATGAGTTGTTAGTTATGAGTTATGAGTTCTTCTTCTTTTTTATTGTGATAATTGATGCAGCAAGTAATCTTAATAATTCGTCTGCATCGGTATGTAAACTGTCAAATTGATTTTGAGTGATGAAATCTGTTTCATGCAATAAATCAAGCCAATAGATAGTTTCACTGGCTTCTTTTTGAGCGATAGAAAGTTTATTTAAGAAATCAGCCTCACTGACACCATATATTGCTTCTGCAAAATTAGCTCCAATACTGGTACCACTTCTCAGTATTTGCTTGGACATAACAAACTCTTTCTTGTCTTCAGTTAAAAACTTATAGAGTTTGATTATCCGTATTGCAAATACTTTGCATTTTTCTCTTAATATACTTTCTTTCATCGCTTACTTCATAGATTTACTCATCACTTATCACTCATAACGAATCATTTGTTCTGTTGGCGGAAGTGGCGGAGGAGTTCGTAGGCAGCAGTGAAGCTGCTGATTTCGTTGTCCAATACTCGCTGCTCGGTGCGGGCGATGATACCCTCCATCGCTTCGGACTTGTAGAAGCCATCTAGGAGGTTCTGGTTGATGGTTTCGTACATCCAATACTTGGCCTGCTGGGTGCGCAGATGATCCAAATAGCCATTCTCGCGCGCGAACCTTATATAATCCTCGACCATATTCCATACATCCAAGATGCCATTACCCTCTATCGCCGAGCAGGTCACTGCATAGGGTTTCCAACCCGATTCGGTAGGAGGGAAGAGCGAAAGTGCGTTCTTGAAGCTCACACGCGCAGCTTCCGCACGCTCGACATTGGCGCCGTCGCATTTGTTGATAGCAATACCATCTGCCATCTCCATGATACCACGCTTGATACCCTGGAGTTCGTCGCCCGTGCCCGTGACTTGCAAGAGTAGGAAGAAGTCCACCATGGAGTGCGCGGCCGTCTCGGATTGACCCACACCGACGGTCTCAACGATGATGGTGTCGAAGCCAGCTGCTTCGCAGAGAACAATCGTCTCGCGTGTCTTGCGCGCTACACCACCCAGACTACCAGCCGATGGGCTAGGGCGGATAAAGGCGTTGTTCTCCACCGATAGTTTGTTCATACGGGTCTTATCGCCAAGGATACTACCTTTGCTGCGCTCCGACGATGGGTCGATAGCCAACACGGCTAGGTGCTTGCCCATGTGGCATAGCTCGGTGCCGATAGCCTCGATGAAGGTGGATTTACCTGCACCAGGCACACCAGTGATACCCAATCGGATGGCGTTGCCAGCATAGGGTAGGCACTTCTCGATGACCTGCTGCGCAATGACTTGGTCGCTAGGCAGATTACTCTCGATAAGGGTGACAGCCTGGCTCAAGAGGCGCATATCGCCACGGAGGATGCCCTCGACATACTCGTCGGCAGAAAGCACCTGTTTCCGGCGACGGAAAGTGGCATAGGGGTTGACCGATGGTAGGTTCTCCACGCCTGCGTTGACGGTGAGACCCTTGTATTCGCTGCTATTTTCTGGATGTTTCATGTCGGTGTGGGCGCCAAAGGCGCGGTGTCGGGGGTAGGGTGTAGAGTGTAGAGTGTTGGGTGTAGAGTTTAGGGGGAAATATTATTCTACGACCCAGTTGAGGGTAAGTTTGACAACTGATTTCTTAGGATCATTGGTGATAACGGTGATTATACGGGTATAGTTGCCAGCCTCCAATCCTATTGTGCTGATGATCATATTGATATCTACTTTCTTACCCTTCTTGATAGTTGCTTTAGGTTGTTGTGCAACCGTAATAGTCTCATCGTTGCTGATGATGCGACGGATAATCAATGGATTGATACCTGCGTTGGAGAAATTGAGCTTGGTATAGATCTTCTTGCCCGCTTTGAATGTGCCAAGGTTGATAGCATTGTTGTTGCTAGAGGTGATCTCAAGGATAGGTGCTTGTTGCAACTCATCAACAGTCATTTGTGAGAAATCCTCGCGGATATCTGCCTTGATGGTGATAGCAAATTCATTGGTATGTACGCGTTTACCATTGATAATGACATATATTTGGGTCTCAATAGGTCCCCAAATAGCACATTCCATAGGTACCAAATGGAAGTTGATTTTGCCCGTCTCGCCTGGTTTAATCTCTTGCAGGGTAGCTTCGGCTTTGAGATAAGTAGCTCCAGGTTCAGTCTCCAATGCCACGGTGATGACCTCGTTGGTAGTATTGGCATACTCAATAACGCCAGCTTTGCTACCCTCTTTCTTTTGCATGATACCGAAGTTCCAAGCTTTCTTCTTGAGGCTAAGCTCACCCATCTTGACGGTATATGTAGTGCTTGGGTTAGCAGGCTTAGGTATAACCTCGCCCTTGATATACAATTTGGTAGTCGCTTCAGTAGCGTTGCTGGTGACTGTGATGGTCTTTTGGAAGCGACCAGGACGACCGTTAGGATTGTATGTCACAGTGATTTGTCCGTTAGCCCCTGGCTCGATAGGTTCGCGAGTCCACTTAGGAGTGGTGCAACCGCAACTAGCGCGTACATTGCTGAGTACGAGAGGTACCATACCCTCGTTCTTAAACTCGAAGATAGTGGTTACTCTGCCATCTGCCTCGTTGATCTTTCCGAAGTCGTGGGTGGTCTTTTCGAATGTGATTACTGGCGTTTGTGCCATGGCTGTCATGCTAAGAAGCATTGCAGCAAATAAAATCATTTTTTTCATATTCATCTATCAATTTAAATTTCAGGATTAATTGATTTCTAATACATTGACAGCTGTGATGCGTGGTATCTCGCGTAACTTCATGCATATCTGACTTACCACTTTCTGTTTGTACACGATTACTTCTGCTTTGCAATGGAAGAAAGGTCCATCGGATGTCACGTGCAGATCGCGTAGGTTGGTTTTGTGATCTTCGCAGATAATGTTGAGGATACGCATCAGTACACCCACCGCATCTTCACCTTTAATGTATATTTTAGCAATACGTGCTTTGGTTTCTTCTTCGCCTGCGAGTGTTCCTGATAGTCCACCTGCTTTCTTGAAGTACTTCTTTATTTTATCCTTTGCCTTAGCGGTGACAGCAATCTCTATCCACTCTGGCTCTGGCTTTTGCTTCTTAGAAGTGAGAATCTCCACTTGGTCGCCACTTTGCAGGATATAGCTGAGTGGACGTGCATGCTTATTGACATTGGCGCCGATACAGTGTTCGCCTAGTTCGGTGTGCAGCTGATATGCGAGGTCGAGTACGGTAGCGCCCTGCGCGAGTGTGCGAATATCACCCTTTGGAGTAAAGACAAATACTTCGTGGGCAAAAAGGTTGAGTTTGAATGTATCTAAGAACGCGATGGCATCATCATCGGGGTTGGCCAATACGTCCTTGATCTCTTTGAGCCATTTGTCGAGTTCGCCTCCGCTATTGTCGCCCGTCTTGTATTTCCAGTGGGCAGCCAATCCGTGCTCAGCAAGCTCATGCATACGTTCGGTACGTATCTGCACCTCGATCCACTGGCCGTGGTTGCCCATGACAGTGACGTGCAATGCCTCATAGCCATTGGCCTTTGGCATAGAAATCCAGTCGCGAATACGCTCGGGATGTGGGCGGTAGATCTCGGTGATGGCAGAATAGATCATCCAACATTGGTCCTTCTCTGAGATGTCAGAGGTAGGCTCAAATACCACACGCGCGGCCATGATATCGTAGATCTGCTCGAATGGCACACCCTTCTTGGTCATCTTTTTGTAGATGGAATAGACCGATTTGGTGCGGGCATACAAATGGAATTTATATCCCATCATGGTCAGTTTTCTGCGTATAGGAACAGCAAACTCTTCGAAATAGTCCATTTGTTGTCCTTTGATAGCAGTCAACTTGGCTTCGATCTCTGCATATAGTTCGGGGTACTCGTATTTGAAACTGAGATCCTCTAGTTCGGTTTTGATAGGGAACAATCCCAATCGGTGCGCCATGGGCGCGTATATGTACTGCGTCTCGGCTGCAATCTTGCGTTGCTTCTCAGGGCGTTGCGCAGCCAATGTGCGCATATTATGCAGACGGTCGGCGAGCTTGACAAGCATCACGCGGATATCCTCGGACATAGTCAAAACTAGTTTGCGTACGTTTTCCGCCTGCTTCATAGCTTTGTCAGCAAAGACGCCGCCAGATAACTTGGTGAGCCCCTCTACGATACTTGCGATCTTGGGGCCGAACATGCGTTCAATGTCCTCGGTGGTATAATCGGTATCTTCTACCACGTCATGGAGCAAGGCTGCACAGATGCTGGTGCTACCCAATCCGATCTCTTTAACCACGATACGCGCCACAGATAATGGGTGCATCATATATGGCTCGCCAGACAGACGACGCACACCATTGTGCGCTTGCTTGGCGAGGTGGTATGCACGCTCAATTATCTCTACTCGCTGACTATGCATAGAGTTGAGATAATCTTTTAGCAACGCCTGATATTCCGCTTCAATCAAACGCTCTTCTTCGGGGGTAAAATCACTTCGTTCCATATTTGTGCGGGGTTGACGATGATGGTTTGTCGTTTTTGTAAAAAAAACGCACAAAGTTACAGCTTTTTTTTGGAATGTGCAAGGAAATGGTGGAAAAAGATGTTTTTTTTTAGTTATGAACTATGAGTGATGAGTTAAGTTTTTGAGAATTTCTTGTGTATGTCAAAAAAAAGTAGTAACTTTGCAAAAAAATGAAACTGTTTTCTTGTTGATACAATATATTAAAAATTTATGTATATGAAACGATTCCTTTGGTTGGTAGTGCTGTGCTTGGTCGTAGCAACAGCGGATGCGCAGATAGATGCAGAGGTGTTTGAACCCGAAATGTATGTATCACCTACTGAATATGATTATACCAATGTAGCCCTATTCCTAACAAAAAATAGTAAAACAAAGCGGGAGAAGGCGCGTGCGATATACGATTGGATATGTGAAAATATAGCATATGATACCTCGTATAGTATATATACAGCAGATGAGTGCTATGATAATAAAAAAGGTGTATGTCAAGCATATAGCGAGTTGTTTTATCGTTTGTGTGAGCCAATAGGGGTGGAGTGTTATGTGGTGAGTGGGATATCAAAAGATTATGATAATAAAATTAGTGAAAGAGGACATGTGTGGATTATGGCTGAGGTGGAGGATGGTCCGATATTGATAGATCCAACATGGGGAGCAGGGTTTGTTGAAAACAATGAGTTTAGATTTTGTGAAGATCATTCCTATTGGTTTGATGTAGATCCATATTGGATGATTTTTAGTCACTTTCCGAAACAAGAAGAATTTCAGTGTTTGGTAAATCCAATAGATGAAGATATATTTCGAGCATTGCCATATGCTGCTCCTGCTTATGGAATATTGGGATGGGATGCCTATGATATTTACCATGCTATACGAACCCATAGGATAAGTACTTTGCCTAGGATTTATGAGACAAAGTATGGCAGTATGTTAAGATGTGTGGATGTTCCTCTTCAGAACACATTGAATCCGGCTACGAAATACCATTTTGAGGTAGAGAAGAAAGAAGATGTGAAATTGGCGATTGTCATCAATAAAAGATTTGTATATGATAATGAGTGGATTCAATCAGGGGATAGGTATTCCATTGATTTGCTGCCAGAGGAGGGTGGTGAATT
>JAFYMG010000017.1 GCA_017556705.1 Paludibacteraceae bacterium | reverse complement strand
CTGATTTTAAAAGGCAATTAAAAGAATATATCGCCTACTACAATGAAGATCGAATAAAACTCAGATTAGGTATGAGTCCAGTGCAATATCGATCTAAATATCAAATTTAATAATCCGTCCAACTTTTTGGGGTCACATCAAAGGTCGGTGTCCTCGAAGGTACAGGTTTGCTATCCTACGTAAGGGCATAGCCCGCATTTGGGGCTGCGTAGGGTGGCTTTATGATTAGGGCTCTCGCAAATTTCTGATTTGTGGGAAGAGGAGGGATGGCGGTAAGCTAAATGCGCGTGCGCATTTCTTCTTACAAGCCAATCACGACGACGAGGTGGGCGAGTACCTTCATGGTACGAGGTCAAACTCCATCTTGCCAATATCGGTGTAGATGGTTTGCTCGGAAACTTGGAAATGGATGGAGGTGTCCTGCACCAGATGAAAGTGCGTTTCATGAGGGAATATCTCCTGCAAATGCACAAGATAAGAATAGCGCTCAAAACTAGTTTTTACACCGTCGCAAAGAATATGGAACTGAAAAAGATGATTAAAATAATCGGTTCCTTGCACCTGACTGAGAAAATCGTACATCCTCATACTGCTTTTGATTTTTGCGACAAAAGTACAACCTTTTGTGCTTCAAACCTTAAAGCGAGATACTTTAAGGATACCCCAGAAAATAGCAGTACCTTTGTCGTCGAAATATGACCGCCCTAGAGGGCTTTCAGACCACTGCGTTGTCAGACCATTTCATTGTTTTGTTTTGCCCACCAATGCAGCGCGCTGCATTCTTTTGGGCAAAAACAAAAGATATCCTTGATTTTTTAATTATTTTTATAGCTCGCTTGCAAGCGTATTTTTGTTCCTAAAAAAAATAATTGTCAATAATTGACGATTGAATTGACGCTAATTGTCGTTAAAAATTAACTCAGTGTCAACTCGTATACAGTTCCAAAATAAAGAAAAAAAATCACATCCCACCATATGAAAGCAACCCCCGTTTTTCCTATCGCCTCTTTCCAAGGCACTATCCACCGAGGATATTACGCACGTATTCTCCATGGCAAACAAGTCATACAACGATGTCCGAGACGTACCAAGCCACCTACACCAGCACAAGTGCGTGCACGTCAAATTTTTGCAGAAAAATATGCATGCAAACGCCCCAAACCGCCATAACACATACCCCTGTCAATTAGCGGTCTGTTCCGTTACCACATCCTTACCACTCCGTTACCACCCTTGATATTACCAAATGTTTAATCTCCGACAGCGCAGCGATCTGACAATGCAATGGTCTAACAGCCACAGGCGGTCTAACAGCGTAGCGGTCTATTATAAATCTTTTAATTTCTAATCATTATGGCAAAAGTAATCCCCATCGCAGCGGTTGCTACCCTGCGAGGCAAATTGGGAGATGTGTATTATCGCACCACTCCCCGTGGCGAGATCTGCCTTTGCAGAATGCCACAAAAACGCACTAAACGTTTTACTCCTAAGGAGTTAAGTCATCAACAGCTGTTCGGCAAGATTGCCAAACAGACCTCTGAGATCATGTCTAGTCCGCACCTGCGTGCGGCCTTTGAGCTGTGGCACAAGCAGGCGCATCTGCCTAGGGAAACGATGCGTCAGTTTCTCTTTCGTCAACTGCGTGTGGCTAACCAATGAAGTCCTACACGAAGATCGAACTAGCCCGTGCGGCCGGTGTCAGCGGCGAGACTTTTCGCCGCTGGCTACGCACGGATCGCGCGTTCTTGGAGGCGCATCATATTACCCCTAAGACAAAGATACTCCCGCCGAAAGTGGTGAGATATCTGTGTGAGAAGTATGATATAGAACTATAAATACATAACAAGAAGGTGAGATTTTATTGAATCCACTTTCTTGTTATCGTCCGACTACATAAGAGTAATCAATAATAAACGGATGTTTGTACTCGATTTTTGAACCTTGCAAATAATGTGTGAATTATGTGGTATTTTATGAAAAATAACATTAAAAGAAACTTTTAATGCGTAATCCTTGCGAGTTCCAAATATTTTTACTACCTTTGTGCGCTAAATAGTTTGTAACGTGGAGTATTATGGTTTGATATCGGCGAAAGTGGGGGTGGCTGCCAAGCAGGTGGCTGCTACGGTGGCGCTTCTGGGTGAGAATGCGACCATACCATTTATTGCGCGCTATCGCAAGGAGAAGACGGGCAGCTTGGACGAGGTGCAGATAGCCGCTATCGCAGATGAATATCACCGTTATCTGGAGATTGAAGACAGAAAAGCGACGATCCTGAAGACCATTGATGAGCAAGGTAAGTTGACCGACGAACTCAAAGCCCGAATAGAGAAATCGTGGGATTTGACCGAGCTGGAGGATATCTATTTGCCATACAAACCCCATCGCAAGACGCGAGCAGACGTGGCACGTGAGCAAGGATATGAGCCGCTGGCGGAGGCTATTTTCAGCCAAAAATCGCCGATCGCCCAGATCATTCAAAATTCAAAATTCAAAATTCGGAAGAGGCCCTGCAAGGTGCGCGAGATATTATTGCTGAGTGGATCAGCCAAGATGAACAAGCGAGAAATAGCATGCGTCGAGAGTTTACATACTCAGCTATATTGACCACTAAAGTAGTCAAAGGCAAAGAGCAGGATGAGGAGGCGCAGAAGTATCGCGATTACTTTGCAGTGAAAGAGCCATTGAAGCGCATCAGTTCGCACCGATTATTGGCTATCCGTCGTGCGGAGACAGAGGGCTTTATCCGTGTGGATATATCGCCCGATAGCGAGAAAGCATTGGATAAATTGGCGCGACTATTCCTCAAGACCAATAGCGATACGACTTATCAAGTGGAACTCGCCATGGAGGATAGCTACAAGCGCTTGCTGAAACCTTCTATCGAGACGGAGTTTGCGGCGATGAGCAAGGAGCGCGCCGATGAAGAGGCGATACGTGTGTTTGCGCAAAACCTCCGCCAGTTGCTCCTGGAGTCGCCATTGGGACAAAAGCGCGTGTTGGCGCTAGATCCAGGCTTCCGTACGGGTTGCAAGACCGTGGTGCTGTCGGCGCAAGGGGATCTGCTGCATCATACCGTGGTGTTTGTGAATAATATTGCCTCCACCAAGACGCTGCAACAGCTTATCGCGCAATATCAGATAGAGGCTATCGCTATAGGCAATGGCACCGCCTCCCGCGAATGCGAACAAATGGTGAAAGTGGCGTTAGACACCATCGTCTCTACACCATACACTCTACACCATACACCCCAACTCTTCGTCGTGAGTGAGAGTGGGGCGTCGGTGTATTCGGCAAGCAAGATAGCGCGTGAGGAGTTCCCCGATGAGGATGTGACGGTCCGCGGTGCGATGTCGATCGGCCGACGACTGATGGACCCACTGGCAGAATTGGTAAAGATCGATCCTAAGTCGATTGGAGTGGGGCAGTATCAGCATGATGTCAACCAGACGCGTCTTGGCGAGAGCCTGCAGCAGACCGTAGAGAGCGTGGTGAACCACGTGGGCGTGGATGTGAACACAGCTAGCAAGCATATATTGACATATGTGTCAGGTCTCGGACCTGCTTTGGCGCAGAATATAGTGAACTACCGCAGCGAGAATGGTGCATTCCCTAATCGCAAGGCGCTGATGAAGGTGCCAAAGATGGGCGCTAAGACCTACGAGCAAGCAGCGGGATTCTTGCGCGTAACCAACTCGGATAATCCGCTGGATAACTCGGCGGTGCACCCAGAGAGCTACGGCATCGTGGAGAAGATGGCGAAAGACCTCAAGTGCAGCGTCGGCGAGCTGATGAGCAATGCCAGTCTGCGCGAGAAGATTGATTTGCAACGCTATGTGAACGACAAAGTGGGAATGCCCACCCTGCAAGATATCATGCGCGAGCTGGAGAAACCTAGTCGCGACCCACGTGAGCAGAAAGAGGAATGGCATTTCGATGAGCATGTGCACACCATTGACGACTTGCAAGTGGGGATGGTGCTACCTGGCATCGTGACGAATATCGCTAACTTTGGCGCTTTTGTGGATTTAGGCGTACACAAGGACGGATTGGTGCATATATCAGAGATGGCCAACCGCCGCATCAGTAACCCAAGTGAGGTGGTGAGCTTGCATCAGCATGTGATGGTGAAGGTGATTGACATTGATAAGTCGCGAGGGAGGATTCAGCTGTCGTTGAAGGTTTAAGGCGATTAGGCGAATAGGCGAGAGGCGAAAGGTTTAAAGTTTAAGGTTTAAAGTTTAAAGGCATAGAATATATGAAAAAGATTTTATTACTCAGTGTCATGGCGATTTGCGCAGTAGCAATGAGCGCACAATTGCCAAACGTAAAGTTGCAAGACATCCATGGCAACACAGTACAAACAGGCGAGATTAGCAACAACGGTAAGCCTGTGATTATCTCCTTCTGGGCTACCTGGTGCAAACCATGCTTGCGCGAGCTCAAAGCCATTCACGAGGTATATCCTGATTGGCAAGACGAGACAGGCGTGAAGATGATTATCGTGAGTATCGACCAAGCACAAGACGCCAACCGTGTGAAGCCCATGGTGGACGGCTTTGGTTGGGAGTACGAGGTCTTGCTTGATCCTAACGGCGACTTCAAGCGTGCAATGAATGTACAGAATGTGCCTCATGTTTTCGTACTTGATGGTAAAGGAAAGATCGTATATAACCATGCTGGCTATGTCGATGGCGGCGAGGAGGATATTTATAACGCGTTGCTTTGATAATAGACCGCTGGCGCTGTTAGATGTTAGACCGTCCTTTGGACTGTTAGATCGCTAACGCTGTTAGAAATTAGAGACTAGATGAAAAAGATTTATTGGATAATACTGCTGTGTTGTTTGCCAGCGATGATGTGGGCGAAAAACGATACGGTGATTGTCGTGGGGGGCATTCAGCACGAAGGCCTCTTCCCTACTGACCTGAGCGATGTGCCTGAGCAACCTGAATGGGCGAAGGTCACTCACCTGAGCAACACCTACCTCGATTTAGGTGTGCGTTGGGACCATAATTCGGGTAACGGGAATCGGGTATCGGGTATCGGGTTTCAGAGCCTGGAGCTCATGACCCGCGCCGAACTCACCCAGTGGCCTCTACTAGGCTACGACGCTGGCTTTGGCGGACATGGTATCAGTCACTTGCACGTGGGCGCCACCTTTGATTGGGGTAAAGTGACCGTAGGCGATGTATATGGTCAGTTTGGCAGTGGCATGGTGCTACGTCTCTACGAAGACAGAGCATTGGGCGTGGACAACGCGCTGCGTGGCGGAAAGATTGAAGTTACTCCCTACAAGGGTATTTATTTGACAGCGCTGGGCGGTAAGCAACGCCGCTATTGGAACTGCTACGACGACGGCGCTTGGGGATGGAACTACAGGCAAGACGCTGTGCTAGGAGCCAACCTCGAACTGGGCTTGCAAGAGTGGATTCCGCAACTGCAAGAGGCAGGTGCTAACCTCACCATTGGTGGTAGCTATGTGAGCAAATACCAGGAGAAAGACTCCATCTTCTTTATTGACCCCAATGCCATGCAGACATACATGTATAATCTGCCAGCATGGGTAGGTGCAGGAAGTGTGCGTGCGCAATTGCAGATGAAGGGTTGGAATGCTATGGTGGAGTATGCCTACAAGGCCAACGACCCTAGCTTCCTCAACAACTATAGCTACAAGCATGGCGAGGCATTGCTCCTGTCGCTGAGCTACTCACAAAAGGGACTTGCCATCTTGGCACAAGCCAAGCGCTCCGACAACATGTCTTTCCGCTCAGACAGAAAAGCGAGCCTGATGAAGGGAACCATCAACCACATGCCTCCTTTCACCACTCAGCACACCTATATGCTTCCTTCGCTCTATCCATACGGTACCCACAAGACAGCCAACGAGTGGGCATTTCAAGGCGAAGTGCGCTACACATGGAAGCGCGGCACAGCCATGGGCGGACGCTATGGCACCACCCTCAAACTCAATGCATCGCATGTCCGCGGCACAGGAGCCAACTGGTTTGACATGAGCGACGAGCCATACTACACAGACATCAACCTCGAACTCAATAAGAAACTTAACAAGCAATGGTATATCGGCGCCTTGGCGATGTATCAAGCCTACAATAAGCGCGTGGTAGAAGGTCATGGCGACTTGGTGCGCTCAGGTATTGGTGTGGTAGAGGCTAAGTATGCGCTCAATAAAAAGGTGCAAATGCGTGCGGAAGTGCAATACCTCTACACCAAGCAGGATATGGGTCAATGGGTAGCCGCGCTGTACGAACTCAGCCTCTGGCGTCAGCTCGTGCTGTCAGGACAATGGATGTACAACATCGGCTATGCACATGAGGAGACCAACGAACACTACTACACCATCGCAGCCACCTACACCCACGGTGCACACCGCCTCATGGCAGGCTACACCAAGACACGCGAGGGATTCAACTGCTCAGGAGGCGTGTGCCGCTATGTACCAGCACAAGAGGGCGTGACACTCACATATAACTTTACATGGTAATTTGGAATTATGAATTAAGAATTTTGAATTATGAATTTTGAATTAAGAAATACAGCTATCGGGCTAACGAGTTTGCTTCTTGCTGCTTGCCAAGTTATACCAGAGGACGAGCGTTTGATTCCAGTGGAGCAGGAAGAGACCAATCGCACAACGCTATTGGTAGAGTTCTCTGGTTTGCGTTGCAGCAACTGCCCATTGGCAGCCGAGGAGGCACACAACCTGCTCTCGATGTACGGCGAGAACTTCGTCGTCGTAGAGATGCACCCTGCTAGCAACACACTCACTCAGGCAGCCGCACAATACGACTACACCTGCCCTGTGTCTGATACCTATTATATCCACTGCGGAGGCACTAGTTCCACACCACTCCCTACGGGCGTAATGAATCTAGCACGAACCGACGCTGATTACTTTGTAGATTATCTCTCATGGGGCGCAGCATATAGCCAATCCGCAAAAAAAATGTCACCTGTGAGGTTGACGCACACGGTGCAGATGGACACTACTAACAATAGCCTGGAGATAGAAGCCTACATCTTCAACCTCTCGCTGGAGGCGTTTGATGTGCAGTATATAGCATGGCTCACCGAGGACTCTATCGTCGGCATGCAGATGATGCCTAACGGCAAGACAAGAAAAGACTATGTCCACAACCACGTGTTGCGCGATGCCATCACTGATGTATGGGGAATGCCTCTCGAAATTCCTATAGATGGCTCTAAGAGCATCTCACTGAGCTATACTTTGCCAGAGAAGGTAAACCCAGCTAACTGCAATATCGTAGGCATCGTGATGAAAGATGGCGAAGTAATACAAGCACAAGAATACAAACTAAAAGACATAGAATAAACTATAAAAACATTTAATAAGGTATGAAAAAGATTTTTACAACTATCCTCCTCATGAGCATGTTGCTTACTGCTCAAGCAGGAATGACATTGAGCCTCGTTACATCCTATGACGAAAATGAGGACGAGGTTCTCACCGACATCACCAAAGACACGACCATCGTAGTATCTGACTACCATGTAGATGATTTTGACGAGTCATTGATGGTGATGGGTGTTAGTGGTTATATCACCACCGAAAGCTCATCTGTAAAGGTAAACATCGTGCGTTCTGCCGCAGGATTGAGCGACCAATTCTGCATGGGCGTTTGCGCCAACGGTAATGGCGAAACAAAGCAGGAAATAAACGCACCTATGTTCAGCGCTAGTAGCTCATGGTACACACACTTCTACCCTACTGCAGCGGGTACAACCACCATCGCTTACACTTTCAACGATGGCGTGAACCCAGCAATCACATTGACCGTGAAGTACTGCTACCTTACCAACGCAGTAGAGAATGTAGCAACCCCTAACACCAACGGCGTAATCTACAACATCCTTGGTTATAAAATGCCAAGCAACGAACTCAGCGAGTTGCCAGCGGGTATCTATATCATCAATGGTAAGAAATATATCAAACAATAAGATTTATTTAAGGTATGAAAAAGATTTTAACTTCTTTGTTGCTTTTCACAGCAGTGATGATGTCGGCGCAAGATGTGCCTGCATCTTTCCCACGTAAGTTCTTGATCGAGCAAATTAGCGGCGACTGGTGTCAATATTGCCCAGGAGGTATGTATGCCATTGCAGAGCATATCGAGGCTGCATCTACTCCATATATCTGGCTCTGCTGCCACTCTAGTGACGAATACGCTACCAACAAGGGAAATCAAGTTATTAGCTTTGCTAACCCTGACGGTGTACCTGCAATGATGCTCAACCGCACCAAACAAAGCCTAGGAGAAACATTCCACCCTGGCTATTTGCCAAGCATGAACATCAAGGATGCTACTACAGCTGAGGCATCTGTGGTGATAGCGCATACCTACAACGCAGAGACTCGCCAATTGGACGTGACCGTTAGTGGACAAGTGGCCAACACAGAGGTAACAGAGTATCTGTTGAGTGTAGTCATCAAAGAGAGCGGTATGGTTGGTTCACAATCTGAGTCTCAAGGCTACTCATGGAAAGGCAAGGGATGGATAGAGTTTGTACACCCACGCGTGGTGCGCAACTATGTATCAGCTGCTTTGGGCGACAAGGTAGCCGTAGAGAATCAAGCCTATAGCAAATCATATACCTTCACGCTCAATGAAGACTGGGTGGCAGAAAACTGCTGCGTGGTGGCATACATCACTCCTACCAGCAAGAAGCCTATTATCAATGCAGAGCAAGCACCTGTGGTGGCTGGTACTATGGGCGGAGAGCAGTATCAACCAATGGCTGTAGCAGAGATTAGCGCACCTAATAACAACGAAAAACTCACCTTTGACTCTGTAGCTGTGAGCAAACCATCCGACGACAAGTTGTTAGTAACATTATTCTCCAGCAAAGCCATACGTTCTTCTGTATGGGGAGCAATGAAGCAAATCTTGAAATTGGAGTTCAACACTACTGCCAACACACTGCCAACTGACACACTTGATATTCAAGCGGGCGACACCGAGAACACTTTCACAGCGGGCTATTACATTCCTGAGTCAGCTACCTTTGGCGGCTCTTACTTGCAGTATGTAGATAGCAAGGAGTTGGCGAAAGGAAACATCAAAGTATATCATACATGGCGACTCAATACAGGCAAATTGGCTGTGAGCAATACGGGTGACCTCCTGACAGCAGGTAACTTCTACAATGGCAAACACTTCACCATGACTGCTGTAGGGCTTATGCCTGTATCTACGGATGTTGAGCATATCCAAGCGCCTGCTACCTACGTAGAGAAGTTCATGCGCAACGGACAAGTGATTATCCGCAAGAATGGCGTAGAGTACAACCTACTTGGCAATATCCTAGAATAAGGCGAAAGAGGCTATGAGGCTAGAAATAATAAAAGCGTCTGGGTTGTTGCCCAGACGCTTTTGTTATTCTCATACCCTCGGCATTGGTAGCGCAAAGGTTGCTAAATTTATTCTTACAATTTCGCACCTACTGCATTGTACTTCTCGCCATTGCGGATGATGATCAATTGACCATTCTTTATCGCTTTCTTTGCGCCCACTGTGCTAGCTTGGATATCCTCAACGGCTGTGCTACTTGGGTCGTAAACGATATGAATAGGCACTTCGTATGAGTTGATGGCATGGATCTCTATGCGCAATTTGCCTGCCTCTGTCTTAGTCACCTCTACGGTACCCTCTACAAAGTAGTAGAGTGGAGTAATCAAATAACCTTCAGCATCTGTCATGCCGTAGTAAGAAGGTTGTATCTTACCTTCGTAATCCACACCAGTACTTGCCACCACGCTACCATACTCCCAAGAGTTGTTGATCTCGTATGTGCCCTCTGGTATTACGATATCAGCATCTCCTTCTTCAGCTACAAAATACATTTGCACCATATCCATCTCGGTAGCTGACTTCAACTCCATGAAGATCAAACCATAATCAGCAGTCCAATCCAACAATTGCGACATATCAGCAGCGCCGTATGTGCGCTCCACTGGTGTATCCGTTGCATCATAATCCAAGTGTGGACGCTCGTATTTAGTGGTCATCGCAATGTCATACTCTACTGCATTGTCGCAAATCAACTTGCCAGTCAGTGTGATGCTACCATCTTCTGCGAGCTCTACGTTCACTTCGCCTTTTTGCACGAAATAGCGGTCGTAATCCCACAAATCTTCGTTCCATACCGCATAGAAAGTGGTATTGGCATCAATCTCATAACGACCCATACCAAACTGACCGAACAAACCGTCGTTCACAAATTCACCTGCAATCATATCTGTAGAATAAGCAGGAATCGTCACCACCATCATTGTCAACGAATCAGCACCATAGCCCACCAAGTTGTAGCAATACGCATCGTTGATGGCATTGATGAACTCAGCAGTTGGATAATTCAATGTCACGGTCTCTTTTGGAGTTGGAGCTGCATACCACAACTCTACTTGATACAACACGCCTGACATGGTAGAAATTTCGGCACTCATCTTGGTAGTATCGCCTACTTGCACGAGCATACCGTTTTGCACGGTGATAATCTCCTCGCGCACCCAGTTGCCATCATCTATAACCTCCACGCTTGTCCACATCATATCCATATCATCGATTGTAAAGGACATGCCGTCCTCAGCATAATATACGCCCATTACATCCAACGCAGCGTAATACTTGTCATCCTCGTTGAAGAGCAATAGGTCGGCATAAGCTGGATAGTATTGCGCCACCGCTGATGTCTCATAGCGAATGACCACTGTGTCGCTCATCTCTGGGATATACCATGAGAGGTGCAACTCGTACCACACTAGGTTGTCGCCCAAAGCAGTACCCTCGATCTTCCAATTGCCATCCTCTGCCATTGACAAATCGTAGGTCGCTGTAATGGCAGTGATATATTCCCCTGTAATATCGTTGTTGATTGACAACTGTGCACCAGTATGCAGACCTTCTTCAGTATAGTCTCCTGCCCATGAGCCATACAAGCTATACTCATTATTACTAGCCTCTAGTGAGATCATGCCAAAGTACATCGCATACGAATCGTCCACCTTGAGGTTGGTACATGTGATCTCTATGGTGTCCACTGGTGCTGGCAGCGGAGAGGCGATGTCCATATTATAATATACGGTATCATTTCCTAGCATGCCCAAGTCGCAGAGATATGCCAACTTGCCTTGTGATTCGCCTACTGCGATCTTAAGGTTGATGTTGAGAGGGCTGATCTCGTTGCCCTTGTAAACCACCTTGCTTTGCTCCCAATCAAAGGCGGTCATATAGGTGTACAGACCATCCACTGAATAGGGATTGTTTACCACCAAAGTGAGGTCCATGTCTGCGTTCTTGGCTGCGATGGTAAAGCCATACTCGCCGCGCTCCAAGGTAGCATTCAATATTGGGGCTACATCTACGGTATCTTTAGCTACCACTATCTCTTGCACAGCGTGTACCTTATACGTAGGATAATTACTCCAACCGTCAGAGCCGCCTTTCAGCACAGCGTCCAATGTGATCACTTCCAAGTGCGCACTCTTCTTCTCAGCCGAGATGGTCATCTCTACACTCTCAAAAAGAATCGAACCCATACTCATACCCGTCATCATGTGGGTGTACTCAGGGTTGAAATCTTCGGTGGTAAATGTACCGCAGTAGTTATCTGCTGGGGCATACCATGCCAATTGCAGCATGTGTCCGTAAGCAGGATTCTCCCAATCGTTGCACTCTAGACCAACCGTCCAGTCGCCTGTCTCCTCGGTGTAGATCGGACCATTGGCGATGCCGTCATAATTGAGTTCCATCACTTCATCCTCTTGTACTACTTTAGCAAGATTCGCCTTTGGTGCGACTACCTTTGCTGCTTGTTGTTTTTCAGTTTTCTTCTCTACCGCTTTGCGGTCAAAAGCAAAGTCCGACGCTTTAGCGTCCTTCTCCAAATTCGCCTTAAGCGCAAGGTTCTTCTCTGCTGGATTATTCATTCGACCTCGCTTCTCGGTCGTTGGTTTCTGTGGCAACGCGAACATCGATGTCGCTACCACCGTCGCCATGAAAAGAGTGATAAATTTCTTCATACAGACTAATTTTATTGGGTTAATAGAATAAAAACAAGTAATACCTTTGTGGTATAATGCCACAAAGGTACTACATTATTTTGGAATACGCAAATAGTTTCGCGTTTTTTTTACTTCACTTGTGCACCTTGTGCGTTGTAAACTTTACCGCCACGGGTGATTACAAGTTGGCCATTATTAATCATCTTAGTTGCAGAGGTTGCAGTGCTGATATTCTCTACACCAGTAGATCCCTTTGTGCTATCAAACACAATGTGTACAGGCACATTGTATGAGTTGACAGCATTCACCTCGATATAGAGCTTGCCATCTCGGTTCTCTACCTCTACTGTACCGCCAACGAGGAAATACAATGGAGTAATAATGCCCTGACCGTTCTCGCTCAAATAACCATAGAAGGATGGATAAATAGAATTACCCACCACGCCTGCACTTGCCAATACAGTCATATAGTCTTGAGTATCATCGATGGTGTAAGTACCTGGTTGGATAACAATATCACTGTCATACTCCTCAGAGAAGAAATACAATGCAAACATATCCGAACCATCAGCAGCCATTACCTCTAAATAAGTGATACCTTCGCCATATTGTTCTTGTAATAATATATCATCAGCGGTGTAAGTGCGGTCAATGGCGCCCTCTACAGCATCGTAATTCAAGTGGTTGTTGTAAGTAGTAGTCATGGTTACCTCATATTGTACTGCATCTGCAGCGATAAGAGTAGCCACCGCTTTAATCAAGCCGTCTTCTTCTTCGGTAACAGTCATCGTACATTTCTCTATAGAGTAAGGAACAGCTTCACCATTCACATTCTTATAGATAGCGCTATAGTCGCAATAGAAGTCATATTGACCCTCACCAAAGCGTGAGAACACACCATCGTTCACAAATGTACCTGCCACTTCTTCAGCCAATGGAGCCAAAGACACATACAGGGTATTATCGCTGTATCCACTGAGTACATAATAGCCATCGGTATTGATTTTATTTTCGAAGTCAGCGATAATCTCCACTTGCACAGTCTCTGTAGGAGTTGGTACACAGTGCCAAAGTTCTACATCGTATAAAACGCCGTCATAACCGATTACTTCTGCTTTGATATAGGTGGTGTCACCTATTTGATATAGTGTTCCTTTGACATCTGCCATCTCCACCATCACGCGGTTAGCGTAGTCGCTGAAGATCAAGCTATAGGAGAGATCGAGGTCTTCCATTGTGAACTCGCCACCCATCTCTACGCCTACCACGTCAATACCTGCATAGAATTGCTCATTACTATTCGCGAGAAGCAAATCGTTGTCCAGCCATGGATAATATGCAGCATTTGCAGATTTGTCAAAACGGATTGCTACAGTGTCAGTAGCGACAGGCACCTCTTTCTTCATGGTTACCTTGTAGGTCTTGTTATCCGTACAGAGTGACTCAAAATTCAACACCCAACCATATTCAGGGTCGTTAGTCACTACTACCTCTGCATACAATTGTTCAGTGAAATCACCTGTTACTTTATTAGTGAGGTAGAACATCACTTCTTCCACACCTTTGTATGTACCCTCAGCCATTTCAAAGCCCATTACATAAGCGTCAATACCTGCACTCAGCTCCCACTCGTCGTTGTAGCCATCGCAGAAGATCCAGCCCCAATCATATGCAACGCTTGCATCAATAGACAAGTTATTGATTTCAATCTCAACAGTCTCAGTTGACTCGATAGGAGCAAAGACGGTCACATTGTATTGTATTGGTTCGCTTGAGAGCATTTCCATATAAATCTCATAACCTATTACACCCTCGTCGTTCTTAACGGCGCCAACAGTCATGTCTAAACCAATCAATTCCAAAGCCTCGCCTTTATACTTGACGGTATAGTCCATCACGTCATAGATAGAAACTGGATTGGTTACCCAATAGCTAATCCACTCCATATAGATCTCCATATCGTCGTTCTTTGCGTCCAAGGTAGCCAACTCCCAATCGGCATCCCAAGTCATGGTACCCGTCTCGATAGCGAGTTCTATGATCTCTTTTGGTTTGAGGATCTTGTGGGTAGCAGAGATTACATACACTTTGTCATCATCGCCAAGGATAGTTGCATCTAGTGTCAATAGGTCGGTGTACTCATCTACTGCCTTTTTGCTGGTAGTCATCTCTACCTCTACGTACTCGACATACACTTCTTCATCCCAGTCGTCCAAGTACCAGCCATAGCTGTACTCTAATTCCATGTCGTCGGTGGTGAAAGTACCCTCGAAATCCGCAGAATACCAGTCAAAACGGAATCCGTAGCTACCATTACCAACTGCCACATACCATTCCTCGTAATCCTCATAGAAATCAGGACCTACTTGAAACTCCTCGAAGCTCAATTTTACGGTGTCGCGCTCATTTGCTGCTACAGAGTTCTTCGCTGCCGCCTTTTTCACAGGTGCCAACGCTTTCTTCTCTTTCACTTGAGCAGGAACAAAATCGCGAACCAGCAATTTCTCACTGTGCTTCTTTTCTACTTTCGCCTTCAGTGGGTTCTCCACTTTGGCTTTCTCAAAACTTGCCTTTGCATCTTTTGCAGACATACTCTTTTGAGGCAAGGCGAACATCGATGTCGCTACCACCGTCGCCATGAAAAGAGTGATAAATTTCTTCATACAGACTAATAATTTAAATTGTTAAACTTAATTATATTTTCTATCCATTGCAATACCACCCATATTGCAAACTAATCTCAATATGGGTGATATGTTATACATTATTTATTTCACGCGCGTACCTGTGATATTGTACAAACCATCATGGCGGAGGACATATAACTGACCATTGATAATCAGTTTCTTCGCTGCTTGATTTTCACCACCAAGGATATCACCGCAGTTACCGCCGAAGATATCCTCAACACCTGTAGAGAGCTCGCTTTCAAACCACAAGGTCAAATAACCCTCGTTCCATACCCATGGAGCCGTCACATCAGAACCAAACTTGAAACCATGCTCCGCACACCACTCTGGAAGGAAAGCTGTAGCACACAAATCAGCACCCTCAGTGGTGGTATCTGTAAGTTGAACCGTAGCGTCAATAGCAGCTAAGTCAGAAATCACATAGTTATTCTTGAAGTTCTTCTCTGGTGCGAAATATGCGCGTGGCCATTCTGATTGTGGTTTGCTCCAATCCACATTATCCCAATCATATTCATAATCATCGCCACTAGAGAAACCAATCACGCGGTGAGCAATCACATCCTTGCCCTCTGGCACATTGATAGCGCTCAATGCCACCAAGCAGTTCTCTGCCAGTATATCGGTCGCTGTACCTGTTGCATCGGTGTCCACATGACCAATGATACCACCCACTTTACCTACCTTAGCACTATCTGCCAAGTTGAGGGTACCACTTACGATATTATTATAGATCTTCGAACGACCACTATGTCCTACAATACCGCCAATGGTGTTTGTACTATACAAATCAGCATCTACGCGGCAATCATATACTGGCTCACCACCGCTTACTTCGCTAGTGATGCCACCTACGACCATACCTTCTGCTTTACCCGTAAACAAACATGCATGAATGTGGCTATAGGTTTGTGATTTGCCAATCACACCACCCACCTGTGCATTGGGGGCTATGATATCTGCATCTGTCACAGAGCAAGTGTTTACATCCGTATTCAGTGCTACATAACCTACTATCGTACCAATAATCTCTTTGTATCCTACTGCCTTGATCACAGGGTTAGCTACATGTATGTTGCTTAGTAATGCATATGATGCTACTCCCGCAGAGTCCACACCACCTTGCATGCTGTTAGCCAATATGCCAGCTGCCATCTCCATATATTCATCTGATAGTAGCAAGATAGGATTTTCAAGTTGGATATTCGTAATTTCAGCAGAGTCTTTCACTTCGCTTAGCAGACCACCGCCCATGAGACAGAGATTGCGCAATGTATGGCCCTTTCCGTCTAATTTACCAGTAAATGCGCGCTTTGGCCCCTCAAATGGAATTGACAAAAAGTCAATGTCATTAGCCACCTCATAGTATGCAGATGGGTTCTTATCAATCAGTTTGAAGTCATTAGTGCAAGCTAATAGGTATGGATTTTGCGCAGTACCATCGCCCTGCAGCGTTGCCTTATTCAAAGGAAGTGGGGTGTAATGCATGGTTAATGCACCGTTCTTCTGATATACGCATAGGAGACTTGGGTTTGCACCTTTGTCCATCAGATATACCATATTCAACTCACCCAACTCTTCGCTCTTGCCGTAATCCAGGAGAATCTCGCCCTTGGTGTTGCATACCAAGAAGGCGGTCTCTTTGTCTTTGGTGTTTTTAGGGTTATAACGCTTCACCAATACCATGTACTCGCGTGCATCATCGGTATGTATCACCCATGGGTTGAGCGCATCCGCAGTGATATTCACTTGTGCCGCCTCGATATACTTGCCCAAGTTGATATTCTCATAACGGTTGAAACTACCGTCTGCGTTCAACCATGCAATATCTTGACTGATAGTTCCATCCGCCTCGTTGTTACCTTGCAACAATGCTACAGCATACTCATAACTGTCACCTTTTGGATAACGGTCGATTTGAGATGACATAGTGCGACCACCATCCTCCAAGTAAACCGAAATCTCGGCGCGAGGGGTGCAAGATGGTAGATCCACAAAGAAGAACTCACCATCGTACTCCTCCTTCATAAACATCCATTGCTCCTCTTGTCCTACCACAGGGCTCATCTTGATACGACCCAAACTATTCTCTGCAATCGTGTTCAGCAGATTACCATCCACATCATATTGATAAAAGCTTGTAATCGAACCATCCGACTCGAGATTATATTTCTCCATCGTGATGACATAAGCTGGTTTCGTGCCATCATAGTTCAGCAGAATATCCTTCGCTCCTTCCAATCCTCCTAGCATAGGGAAGGTGTAGAGCAACTTTTGATTCTCATCTTGAGTCACAGGAATCTTGGTGGTATGCACCGTCTTAAAGATCTTGTTGATATAGGTAATCACCAAGTTGTTGTCTGGGTTCACCACAGGATCTTGATCCAGCGGGGTGTTAGGATCAAAGTATGGCTTCTCATATTGTTGCAACACATAGAACTGGTCGTATCCGCTTTGTACCATAAAGATAGGTTGCAAGTCGGTCAGCGCCGCCACATTGGCATAAGGTACACGGAATGTGTGACGAATACCGTCCTTATCACCATATGCTACTTTCCTACGAATATCATAGCACAATGTGTAATCCTTGCTGGTTGACGCACTGTCGCGAGCGAAGATCATAACGTAGTTCTCGCTATAGTCACCTACGTTTTGTGCATACACTTGGCGTCCATCCACAGTAGTCACTGGGGTAGTAACAGTCTCGCCATCTCCAATAGAGAATACATGGTTGAAGTTATGTCCCTCATAGTTCTTGGTTTGTGCGTGGAGGAAGAGCATTACCTCGTACTTGTTATCGGTATTGAAGAACTTCTGGGTCACCAATGGATTGATCTCCGCTTGGTTGATACCGGTCATGTTCTCGTCCTCTAGTTTCAAGGAATCTACGATCTTACCTACCAATTCCTTATCACTATTATACACCTCCATAGTCACCATTGTGTAGAGGTTGTACTTCTTCTCAAAAGAAGCTGTATAAGTCCAAGTAGTACCATCAGGAGCATTGAGAAAACCGTAGTTATCTACTGGACTTGTTTGGCTAGTTTGTGCCATAGCGGTACTTCCTAGCAGGAGTAGCATTACGATGCTGATTGTTGTAAAAATCTTTTTCATACTCAAAATCTATATCCTTATTTGTTATTATACTAGGCTATCGTGCTCTTGTATTTTCAAAGGAATACAAAAAGCGTGCAAAGTTACAGTTTTTTTTTTACTTATACAACTTTTTACTCATATTCTGCGCTATTTTTTAAATAGTATGCCATAAATTTTGTAATTTGTAAATATTTTCGTACCTTTGCATGTTTTTTACAAATTACGAAATTACTCATAACTTATCACTCATAGTTCATAACTTAAAATGACAAAGGTTCGTGTTCGTTTTGCGCCTAGTCCTACTGGCGCTTTGCACATCGGTGGTGTTCGTACCGCCTTGTTCAACTACCTTTTCGCTCGCCAACATGGCGGCGATATGTTGCTTCGCATTGAAGATACCGACTCCACACGCTTCGTGCCTGGAGCCGAAGAATATATCACAGAATCCCTTGCATGGCTCGGCATCGAGATCGACGAGGGTATCTGCCAAGACGCGCCTAACGGCAAGGGCGACCACGGTCCATATCGCCAAAGCGAGCGCCGCGATATCTACCACAAATATGTAGATCAGCTCCTCGCTTCGGGCAACGCCTATATCGCGTTCGACACTCCAGAGCAATTGGAGGCTAAGCGCGCTGAGATCGCTAATTTCCAATACGACGCTCGCACCCGTGAGCAGATGTGCAACTCCCTCACGCTAAGCAAAGAGGAGGTAGATGCTCGTATCGCTGCTGGCGAGAAATATGTCGTTCGCTTCAAAGTAGAGCCTGATGTGGATGTTTATGTACAAGACCTTATCCGTGGTGAGGTGAAGATCAACTCTAACATCCTCGACGACAAAGTGTTGTACAAGTCTGCGGACGATCTGCCGACTTATCACCTCGCCAATATCGTAGATGATCATCTAATGGAGATCAGCCATGTCATCCGTGGCGAAGAGTGGTTGCCTTCTGCGCCTCTCCATGTGCTCTTGTATAAGGCTTTCGGCTGGGAAGACACCATGCCTGAGTTTGCACACTTGCCTTTGCTTCTTAAACCTGATGGCAATGGCAAACTCTCCAAACGCGATGGCGACCGACTTGGTTTCCCTGTCTTCCCACTCGAGTTCCACAACCAGAAAGATGGCTCCGTATCATCAGGCTATCGCGAGGAGGGCTATTATCCAGAGGCTGTGATCAACTTCTTGGCTCTTCTTGGCTGGCACGCTACAGGCGACCAAGAGATGTACACCATGCAAGAGCTCATCGAGCAGTTCTCTCTGGAGCGCGTAAGCAAATCTGGCGCAAAGTTCGACTATGAGAAAGGCAAGTGGTTCAACCACCAATACCTCCAACTTAAGTCTAACGAGGAACTCGCAGAGCAATTCATGCCTTATTTGGAGGCAAAACTCGCCTCATCGCCTAATAGCCTCATCGCCTGCGGGGTCCCCGAAAAATCTGCTGATTTTTGGGGTGCTCTATCGCCTGACGTAGTCGCGAAAGTGATCGGCCTCACCAAAGACCGCGTCAACTTCGTTTCAGAACTTTGGGAACAAGTCAATTTCTTCTTTGTGGCTCCTGAGGAGTACGACGAGAAATCTCTCAAGAAACGCTGGAAAGAGGACAGTCCAAAGCATATGACCGAGATGCTCTCTCTTCTTGAGGCGCACGATGATTGGTCTGCTGAGGGCCTTGACAACTTGATTATGCCTTGGATTGCCGAGAAGGAGTATGGCGTAGGTATTGTGATGAATGCTTTCCGTATCTGCCTCGTAGGTGCTGCTCGTGGTCCACATATCTGGAATATCACCGATGTGTTGGGCAAAGAGGAAACCCTCCGCCGCGTCCGCACCGCCTTAGAGAAACTCCAATAACCGATATCCGATAACCGATATCCCCAAAAAACGAGTCACCAACACTGGTGGCTCGTTTTCTTCCATGCCTTTACACTCTACACTCTACCAGCGCAGCGATCTGTAGGCGCTCGAGCGCCGTCCTCTAAACTGTAGCGGCTCTGCCGCGTCCTCTAAACACTAAACACAGATTACAACTCCTGCCCCATGACACTATATACCTTGCCTTCACGGAGGATATAGATATGGTCTTCGTAGAGAATCTTTTGACAATTGGAGGTTGGCGATTGGCTTTGCGTGTTCTCAACATCCGTCGTCTCTACTGCAATAACCATCTTGTCGGATTCTATATTGCCACAGTCCGTTTCTACAGCATATTTGAGTATCACCTCTGTGATGCCAGTTGCTACAGGTTCATCTGTTAATGCTGTCCAGTCGCTATTATTCATGACATACCAAGCTACCAATGCATTAGGTGCATACCATGTCTCAGCAGCTATGTGTGCTTGAATCTCTGTGGTTGGGATTGTTACATCAATGGCTTCATCCGTGCGAACGATAGGCAGAGTTAGCTCTGCTGGTAATGTCTGTACATACACATTCAGCGTCAGTTCGTGGATGACACTATCGCACTCCATACCAGCATATGGCTCTGTCGCAGAATAAGTACCTGCCCCTGTGATCGATTGTCCGTACCAATCATATGGCAGTTCTGAAGGACAGAGTGCCAATGTCTCGCTTTCTGTTGTAGCCTCTGGAAGGATAGTCAAGTGCAATACCTCTACACGTTCACAACCTTGGTCGGTGGTAGTGGTGTAAGTGTAATCGCCACTTCCCGTATAAACCAAACCATTCCACTCATAAGAGTCACAAGCAGTAATAGTCTCCTCTGCATACTGCGTTTGATTGATAGTTAGGTAGAGAGTAACGGTACTATCACAACCATGGACGGTTTTTAGGTACTGGTAATACGTACCGGACTCGGTGTACGTCTTGCCATCGGTCCAGGTGTAACTATCGCATGCCACCTCAGTCTCCTCTGTGGTGATACTACGGTTGATAGTCAAATGGAGAGTAACGACACTATCGCAACCATTAGCAGCGGTAGTAGTATAAGTGTATTCTCCACTCTCGGTATATGTCTCACCATTCCATACATAACTATCACAAGCGGTTTCTGTCTCCTCTGTGTACT
>JAFYMG010000016.1 GCA_017556705.1 Paludibacteraceae bacterium | reverse complement strand
CAAACTCATTCGTCAAGCATTTGCAGTTGTCACATCTAATCGACCATATATCGATGGATATGTATCAACTTTTGCATAAAAAGCATTTTTTTTGTTAAAAATTTATTATAGTTCGTCCTATGGTGATCCCGAAACCTGCAAGTCGCTTTTCCTATACTAAAGGTACACTAAGGATATACAAAAGGCAAGTATTTCTTCGATACAACTTTCAGCACACGAAAACTTTTTTCAAAAAAATACACTCACGCGGGAAGCATAGTAAACACTACACTTCCCGCGTGAACTGTTGATAATACTGACTATAAATCTATTTCTTTGCTATATGCTGGTAATTTATCAGATGCGTATCACCTACGGACTTTTCTAAGCCAGTATAGACGATATTCATGCTCAACAAATCATCTTTAAGCAAACTTTTGAGATAATCCAACGAATTCAAAAAGTCTGGATGAAAGCGTTCAGCAGACTTGATTTCGTATGCATGTATTTTGCCTGCCTCTTCTTGCAAGATATCTACTTCTCGCGATTTATCTCTATAGAACAAGATATTCTTCTCTAATCCTTGGTTATATCGCGCTTTCAACATGTCACAAACTACCATATTCTCAAATATAGCGCCTCGCAAAGGGTGGTTCGCCAACTGTTGAGCAGTCTCTATTCCTAAGAGATAACATACCAAACCTATATCGTAGAAATACACCTTAGGCGTCTTGGTTAATCGTTTACCTATGTTGCGATAAAATGGGTGCAGCAAAAATGCTGTATAAGAAGTCTCCAATATACTCATCCATGATTGAATAGTCTTGTAATCTACAGCCAATTCCGTAGCTATAGATGATGCCACGAATTCTGTTCCTACACGCGAAGCAAGAATAGTCAAGAAGCGACGGAAAAGACTCAAATCCTTGATATTCACGATCTGGCGAACGTCCTTTTGGATATAGGTCGCCACATAACTGTCATATACCGTGTGTGGGTCTTTCTTGTCTCCCCAAATAGCAGGATAGAATCCACGCCACATCAGTTCATTGACATCTATATCCGCATCATTACCTAACTCAGACAAACTCAAGGGTAGCAGGCGCATAACCGCTACACGACCTGCTAAAGATTGAGATATATTTTGCATCAATAAAAAGTCACTACTACCACTTAGCACATACCGCAATGACTTGTTTTCATCTACTACCACTTGTAGAACAGAAAACAACTCGGGCAAGTTTTGTGCTTCGTCTATAATCAGTCCATTGGGATATTGCAACAGGAATCCCTCAATATCATGTTCAACAAGAGCCCGAGTCGTAGCACGCTCCAGATTGACGTATTCGTAATCAGGAAATGCCATTTTGCATAGGGTTGTCTTGCCAGACTGACGTGGTCCTGTCACAGAAATGATAGACCAATGCTCACTTAATTCTAAAAGTTTGTTTTGTAACTCTCTGCTATACATATCATTATTGCTTGTTTGGACAAAATAGGAGTTGCATTCCTAATTTGTCCGCAAAGGTACTATTTTTATTTGACATACGCAAGCATTAGAGTGAAAAATGTGTTTATTTAGCAGGAAAACTAACTATAACTTCTCCACCAACGTCTCCAAATCCTGCTGATAGTCCTCTTTCCAGGCGCTGCGGATGGTGAGAACAGGAGAGATAATATCGATGTTCTTCATCTGCTGCAGCATGCTGCATATTGTTTTGCCTGCGGTGGGTGCCCAGGTGCCATTCTCCACCACGCCTACCCTACGCGACTGGTAGCCCTTGATGCTCAACTTATACAAAAACTCATGCATTGGCGGAAAGACTCCGCCATCATAACTCGCTGCACACAGCACCATCTTGCCATAACGAAAAGCCTGACTCACTGCCTCCGACATATCCGAACGGCACAGGTCTATCTCTTTGACCTCCACGCCATTACTGCGCAATTGCTCTGCGATACGATGCGCTACCGCTGCCGTATTGCCATAGATTGAAGCATGCGCTACCAGCACACCATCCGTCTCCACCTCATATCGGCTCCAGATGTCATACAAGCGCAATGCCTCTGCGACCTCGTTGCCTTCTAACACACAGCCATGCAAGGGGGCTATGCGCTGAATATCAAACGCTTGTATCTTCGCCAAAGCCGCTGCCACTTGTGCACCATACTTGCCGCAGATATTGATATAATACCTACGTGCCTCGTCTATCCAATGTGCCGAAAACGCCGAATACACCCCAAACGAGCCAAAGGCATCGGCAGAGAAGAGCGTCTTCTCCTCGGGCAAATAGGTCATCAGCACATCGGGCCAATGCACCATGGGTGCGCTAATGAAATGCAAGGTCAGTCCGCCCAAGTCCAACGAATCACCCTGTTTAACCATAAGGGTATGAGCAGGCTGATAGCCAAACTGTTCCAAGAACTGGAGTGCCGCGCGACTGGCTACTATAGTAGCGTGGGGATATTTCTCCAAGAACGCCCCTATCGAACCGCTATGATCGGGTTCGGTGTGCTGAATAATCAGGTAATCGGGCGTACGTTTGGATTGCTCAATCTTCTGAAGCCACTCGGCCGTCTTGCGTTTGTCCACACTATCCATCACAGCCACACGCTCACCCAGAAGCAAATAACTATTGTAGCACATGCCGTTAGGCAGCGGGTACTGACTCTCAAAGAGGTCTAAGGTCGCATCATCGCAACCGATGTATTGAATTTTGTTGCATAGTTTGTTGGTTAGATTTGTATCCATAGTATACTATTTATATCCTTTATACAGAATAGTCTTCAAAATCCGTGCAAAAGAAGCATAAGCCTATCATTTTTGAAAATATTGCTCGCTATACTTGCGCATTTGCATTTTTTGTTGTACCTTTGCGGTCGATTAGGTAAAGCGTTACCTAGTATAACATATTTTTTAAACAGCATTGGCTATTATTCGCATTCAAATAAGCTTCGGAAACTTCATTTTGATTATCGAATAAAAAGCATTTAGAAAGCTTTGACTTTTCTACCACATTTGCTGATGTTTGCGCCTTATTGGTGTGAACGTTCTATGTGGTAGATGGGTTTGTCCGAAGCTTTCCCGAATGCGAATAGAGTGTTCACACTTTTTTATTCGAGTGGATTGATAGCATTGCTAAAACATTCAATCCATGACAATAAAATTTTCAAAAAGGAATCTGTATTGGTTCACCTTTGGTTTATTCATCCTATTTTTATTCAGTCCCGTATGCGTTAAATTCCTCACAGACACATGGGGAGAAACATGGTTGACTTTCATTCGTCCACTGCTGATTTGTACTACAATAATTTCTGCATGTTTCGTAGTAAAACACAAAAGTATCGCTCTAGCTATTTTGTCTATTTTTATGATAATGACAATATGTGAATGGGTAATGATTCGTAATTACTCGATCTATATGGATATAGATCATTTCATGGCTTTTGCAACCACGAACATAGAAGAAAGTACAACCTTTGCAAGCAACAATTTGCAGGCTTTGTGGTATATTGTTCCAATGGTATTCTTATTTATTTTTATATCAATTGGATATATATATTCTATTGCTCCGAATTTCAGCATTCGTCTGAAAACTTTTTTGGCGTGTACAGGAATTACATTGTTAGGAGTTATTCCATTTGAAAAGATTAATGATATCAATACATTTCACGATGTCAAATCATCTATTTTTGACAACACCTTAACCACCCCACCTATGAATATAGCCCATTTAACCAAAATTACAATACGAAAAATTCACAGAAGTATGCAAACCAATGATTTTGTTTTTAACTCAACCCGAACAAAACAGGTGAACAATAAAGAAATTTATGTTTTGGCTATTGGAGAGTCTGTTAGATATGCTAATTGTTCTCTTAATGGAATATATCCTCGTAAAACAATGCCATCGCTTGAATGTCAGTCGAATCTAATATTTTTTCACAACTATTATTCAGGAGGATGTTCGACTTCCATTTCTGTACCCATGTTAGTTACGCGCGCAACTGCTGAAGAGAACTCATTAAGTTATCAAGAACGCAGTATTGTGCAAGTTTTCAATGAAAATGATTTTACTACAGTGGTTATTAAACGAGGCATATTGAGCCAGATTTCTAGTGCCTATCTATATCAAGGAGTTGACTATACTGTGGATGTTTCTTCCGATGCAGAAGTATTTCAAAAAATTGATTCCTTGTCAAAAGAACATGAAAAATTGTTCGTTATGTTTCAATTGCAAGGTTCGCATTTTTATTATGACAATTTTCCTGAAGAATTTAACAAGTGGAGTCCAAATTGCAAATATGATAGGGGTATAGAGAGTGATAGTTTATATATCAATGGATATGACAATACTATTCTCTATACTGATTATTTGTTAAATTCTATGCTTGATTCACTTGAAAAACAAGAAGCAATTGCGGCCGTTTGGTATGTTTCGGATCACGGGCAAACCATCACAGCCACACAAGGTTGGCATGGTTCTGTATGCGATGAAAATGAGTATCACGTACCTTTATGCATTTGGTATTCTGATGAATACAAACTTTATAATGAAAATGCTATCAAACAATTGGGCAATCATATTCATACACCCATAAATTCAGATAATATATTTTATACTATTTGCGGAATGACACATATCGAATTGCCTGAATCATATGCACATGAAAAATGGGATATTTCATCATATCAATTTGAGGTTCATCCAAGAAAAATTATAGTTGCAGGTCAAATTCGCAATTTAGATGAATAATATTTCCATTTCTGCGGACGCGGAGGATGAGGGAAGAATTTATTCTCAAGATGTCCGTAGAAGTAAGGTGATAAGGGTATTAGGTGATAAGGTAAATCCGCATAATCGATTGAAAAAGTATCGGTTATGCGGATTACTTCTAAAAACAACATAAAATAATATAGACAAGGAATATCGGGAATTTTAGGAACTTGACCGTTAAACATAATTCCTAAAATTCCTGAAATTCTTAAAATTCCCGATACCACCACACCATATTTTTGACGAAAATCTAGAAATAAACGGAGGGATCCATAGAGGTAACTAAATGGCTGGGAATTTCTAAATATCAGATAACGAAGAGTGCTAGATGTGATAGTGATGTGCCCTTATCAACCCGTCAAGAACCCGTTATGAACCCGTAATTGATAAGAAGAATCAAGCAATCAAATACCAAGTATAAAGCACAAAGCTGAGAAGCATCACGGCGCCACCTACTCTGCCGATCTTGCCACGGAAGCCAAAGAGCAATGGGAAAGCGGCTGCGGCAATCATGACCGCATAGTCCACAATCGTAATATCCGCAGAAACCAAAGGCATGACTTGCGAGCTGACACCCAAGATCAGCAAGATATTGAAGATATTTGAGCCCACGATATTGCCCAATGCCAGCTGGGTATTCTTCTTGCATGCTGCTGCCACAGAGGCAGCCAACTCAGGCAAAGAAGTGCCACAAGCAATCAGCGTGAGCGAGATAATCGCATCGCTTACACCCCACGACTTAGCAATCACAATCGCATTATCCACAAAGAAATCGCAACTCGTAATCAGTAATGCCAAGCCGCCGACAATCTTCAGTATCGCTTTCCAAAGAGATAAAATAGGTTCGTCTGCCTCAACTGGGGCGGAAGTAGCGTTCTTTTGATCACGAACGAAGGAGTAATACATATAGCCTACGAAGAGGAGAATCAATATCAAACCATCAATACGACTGATCATAGATGGCGTGCCATTGAAGAAATTAAGCGCCAACAAGGTCAGCAATACCGACACACCAATACAAAAGGGTATCTCAAATGTCATATTCTTGCGGTCGATGGCAATTGGGAAGCAGATAGCCGTGAGACCAAGAATACCCAAGACATTGAAGATATTAGAGCCCACCACATTGCCAATAGCCACATCGGCATTGCCTTTCAAGGCGCCAAAGAAGCTAACCACCAACTCGGGCATACTGGTACCGATACCGACAATCGCGGCACCAATCACGAAATCAGAAACCTTGTAGCGGCGAGCCACAGAGACCGAACCTGCTACCAAAAACTCTGCACCAAAAACGATGCCAACTAACGAGATGATAAGAATGAGGTATGACATAATTATATTGGTTTTAGATCACTTCGTTGTTAGATGTTAGACCACTGCGTTGTTAGAACGCTTCGCTTTTAGATTCTAGGTATCTATCAGCCCGCAGGGCGGTCTAACAGTCTATAAGACGGTCTATCTTCTAACCTCTAATTTACAATTTCTGTGCAAAAGTAGCGGGAAATTATTACGCAAGTATGAAAAATATGTTAAGAAATTATTAATTCGTGAGGACGGTATGGAGATATGCATAATTTTTGTTACCTTTGCAGCATAAAACGAAATAATTATTTCGTAGTGAGAGATTTGCGCTATATATTGCTCCTGTTGGTAATTGGACTCTATGCCTCATGGCAGAGATCCGATGTACCTATGCAAGCAACTGCTACTTGCCTATCGGCGAGCGAGAGCAGTATGCCGTCCGTGTTCCACAATACATTGGAGGACTATGCCAAACGACTGCAACTGCAATACGATTGGACGGATGCTCTCACATCGTATCAGATAGGCACACGCAGCGAAGATAATCGCTTGCGTTCGCGCCGTCAGGAACGCGTCTCTTCGTCGTGGCAAGTTCGGATAAACGTACAGGATTTGCATGCCGTATTGCGATACCAAGCAACCAGTATCGCTCACAATATCAATCGAATAGTGGCAACGTCACGAATAACGCCACTTAGTTTTCCGAAAGAACATATATCCTTCCCATTTCATAGTTTTTGGTAGTACTCGGACTTATAAAAACGTCAATTAAGGAAGTATATACAAGTTGACCTCACAAGTTAAGACAACAGGAGCTACTTTAATCCAACAACATCAACAACATTTTTTTCAACAACATTCCGCTTGAATCAACTCCCTCGAGCGGCAAGGAAAACAATGTGTGGAGTCAACAGGTATATAAATCAAAAAAGTGAGTGATTAACTATCAAAACATAAAACAACTATGACTGATTTGACAATGATTCTACTTTCCTTGGGCATGGTAGCAATCTTTATGGGTCCTTTCTTCGTGATTAGCGCCATCAAAGACCGCAAAGAAGCTAAACAAAAGCAAGAAGAAAAAGAAGACCAAGAATAATTAACCATTAAAACCAATAGGGCGTGTCATATTTTTGGCACACCCTTGGTTAAGCCAAATATTTTTACTACCTTTGCAGGCAAAATCACACCAATATGGCAAAACAACGCATACTGATAGTAGATGATGAAGAGGATATTTGCATGATTCTCTCCTATTCGTTGCAAAAAGCAGGCTACGAAGTGCTTGTGGCACATAGCGCAGAAGAAGCACTTGAACTACTCCAATCGCCTAATAGCCTTATCGCCTCATCGCCTATTGATCTAATTCTATTGGATATTATGATGGGCGAGATGTCGGGATTGGAGATGGCGGAGAAGCTACGCTCGGATATAGGACGCTCGCATGGCGAGCTATTGGACGCTTCGCTATTGGATATTGGTACTCCACCGATTATATTCTTAACAGCATTGAGCGATGAAGATACTGTGCTACAGGGATTTCAATTGGGAGCGGATGACTATATCAGTAAGCCATTCCGCATTGCAGAAGTGCTGGCTAGAGTGGCGGCGGTGCTTCGCAGGACAGAAGCGTCAAGGCGAGAAGGCGATGAGGTTATAAGGCAAGAAGGCGAGAATTGCATTGTTTTTGAGGGGATTGTGGTGAATAAAGCGGATATGTCGCTCAAGGTGGATGGTGAGGCGGTAGTCATGACCCGCAAAGAGATAGAGTTACTCTGCTATTTGCTTACTCATCGTGGGCAGATACTCTCGCGTGAACATCTATTGAAGAATGTGTGGGATAGCAATGGCTTTGTGATGGAGCGCACCGTGGATGTGCATATCACCCACTTGCGCAAGAAGCTGGGGCAATATGGAAAGCGAATTATCACGAAATCGGGGTATGGGTATATGTTTAGTGTTTAGAGGACGCCGCCAAAGCGGCTATAGGACGCCCTTACGGGCTAATGGACGCTATGCTATAGGACGGGCAAAGCCCTACAGGACGCCCTACGGGCTATAGGTTATAGGCGAAAGGTGAGAGGCTAAAGGTTAAAGGCGAAAGGTAATGAATATTTGGATAATAATAGGAATAGGGGTTGTGGCAATTGTAGGTGTGTGCTATGCTATCTACAAACGCAAGATCAACCATGCGCGGGAGCAGCAACGATTGACACTCACGCAAAATATCAGTCACGAGTTGAAAACACCTGTGGCAAGTATTCGTGGGGCATTGGAGACTATCCTTATGCACCCTGATATGGACGAGGAACAACGCAAGCAGTTTATAGAGCGGGCTTATCAGCAATCAGGGCGACTAGCAAATCTTGTGGAAGACATCTCTACTATCAATAAACTGGACACACAAACTGACTTCTACAACCGCTTGCAGTTGGATTTGCATACGATAGTGGAAAATGTGGTGCAAGACCTGTCGCTACGCGCAATGCAAGCAGGAGCTACCATCACACATAATATACCTAAGCACTTGATTATCTCAGGCAACTATACGCTACTCTACTCCATTTTTCACAATATCGTGGATAATGCCATCAATTATGTAGATAAGGCAGAAATCACTATCCAGCTTACTCACCAAGACCCTGCAAACTTGTACTTCAGCATTTGCGACAATGGTCAAGGTGTACCTGCTGAAGCATTGGCGCATATCTTTGAGCGCTTCTATCGTGTGGACAAGGGGCGTAGTCGCAAAGCAGGTGGCACAGGATTAGGACTATCCATCGTAAAACATGCGGTGATATTCCATGGAGGAAACATCACCGCAGTCAATCGTCCAGAAGGCGGATTGGAGTATCAATTCTCCCTCGCCCGTAGAGCAAAGGTATAGTATAATTTCTAAGACAGTGCTACATTAGGTATTCGTAGAGGCCTCGAATTGTGTGGTTATTGTATGGTTATTGTGTGGTTATTGTATGGTGCGAGTGGGGAATTTAACTCATCTCCAACATTCGTTGGATAGGACGAATCGCATCTTTTGCTACTGCCTCATCCACCATCACTTTGTTGCTTTCGTTGAGCAAACAGTCGCGAAGATTCTGTAGTGTGCACATGCGCATGTATTCGCACTCGTTGCATAATAATTTTGAATTTTGAATTATGAATTTTGAATTATCTACTTCGGCTGGTACTGGAATAAACTCGACCTTTGGACAAGCTTTTTGCATCTCATGAAGAATGCCACTCTCTGTAACCACTATATATTGGCTATGGGACGCTTCGCTATTGGATATGGGACGCTCTGACGAGCTATGGGAAATAGCATAATTGAGCAATGCTTGGGTGGAACCAATGACATCAGCATGCTGCAAGATATTGGCTTTGCACTCTGGATGCGCAAGTACAGGAGCATTTGGATATTGCTCTTTTAGCGCAAGCAATGCCTCCTCCGAGAAGCGAGCATGCACATGGCAGCCGCCATTCCAAAGGTCCATCTTTCTGCCTGTCATCTTGTTGATATAGCCACCAAGGTTTTGGTCAGGACCAAAGAGAATAGGCTGATTGTCAGGTAATTGATTGACAATCTTCAGCGCATTGCTACTGGTCACTACCACATCGGTGAGTGCCTTGACTGCGGCACTAGTATTGACATACGATACCACCATGTGGTTAGGGTGTGCTGCCTTCCATGCAGCAAGGTCTTCTGCTTTGCAGCTATCAGCAAGCGAGCAACCGGCTTCTGGTGCAGGGATAAGCACTTTCTTGTCTGGACAAAGAATCTTAGCAGTCTCTGCCATGAAGTGTACACCACACATCACGATGATGTCAGCATCAGTTTTTGCAGCCACCTGTGCCAAAGCGAGGGAATCGCCCACGAAGTCTGCTACATCCTGAATCTCAGGGCGTTGGTAATAGTGCGCCATGATAATGGCGTTCTTTTCTTGACAGAGTTGACGTATTTGTTCAGAAAGATTATTCATTGTTTCAAAGCTTTACTACTTGACCTAAAGTATTGTAATATACTCCGTTATATTCAATAAGAAGTTGACCTCCACTGAGTATTTTATTAGCCATCAGTTTAGGTTGTTGTACCTCCACAATATCCGTCGTAGGACCACAATATGTGACATAGTTAGAATAATAATACTCCGTTATCACACCTCCGCCTGCCATCTCAATATGGATACTGCTCAAGGCAGGACCATTTTGATTGGTATTCGTTTTGCTGCTGAATCGCAATACACCGCTACCAGAGAGCGTAGTCGCGGGTGTCCAAGTATAATTAGCCAGTTTATTAGTTGATGCTTTCAATTCACCTATATTGTTGCCATCAGCAGAAAACTCAATGGTATTATAGCTGGCACCTCCGTAGGTACGCATATTGATCGTGATACTAATAATCGAAGCTATATTGATAGAAGGCGATTCGATATAGGAATCAGTTACCATTCGCCAGTGTTTCGTGTCACGAATCAAACCAGAGAGTGTCCACCCCTCGGTATCATTCAAGTCCATTGTGACAGGTGCAGCAGGTGTTGCTAAGATTTCAGTCTCCTCTAGGGTTGCAAACACTGCATTGTATACCACATCGTGGCTAATAATTGGTGCTTCAGAAGCATCAGAGAAGAGATCCGTAGGAATGTCGTCTTGAGCAGTAGTAATTACCTCTTCGCTCCAACCCACAAATTGATTACTTTCTGCACAGGGAGATTTAGGGGCAGTAGGTAATGTATTTACCTTACCACCTGCAGCCAATGTGGTAGTAGGTTCACCTGCAGTATATTCCTCACCATTAACCATCCATGTGACATGACATAGTTTGTTGCATACACCATAGAGTTTCACAATGACTGGTTCAGCACCTTCGGATGTAATTTGCAGAGTGCCGCTGTGCTGGCCTTGTTCTGTTGGAACATATGTTAGAATCACATTATTTTGAGTGTTAGAACTATTTGCCTCTGAGATTGTGAGTGAAGAACGTGAGGTCTCAAACATATCAGCATCCTCGCCTGAAATTGTAAGGGTGATATTGGATGTTAAATACATGCCGCTAACCTTAATGCTATATGCCGACTCTTCATCCACCAAAATACTTGGAAAATTTACTTGAGTAGCACTTACGCTCAACTGTGGTGTGTGTACCACATCCTCGCGACTACCATCGCTCTCGCCTAATACGAAATCAACATCATAGGCAGTCATCATATCATCAAGATAGAGTATCTCACCTGCTTTCTCGCCCCAGATATACTCTGCCAAATAAGGATAGTCGATAAATGGGTTGCGATTGCCTTGTGTTTGTTGAATACCATTGTTACGATCAATCTCTTTTTGCGATACAGGGTCTTGGCGATGCCATTTCATAAGGAGTGCTACGCCGTATTTGGTTAAGCCGAATGAACCTGTAGAGTAGTTCGTGGTAAAAGTTTTAGCACCTTCACCAGAAGTAAATGCTTTATCACCAGCCCATTTGAGCAATGCACCCATGTAACCACGAGCGAAGTCGCCTTTGTACTCATCGCGTGGTTCGAATACGGTACCTGATGCAGATATAGTAGCACCCGTATTACCTGCGATGGTATTACCGCCAGTAATTGTAATACTTTTAGCAGTACCTTTCTTAGCGCCATCATACGTATAATTTGCGCTTGAAACTTCACCAAAAGAATAGTTACTGCGCATTCCGTTTACTTTACCATCAGTAGGAACAAGATGAAAAATATCACAACCAGGACCGCTAGTAGAGCCACCAAACCATGATTTAGGGATAGAGTGCTCACGGTTATAGCAATCACATTCATTACTATAACTTCCGCACTGGTCTGAACCGAAAGTCCAATTGCAATCACTATACATGTCCCAAACTTGGCCATTACTTTTTTTATCTGTAGTTTTAAAAGCAGTCCAAAGTCCATCATATCCTAATGAAGAATAGCCTGTTTTAGTGACAGTTTGCACAGCATCAAAGAGTGCTTTACCCGATTTTCCGTCAATCTTTTCGTAATACGCAGGCAGCGAAGCTGCTGGAGTAACGGATTTGGCAGTAATCGTTAGTGCAAAGAAACCGCAGAAAATAAATAGTACAATTCGTTTCATATTTCTATGTTTATAAGTTACGTAATCTATTTTACCAATTTGGGTGCAAAGTTACGCTTTTTTTCGCACCTGAACAAATATTTTTGATAAAATATCAAAAAAACACCCTTACATAAATATGCAAGAGTGTCTTCGCTATGAAAAAATGTATAACTTATTTGTATTGATTATCTGCCCAATGCGCGCTCAATGGCAGCCACCTCCTGACGAAGTACAGCATCGTAACTCATCAGATCGTCCATTGTGTTGAGTGAGTGTGCCACAGTAGCATGATCGCGATGAACACAAGCTCCAATCTGAGCCAGAGAAGAATCTGTATATTTCTTGATGAGATACATCACTATATTACGTGCACGTACTGCTTCGCGCTGACGAGTACGCGCTGTGATAACCTTTTCAGTCACATTCATGTGCTGACAAACTGTTGTGATAATATCCTTAGTATCAAATGTTTGTGGCTTAAGTGCAACCAAACGACCTACAACCGTTTGTGTCAAATCCATATCTATAGGATTGTCCGTCAATGTAGAATATGCCAACAAACTTGCCAATACACCTTCTAGATCACGAACATTATCTGTAACATGTGTAGCAATATAGTTGATAATTTCATCACTCAACTTCACACCATCTTTACGGATACGATACATCAATATATCGTGACGTAATTGGTAATCAGGACGAGTAATCTCTGCTGCTAATCCCCATTTGAAACGTGACAACAAGCGATCTTGAACACCGCGCAACTCCAATGGACTACGATCAGAAGTTAAGATTAATTGCTTATGGCTTTGTTGCAAATGGTTGAAGATCTGGAAGAAGGAATCTTGTGTTCCTCTCAAATCTGCAAAATATTGAATATCATCTACAATCAACACATCTATTGATTGATAGAACATCAAGAAGTCAGGTACACGATTGTGGTTAACAGCGTCTTGGAATTGCAATTTGAACGTATTAGCAGCCACATACAATACACGTGCAGCAGGATTCAAACGACATACCTCATTACCAATAGCATATGCCAAGTGAGTCTTACCTACTCCACTGCCTCCATAGAGGAACAATGGATTAAATATTGTCTTACCAGGACTCTTAGCAATCTCCACAGCTACCGCACGAGCCAACTTATTAGGTTCACCTTTAATAAAATTATCAAAGGTATATAATGGATTCAAATGACTATCCCACTCATTATCTATCTCAACAATGGATTGCGGTGCGATAGTTACCTTAGGAGCAGCAGATAACTTCATTGAATCACTTGGGATATCAATACTACTACCCGCCATAAGGATGCGGTACTCCAATTGTACTTGTGCACCAAACACCTTGCGCAATACACGCGAGAGGATATCCAAATAGTTATCCTCAATATAATCCACAATAAATTGGCTTCTCGCTTGCAAGACTAACATATTGTTCTCCCATTGAATAGGCTCAATGGACGCAAACCAAGTTTGGTATGCGCTCTGCGACAGATTATCTTTCAAAATCTGTTGACATTCTGTCCACAATATGTTTAGATTTTCTTGCATGTTGTATTGCATGTACTTTTCGCACGTGTTCGCTAATTATTAAAAAATGTTGATTTACTATGAGATAGTCACGATAAACAGACCGCAAAAATGAAGTGTCTATCACAAATCGAGTGCAAAGGTACTGCTTTTTTTTTATATTACCAAAATTCGAGTTGTATCTTAATAATTATTAAAATGATATATGCTTATTTTTCAATTAGTTAGATATTAGCTATTGATTTACTTAGAGTTATGTTTTCAACTTTTTGCAAGTGCTTGATAATCATGTAATATTGTTTTCATTGTTCCACGAAAATTGTTCCATAAAAAATCCCTAACATATTTGAAAAACAAATAGTTAGGGACTTTTTCAGTATTTTTATTAAATTAGACTTTCGTAAAATTAGTCTTTCTTTGGCATTTTCTTTTGAATGAATGGTCGTGCTTTTACTGACATCAATATTGAATCCACATTGAGCACTGCATTATCTAGATTTTTAAGGGCTGTATTGAGATTGTCGTGCAATTCAGTATCATTTAGTAACAAGCCTAATGTACCCTCTTCAGATGTCAAAGAAGCATTTAACAGATTGATTGTTGAATCCAAACTAGCAATTGTATGTTGAATTTCCGCTTTACGAACGTCCTCTACCACAATTTGAAGATCAGACATTGTATTATCCACCTTAGTGATTATACCTGGTAGCTGATTATGAGTTAATTGACGAATATCATTTCCACTGACAGTCAAATCGGCTGTTAGGCGCTCAATATTTTGTAAACTAGCATGTAAACTACCCGCTTCTACCTCATTGTTTAAATTAGTAACTAATTGATTAACTTCATTCAAGAGGCTATCTAGATTGGACAACAATCCAACTTGTAAACTCTCCACTAATCCAGGTACAACCGTAGTTGTTAATGTATCACCAGGATAATATGCGACGGAAAATGGCTTAGGTGGCAAAATAAATTCTATAGCAGCGCCACCTAAGAGACCATCTGCAACCAAGGCCATTTCGGTACCCTTTGGTAGTTCGATTCCCTTGTCAATACTCACACCTACTATAAACGCGGGCGTACGCGTGAAATCATAATTGATTGATTCTACTAGACCTACTTGATGTCCGAGAATATATACTGGAGCTTGCTCCGTCAAACCATTGCTACGCTCGAAATATCCATAATAACAATTGGTTGGAGAGAAAATGTTGACCCCTTTTAAAAAATTAAAGCCAAAATACAATATACCCGAACAGACTACTGCGAGTATACCTACTTTGATTTCTCTTGCATGTTTCATTTCTTATAATATTTTTCGAATGCATCAAAGATGCCATTCACGATTCCACTTTGTCCTTCTTTGCTTGCCAACCAAGCTTCTTCCTCCGCATTGCTGATAAATCCCATCTCTACCAACACACTAGGGCAAGCTGACTTAAGCAGCACCCAGAAAGCAGCTTGACGCACGCCACGATTTGCACGATTAAGCGTACCAACAAACTGATTTTGAACAAGTTCGGCAAATAATAAACTATTATCCATGTATTGGTTTTGCATCAACTCGAAAATGATGTAACTTTCGATAGAGTTAGGATCAAAGCCTTGATATACAGTTTGATCCTGCTCCAATTTCATCACCGCATTCTCGCGCATTGCCACATCCAAGTTATCCTCCATACGATCAGTACCAAGAATGAACGTTTCAGCTCCTTGTGCCTTGCGATTTTCAGCTGCATTGGTATGGATACTGATAAATAAATCAGCATGATTCTTATTCGCTATATCAGCTCGTTTTTGCAGTGGCAAAAATATGTCTGTATCGCGGGTTAAAACCACTTTCACATCAGGATATTTCTGGCTTATCTTCTCGGCCAATTGCTTTGCAACTGTTAAGTTTAAGTCCTTTTCTTTTATCCCCTTAACCAAACCAACAGCACCAAGATCGTCGCCTCCATGTCCAGCGTCAATCACCACAGTAAAAGACATTAAACACAATGAACATACTGCGAGCAGTATGGAACGTAAAGTATTTTTAAGTTTCTCTACTAACATGTATCAATCCGAAATTTTCTGCAAAGTTACTATAAAATTTGCGAACAAGCAAACATTTTACAAAAAAAAGTCTATTCTTAGTACGTTTTTATTGCTTTTCATTTTGATAGGCCTCTAATGCTTTTCGAAGAACCAGGACAGCTTTTGCAAGATCTTCTTTATTAAGAATATATGCCATTCGTACTTGATGACGTCCATCTTCTGGATTGGTGTAGAAGCCACTACCAGGAGCCATAATTACGGTTTGTCCTTCATATTGGAAATCTGTTAAGCACCATTGACAAAATTTATCCGTATCATCCACGGGCAGATGTACCATGACATAGAACGCACCCATAGGCGTTGGAGCAAATACCCCAGGAATTTGGTTGAGTTGGTCAATCAGGAAATTGCGACGTGACAGATATTCATCATACACTTCTTCCAAATATTCATGAGGTGTTGCCAAAGATGATTCTGCAATCACCTGACCAATCAGCGGAGGTGAAAGGCGAGCTTGACAAAACTTCATCACAGCACTATGAATCTGTTTGTTCTTAGTAATCAAAGCACCTATACGAATACCACACAGCGAATAACGTTTGCTTACTGAATCAATTAAAACTACGTGATCTTCAATTCCTTCCAAGTGGAAAGCAGATATATAAGGGCGTTTGGTGTAGATAAACTCACGATATACTTCATCTGAAAAAAGATAGAGATTGTATTTCTTTACCAGATCCCGTATTTGCAGCATCTCCTGCTTGGTATAGAGATAACCTGTTGGATTATTCGGGTTACAGATAAGGATGGCGCGCGTTTTTTCCGTGATTTGTTTCTCAAATTCCTCTACAGAAGGCAGTTTGAAACCATTTTCAATATTTGTCTTCACCGGTTTGATTACAGCGCCACATGATACAGCAAAGGCCATGTAATTGGCATAACTGGGATCTGTAATAATAATCTCATCTCCAGGATTGAGGCAAGCCATATAGGCAAACATAATTGCCTCTGATCCGCCAGATGTAATGATAATCTCATCAGGAGAGATATCTATTCCATACTCGGCATAATACCCTACCATCTTGGCCCTCAAAGAGATAACACCCTGAGACGGAGTATAAGCTAAAATGTCTTTACTGAAGTTTGTAATCGCATCTTTCGCACAATCAGGAGTCTGAATATCAGGTTGACCGATGTTAAGAGAATAAACATGAACACCATTTCGGTGAGCCGCTTCTGCGTACTTAGCCAGTTTACGGATAGGCGATTCTGGCATATTCTGCGCCCGAGTAGAAATTTTCATAAGGCCATGATTTTAGATTAGGCTGCAAAGGTACATTTTTTTTCTTATATACACAAGAAAAATCGTAAAAATATCTTTCCTCATTACAAAATAAGAGAGCATATCCGATGATATGCTCCCTTGCCGTATAACTTATTATGTTCTTATGAATTATCCTCCGCAACGGCTGTAGCCACACTCACGGCAATGCATACAGCCCTCTTCGAAGATCAAAGCGTTGCCACAGTTAGGACAAGATTGACCTTGTACCACAGTACCATCTTGAATATACTTCTTGAGCGCACGCTCTACACCCACTTTCCAAGAGTTGATGGATTCAGAATCCATTTGGAGTGAACTGATCATCTTGATAACTTGGTCAATCGGCATTCCATAACGCAAGACACCAGAGATGAGTTTAGCATAGTTCCAGAATTCTTTGTCGAACTTGTAGCTCAAGCCTTCCATAGTGGTTTTGAAGCCACGAGAATTGACAAATTGGAAATCATAACGCTTGGTACCATCCTCTTGTACGACACGAATAATCTTACCTTTGGTAACAGATTTTGGCAAAAGAATACCCTCTTCATCATCTGCAAGACCTGTAAAAATCTCGTATGGAACACCATCTTTAAGACCTACGAAAGCAATCCACTTATCTTTGTTGTTTTGGAAACGAACGACATCACACTCCAACTCAGTAGGACGCACGCGTACCTTATTATCGAAGCAAACACAGTTCTTCTCCTCTTTCTTATCTTCTTTTTTCTTCTCCTTTATGCCCTCCAAAACGCCAGTACGTGAACCATCGCGGTAAACAGTACAGCCTTTGCAGCCACAACGCCAAGCCTCTTCGTAGAGCTGACCAACGAGTTCCTCGCTAACATCATTAGGAAGGTTGATCGTCACAGAGATAGAGTGATCCACCCACTTTTGGATAGCACCTTGCATTTGTACTTTCTCCATCCAATCAACATCATTGGCAGTAGCCTTGTAGTAAGGAGATTTTTGCACTAGTTCGTCAATCTCAGCTGGGGTGTAGCGGTGAGTTGCATCGTAGGTATATCCGTTAGCTTGCATCCAAGTGATGAACTTGTGGTGGAATACAACGTATTCCTCGAAACTATCACCTACCTCATCCACGAGATCAACATGAACGTTCTTATCGTTTGGATTCACCTTACGACGACGACGATAAACAGGTTGGAAGACTGGCTCAATACCACTAGTGGTTTGGGTCATGATACTAGTTGTACCAGTAGGAGCGATGGTCAAGCAAGCTATGTTACGACGACCATGCTTGGTCATCAATTCATACAACTCAGGATCAGCCTCTTTGATACGTTGGATATATGGGTTATTCTCCTCACGTTTAGCGTCATACACCTTGAATGCGCCACGCTCTTTTGCCATCATCACACTACTGCGGTATGCAGCAAGCGCGAGAGTTTTGTGTACTTCTACAGAGAAGGCTGTAGCCTCTGGAGTACCATAACGTAAGCCCATAGCAGCAAGCATATCACCTTCTGCAGTAGTGCCCACACCAGTACGGCGGCCTTGGGTCGTCTTCGCTAAGATCTTCTCCCAGAGTTCACGCTCTGTACGTTTGATAGCCTCAGACTCAGGATCAGAACTAACCTTGGCAAGGATCTTCTCAATCTTCTCTACCTCAAGATCAATGATATCATCCATCATACGTTGCGCAACAGCCACGTGCTTCTTGAAAAGATCAAAATTAAATTCAGCTTGAGGTGTGAAAGGATTCTTCACATAACTATAGAGATTGACAGCCAAGAGACGGCAGCTATCATATGGACATAGTGGAATTTCACCACAAGGGTTGGTACTCACAGTTTTGTAACCAAGGTCTGCATAACAATCAGGCACAGACTCGCGGGTGATAGTATCCCAGAAGAGCACACCTGGTTCTGCCGATTTCCAAGCATTGTGGATAATCTTCTTCCAAAGTTTGTGAGCGTCAACTTCCTTGGCGAAGGATGGATCTGCAGCATCAATTGGGTATTGCTGTTGATACATTTGTTTGCTGATTGCAGCCTCCATAAAATCATCATGTACCTTAACTGATACGTTAGCTCCAGTAACCTTACCCGACTCCATCTTAGCATCAATAAACGCCTCGCTATCAGGGTGCTTCACGCTGACACTCAACATCAACGCGCCACGACGACCATCCTGAGCCACCTCACGAGTAGAGTTGCTATAACGCTCCATAAAAGGAACCAAACCTGTTGAGGTCAAAGCAGAGTTCTTCACAGGGCTACCATGAGGACGGATATGACTCAAGTCATGACCTACACCACCACGGCGCTTCATGAGTTGTACTTGCTCCTCGTCGATTTGGATAATAGCACCATAGCTATCCGCGCTACCATCTTGACCAATCACAAAGCAGTTACTTAAACTAGCCACTTGGAAATCGTTGCCAATACCAGTCATTGGACTACCTGCAGGCACAATGTACTTAAAGTCCTTCAAGAGTTCAAAGAGCTCAGCCTCTGACATTGGGTTAGCATACTTTTGCTCAATACGAGCAATCTCACCTGCCAAACGATGATGCATATCGTCTGGGGTCTGTTCGTAAAGGTTACCATACGAGTCTTTCAGCGCATACTTCGTACTCCACACACGTGCTGCCAACTCGTCACCTTGGAAATACTCCACCGAAGCTAATTCTGCTTCTTTTTGGGTAAAAGTCTTTTTCTCCATGATATATAATTAGTTATATTTTTCCTGTCTAGATTTGTCTGAAAACAAGCACAAAATCGGTTGCAAAGGTACAACATATTTATGATATGTGCAAATTTTTCATCACAAAAAGTTTTCAACAATAATACAAAGTTACCCAAAACAAAAACACAAGCCACTAATAATTAGCAACTTGCATTTTTTATCAACACAAAAAGTTTTCCAAAAAGAAAAAGTTATCAACAGGTAATATTTTCTATTTGTGTTATTCGCGCATTACAACAGGTTGCCCCGCTTGCATCCACCTGCTGATATTGTAGTGAATTATTTTTCTCAACTACACGAGTAATCATATTATCACCCAGATACAACTCTTTTACATAACCGATATCCAAACGGAACGGTTTTGTATTATCCAACATGCGGTGTGCATTGAGCATCCATTCAAGATATTTACATGAGTTACAATGGCAGTTGTAATCCATATCAGCGTATTGGATTGTATGTTGGTACTCACCATATTGTACGGCATCAGCATCCTCTGCTAGTTTTTCTATATTAATAGGTAACATGCGTTGCGCGCGAGCGAGCTTCAGTACTTCACCATCTATTGCACCATCAAACATTGGATGGTCAAAGATATTCACAATTTCACGCTTATCACGCTCTAAAACAGCCCATACAGATTTAGCACAACCAATCAATTGCTCCCCACCAGACTCCTTTACATATATACGAAAATCACGAACGGAAAGCATATGTGCATTTTGCTCAATCCATGTTTCGATAACCATTTCTTCGCCATGGGTAGGCAGATAGAGCATTTCAAGATTGAGATGAGTGATAATCCATGTACAATTGAGTGGCAGCAAATGAGGAATACCAAATCCCAATTCATCAGCTACCCTACCTGCAACAATCAGTAGATAATTTTCCATAGTATACAAGCGCAATCGACGCGTATCATCCACATCTTGATATTGAACAGTATAATTATATTTGTATTTCATAAATTGCTTGGATTTATAGGAATAGGTAGTACAAAGATTGAGAAAATTTATGGTAATCTTATAATAATCCTATGACGAACGAACAGTGAAATCCCTAGTCTTTGATTGGGAATACACCTGTAGGACGCAAGATGGTATATTGCGTCATAGATTGATTTGAGCGGAAGCCCACTCCCTTTATTATAGAACTCTCACGCGTAATCACAATGGAAGAGTCCGAATACACAGACTCCGATTTTTGATCCCAATAGAGCAACGAAGTCTCAAATCTTTCGCCCTCTAGATTAAGGGCCTCTACATTTCCTTTAAGTAACCAACGTTGGGCAGGTTCATTATAAAAAGCATAATCTGCCTCTACCGTAGCATCTGGTTCTAAATTCTCATCAAATCGCTCTAAATAGACACCATCAGGAAACTCCCAATAAGGCGTATCTGCCTTATCGAATATTTGCCACGTTGGAGCCTTGATCCGATAACGAACGATTCCAGAATCGGAAATGATCGTATTTACATCTGTAGCTTGCAGAACTGGTGTGGCTTTTCTATCCGTAACAGCAGCTGCACGCAAACGAACATCGCGAGGTTTGCATCCAACAATAACCAACGCCAAGAGAACCAAAAATATGATTCTCTTGGCACTTGATGATGATAATGGTTGAAGAATCTTCAATGTTTCTTATCTCGGCATATGCCTTGAATAATTATTTCAACGGATCATTATTCAGCTTTTGAACGACAAGTAGTTGTTCTATTAACCCAACCACCTACGCGGTAAGGAGAACCTTCGTTCAAATCACGATGGAAGAATACATCCTCTTTGCTTGGGAAGTATTGACGGTAAGTAGCGATAAGTTTGTTCGCGTCACTAGTGCAAGAGGCATCCACGCTCTTTGCTTTTTGGAACATATCGCATGCTACCCAGAACACAGAACGAGCCAAGATTGGATCATCAGATACCTTAGCACTAGCATAGCAGATACCCATCAACAAATAGCAACGACCATCCTCAGCATTGATATCTAAAGCCTGTTGAGCGGTAGCCACACCTTGTTGGTAGTTATTTAGGGATACATATACATTAGCCAAACGATAGAGATAATCAGCCTTATCCTCGTCAACAGTAACCATAGATAATGCTTGCTTGTAATAGTCAACGGCACCATTCAAGTCACCCTTCTTGATGCACATTTGTGCACAACCAGCAGCAGACTCTGCAGTAGGCTGCAATTTATGAGAGTGCTCAGCGGCAGCAAAATACACTTCGCTCTCAGTACAACCAAGACGACGGTAAAGCTTCATAATGGAGCCAAGTTTCTCCAAGTCATCAGCACTTTCTGCAACCACACTTGCGTACATCTGATCCATTTGGCCGCAATCAGCAGCACCAGAAGCTGCATAGAGACGATCCACATATGCCTTTTGGCTAGCAGCTTGCTCAGCATTCTTACCACCTGCAGCAGCGATTTGATCTAAAGTAGCAGATGCCAATTGATAATCAGCCAAGAACTGATCACCATATTGATCTTGATTAGATTTATAAATATTGTAACTAACCTCAACAAACTTGCGCAAAACAGTGATTTGAGCCTTTTCGCCCAAAGCAGTTACAGACTCTTTCAACCAACCATAAGCAGGCATTGCCAACTCATCTTCAGGATAATACGCCAAATAATCCATTGCCTTCAACCCTAACACATAAGCATCTGGATACTTTGCATCATCAAAGTATTTGATACGATCATCGTGCAATTGAAGAATGGAATCACGCAAAGTTTTACGTACATTTTCATCGGTAGTTTGTTGGTAACGATACCCCAAAATCTCTGCGCCATCTGTATAGATGGCCTTGTTCAAATCAGGACGACTTTGATATACAGGCAACCAAAAACCATATGCCTCCTCAAATTGTTTGTTTTTTACTGACTCATGGAAAAGTGAAAGATTCACCATACATTCCTCATCAGATAGGGTTTCTACTACAGGTGCAACTACCTCAGATTCAGCACCTTTCTTTTTCTTTTTTTGTGCAAAACCTACCATTGGAATGGCAAAGCACAAAGCAATTAACAATACTTTTTTCATTTTGCTGTATATTTATTTTATTAGTATATTTTACTACAATTTACGTTTAAAGAACCAATGTTCGGAAATAGAAGCATTAATTACCAGTCGCAAATAATTCTCCTTCAAGACGTCTTTACTGCCACGTTTTCCATATTCCACTGTTGCATTGATTACAGTACCAGCTGTTCGCAATGGGAAACCAACACCAGCACTCACTCCCAGTTCCGCTTCATTATACCGATTCGTATATGCAGTAGTGTAATTTACACCCAATCGCCAATACAATTGATCCACATATTTTCGACTAGTTGGATTGTTGCGATACTCAGCACCAAGTGCCCAGCGATGACGAACACGTAACGAGTTGGTTGTTCCAAAATACTTGGCATTTGCCCAATCATGACACATATAATCTGCACCAATAAGTACACGATTATCATATGCATAACTCAAACCAGCACCATACATCATCGGCATTTCAAAGCCATTATCAATCAATGTGATAGTATCGGCTGTTGTTGTTTCGATTTGTTCGTAGTTCATACGTGAGAATGGTTGTTTATTTTCGAAAACACCTCCCAATGTAATTGAGTGTTTGCCAAAAGTGTGAAATAATTGTACACCATAACGCAGGCGCAAACTATTCGCTGTCAATGTTTCTACCAATTGTACAGAATCCATTGATGCATCCGTAAAGTTTAAGCTTCTAGATTGCTCTACATCTCCAAACATATAGTACGCATTGACACCCAACGCCACCCAATCACATATATTAAAACTTACGCCACCATACACTTGCGTAAAACCACCCAAACCACGATAAGATTGAGTATAATAGTAATCCGAATTAATAGAATCAGTCAATGCAAAGTCATAACCCACAGCCGAATAAGGATTAACACCCAACGACATGGCAATATGCTGACGCCAAATAGGGAATTGCATAGTGATATACTCCAAGTTACCATTCACCTTATTACGTTGTCCATATGAATCACCATAGTTGGTATAAAGGAATGACCCTGCCACATCAAACATGAAGGTCATTGAGTCGCATGCAGTATATGATGCGGGTTGTGCTGGATTGATTACTTTGTTTGAGCGCATACCTACGCCCAAACCACCCATTGCACGGTAAGCACCAGGCAGATTATTATTCAACTCACCATAGCCATAACGTGAAGTGGGAGATGAAGTTGCATTTTGCGCCCACATCACCACCGCCATCATACTGGCAAATACAATCAATATATATTTTTTCAAACTCATAATCAATTAATGCTCAACTATATTATATTCTAAAATACGATTCAGACCAATCAACACCAAGTGTGGTTCATGACGCATACCATCCTTGACCCCGTTTAATATATAGGGTGCATGTCCACCCGTAGCAAATGCCACAAAATCAGTTCCTTGTTCGCTAAGCGTACGCATATATCCTTTTACCTCAAAAACCACCCCTCGAACAACACCTGCTGCAATAGCTTCTTTAGTATTTTTGCCAAATAGAGGCGTTAGTGCATTCTGCTCTACCTCTACTAATGGTAATTTCTTGGTCATTTGATTGAGCACTGTCAATCGCATCTTGATTCCTGGAGCGATATTTCCTCCTAGGAACCCTTGTTCTGAAGAAAAAAAATCATATGTTATAGCCGAACCTGCATCTACAATCAATAGATTTTTATTCGGACATAAATATGCAGCTCCCACCGCTGAAGCGATCCGGTCTTGACCCAAAGTATCAGGTGTCTCGTAACGATTAGCTATGGGCAATGGTGTTTTATAATCAAACAATATAAAGTGCTCTGACAAGCGATTAAGTGTATTTACTACAGCAGCATCCATATTCGCTACCGATGAAACAATGCTATTTTTGATCGGATATAGCGAGAAGAGGCGCTCAACATCAGCGCTTGTAAAGTACTTGTACAGCAAGTTCTTCACAATTCGCCCATCTTGTTTAAACAGCGCTATCTTCGTTCTCGAATTTCCCTGATCAATACACAAGTTCATGCCTCTAAACTCTAAACTGTAGCTCGCTCGCGAGCGTCCTCTAAACTAAGCACTTTATTTACGCTTCGTAAAGAAAGCGCTTTATACTCTTCTTTGGTGTTTTCTCAAACTCGTGTGTATAGAGTTTCACCATGTTAATCTGCTCGTACGCCGCCAAATCCTGATTCACTAGTTTGCGGTTCTCCTCCATCACACTTTCCAACTGTTCTTGAGTTAGATGATCTGCATCTACAGCCTCGAAATCAGGGCAAACCAATGCCACCAAACGTGTATCATCTTTCTGCAACACTAGCGACTCCAGCACATATGGCATATTATTTATTTTTGCTTCAATCTCTTCCGGATAGATATTTTGTCCACTAGGGCCAAGCAACATAGTTTTACAACGACCTTTAATGTATATAAAACCATCCTTATCTATCACACCTAAATCACCTGTACGCAACCATCCATCATCAGTAAAACTTTCGCTTGTAGCTTGTTCATTTTTGTAATATCCCATCATCACATGCTCACCACGCACTTGTATCTCACCCACTCCACTGGCATCTGGACTAGCAATACGCGCCTCCATAAAACCTTCCAACACTTGACCACAAGATTGAGTACGGAATTCATTCCACGGAGTATAACTAATCAACGGAGCGGTTTCCGTCATACCATAACCTATGGTGATAGGGAATTTAATACGACGCAAAAAAGCCTCTACCTCTGCATTCAAAGGCGCACCTCCAATGATCACTTGAGAAAATTCGCCACCAAAAGCATCCATCAACTTCTCGCGTATCTTATTCAGCACTACCTTATCTAGTAATGGCATCTTCAACACCCAACTAACTGGAGTTCGACTAATTTGAGGCTGAATCATCTTCTTATAAATCTTCTCCAATATCAGCGGAACAGACAGAATAACAGTAGGTTTCACTTCTGAGAACGCTTTCAACAATATTTTCGCAGATGGTGTACGACCAATTAGATAAGTATGACCACCTGCAGCCAAACATGCCAAGAAATCAAATGCACACCCATAGGCATGTGCTAAAGGTAAAAATGCCACATGACGACAACCAGGAAATACCAATTTTGTTTTCAAACCAAACAAAATATTACCAGCCAATGCATTCGCAGGCGTCATTACACCCTTGGAAAAACCCGTGGTACCCGATGTGTAGTTAATGGATGCTAACTCAGCATTGCTTCGATCAATATATTGCACATCATCTTTACTGAATCCATTTGGATATGTCTCCGCGAACAATTCCCCGATAGTCATCTTATCTATCGATTGCTCCATTGGCAAACGACTGATAATCATATCCATAGTATTTAGAGAGATTACCGCTTTCAATTCAGGCACTTGCTCTGCATCAATATTCTCCCAAATCAAATCAGTAATAAACAACAATTTTGATTCTGAGTGATTTACAATATGTATTGCATCATTTGCCTTGAAGTCTTGCAATATAGGTACTATGACCGCACCATATGTCACTGTTGCCAAGAATGTCGTCACCCAGTTGGCATTATTTCTACCCATAACTGCCACTTTATCGCCAACTTGTACTCCTGCTTGCTTAAACATCAAATGCAGTTTAGCAACATTCTCTGCCAACTGTGCATACGTCAAGATATTACTTGTACCATAATCGGTAACAGCCTCCAACGACCAATTCTCACGGAACGATCTCTCATAAATCTTGATTAGATTCTCTTCTGGTTTACTCAGCATATGTCTAAGTTATTTTTACATTACATGCGCTTTCCTAGCAATTTCTTCGTGAAAGCGCCATAGGCGCTGCAAAGGTACAAAAAAAAATTGGATTATGCAAAAAAGAATGCATTTTATCCATTTTTTTTAATAAATATTTAATTCTTTTACTTCGAGTTGCCACTTGCTTCCATTGGAATCTCACAATACACTACATATACTGTACACCACATCACAAAACTTTATATCCTAGCAATCTATCATATCTTCCACCAAATGGACGATAGTACACTTTTATCACATATTCATTTTCCGTCTGCCAATGTGAACCTTCTAACGGCAAAGTGCTCACTTTCACAGGACTTCCATGTGTCTGCAACTGCCCATCACTCTTCACCGAATAGTACATATAGTTATATCCACCTTGTTTAATATACGCGCGCGCACGATAACATTTGGTTTCTGCATCATAATACATCATATTGGTAGCAGCATATTGGTTATAAAACATATCGCCTCCCACAAACACACGAGCATCCATTAATGGTTGCATAGTTGGCAAACAAAAATGCACCCACATATATTCCGCCTCCGTATCCACATAATCCGTCTTCTCACAATTCACCACCCATTGTCCATTAGCATCCTCTTCTGTCAGATAAGGCAACCCCTCGCGACCTGCTCCTCTGCCCATGGTGCCGCGAATCTCGTCTACATCCAGCAGCACGTGGTATTCGCCTTGCGCATAATCAACCACATCTACGTGATAGCCAGCATAATATGTAGAATATATATCAAAATGCCGAAACTCATTTCCACCCTCAAAGACCAACGATTTCTGATTTATATAGCGCAAACGACCAGGCTCTACAAAAGTGGGTTTACCCAATGTCACCATATTATCCCAACGACCATTTTGCTGCACCACTACTTTAACTTCTTGAGCATCACGTACATTTAACGCTGCAGTGCGTACATCAACATCCAGTTGCTGATACCTGCCATTAAGCTCAATATCCGTATTGGCTCGTAAAGAAGCATCCACATCCACGATCTGCTCCACCACAGAAAAACAAACTTGTGCCACCATATTCTCCACATCGCCATCTTGATAAATGAGAAGCACATAATTTCCACTTGCAGTTAATTGCATCTGATCATTAGGAAATGTAAACCAATAATGGGTATATGCCTGTTGTGTATTAAGCGACAACTCATAATCCACCACATCGCCCGTTGTAAACCCTCTTACATACTCATAGGAACTAATATCACTCTTCGTCCAATCATGATTACAATGAAGCAATGTATAAGAATATTGTTGTATGTCATGACTCAGTTCATCAAATGAGATCTCCAGAGTATTAGTGCCATCACTGCCATCTATCACCCCATTCACAAGTACTAGATATGGACGCTGTAGAGGCAAATCCGTATCCACATATCTCGTACGCAAAGTATGTATATTGGCATTATGTATGCTCGTACAATACTGTGCAACTCCTCTTGGTGTAGCACATAATAATAGCAATAATAACAAGTGTATTTTTTTCATTTCTTATTTCAAGACAAACTCTAAATAATTATTTCTGCCTGCAAAAGTACAAAAAAATATGCAATTCTCCAAAATTATTTGCATATTTCACAAAAAAGCACTACCTTTGCATCCGCTTTTGCCACTATGGCTCAGTTGGTAGAGCAACGCATTCGTAATGCGTGGGTCGCCGGTTTAGAAGCTGAAAATTGAGCCAAAATGGATTGAATTGCGATGTAAATCGCTGAAAATCAAATTGCCACCATAGCTCAGTTGGTAGAGCAACTCATTCGTAATGAGTAGGTCCGGGGTTCGAGTCCCCGTGGTGGCTCAAATGTTGATAATCAGCAAGTTATAAAAAACTAATTATCAATCGGCACCAAAATCGTCATCAAAATCGGTACAAAAACGGCAGATTTTGAGAGACGATTTCCATATTTTAAAGCATAATTTCTTCGGGTGGTCAAATACACAACCGAAGAAAAAAAAATGCAAAATTTTCAAGCAAAATTCGAAGGGTACTTGACCCTTCATTATCGTCCAGCTCAATTGTACACCAACAAACTAGGTTGGTACATTGAGTATGCTACCCTAACTGACGATCAAAAATCCTTCCGTCGTAAACGTATTAAATTGAATCGTTTGAGAAAGAAATGTCAAACGATGATGGACTTCCGTACCAAAGCGGAATCTATCGTTACGACCATCAACAACCAACTCCAAATGCACTATGCACCTATGCAGACATTGCCTGCAATGCCACAACAAATGCAATATGTGCAAGTGCCAGTAGTGTCGCAGGCTACGCCTGTCATGCAGTATATAGCACCTCTGCCACCATTGCCATCTGCACAAGCCGAGCAACAACAGGCAGAGCAAGCAGTCGCGCCTATGCCTACTGTGAGCGAGGCAAGCAAGCCTACCAAGCGTAGCGAGACACCTGTGCAGAAGATGTTTGAGGAGTTCATCAAGGAGAAATCCAAAGAACTCAAGAAAACATCCATGGTCAGCTATAGCACCTTCTGCAAGCAATTGACAGAGTGGCTGCAAAAGAACTACCCCACTCTTACTACGGGCGAGTTTACGCAGGAGATAGCTGTGGAGTACTTGGAGTTCGTCAATAGAGGCGGCAACTCCAATGGCAAGAAAGTAGTACGCACCCGCCTACATGCAGAGCGCGTTTCCCCACGAACCTACAACAATAATATGAAGATGGGACGTGGTGTCTTCACATGGGCTGTAGAGCACTGCTATCTCACAGAGAACCCATTTGCGAAGATTAAGAAGAAACGCGAGGGCGAGAAGACACGTACTATCATCCCTGCGGAAGACCGCACACGAATCTTCAACTATTTCAAGGAGAATAACCCAGCTATGTGTATCATTATGCAGATGGTGTTCACATCGCTCATTCGACCTATCGAGATCACGCGCATACAGGTGGAGGACATTGACTTTGTCAATCATTGCATCCACTTGCCTGGCAATAAGACTAAGAACGGCAAATCGCGTGATAGCCGTATGGACACACTACTTGAGCAAATGCTATTGGAACACACGAAGCATGCCAAGCCAACGGACTACTTGTTTGCCGATAAGAGTTGGAAATGTGGTAAGCTGCCTATGTCGCAACACTCCTTTACCAACACATGGATTGACATGCGTGATGAGATGAAACTGCCAAAGGAATATCAATTGTATTCATTGCGTGATAGTGGTATCAATAGCATGCTGGAGGAAGGTATTCCTGCCTTGGATGTGATGCAAGCTGCAGGTCATAGCGACCTGAGCATGACCACGCGCTATGGCAATCACAAGAACCCTAACCTCATCAAGAAACTCAACAACGCTGCACCGTCCATGATTATTGGGGATGAGAATAAAGCCTAACGCGCACGCGCGTGCGCATATATTTAGTGTATCATCCCACGACCTCATAGAAATCGCCCTTGAGGAGTTGGCTCATTCCATGTTCGTTGAAGGTGGCAGTAATCTTCTCGCAGATGAACTGCTTACCATTGATATAGAACAAAGCCCGCACGTTGGGGATGTCATCCGAAAGGAATTTGAAGGAGTATTTGTGTATTGGGTCAATCTTTCGGGCATAATGACTATCCTTAAAATATGTAAGAAATTCCTAAAACTTTGCAAATATTTTAGGAATAACAAGTAGGTAATCATCCGATTTATTTGCAAAATTTCGGATATTTGAATACGTTAATAGCAGCCAAATAAGGCTGCTATTAACTTTTCAAGAAGGGCATTACGAATGATCAACAATCGAAATCCTTGAATTACAGTTTATTTCATAGATTTTTGCGCTGTTACATTAAGTGCTATAGTTTACAAAAGACTCGTAAAATAGACCGGCAAGCAGATGGTTGCTCCATCCTTTTGGTAGTCTTTGGTATAGAGCAAGATGCGATCGCCAATACGAGAAGAGTGTTTCTCGCAAAAAGCATCCAAAGACTTATGCGTCTTATATCCCGAAGACTTCACCTCGATAGGAACAATCTTATTACCACGAGATAGCAAGAAATCTACTTCGTAGTTGTGATTATTCTCTGCTGGAAATGTATGATAGAACAACTCATGTCCTGCACTACGCAACATTTGAGCCACCAAGTTCTCATAAATATACCCCAGATTAGCATCCAATTTATCACTCAACAACTTGCTATAGATAATATTTTCTGTAAATGCCTTATCATGAAACGCCAAGGTCACAAACAAACCCGTATCTGCTACAAACATCTTGTAGCGATACAAGTTCTTGGTCATTGGTAAACCCACATTGGGATCATTCGCATGGTAAGCCAAAGATATGGTCATACTATCCGCCATATCAGCCACTACTTCCGCCACTCGTTGTGCATCTTGATTCTCAAGAACACTGGCAATCTGATAACGTCCAGCATTGCTATTCAGTTGTGCTGGGATGGCGGCAAACAGTTGTGAGGCACGTCCTGTTGGGTCGATCTTATTGAAATCGTCTTTGTAGAGATCAATGATTTCCCGTTTCTTCTCATCTACTGCTTGCAGGTTATTCGTGCTTAGATAAGTATCTACTGCTTGAGGCATACCTCCTACCAGCATATACAATCGAAGGTCACGCATCACTTTGCGATGTGAATTGCTCAACGCATGATGTTGCTCATAAAACTGCTTTAAGACGCCGTAGGAAGTGGTATTCCCAATTGCCCAATAAAACTCTTCAAAATCCATCGGTTGCAAAGTGACTCTTGTTTCCTCGGAAGGAATAACGATGCCTTGCACATTCTTCTTGATAGAAAGCAACGATCCCGTTTCGATATAGTCATAGCGGCCATCTTTAACCAGATACTTGATAGCTTGACGTGCTTTAGGCTGGAGTTGCACCTCATCAAAGATGATGACTGACTCACGTTCATACAACGTCACGCCCGTTTCCAATTGTAGGTGCATGAAGAAGAAATTCAAATTGCTCATATCATCAAAGAGCGCAGACATCTTGGGAGAGATATGGGCAAAATCGATTAAGATGTAGGTCTTATACTCGTTCTTTGCAAACTCTTCTGCCAAGGTGGACTTACCTACTCGTCGTGCTCCTTTGATGAGCAATGCAGTTGTTCCTTTGCGTTCGTTTTTCCAACGAAGCATGTCGTTGTAAAGTTTTCTACGAAAAATCATATGGTCAGTTTGATTAAATTCGCTGCAAAGGTACTACTTTTTTTTGAAATCGCAAAATCTTTTTTGCCAAAAATGCGTAAAATCGCAAAATCTTTTTCGCTAAATATGCGTAAAATCGCAAAATGTTTGCATTTTTGACTATTTTTTAAACATTAGTATCTAAAACGCAAATGGTGATTTATTTTTGGCTGAATGGATACAAAAATGTATTGAAATAGCCAAAAATATTTTCATTTTTCTATAAAAATATCCTGACATAGCACCTTAGATCTTTGCCATACGCAAATAATTTTATCAAAAAATGCAGAAATCCGTAAATTTATTTTGCAGAAACATGCAGAAATCCGTAAATCTTTTTCACCAAAAATGCGTAAAATCGCAAAATGTTTGCATTTTTGACTACGCTCTGGCGGATGCTCTACCACCCTGCCACATAGTCTCCGTATGCTTACCTTTATTTCCTTTCTCGCAATAAATGCTTAATAGCTGCCGTTGGATGGTATAGAATCATTCGTGGACCAGCAAAACGCATCACTCGACGGATTTTTTCTCGCATATCTGGTTTGTAGCAATGTACAGGACATTTCTTGCAACTTGGCTTTTCCTCGCCAAAATTGCAAGCATCTAAACGTTGGTGTGCATACACGAGCAATGCCTGGCATTCTCCACATAAATCATTGTGATGAACTTTTCGGCAATAAATGCGCAGCATTTGTTCAACAGTCTTTTTCTCTTCTTGAATCCTATTCATATTCTTTATCAAATTGCGTGCAAAGATACAACTTTTTTTTGAGATGGAAAAATTTAATGCTCTACCGCCCCAAGCATAAGGAAGGGCATTACAAGGGATCAACAACCGAAATCCTTGAATTACAATATGTTTCACATTTTTTTGCGCTGTTTCATTAGGTCTGTGAAATAGAGCAAAATATTACTTCATATCAATTTTTTCCATTCACAACACCACCTCATAGAAATCGCCCTTGAGGAGTTGGCTCATTCCATGTTCGTTGAAGGTGGCAGTAATCTTCTCGCAGATGAACTGCTTACCATTGATATAGAACAAAGCCCGCACATTGGGGATCTCATCCGAAAGGAATTTGAAGGAGTATTTGTGTATTGGGTCAATCTTTCGGGCATAATGACTATCCTTAAAGTAGGCATACTGAAGGGACAGCGAGTGCGGCTTGGAGAAATAGCCACCATCGGACATCACCTCGATGGTGTCAATGGTAGGACGTGGATATTTGAGTGGACTTCTAATGCCCTCCGAAAAGGCAACGAAGAGTTTATCCAAGAACTCGGTGCTTTCTTGCTGGGTCATATTATTGATATAATAATCACCATTGGTGCGCATTTGAGCGAACGCCTCGTCTGGTGTGAGTTCTTGGTTCTTGATGTCCGTGCCATAGTCGCCCAATGGCAGGAATATAACCTGCCCTTTCTCGGGTGTAGTATCATCAATCCACGCAGGAACGATCTTGAGTTCTATGGTGTCGGCATCTTCGTCCATGATGAGAGGTGCAAAACGATTGATGGGCTGCATAAACCGATACGAAGTGCCATACGGCAAATTGAGGTCAGTAGCATGTCCTTCAATGACATTGCTGACCATTCGCAGGACAAAGTAGCAATCTACATCCTTTACGTATGTCACACACTGCTGAATGCCCGCCTTATAGGGTTCAGTAGTTGCCAAATAGGGCTGCACTTGCGATGCGTAATTGGCGATAGTATCTACATCTCGCCATTCGGTGTTTTGTCTAAGGAACTTGCGATGATCTTCAATGAACTTAGGGCAAGAATGATACTTTTGCATTTTGTGGTCACACTCTGCAAACATAAAGTTCTGCCGCTCGCGATACTTACAACTAGCAGCATCTTCCACGCTAACGGAGTAATCATCCAGAACACGGGAGAGTGTCACTTCTCCACTGTTCGTGATGGCTTCGTGGGAAGTTTGATAGGAAACATGCTTGCGTATGTGATCTACATCAAACTCGCAGTTCATGAGGTACTCTAACTGCTCCAGCAACTCCGTAACCGTCCAATGAGGCAGAGCAGCTGCCCAGTTCTTAATCTCCCAAGCATACGGCAAGGCATTGCAGATGATTAAGTGGCGATAAGGAGTAGCAATCCACTTTGTAAAATCGTAAGTATAGCCGAGCTTTTCAAGGATTAGCCCTACTATGTAAATAAGGTATGGCTGAAAAGATAATCCTTTCACAGAACTTTCCCAATGTGTATGCTGAGCAAACACATACATATCATTCTGCACATTTCCCGTATTATTATTGACCCAAGGATAACACAACCATTTCGCTCCTTGATCGTAGCCATTCTGCCTTGAGGCATCAACACTACTTGGCGTAGTATCGGGATAGCCTAATTCTAACTCATTGATATAGCAATCATCAAATGATGATGCGTAATTGTCAGCAGAACGACCTTCAAGAAATTGGGTTTTCACCTCTACATCATCAATGGCTGTGATAGCGATTGAACCTGACTTAACGAACTTACCATGCCTAATGGTACAAGGTAGTTTCAGATTACCTTTCTCCACATCCACGCGGTTGATATGACCAAATATCCTAAGGTTTTGAGCGCAATGCTTCAGCGGGAAACTGATGGTCATAGAATAAGCATCCGCTCCTGAGAAATAGCGGTTCTCACACACAAAATCAAAACTCAATTTCTGCTTGAGTACTGCGGGCATGTCATTGATTAGAATTTCCATACTATCTTCTTGATTTAGGGGTTTTGTTGCGTATTAGTTGCTCGTATTCATCCTGGGCTTTCTTAATGCCCGTATCACCTGTGACCGTGTTCACAGTGACAAACGGCTCATTCAAACGAGATGAAAGGTCTTTCATTGTGCTGCTATAGGTAGCTAAAATCTTAGCCGTAGCAGCTAGTGTAGCATTGAGACGTCCGTCTTCAGATGCTTTGGCAATCTTCACAGGGGCTGTGATAGTGCTTGATACATCTTGAGCTCTTAACGAACCTATTGTGTTCGTTCGTTGGGCATAATCAAGGGTATTGATTATTGCTCTGGCTTCAGGATTAGCAAGCAATTTCTGCGAGGCTACCCACTCTCCTGCGTGTACCACGCCCACCTCCTTTTCAGGAGGACCAGCGGGTGTAAAACCACCCGAAGCATAACCTACAGCAGCAGACGCTTCTTGTTGCTTCTTGATAGATGCAATCTGCAATGCTCCGGCTGCAATAGCCATAGCAGCAGCTATAGGAGCCATCACGAAACCGACCACAGGAATTGCTGCAGCAGAGGAGTAAGCAGCAATGGCAGACATAGCAGTTTGGGCAACGGCTTGAATAACCTGCATGGCAAACATTTTCTTATTTGCCTCTGCCTTGGCTTTGCCAACTTCCTTCTGCTTCTGTTGTTCGAGCTGCACCTCTTTGTACTTGTTGCCCTCTGCAGCAGAAATTTGAGCATCATATACGGATGTGATCTTGGCGGTTTCGATATCCAACTGTGCTTGTACCAGGTCACTTACCTCGGAAAAGATAGCAGACATACCCGAAAGCACCGTATCGAGCGACTGTGAGAATGCCTGCCCGCCGTCGGATTCCAGCCAGTCGGCTACATCATCCATGGCGGAACGGAACGACTTTTTGAGTTCCTTGGCATTCTTCACATTGTACTTACGACCTAATTGGTACTTTGCCTCTTGAAAGGCACGCTCTATCTGCAAGCGTTCTTTGCTATTATTACCACATGCTTTCAGCATCTCTTTGTGGACAATCTCAAGGTTGCGAAGATCGCGTTGATAGCTATCGTTATCAGGTACCTGATATGCCTTGGTAAAGTACTCCTCACGCATCTTCTCTTGAAGTTTCCTATCCTCCTCAAGGTGCTTCATCTGCTGTCTGCGACTAGCGTCTTGGTAGTTCTTTTCCGCCTTTAATCGCTCCTTTGAGCCTTCCTCGTACAAGCCAGCCAATTTACGTAGGTGTTCCAACTCCTGCAACTCCATCGCGTTTTGATACTGGCGAGCTGTCATCTCGCCATCAATATAGCGCTGCTGCAAAGCGGCCAGTTGCTCTTGGTACGCCTCGTTCTCCTGTTCTACTGTCCCCTCAATAGCATTCGTAGCTTGCTTGCGCAATGCCTCATGGTAACTCGCCTCAATCGTTACTTGCTCATTGCCCACAAGGTCAGTATGTGCCAATTTCTTTTGGTGGTACTCCACCTGAATAGCCAACATGCGTTTGGTGTAGGCATCATAATCCTTCTCGCCTTTGGCATAGGCAATGCGATTGAGAGCTTCCTCTCGCTCTTTCCAATCATCCTCGGCTTGGAACTTGTTGCTGGGTGTAGTGTTTTCAGGTTCGGGAGTGGTTACGACAGTCGGAGTTGGAACGACCACATCTACATCATCAACAATTTCCTTAAACTCCGCTTCTGCTTTCATAAGCCCTTCACCATATTCTCCAAGAATAATCTTCTCTTGTTCTACAAGGGCTTGCAACTCCTTATCAGTTTGCTCCAAGCCTCGTTTGGCTTCTTGTATATCTTCATCAATATCTGCTGTCATATAGCCCGAAGCCTGCATAGCTCCACCTTGGTTCAGCAGATCTAAAACAGTACTGCCTGTTGTTTGCTGATTTTGAGCAAGCGTGCTTGCCGTTGCTCGCTCCTCACCTAGCTTGGCTATCTCAGCATTTTGCTCCGCTTTTTTGATATTGAGTTCGGCTTTCTGCCGACCAATCTCAGCCAGTTTATCCTTTGCACCCTCTAACTCATATTTATAGCGCAACGCCTCAAGGTAATCATCCAATGCCTCTTTGTTGGCTTGGTACTTACCTGTTGTTGCATCCAGTTGCGCATTATAATTGGGAATAATCGAATTCAGTTTATCAACAGCCTTCTTACGCTCCTCCAAACTTAGCTTCTCATTATTGGCAGCAGCAACCAGTAGGTTGATCTTATTCGTTTCCTCCACCATGTTTTGGGCAGCCACTTTACGAACACTATCCAGCGTATTGGTAGTAGTTACTGCCTCTCGCTGTTTCTTGATATATCCAACCAAAGCAACTGTAGCGCCAACTATCAAACTTGCCAACAAGCCCCATGGGTTTGTCTTCATAGTAGTGTTCAATAATTTCATAGCAGCATTTGCACGGGTCACATTGCCAGTCATACGATTGTATGCGACAGAAGCTGCCAAGACAGCGACTTTGTGCAAGTGCATAGCGGCAGACTTTGCCACGATATAGGCTGTATGCAACTTATCCTTGATAGCAGCAAGATTTACTGCTACGGTGTAAGTTGCAATAGCAGCCGCAAGGGAAGTGATAGCGACCTTATTCTCCTTGATAAACTTAATCATGGTAAGCAGCACTCTCATACTAGCAGATGTAGATGAGACAAAGTGCTTCATTACGGGAGCAAGTTCCTGTCCGAGTTGGATAGCCATCTCCTTAAAGCCCTTTCGAGCTTTATCAAGGTTGGCTTGGACAGTCGTGTTCTGTACATTAAACTCCCTCGTGACAGAGGTAGCCTCCTCATAGGCTTTATTGGCTTCCTCTTGCTCCCAAATGAGCATGTCGATGTTACCCGCAAGTGCAGATATGACAGCAGAGGCGCGCGCGCCGTTCTCTCCCATGTCCTTAAACACGGGAGCAAGAACATCCATTCCTCCCAATTCATGCAGGCGGCGAAGCAACATCAATAAGTCCTCATTAGTAGAACGCTGAAGGGCGGCATTGAACTCATTAAGATAGAGACCTGTAGCAGTCGCGATGGTTTCTGTCTCCTTAAAAAGGTTCATAATGAGTTTACTCAGAGCGGTGGCTGACATCTCCACTTTCTGACCTTGGGAATCGAGAACAGCTCCAAAAGCCATGATTTGTGGCACGGTCATCCCGGCTTGTGCTCCAACGCCTGCCAGTCGTTGAGCAAACGAGGATAGATAGCCAGCACTGGCCGTGCAGTTTTGTGACAATTCGTTTATCACAGAACCAACTGCCAAAAGTGATTGCTCCGTGCCGAGCCGTTCCTCGTCCCCAAAGATATTGGTCAATTTAGAAAGTTGGAGTGTCGCACCCTCGCCAAGGTCATCCAATGCCACATTGATTTGATCTGCTGCCCGCACGAAGCCGAGCACATCCTTCTCTGAAGTCTTGCCGAGGCGACCTGCCTCTTGAGCAAGCTGATTGAGTTGCTCGCGGGAGGAGCGCGTGTCAATCTTCTTGAACTCCTCATTGAGGTGTTCTACTTGCTCTGCCGTTAGACCTGTATACTTGCGGACGCTCGCCATCTCTTGATCCATCTCCGCATACATCTGCACCGCTTGTTTGCCTGCCATAACAGCACCTGTGAGTGCCGCTACCCCACCCACGGCAACAGTCTGCCAGCGCTGCCATGTATTATTGAACCGCTCAAGCATAGTTTGGGACTTACCAAGCTCTGCGTTTACTTTAGAGATCTCATTCTTGACAAGTTTGATTTTCTTAACCTGTTCATTCCAGGCATTAGAGCCACGCTCCATATAGTCAAGCTGCTTATTAAGTGTGGCTAACGATTTTTGCAAATCTCTTGGAGTTGCTTTGTCCAACCGTCGCATGACGGCATCCACCTGCATGGTCGCGGACTCAATCTCTTTAATCTTCCGATTAGTGTCATTGAGTTCGCGACGCAATTTCTTAAGTGTGACCTTATCGCCAGTGGCAGCTGCTTTGGCTATCTCGTTCGTAAGATTAAGTGCTGCCTGTTTTAGGTTTACTAAGGTTTGTTCTGCTTGTTGTCCGTTGATGGTTAGATTTACAGACGCGTTTGTTGAATAATCAGACATAGGGTATAAAATTTTTGTGCAAAGTAACAAAAATTCTCCCTAATACTAAAAGACATTTTGCGGCATTTCCGAAGCTATGGAAAAGCCAGTAAAATCACGGAGAAACACCCGCTTTTGCGGGTCAAATTTTTCCTAAAAATTGCGTTTTTCCGCTCTAAAAAACAAACGCTGCCTGAATATCAGGCATTTAGAGGGTGCAGGGGGACAAAATCCCCCTGCTTTCCGTCAGAAGACCCCCCAACCGCCCTGCTTTCGTGTTCCGCGCTCGCGCACCTTTTTAGCGGAATATGCACGCAGTCTATTTGTGTCACTTTTGCCCTTTCAGTCCATCTATTGACCGAGAGCCTCAAAAGTCTTTCTATATCTTTTGCCCTCTATAGTCTCGCCCTACTCCTCAAACCTTTTGCAGTCTTGCACATGGGCGCGAACCTTGAAAAGTCTTTATTTGCTCCGCGTGCCTATGCAGTCCCACTATGCCCAAAAGGCGAAATAGTCTTTGTATGTTCTTTGCGCCCTTTGTGGTCTTGGTATGCTTCGCGCACCTTTTCAGTCTTCGTTTGCTCTGCAACCTCTAAAAGTCTCCACACATCACGCGCAACCTCATAGAGTCTCTATATGGTTTGCGCACCTATGCAGTCCCTATGCAATCCAAAGCGAGAGAGTCTCTGCCTATCTTTTGCCACCTTTGCAGTCTCCATAAATCTCGCCAACCTAAAAAGTCTCCACCATATCACACAACCCTATGCAGTCTTAATAGTTCCCGAAAGCCTTTGCAGTCTTCGTATGAACAAAAGCGGAAAAGTCTTTGCCTACTCTTTTGCGCTTGCAGTCTCCATACATTGCGCCCACCTCAATAGTCCCACCACATCACGCGCGCCTATCAGTCTCCATTTGCTCCGTGTACCTTTGCGGTCTTGGTGTGACCTTTGCGCCCTTGCGCCTTGCGCTCACTCTTGGCGAGCGGGCGGTATCGGGCTCTATATGATATATTTTGCACCGCAAGTAGATGTCTCAATCAATGGGCGGTACATTGCAGGCACGTCCGCAGGAGCCACCGGAGGTATACTCAAACTTACTCCCGCCGAGTGTAGGCGAAACCACCGGAGGTATACACCCCATGCCGTCAGGCATAAATATCTCTGCCCCACCGGAGGTAAACATCCCAAAAGCACCGCAGGTAAACACCGCCCCACGAGGACGGAAGACCGTAGGTAAACAACCTATAGCACCGCAGGTAAATATCTCTGCCCCACCGGAGGTAAATGTCCCCTACTCTTGGGCGGAATAATGCAGGCACGTCCGCAGGAGCCACCGGAGGTAAACTCAAACCCACACCCGCCGTGGAGGCGATAGCACCGCAGGTATACACCCAAGCACCGCAGGTAAACACCTACATGAACACCTCTAAGCCATTTATGCGGATGATACAGCAGTCGCGTATCGTTCGTAGCTGATTAGAGGTGAGCAATTTGATCGTACGCGTTCCCGCGTAAAAGTTGTATTTCAAAGAAATACAGTTCCTGAGTTGAATAATCGAACCATCGGACTTCCAAACATCAAGATCAATGGCGTCGGGACGCGCCATCATGGCTTGTGCAGTTGATAAATGAATAGCTTGCATAGCAGTTAGGCATTTTCAATTTTGGATTGGAATAATTCGGAAAGCGGCACAGAATGGTTTTCAATAATGTCTTGCACATCGGCAAACAGAGTACTGAAAACTTGAGGCGATGTAGTTACCACAGCGGATTCCATACGATTACCTCGCGTAAGGTTCTGCGAAGTGATGATGGTTGCCACGCGGCCGTCGTCACTCTGAATGAGTATCACCTTGCTATGGTTGTCAGCAAGGTAAGTATGCTCAATGACCTGCGTGAGGAACGACCATAGACGGAGGGTTTTGTTGGTCGCCTTGAAGTCGAGGATAAGATGAATCGTATTCACTTTCCCCGACTTCTCTATGAAATACAGGCGACGCAAAAACTCCTCCGAAATGGAGAACGATGTCTGCCAAATGGTGCTCTTACCAAACTGGGAGAGCACCCACTCTATGACATCGGCTACCTGAAGGACATTCGTTAGGTAACTTTGAAGCGGGTGCTCTGCAAGTGGCTTGAGGTAGTCTTCAAGTTGAACGCCCCGCCTCATTCAGTAGCCTCTTTTCCGTAGGAATCATACGCTTTCCAATTAGCATGGTAGCGTTTATCCAACTCGATGAGTTCTTTGAGGAAAGGATAGCGTTCAGAATCTGGGCACGTAGTATTCGCGGTGCTCAAAACTACGAGCTTAGCGTGTAGCGCTCGCATTTTCTGTATGAGAGGCAAGTTCTCCTCATAGAGGGCTTGTATCTCCTGAGGCAACGCGTCGTGGTCAGTTCGCTTACCTTTCTTGAACTCATCATTCGCTTTCTTCTTATCCGCCTTGGTTTTGGTAGGCATATCGAGGTGATTCTTCTCCACGATAGCATTCACCTGAGCTTGCATCTCAAGAACTTCAGCATGAGTGACCGATTGCAAGCGATAACCAAGGTACTTACGGAGTTGGTACTCAATATCAGCAGCGTGACGCTTGAGGTTAGCTGAGATATTGCGGTGCATAATCGCGTTACGCGATAGTTTAAGCAGATATAGCGCACCTTGCTCAAGGTCGCGCTCATCAGCAGGAGTATCTAACCACTGCTGAATGTCTTTAGTTAGTTTCTCATCCATATTACATATTGTTATTGATACCGACAAAGAACACGAGGTTTTTGCCGAGTGGTTGAAGGAGGTTTCTCATCGAATTGATGGTAGAACCAGTAGTTACAAAATCATCGAAGACTATGAGGTTGGGTTCCTTAGGAAGCACTCCCAAATCATAGACAGCGTTCACGCGCTCTTTTGACTTTGCGTGTGCTACATCCTCATAATAAGGGATAGATAGATTTTGAGCAATCTTGGCTGTAACGGAGCACGCGAAGTTATTCACCAAGTGTCGGCGACGTGGCGTTGTACAAATCGCCCAATGCCCTTGCGATAGGTAACTACCCAGCACACGAGAGATGACATCGGACATCTTCGTGGCAAATAGTTCTACCATTCGCTCATCTGATTTAATGTCGGTTAGGAGTTTACCTTTGACCGACTTCTTCCAAAGCGAGATGACGGGTATTCCGACATGAGAGGTGAGCGCAATGCGTTCTACCGACAGATCGCAACGCGCTGTTGTGTCTGCATCCTTATGCCAAGACTTGCGTTTATTCTCCGCAAAGATATCCGATTTAGATGCAGAATCAGCGGGCAGTTTTGCTTGCCCGCTAATTCCTAAATCCGATGGCGTGAATAAACTCATGCTTCCGCCTCATTGATTGTACCCTCGTCGGTTACAATCTCGCCCTCATAGAAAGGTGCTGGAACCACATCGGTTGCCTCTGCATTGATAGTGGTGGAGGTTGTACCCGTTGCACCTTGACCAAGATCTTGTGCCACAGTGGCTTTGGTATTCCACATATCAGAGCCAATAACGCGGTACTTGCCTTTCATATCCTCTACCAAGAACACGTTGTCGGTGTTATTGATATAGGCAGCAGCAGCCGTTGCCTCCTCACCTACAGCAGGGTGAACAGCAGTAAGTTTGTTGAGTTGGGTTTGGCTTGGTACCTCACCTTGCGCCTCAGAGGTTACTTGGCACTTATCAGGCAGCACATCAATGTGCTTCCAAGTGGCATCAGCCGCCAATACGAAAGAGCCCGAATAAACAGCAGAAGTTGCTCGACCCAACTCATCTTTTGGGAGGGTTGGCCACTTCACAATCTGTGACTTGGCGATGTAGTAAATGCGGCGTTTAATACCAGGCAATTCGGGTGTACCTTGACACCACGAAATGGATTTTTGAAGATTTACACAGGTTGACATAGTATATAAAGTTTTGGAAGTTGTGACAAAACTCCGCCCCCGAAGGGGCAGAGCGTGGTTTAATCCTTACCAGCAGTGGTTGCCTCGCTTGCCAACTCAATCACTTTGAAGCGACGTTTGTCGATAGACTCGAATTGTACGCCAAAGAACATGGTGGCAATGTACGAAAGGATGAATGGATCAAATTCCTTGACCATAACGGTCTCCGCATCGGACATTTGGTCGTAGCCCACCAACATGTTGCTCTTAGGGCAGATGTGGATGAACTTACTATCCAACTTGTTGTAAAGCGGAATAATGTGCAGACGGTTGTTTGAACCCTCTACGCAAACTTGATCATACTTGTCGTTGTATGGCAAGCCCGCATGGGTGAGGGCATACGCCTCGTTGTACTTGTCTGCGAAGTCTTGCGAGCAGAACATGTACACATCTTGCGCACGGAGGCGTGGATCAAGCGAGAAGAGGATATCCTTAGCGACATCCACAGCGTTTTGACGCGTAATCTCCTCCGTAAGCTTGAGGTAGTTGCCTTTATCCGCAGAGATATTGCCAGCGGCAATCTCCTTGCTGGTGATGGTATCAAAGCCATCGAACAGGTCAGCAGTAGTGTCGCCAGATGGATTGCGCACACCCGACCAAATAGCATCGTTGAGATGCTCTGAAAGTGACTTACCGATAAGGGCAAGCACCTCTTTTGCAGTTGGGGTTTGCGCTTGACCATCACCCATAGTGGCACCAATAGCGCCAAGCAAGGTAGAGATAGCAGAGTTCGGTTCGAACTTAGCAACTACCGAGCCAAAGTATGTTTCAAGGGTGCGGAAATTGAGGTTCAGATTGAAATCCGTGGAACGAGATGGTTTGTAAGGACCAAATTGCGCATCGCCGGACACGGCTGCCACAGACTCTTTGTAGCGGATGCCTGGGCGACCAGTCATGTACTTCAAAGTGTCCTGAATACCAATAATTGGCAAGCGGAGCAAATCTTTGCGATACTTGTGAGCTGCCTCTTGATAAGCAGCCAAATCAAATTGAATTTTTCCCATATATGTCAAAAATTTGTGGTTGGCTTAAGGAAGGCTATCAAACAGAGCACGAGCGGATTTTGAAGTTTCCATAAATTGGGTAACTTCATCCTTTGGCTCAGCAGATGGCCTGCCATTGTTAACGACTTGGGAGGTAGCTGCTCCCGGTTGGTTTGCAAGCAACTTGGCTTGAGTGTCGAGACGCTCCTGTTGGTCAGCGATAGTCTTATCGCGAGCATCAATCAATGCCTGTTGCTGTTGGAGTTGGTTTTGCAAATCTTTCAGTTGTTTGTCTTGGTTGGCAAACATCGCTTCCAGTGCATCGCACTGTGCTTCAGAAAGAGAGCAAACACCATCCTCAAAGTGTAGCGCATCCGTAGCGAGTGCGGCTACAAGGAAAGGTAAGATCTTATTCATAGCATGTTTTGTTTGGGGTTGTTGTGCAGTTGGGGGTTTGAAGAATTGCGTAATTGCGGCAAGGAACTTGGAGAACTGCGTGCCTTGCTCATCTTGGATTTGGATTTGAGGGATAGGCATGCCTACAGCTGCCATAGCAGAAGCAACTGCATCAGTAAGAACTGGTGCCTTATCCTCCTTCATAGAGGTAAGTTCGTCCACAAATCCCCACTCTAGCGCCTCTTGAGCAGAAAGCCAGCCACCGACTTTCATCAGATCAAGCAAGTCGGCTTGTTCTTTACGGCATTTCTTCGCGTACATGGAAGCCACATTGGCATCCATCTTTTCGAGGTCAGATTTCATCTGCTCAAGCGAAGCAATCTCGGAGGACAGTTGGTCGGCATTAAGTGAAGCCCATTGGCATACTGCGATAGAGCATTTGTGAGCAAGGTACATTGCATTCGCATCCATTGAGATGTGTTTAGCACCCAAAGAAGCAATAGTAGCAGCTGAAGCATTCATTCCGACGAAATGAACGCTCACATTGCCGTGATTGCGAAATGAAGCAGCAATTGAGAGAGCGGTGGCAAGAGAACCACCGAGAGAATCAATGAGCACGGTGACAGGTTCGTCAGCATGCTTAGAAAGAACGTAATCGACATAGCCCTTGTCAAAGTCCATGCCGCCTACATACCCTTTCAGTTGAAGTGTGTACTTTTGCATTGTTTTAAGAATTACAATGCAAAGGTACACTATTTATATCGTGCGCGAAAAGACTGCTAAAGCACTATTTCACACGCAATAAGTGCTTTTGGAGCAACAAAAGCAACCTCAACACCGAGGGAGTGCGCATCTCCTGATGGAGATCCAAACGACTGACGGCAAGTGATGAGCGGATAAGGTTGCTCCTTCGTCCCGATAACATAGCTCTGACCATTGACATCCGTCAGCGCAAAAGCGATAGGAATGTCTTCAGGGATAACCATCAGTGACTGAAAGGTCAGCGTTACCTGTTCAGCGGGACCATTATTTGTATTCGCGCCCTCGCTCTCGCATGTAGGCTCACCTGCGAAAGGGATTGGTTCGAGCCCTGTAGTTAAGGTGATAGGCATGTCAGACAAGGCTTTTAACATCAGAGAGGCTGGAAGGGAGGAACATGGTACATAATAAATGCTCTTAATACCAGGGAGGAAAGAATGGGATTTCATAGTTGTAACATCACGAAACTTATTAACACTCATTAACAGTCATTAACACTCATTACACATTGTCATTTTTGCGTGCTGAAGTCGTTGCGTTTTTCCTAAATTTTTTCACACAGTAGACTGCACGACAACGTTGGTAGATCTTGGCAATTGCGTTCCAATTGGTGTCATTGATGGAGATACCATGATTCTCCATGAAGATGTAAATCGTTTCGTCCTGACGATTGAGTTTTACATCGAACTGGTGCAACTCCTCCCAAAGTTGTATGCGGAAAGCATTAGCGATAGCTTTAGCCAAGTGCGTCTTGGCTGTTTTGGTGAGGTAGTTGTATGTACGTGGATCTTTGTCCTTGAAGTATGGTATCTCAATAGCAAGGTTAGCATCTTCAGGAATAGGTTCTGGAATAGCTGCTGGCTGTTTGGTTAGCCACTGCTGTAACACCAAACTCTCATAAGAACCACGGATAGGTTCTACAGGGGTTAATGGTGTGATAGGATCTGTAGGGCAATAATCAGTTGTCGCAAACTTATGTTCACGGCAAGTGTGTGCGTACCATTCTGCTAAATAAGGCGGAAGGCTTAGGTATATACAAAAAGCGCTCATAGTGTAAGATTATTAGTTACATTATGAGCGCAAAGGTACTAAAAATTATTGACCTGTACAATAGATTTTTCCAATTATTGGAATAGGGGTGGAATATGGGTATTTTTAGTGCATTTTTTTTGAAAAAAAGTGCTATTTTCCAAAGTTGATAATTTCTTTATCTGTCATTCCAAGATGTAAACCCTGCTTTGAAAGCCATTGTTCTACCTCAATCAGCGACACCTTTCCAAAGTTACGCATCTTCAGTAGTTCTTCTTTCTTATACTGCACAAGTTCTTCAACCGTTTCTATTTCTAATGCACGCAAGCAATTTCGTGTGCGCATAGTAAACTCTACTTCGGTAATGGATCGTTTAAATATTTCAAACAAGGAGCAATCCACCATCAAGCGTTCACCTGCACTTGCTAGAGTCCTTTGAACATATTCTTGAGGATCTTCCAATCCTTCAGAAATGGCATAGTCATATAGAATATCACGAACGGCATCCATCATAATCTTAAAGCCATCTTCATCACGTTCTATCTGTGAATATGCGAGCAAATCACAAATAGCATATTTGATTGACCTTTTAACTGACATTACATGGCGTCTATCCATGAGAACTACATTTTTAACGTTTGACATATATTTGAAAAAAGTTCTAATTTTAACGACATGCGGAAGCTATATGGCGGCGATAGAGGCGATAATGCGAACGATTGAGTATCTCATTGATTCGATGGATACGCTCACGCTGCGTGTTAACCTTTTCAGGAGCATTATTATCCTCCTCAATATCCAAACTACCAGATCCAGTGACAGGAATATACTCATCCCAATGCACAGGCACATTGTGCCAACAACCATCGCCGCCATAAGTGGAGACATACTTAACATGTTGTTTGGTTCGGTAGCCATAAGCTGTAACTTGAATAACCGACTTATTATCCCTACCCACCTTATTCGTAGTTTTGAGAATACAATCTGTCACACAAGAAGGATGTTTGAAATACATATTTCCCCAGAAATTAGCCAAGGCTTCGTGCTCCCAAAAGGCACTACGCTTTTTCATTCTGCGACCATATATATCCTCATGCGAGCGAATTTGCTGGTACATAGGCACGCACAGCAATGGTGCTAAACTGAAATATACAGCACGGAAATGTTCAGCATTGATCTTCACAAAATTCTCCTTTGCCACCTCAAAATCAAAATGCTCGTATTGTTCTGGATTGCAATCGAGAGTCATATCTTGCACATGTTGGGGCACAATGGTATTGATCATCTTATTCTTGTAGAAATCAAAATCATCACCATAGCCATGCTGCTCATCTCGCATCAATTTGAGCATACTCTCTTGTGCTAGAGGTGTAAAGAGCAAAGCAAACTGTTGATTGTTGTTGCGGTCGCTGGTATTAAATAGCACCTCAAACTCCTCGTTGGTCATCATTGCATAGTCACTACCTGTGAGGTCACGCGCTTTCTTGCGCAACTTGCGGCGTTCCCACTTATACGAAAGTGAATCTTCGCGACCAGCCAAATCATTATCCACACGCGAGAAAACAAGATCAGGCGCTGCCACATTGCCATAGATAACACGCGTTTTCTCAAAGTAATACGGACAAGGTGCCGTTACCGTTGCAGTGAGCGTTTGGCTATGGTAGCGCGTATAATACTTGCCATCCGCCCCACGCTCGCGGGTAGTCCAATGAATAACCTTAGTTCCCGTATAGGTTTTGGTACCCATCTCCATTTTCTTGGTTCGGCAGATGACAAACGGATTACCATTTATAAGCCCCGAGTGAGCATAGATCACCGAGCGGTCGGTATTGAACGAACCATCCCAGCCATAAGTATGCTCCAGATCTGCCAAGCGTTGGGTAGTAAAATAATCATCAAACTCTAAACGCGGAACAGTTTGGCTCATCATGCGAGTGAGTATATCCCAATCATAAAGATTATTAAGCACAGCCATCTGTTCCCAAGCCTGCTTATGCAAAGCAACTACGCGAGCGCTTATTTGTTCAAGTTCCTCTTTCTTTTTTTGAATATTAGTGAAGACTGCTGTACATGCTACGAGCAAAGAGACAATTGATGCTACAAATATGGCGCCAACCACAGCTGGCAACCATACTTCAAGTTTAGCGCCAACCAAAATAATACCTACAATCGATAATACAATCAAGAAACCCATTAAGAACTTCAAGCCAGAGATTGAACCCTCAAGTGTTTCTTTATCATTCTTTGCACGATAGTACAACCGACACGTTTGTCGGTTAGCATCCACATCCACGTTAGCCTCTTTTGCCAATTGTTCAAAAGTATCACTTGCTATCTGCTTAAACTTATCGCGAAAAACAGTAGCATATTCTTCTAACGGGTCGTATATGTCAGGTCGAACTGCCATACTTTAGAAGAAAGTAGCGCGCGCTGCTTCTTTGGTTGCTTTAGAAGCAGAGAAAGGAATACGAGTAGTATACCCTTGGCGAGCGGCAACAATCATATTGGTTGGCCACTCAAAAATATCAGTATTCCATTGAGCCACGCGATTATTATAGACGGTACGCGCAGCAGTAATCTCACGTTGAAGGTAACTATTTTGTTGCATAGCATCTGCAATAGCATTGTGCGCTTGTAACTCAGGATATGCCTCTACCTGCAATGCGAAACGGCTGAAAGTGGCATTGAGTTGGTCAGCCACATCACTACGATTAGCATCATTCACCTTGCCGCTACGCAGCGCAGCTACGGACTTCATAACATCTTTGTCTAGTTCTACTGCGCGGTTCACCAACCCAACTACATTATTGAGGATTTGCACGCGTTGCTCAAGGTAGTTATCAATCTCCGAAGCAGCCGATTGAATAACTTGCTCTAACTGCTGGAAATACGTGCGGGCACTAACCTTCATAAATAGAAAAATCACACCAGGCAACACACCTGCCGCGCAACCAATCAAAATGAGTGGATCGCGCAAAACAAACCAACAGATAAGCGCTAAGATAGGGAGTGTAATCCACAGCGCTATCTCAAAGAGAACTGAGCCAAAACCAATCTTAACGGGTAATTGGCGATTGATAACGTTCACATCTTGTCCCTGTTCATTAACAGGACCTGTCAATTCATCTAATAAGTTTGCCATATGCTTAAAATTTTAATGTTAATATTTCAAATTTTGAGTGCAAAGGTACTATTTTTTCTTGAGATTTGCAAGAAAAAAATATCACAATGCAAAGTTTTATCCCCTATCCTTGAAGAAATCTGCCCAATAAGGATTTTCCTTATCAAAGATTTCGCGTTGTTCGGTGGTCAAGTTGTGCGGGTAGTCTGCAAACAAATTGAACACGGTTTGTTTATCAAACGAGAACAAGTGCTGCCCTACACTATCTATATTGTCCACCCAATAGACTTTATCGGATTTCTTATTCTTATAGAAATCGTACATTTTACTGATAATATAATTACAACGCTTCCTTTGCCAACTTGTAAGCCCAGAATCGTTCCTCCATATCTAAAACACGAACAATCTTTCCTTTTTTGGAAATTTTGATTATAATAGGTAATCCCAAATATCTAGGACGAACTGAATAATTCAGATGATAATAAGACCATCCCCTTACTTTTACACAAGGACGCACCACATCCATACCTGTCTTTGCAGCATGTTTTTTTGCAATATTGATTGTAAATCTGGTCAAACGAATTTATAATCTATACATCTCCACTAGTTTTTTCGCCTCCTCGGCAAACTGCTCGCGCAACCACTTTGGCTCCAGAACCTCAAGGGTGCTTCCTTGAGTACGGAGCTCCTGAATAAAATCATAAGTGGGAGCGATATAATAGTTGAATACAGAGTAATCAGCTGTTTGCTCCTCCTCCGTCTGTGTGTGATGTAATGGCAGAGAGCGGATATACTTGGCGGTCAAAGGTTCTACCTTGATCCGCACGAACTCTGACTTGGTACCAGTACCACACATCACACCATAATAAGGCGCAAAAAACAAACTCGTATCAAAATCCTGTGGCATCTCAAAATGCTCCTCCGTATCATTGATGTGCAGCATACGATCCAAGGAATACACACGCAGTTCGTCGTGTATGTTGCTTTGACCAACGACATACCAGCGCTGCTTAAAGACCTTTACACAGTAAGGACTAAGCAAAAAGGTATGCGGCTCTGGGCGGTCGAATCGTTGATACGACACCTCAAGGCGCGAGGAGGTGGACATAGCAGTTAGGATAGTTGTGAGGAAACGGTGTCCCGAAGGGATATGCTCCAACACAATGCGTTTGCTCATGTGTTTGACTTCCTCCAGCAACTGCTGCACAGAAAAGGAGTTGAGAAGCCACTCTTGAAATTCAGAATTGTTCCTGGTACTTTCCATGGAAATAGAATAAGTACGGGAACTATTGTTGTACTGAATTTCTATGCCAAACATCTCAGCACAATGAGCGCGATGACGGCGGAAGCTACGTTCATGGTATTCTTTCTCTCCTTTGGAGTTAAGGTTCGACCTACTCCATAGGTAATCAAGGCGCTCTTTGGTAATAATACCAGCCGCATTGATGGTGGTGATTAGCCACATACAACGATTAAAAACATTGACTTTCTCCATGGTACAAAGTTTTTTGCGGTGCAAAGATAGTAAAAATTTCGGACATTTCGTGTCCGGTGCTTAAGAAAAATGGAAAAAAAGTGTAATTTTTCTGTTAGCTATTGATTATTTGCAAAAAAATCAGTACTTTTGCACTCACAAAACAAACTACTGTATATGAAACTGACCGATATAAGTACCGCCCAGGATATGGGCATTGAATTGGAGATTGCTGAGGGTTTGCAAGCTGGCTTCCCCAGCCCTGCGCAAGACCATGCAGGAGAGACTATTGATCTCGCTCGGGAGATGGTGCGACATCCTGAAAGCACTTTCTATGCCCGCATAGCAGGCAATAGCATGATAGAAGCAGGCATTCACGATGGCGACATCGTAGTGATTGACCGTGCGCTGGAAGCACAGAACGGCAATTATGTGGCTGCCTGCATCGACGGCGAATTTACAATCAAAGAGTATCAATTCGACGCCAAAAATCAATGTGCGTGGCTCATACCACACAACAAGGATTTTCAGAAGATCAAAGTAACCGCAGACAACCAGTTCTGCATTTGGGGGGTCATCACCCATTGTGTGCATAAATTATGATGTACGCGCTATGCGATTGCAACAATTTCTTCGTATCGTGTGAGCGAGTGTTTCGCCCCGATTTGGAAGGTAAGCCCGTAGTTGTGCTATCGGGCAATGATGGTTGCGTAGTATCGCGTAGCAACGAAGCCAAAAAGCTCGGCATTAAGATGGGCACACCATTCTTCCAAATGGAAGCCCTCGCCAAGAGAGAGGGAGTAACTGCGTTCTCCTCAAACTTTAGTTTGTACGGAGACCTGAGTAGTCGGGTAATGAGCATATTGGCAAAGCACACGCCACGACTGGAGCAGTACTCCATCGACGAAGCCTTTTTGCATTGTGACCACATGCCCATACACGAACTCAAACCCTATTACGAGCAAGTGGTCAAACAAATCCGTAAATGGGTGGGCATACCCGTATCTATCGGATTGGCACCCACGAAAACACTCGCCAAGATTGCCAGCAAATACGCCAAGCAATACCCTGCCTACAACGGCGTGTGTATCATCGATACCGACGAGAAACGCCAAAAAGCCCTGCAAGGGTTTGCCATCGAAGATGTATGGGGCATCGGTAGGCAAGCACAGAAGAAACTGCTACCCGCAGGCGTAGTAACCGCATGGGACTTTAGCCAACGGCTGCCTGAGTTCGCCAAGAACCTGCTACACAAACCAGGACTACAGACTTGGCAAGAACTCAACGGCTACGACTGCATCGACATCTCGGAGCGTGCCGAGCGACAAAGCATATCGCAGTCGCGAACCTTTGAGCGAGGCATTACCGATCGGGCGACCTTGGAGAAAGCCCTGGCAGACTTCATGAGCTACTGCGCCGAGAAACTACGCAAGCAGCACAGTCTGTGCCGCCAGTTTATCGTATATGCGCACACCTCACGCTTTGCCGAGGAAGATATGCAAGTGATCCATCAGGTAGTAACACTACCCTTCCCTACGGCTATCACCACCGAACTGATTGGCTACATGCTGGCCGCCTTGCGCAAGCAATGGAAAGCCTATCCATATAAGAAAGCAGGCGTAGTACTGATGAACCTAAGCAGCGCAGATAATGCCCAGCAGATGCTCTTTGATGAGCGACCCAAGGAGCGCGACGAACGCCTACAAAAAGCCATCGATCGTATCAATAACCAGTATGGAAAGAAGGCGGTCAAAGTAGCCACACAGGTACTCAACACGGACAAACCTCTTTCCAAACGCGAGAAACTCTCCCCCTGCTATACGACCAATCTGCGCGATATACTTGTGCTGAAATGCTGATATGCGAGCCTTTATGTAAGAAAAATGTAACAAAATTCATTTTTTTTATTATTTTTCTTGCATATATGTGATTTTTATAGTACCTTTGCACCGAAATACTAATAACTCCACGCGTTAGAATACTAATAACCGCACAAGGTTAAAAACTAATAACCTCACACGGCAAAATACTAATGCTTTAACAAAACGCATATCAATATGGCTACACCACAAGAGAAATTAGCGAGTTCTTTAGAGGCTCTAAAGGAATTACAAGACAAAACCAATCAGTTGGTAATCAAGGGGAACGATGTATTAGGAGATACCCATACCAAGCGATTAGTGAATAGTGGATTCTTGCAAGAAGTACTGCGCGGATGGTATATTCCATCTCGTCCAGGTTCTGAAGGAGACACTACCGTTTGGTATGCTTCCTATTGGGCATTTATCTCATCTTATGCACAATCTCGCTTTGGTGACGAGTGGTGTTTGACACCTGAAGCTTCCTTGAGTTTCCATGCAGGAAATACCATCATACCCAAACAACTAATCATTCGTTCACCAAAAGCCAGCAATAATATTACCAAGTTGCTCTTTGAATGTTCCGTATTGGATATCACAGCTGCTTTACCATCGCAAATAATCAAAGATGAGAACTATGGAGTACACCTCTACCCTATTGCTGAAGCATTAGTGTACTGTTCACCATCGTTCTACAAAGACTCTGCCATGGAGGCGCAGACATGTCTATCGCAGATAGCAGATGCGTCAGAGATATTGTCAATCGTGGCAACGAATGGTAATTCGGCACGAGCTGGTAGATTGATTGGTGCTTTTCGTCAGATGGGACGCGAAACGATAGCAGAGGATATCCTAAGACGAATGAAAAGATTGGGATACGATGTCCGCGTTGAAAATCCATTTGAGCAAGCCCCTGCAATAGTGCTGCCACAAGCAGATCCATATAGCAATCGTATACGCCTTATGTGGGAAAGTATGCGCAAGGATGTATTGCGTATCATGCCTAAGGCAAAGCCATTGTTGGCAACAGAATTGATACTGCAACAGATTGATGACAGGTATGTCAAAGATTCTTATCACTCACTCTCTATTGAAGGCTATCGCATTACTGAAGGATTGCTTGAACGAGTGAGGGACGGCAAGTGGAATCCACAAGAGAATGCGAAAGATCAAGAGTACAGAAATGCTTTGGCTGCCCGTGGTTATTACCAATCCTACCAGTTGGTAAAAGAAACAATCAAACAGATATTAGAGGGGTTGCCTGCTGGTCTTGCGTTCGATCGCTACCACCAAGATTGGCACTTTGAATTGTTTGAACCATGCGTGCAAGCCAATATCATTGCACCAGCTGATTTGATGGGATATAGAAACCACCCTGTATATATTAGAGGCTCACGTCACACTCCTCTACCTGAAAGGGCAGTGCGTGATGCCATGCGTACTTTGTGCGAATTGATGAAAGAGGAAGAAAATGCTATTGTTCGTGCAATCTTAGGTCATTTTGTATTCGTGTACATACACCCATACATGGACGGCAATGGTCGTACAGCGCGATTTATAATGAACAGCATGCTTGTAACGGGGGGATATGATTGGGTAATCATCCCTACCGAAAGACGTGAAGAATACATGCGTGCATTAGAAATCGCCAGCGTTGAAAATGACATAACCAAGTTCTGCGAATTTATTGCAACATTACTCAAATAACACCTCAAAAAGTCTTGGCTTTTTGAGGTCGCCCAAGTCTGGAACTGCCCACCCAAATTGAGGTGGGCAGTTTTTTTATGTACGGAAGATGTGACCATCAAATTCGGCATAATCTCCGCTCGTGTCCAAATTGCGCCATACTGCTTGCCAATCTATGAAGTTCTCAAGATGTGCGGGTATCTCGTAAAGCTCAAAATAGAGTTGCTCCGCGAAATCTTCGGGACAATCAAAATGCCCTTGATAGCAATCGTTGAAATCTTCCACGCTCGCCTCGCTGTCGTAATTGTCCAAATACGCCTCGTATGCCTCGCGCTTGTCATTATCTAAGGCGGCAAACTCTTTTATTCTGTCAAAAGTTTCTTCGCTCATGCCGCTCTCACAATACCAAGAATATGGGAAGCCTTCGTAATCTTGGAACATGAGCTCCACATCTACCTCATCTGCATGCACGCGCTCGCAAAACTCCATAAATTCCTCGTAATCGGTAAAGCTTGCCACATCTACCCACATGCCCGAAATATCGCCGTTGTTGTACTTTCCATATGTGCCGCAATAAACTGCTGGCTCTCCGTTCAAACTTGCGCGGTGCGCATTGATTTCCATTTGTGTGAGTTCCTCACGATAGAGTTTTTTTTCCATGTTTTTGTGGTTTTGTGCCGTTGGGGAGATTGCTCTCCCCGTTGGCGGGTTTACTTATTATTTATAATTACTTGCTCGCGTGTAAACTTGAACTCTACAGGGTAATAGGTGTGACCTTGCTCGGTGGTTACGGGTGCGCCCCAAAATAGATAGGCATGCTCTCCTCTGCGGACTTGTGCGCCTTTGGCTTTCCATCCCTCGAAAGTGTCCATTTCTTGACCTACCACATTGTAGCACTCACGGAGTAAATCGTTACGCTTAAACTCGGTGCGACCTGCTGCCGTTGCCATTTCTACAAGCCCTTTAGTTATGACTTTGAGGTGTTCGCGGTACGCTCTCATTTTGCTTGATACTTGGGCAGTTGTTTGCTCTGTTGCTTGGTTCTGTGTTTGTTTCTTTGTTGCCATAGTTGTAAAATTTTAGTAGTTAAATGATTTATTTATTAGTTATTATTTCCATGATTGGCTCGTGTATTCAAAATCTAAATACTCTTCGTAAATGTCGCCCCAATTCAAATCTTCTTCATTTGCGGTATTGCTGAAGCGGTGAGAAACCTTTACATTTACTTGGTTGTTCATTACTTGGTTGCTGAACTCAAGACCGAAAGAAATACTAAGTTGTGCCATAATTGTAATTGATTTGTAGTTTAACATTTGCGTTTAATGCCGTTAGCGTTTGATATAACCTTTACGGTGCTTTATAAGTGTTCGGGCAGAGTGTCAACAAGGTTTTTGGAAAACAATACTCGTTTTCTCGATGGCGGTTAGGGAGAAAAAGGAAGATTTTTTAGGTAACGACAAAACTCCGTGTAACCTTGTAGGCTAACGGAGAACGTAACTAACTTTGCACCGGAAAGGATGTATCAACAAATCGCTAAGGCAGGGAACAATAGCAGATGTAACGGTAGCAAACAATCAATATAGGCATAACGGCAGCGAAGCATTTTCTTCTTGAGGTAGGCAACATACAAGGGATGAAAACAATCAAGTGCAAAAAAAATGGTAGCACAGCACCAGCCATGCTACCAAAGAAAAAAAGAAACGGGGAGTCGCTCGCCGCTCCCCGAATAATAAACATAAAAAAACTCCTGCCAATTGGCACTTCTTAAGCGACCCAATTTCGCTCAATATCCAATCGGCAGGAAAAAAGAGTGCACTCTTTTTAGGTTCAGTTTGCATCCGACAACGCAAATCGAGAAGCCAGATTCTCTTAACGATTCGAACAAGCTTACTCCCACTGGCAATCAGCTTGCCTGGCTCGGTATCAATTCGTCTGAACCAGTTATGTTTGGACCTTACCCGCATTAAGTAGTAGCACCGGTAACTACTGAGGTTAAAGCAGGAACTCCTCCCAAACATTTTCTTATCCCTTCAAAACCATGATCGGCCATAACTGGTGAAGTGGTCGAACAAGGTCAGCTTGGTTATTCATAACCGTTTTGATGTTCTTATAAGCACCAGGGGCTTCATCCAATTGCTCTTGATACTTCATAAAATGCACAATATTTTGGCTATCCATGATGCGCTGCTGCTCTTTGAGGTCTAGGTTAAAGCGAGCAGCTTTGCGCCCCATCTGACGACCTGCACCATGTGAGCAGCTATCAAACGAATCGGGATTGCCCAATCCCTCCACAATATACGAGCAAGTACCCATAGAACCAGGAATAATACCTATCTCTCCCTTGCGAGCACGAGTAGCGCCTTTGCGATGTACGATAACATCTGAATTAAAATGATGCTCCCAAGCCGCATAATTATGGGCGATATTGATCATCGGTTCAAAGATGGCATCAGGTACGCGCTTTTGGATAATTTCGCAAATCTGATTCATCATCAATTGGCGATTAGCAAAAGCAAAAGCCACACAATAGTTCATCGCATTCCAATAGTCCTTGGCTTCTTGCACTTGAATTGGCAAGAACTCCAAGCCCGGAATAGTGTCGGCATAGAACATCTCGCAAAGGCGCTTTGCCTTATTAGCATAGCGGTCGGCTATCTCCTTGCCAAAATGACGACTACCCGAGTGAATCATAATCCAAAGGTGGTTGTCCTTATCCTTCTGCAATTCTATAAAGTGATTGCCACCACCCAAAGTGCCTAACTGATGCCGTGCGGAGAGGTAAAGCGAACTAACCTCAGGCATAGATTCTATGTCAAATCCCTGCGGCATAAGTTCTTCAGGCATTGGCTGCTTATGGTGGTCAAAACCAAAAGGAATGGCACGGCGGATATCATTCGCTATGCTGACTAGTTCACGACGATCAAACACATTGATATCTATATTGGTTTGAATGGCACACATGCCACAGCCAATATCCACACCTACAGCATTAGGAATGACTACACCTTTGGTAGCTAACACACCACCTATTGGCATACCCAAGCCTGTATGGGCATCAGGCATCAATGCTACATGGTGGAAAGCAAATGGCAGCATTGCCAAATCGCAAGCTTGAGCCATTGCAGAATCTTCAATGTCTTCGAGCCACATCTTGATGGGAACTCGGTTACCAGTAATGACTTTCATAATATAAGCATTAAGTTCATAATTTCAATAATAGCATCTTGTCCTTATCAGCAATCGGATATTGCTTGGCACTTCACAATAGAGTTCACGGTTTTTTATATGTGCTCCGTCGGGAGCTGAAACCCTCCAAGATGCTAATCGTAGAGCGCCGAGGAATCGAACCTCGATCTATACATCCGTAGTGTATCGTTCTATCCATTGAACTAGCGCTCCAGTAAATTTTGTGGCGGACTCAGATTCGAACTGAAACTTGGGATTATGAGACCCACATGTTGCCAATTACACCAATCCGCGATGCTATTTTTCAATTTCGACTGCAAAATTACTACCCAAGTGCGCAAAAACATTGCGCAGTTCGAAAAAAATTACTAATTTTGCACGATTTTTTACATTTTTTACTATGTCAACCTCCAAAAATAGCCTTCTTAGGTACAAAACTATCGACAACTGCCTTCGTAACCGCAGACGCAAATGGACACTCCAAGATTTGATGAAAGCTTGCGAGGAAGCCCTATATGAATATGGAGCAAGTGGTATCGGTATGGCAAGCCGTAGAACCATCCAAATGGACCTTCAGTTCATGCGTAGCGAAGCGGGCTATGCTGCTCCTATCATTGTAGTAGAGCGCAAGTACTACACCTACGAAGATCCTGAATACTCCATTACCAAAGCACCTATCAACAAAGAGGATGTGCGTCAATTGAGCGAAGCAGTCGGGCTGCTCAAGCAAATGGCTGGCTTCTCCATGATGGAGGGTATGGAGGATATTGTCAGCCGATTGGAAGATCATGTAGCAAGTATGCGTACCGAACATCACCCCGTCATCTACCTCGAGCGAAACGACCGTTTGAAGGGACTTCACTATATCCCTCTCATCCATCAAGCCATATTAGAGAAAAAAGTGCTGAAGATTTGCTATAAATCATTCCGTGCTTTTGAACCACGAACTTACTTATTCTCTCCTTATGTGCTAAAGGAGTTCCGTAATAGATGGTTCCTTTTCGGTCGCCATACTGCTGCAAGGATGCTATTCAGTTTTGCGCTTGACCGTATGCTATCCGTAGAGATTGCAGATGACGAAACCTACCGTGAAGATCCATCATTCAACCCTGAGCTTTACTTTGAGAATATTGTCGGTGTGACCAAGACTGGTGATTCAGCAGAGATTGTGCGTTTTTGGGCATCTCCAGACGAAGCACCATACATCCAAACCAAACCTATTCACAAAAGCCAAGAGATTGTGCAACAAAACGAGGATGGTAGCGTCGTCTTCCAACTTCGTGTGATAATCAATCCCGAATTAGAGCGCGACCTGATGGCATATGCAGAAGGAATTCAAGTGCTTGCTCCGCGTCAGTTAGTGCGCAGAATGCAAAAGAAATTTGTGTTAGGATTGAGCAGGTATCAAGGAAACGAAGAGAACGATTAACTCTGAACTATTCTATCAATAATTTCTATCAATAACTCGGAATCAGTTCCGTCATTTTTAGGTACAAAATTAATTTCTATATCTCCATTATACGAGCAAGTTCCATTCCATTTGTTTACTATATCTTGCAAAAGGTCACAAATATCAAGCATTGATGATATACAAATTTTTGCTGACCATTTTTGAGCCACATAAGACTTTTTATAAGATATTTTATGCCGCCCACGCCATAATAAAAATGCTACAATCCAAGCCTCTTGATGCCCCTCTATTGCACCATCCCATGCGTCGCCAAATTGAGGGGTGCTATCAATAATATTCCAAGAATGCGATTCTGTAGCTTGGATTAACTTTTCTCGATCAATTAAGAAATATCTTTTCAAAATTACTTGCTTGTTCTCCTTAGCCTCGCTTAATAATCTCCATCTAGGTGAGGATTCTGCAAGTTCCCATAATTCTTCCCCAAAACAGATATTTGCATTTTTATCAAATTGAGGAATAAACTCCTTCCAACCTCTTGTATCTGCCTCTTCTTCCATCTGTTTAAGAATACGCTTACGAACTTCCGGTGCACGTTCTATAATTAAATAATCATCACCCTCAAGATCATCATTAGGGCGAGAAGGCAATATAAACTTTTGGTCAATAATAGCATTCACCAAAATATCTACCTCACTGTCAGATAAAGGCACCTCTATGGTGTCGAACCAATTGTCAGGTTCTGGACTAACAAAAAACAAATCAATATCAAATTTATATTTTTCCATAGTTTCATTTTTTTTGTTCAATTTTTGCCTTCTCAGCTGCACGAGAGTCTTTTAGCTCTCTAATGCTTGCACCCACCATTAGTATAACACAAAATATTATCCAAGCGAGGAGGGTAAAAACAAAGAATTTTGGAGAACGAGGTTCTGATAAATCCATATATTCCGCCATGGTTAACAAACTTTAAAGGTTATTTTTTTTTAAGACCGATAAAGAAGTTTTTCATATAAACCATGAATAACCTCCTTCAATTGATTAAAACCTTCCGTTTTCTCAAGCGTGTGCTCATTCATATAGCAACGCTTGTTGACTTCTATCATCAACGAATGGTATGGAACAGGACATTCCACCGTCTTGCTATGCGAGAAAGGCGTATTTCGACCGACTTTATAGCCAAATCCTTCAAAATGACTCACTACTAAATCAATCATTCCAGCAGATGGCAATGTGGCATCATCATTATACCCGATGCAAATGTCCACTTGCTCTTCTGCTGGTCCTGGATCACACAATGCCGTAGGCATAGAAGAGAAACTATGGCAATCCACTAGAAGAACAGACTTAGATCGTAGCTGTTGCTTATCATACGAAGCTTTAATGATTGTTTTGGCTAAACAATGTTGGTAATCCAAATAACGCAATAGCAAAGACTGGTTCTGCCTATATTGAGCAGGATTATAATCTACTGAGCATTTTGTTGCTCCAGGATCATGACGCATCACTTTGCTACATACAATACCATAACCCTCATCTTCAAGTGGGTCATTAACCATACGCTCAACATCGCAAAGTGTGCGACAAAGGTCAAAAACTATCGGTTTGATGCGCTTGTCATCATCCACAGAGAACAATTCATCGGTATAATAATCTACTAATGGACGCGCATGTTCTTGATATTTGTGCATAGAGTTAGCTCTATTGTGCCACATTTGCGGAGGCATAAACTCCTCAGGGATATTGGTTGAAGCGTGCGGAATATTCAGCACCAAAGCTCGATATGGCACAATAGTAGTTTTGATATGGGGTTTGTACACATCAAAATCATACCCGCCATCCTCATATTTAACCAACAAGGATTGGCAAGCAGTCGCAAGGCAATCTACAAAGAAGAATGGCGGTGTGAGCTGAATGTTATCTGTTTTGGTGTGACCTACGATTTGCACAATTTGTTTGCTATCCTCATTGATGAGTTTACCATTCTCCATCAATGTCTCAGGGCGCACCCATACTGGCGAAGCCGAAGCTGAATATCCAGCACTGTCCATTCCGCAAAAGAGCGATGTAAAGCATTGGAGTTGCTCATCATCATTAGCCATTTGGTTAAGTTGGGCAGCCAATTGCTCGGTTGATAAGTCTTCTGGTATACCAACCAATTTGCACCATGGTTTAGTGACTCCTGCATGGGTAACAAGGATGCGTTTGCCGATGGCATACGCCATCTTGAAATGGTGCCAATTCTGGCGAAAGAACTCAGCAAAAAGTTTTGCACATTGATAGTTATAGCGAGAATAACATTCACGCCATAGATAATGCAAATCGTGATTGCCAAGCAACAAGATTGTCTCAGGGTGCTGCTCTTTATAAGCTACAATTGCTTGTAGGTTTTGGAGTGCACTTTCTCCAGATTTCCTAATTTCAGGACCATAAGGATCAAGATAATCACCGAGAAAAACATTCACCGCGTCCTCGCGGACTAATTGACGCCATGCGTCGCGACCATGTGTGTCGCCTATCAAATTGTAAAGCATAGGTATAAGATCGTGTTAAAGTTCAAATTTTGCTGCAAAGATACTACATTTTTTTGCAAAATGCAAATTTTACTATTCTCAATCAAAATGCCAAGTAGGATTGAGATCCTGAGGGCTGCGCCATACCATATGGTATTCCGTACGAAGAATACGCTTCTTGTGTTTCCAAAACACATGACAGCCACCCATTACGCAGCAGTCCTCGGGCATGCCCATTTCCTCACTCATAAGCTCCATGGCGCGTTTATCTACCTCCTCCACAATGGAGTTGTACTCCTCAAGCCTCTTAGGCGATACTTCTTGATATTTTTTCATAACCTATCTTGCATTTTTTTAGAGGGCAGATTCATCCAGCACAAAAGTGAATGTAGCTTCCACTACTTCACCTGTGCGCTTCAAGTGGTCAGCACAAAAAGCCTCAAACACAGCAATGAAATCTTGCTTTGCTTCCTCAATGGAATATCCCTCACCAAAGAAGCCAAAGGGAAATTGCTCCTCGCAATAAACCGAATAATAACCATTCCTATTGCTCTCAACATGAGCAACACAATTCTCTTTCTTTACCATATTATCAAAAATAATAACAAAACATTTCAATCAAGCACCATGCACCTAATCCTATTTGTGCGAGAGCAATCAATAATGCCAGAATATCATCCATCTTTTCAAAATTTAAGGAGTTCAACCAAATCAAAAATCATTATCCTCATACGAATCAAATCCCGACATGCCATCGCTGTCGTAATCGCCACAGTCCCAGTCTTCGCGAGAGGTCCAGTTGCCTGAACCACTAGCGCGATGACGGCGATCTTCACTCATACTGCGGTAATCCTCAGTATTGAAACTGCTCTCATCAGAGCCAAAAAGAAAATCAAATAGTCCCATAACCCTACAATTAACGCTCGTTAATAACACTATCATTTGCCTTCATAAAGATAGCAACATGCACTTGTTGCTCAGGATGGGCAGTCGGATCAAGACGCTGCACATATGCCTCAAACAAATCACCATGACCAAGATCGAGCATAGTTGCCAACTGCTCGTTCTTGCTACTTGGCACATAACCCAAATGCGAATCACCAAAGAAAATAGCTACAGCATCGTGGTCATAAGCATTTTCATCCTCACGAACCAATTGCAATCGCGCACCAATCTTCAATTGATCGAAAACAATACATCCCTCATAGTGGCTAAAGCCAGCCACGTTACAACTCAAGAAGAGTTCCTTAGTCTTTTTAATCTTCATAACAGAACTGATTTAGTAGTTAATAATTCTTTTTTTCTTCGTCGAAAAAATCCCACGGCTTTATTTTCACTGCAAAATTAATACATCACTCGGACATTTTGTGTCCGCCACTCCATAAAAATGGAAAAAAAGTGTGATTTTTTCGATTTCGGCTGCAAAATTACTATACCAAACTGTCAAAACTTGTCAGTATCTCAAAAAAGATGCAAAAAAAATGCACTTTTTTTCATTTTTGTTGATTTTTCTATCAAATAGCGAGCTTCCGTCAGGGAGCGAGCGCGAATTTTCGCACCCTCAGTCGGGTTCCGCCCACCTCGCTGGAGATGGGCGGAGCTGCTTAGTAGTTCCAAATTTCATTTATCAAATCATAGAGCAACATTTGCGTTTTCAATGTACATTGCAAACCGCCCGTTTCAATTTCATCGATTACAAAACTTACTTGATTGTTGAGATTGTGCAAAATCTCTCTTGACTTAGCCTCTGACATGATTTTTTCCTCCAAATTTTAGGGTTCGTATTATTTATTTTCTTGTAAATAGTTTTTGCAAATTTCTTTGTACTCATAGTGCGCCAAGACAGGAACACCATAGTAGCGGCTCTCTATGCTATAGTGATAGAAAACATCTTCTATAAACTCCTCCACATCAAACGCGTGGACATATTGGCTGCGCTCGCTATCAATCGCTGCAAGCCAAGCTTTGAACGCTTGCTCGTATTGGTGGAGTTCTTCCTCTAATTGGTAATCGTACTCTATGCGCTCGCCTTGTGACAGATAAGGCGTATATTCCAAACCTCGCTCTCTCAAGGCACTAACAGCCACACCCTCGAACTCCTCGCGGGGCATTTCAATCTCCAACACATCGCAATCGCAATCACGATAAAAATCTTGTGAAACAATAAATTTTAGAACATTTGCGGTAATGCTGAAGCGGTGATCAACCTTTACATTTTCGCTTGAAGCAGAAGCGGTAACCTGAGTGGTTGGAGTAAAAAGCTCGTGATAAAATGAAAGTTGTGACATAATGAATTGAGTTTTAATTGTTGAACATTTGCGTATAAAGCAGTGAGCGTATGATATAACCTTTACGGTGCTTTATCAGAGTAGCGGAATAGCAGCACAAGGTTTTTGACAAAAATACTACCCACAGCGAGTCAGCCGTGGGATGGAGATTTTTGAGTACAGCGGTTCAAAACTCCGTGTAACCTTGTACTGGGTAATGGAGCGTAACTAACTTTGCAGCGTAAAGGTGTATTATATCGGAGCCACTCGCTTTGCCAATGTTCTACATACTCAATTCACACAACATTCATTACGACTTTTCAACCAATCCATACCGATTGTGCGTAAAATTGCGAAACATAAAAATTATGTCACCTTGTCACTTTACTTTATAAGTTATTGATTATAAAGGTTATATACAAAGTTACAAAAGGTGACAATAGGTTACAAAAAAGTGACAAAAAAGTGACAAAAAGGTGACAAGAAAAATAACCACGTCACCTATTAAACTTTTGAATTACACAAAGTTAATTTATGTGGTGACAAAGTGACCTTGCAAAAGGAGATTATTTTTCCACCTACTTTTGGGCACAAAAAAAGTGCGCCTACTCTCACGAGCCAGCGCACCCTCCCGAAGAAAAAAAATATTAAGGATTTAGGTCACCGTCACTTCGGGGACTAACCACCCTCTCTATTGCTGCGAAGAATTTTGCGAATATGAGCTAACTCATTCTCATCAAGAAAATCCTCCGCCTTAAAAACATACCCCTTTCCCTTATCCTTATGATAACCTTTCATCTCTTGCCCATGATAATCCTCATAGAAATAAGGGATCTTGATATAGCGAGTTTTCGCTAAACCATGTTCATCCAGAGCTGGTTTAATATCTAGGTTGTTTTTAAGGAAATTGCGAATGACATCCGATGGAGTTCTTTGAATTTCATCGACCATTAGCTTGAGGATTTTTATTGAAATAATATATTCCTCTGCGGGGAAATCCATAAAGAGTGTACATATCGCTTCTTTTATCTCGCGTACCGCAAGAGGTTGCTGAGCGGCTTTGAGTGCTAACAAAGCTTCTGTCTCAATATCCTCTGGCCGGAACCACATACGCGAGTTGGTATCTTTAATATGATACTGTCTTGAATAAAGGAACGATAAGAAGCCAGGGATTTCTTCGCCAAAGATTTGCAGAAGATCTCCAATCTTCTCCTCCTCAGGAATAGGCGCGACCTTTCGCACCCAAAATCGGATTTCATTCGATTGCGTATAGATGAAACGCGTTTCGTTATTGGAGCAAAGAACATACTTTGTGAAGTTCTCTACTTCTTCATGGTCTTTGCCCTTGCGTTGTACAGGCATTTTCTTTGCCGTGGACATCATCTTCAAACGCTCAGTTACTTTGGTATTTTCATCCAAGGACGTTTCATCAACCCCAACAATCAGTTTACCGCCAACCAAGGCGTTAAACTCTGACGTTATCTCATTGTTACCCACGATAACGGCATTGGCGCCAAACATCTCTCGGAGGAGATCGAGGAAAGAAGTCTTTCCCGTACTCCGTTCCGAACTAACCAAACACAAGATTGGTAACATTTGCATAGGCTTGAGGTAAAGCAGTTTCATATAATCATAACCAAGTTCAATCTGCTCCCCAAAAATATGTTCCATCATTTTTTGGATATGTGGCCATGGACCTTGTTCGGCTACATAGTTGATTGGGTGATATTGATTGTAGCAGTTATTTATAACTGGTTGATAATCCACATGACTTGGTTTGTTGATAAACGCCTTATATTTCTTAACGTTTTGCAACTGATCTTTACCGAAATCGTCCACGATTGTTCCTTTCTTACGACTTACCAATCTTGTTTCTATCGTGTTTGTTCGAATGTTTGGCACCTGTATCTTCTCATAATAATCATCTCCCACACGAACAAAATCACGAATTGCCAAAGGCATAGCACGAATAACTTTATCTTCAGCAGAGTTGTATTGATACAGCATGTGATTAAAGACAAACTCATCCTCACCTATCTTCTCCTCCCAGCGCCTGTAAAAACTATCTACCGAATCCAAAGCAAATTGTCGCTTTAGGCGATTGAATTGATCGCGGATATTCATACGGAAGAAAAACTTTGAGTTTATCTCATCTTCCGTGATATCCTTAATGATGTCTTGAATATGCGGCTGATAAGCGGGTGTTAGCAGCAAATCATCCAACCCTTTGGGGTTGTCAATAAGACTATCAGAACGTATATAAGCGAACTCAATTTGCACCTTGGAGAAATCCACGAGCAAGTCGCGAGTGTTCTTTATCGCATTGTAGAAAGTTTTAGGGCGGCGAGCAAGATCATTTTTTCTTTCTAGTGCTTTTTCAGATATGTTAAGACAGTCGCCATCATACAAAAGCACGACCTTCTCAACCTTACACGTATTGATGAGCAACTTTATATCAGGGTACAAATCGCGTGTACTGGAATCAGCAAACAGCGTGATTGAACCTAACCCCACTACATCCATTCCATATAAAGAGGCGGTCATAGCCTTAAAATAACCCTCAGTTAGGATGAGCGTTCTTATCTGTTCTTGCTTTTTGAACTTCTCAAGCAGGTTGGGCGGGAAGAATGGATATGTAGCTTGTCCTTTTGGGAAACGGTACTTTCCGCTATCTCCTTTGATATTATCAGGATGTAGGCGCGTAACATAGTAGGTTTTCAATCTAGTGATACTACTATGATCATAGGTTTTGCCCTGGTTTGGATCTGGATATGTGACAGCCCAACCATTTAGGGTATATACAAGAATCCGTATATTCCCGTTTTCATCTTCAGAGAAGATTTCATAATCTCCTTGCGCCGACCGATAATCATCACCCGTATCACACTTGAGACGAATCTTGTTCTGCTCGGGTGTGAGCCCCATTTCATCAAAAACGCGCCTCTGGAAGTACGAACGTTCTTCAGTGGGGGTTATTGTAGTAGTTTCATCCATGACTTCTCCTCGGCTATTCTAATGAACTCTGCGAGGGCTTTCACCTCGATATCTTGATACTCATCTGAGTGGATGTAGCGTAAATGTAGCACATTGCATTTGCCAAAACGTTCATTGCCTAGGACAAACTGATGATGGCAGGTGACTTCATCTGCCTCAAACATCTCGTTTCCAAGAAAAGCATCCATCAATGGGGCATAGCCGATGATATCCGAGCAAAGCAAATAGCAACAGCCCTCTTCAGTCGAAGAGAATACGGCGTATTGTGGGGTATTTGGTTTCATCATTATACAATATAAGCTTTTTTATACTTGTTATATACATCTATTACAGTGCTCAACTCGAGCTCTGTCCAGCGGCTTCTGCCACCCATACGCGTATAGAAACGAGATCGCTTCCATCCAGTGCGTTTACAAACATCTTCAAGGAACAATGCCTTGAACTCTCTATCCATGAGGTGATAGAACTCGTTAACTTCAGATATTCTATGCATGGTTTACAAGTATTGATGGTTCAAGTTCAAAAATCGGGCTATTGGGATAAACAGCATCGTATCCAAATTTGACGGCAATACCGTTAATATAGGATTTACGATTTGCGTTTGGAGTGGACGCACCATCACGCCACTTGTAATAACAGGAGAAAGAGATTTCACAGCGCTCGATAATCTGCCGGCGAATCTCAAAATAGAGGGATTTATCAACATGTGATAGAAAATCCCGAAATCTTTTGTCATTTTTTTTCATAAAAAATCAATTTTTTTTGGTTTTTTCTTGCATATGTTGGAAAAAAGGTGTAATTTTGCACCGTTTTCGCTTGCAAAGGTACGACATTTTGTCGGATTGTACAAGTATTTTGTAGTTTTTGTGTGAATTTTTATCACTTTTTTTATGAAATCCGAAGAAATAGCAAAAAGATTGACTGAATTTCGCAAATCACAGCACATCACTGTGAGAGTATTAAGCGAACATATAGGCATGGAAGAAGGCACCTTGGGCATTCAGCTGCTCGGCAAGCGTAACATAGCCTACTCTACTCTGGAGAAAATCATAGAAACCTACCCACAATTATCAATTGAGTGGGTACTTTTCGGAAGAGGCGAAATGCTCCTCACTGAGGAACAGGTCAATTTTGCAGCTTTCAAGGTAGAGAATGATAAACTCAAAATGCAGGTCAAAGAACAGCAAGAACAAATCAAAAAACTCGAAGCGCAGGTAGAAGTTCTTATGAGAACGATTCACGGCAAGATGGAGGGATAACTCACATTTTATATTTCGTGCGCTCACACGCAAGAAAAAGGGACAATTAGAGAAAGGAAACCGCAAGTAGTCATCTGCGGTTTTCTTATATAAGAGTACTTTATAAGGATACACAAATCGTCATAGGGACTTTTAAGCGCTTGGAAAAAAAGTGTAAATTTTTTGGACGAATTATTTGTGTATATCAGAAATTTATAGTACCTTTGCAGCAGAAAAATCGTCATCAAAATCGGACCTCAAATCGGTACAAAATCGAACCTGAAATCGGACCTAAAATCGGTACACGATAAGCGAGCCGAAAAAGGGAAGATTCCGATGAAGATGACATAAGAGCAACATATATTAACTTGTATTTGACTATTACTTAGCAGATTACAAGCTTTGAATATTGATTTTCGGTGTGGGGAGTCACACCATTACGGATGTAAATCGGGGGTTTTCTTACGTAAATCGCCGGTTCGAGTCCGGCTAGTGGCTCAAAATCAGAAAGACATCCATTTCGGGTGTCTTTTATTTTTTCATACCATACATATTTCTTACTACCCAATCACAAAAAAAACAAAGAAATAACAAAAATATTTGGTAATTTACAAAAAAAGCAGTAATTTTGCTGTCGATTTTCAATTTCAATCCGATTATTTTCAAAATTCAACAGAAAATGACAAATAATATTCGATTCGAGGCGCTCAAATTAGCGTGGAGCCACAAACCTATGAATGTGGACAAAACAAACGCAAAAGCGAAAGTAATCTTTGCACAAAATGTCTTCACACGCGAGAAGATGAAAGAGTACATTGCGAGCAATATACTTGATCAACTTTTCGACATCATGGACAACGAAAAGACTCTTAGTCGCGATATTGCTAATAGCGTAGCTATCGGCATGAAAAAATGGGCCACCGAACTCGGAGCGACCCATTATACCCACTGGTTTCAACCATTGACCGGAGGTACTGCCGAAAAGCACGATGCCTTTTTCGACTTCGATGACAATGGCAAACCCATAGAAAAATTCTCTGGTTCTGTATTATATCAGCAAGAGCCAGATGCCTCCTCGTTTCCATCTGGAGGTATTCGCAATACCTTCGAAGCCCGCGGATACTCCGCCTGGGATCCATCTTCTCCTGCATTTGTAATTGGCGATAGGCTGTGTATCCCTACTATCTTCGTTGCATACACTGGCGAAGCTCTTGACTACAAGACCCCTTTACTCCGCTCTATCGCAGCCGTCAACAAAGCGGCGGTAGCAGTAGCCAATTACTTCGATCGAAATGTCAAACAAGTGACCACCTACCTAGGCTGGGAACAAGAATACTTCCTTGTAGATGAAGCACTATTTGCAGCGCGTCCGGATTTGCTAATGACGGGTCGCACACTGATGGGACATTATTCCAGCAAAAACCAACAATTGGACGACCACTATTTCGGCATTATCCCTGAGCGCGTACTGGCCTTTATGACCGAGTTAGAAATAGAAGCGCAGAAATTAGGTATTCCGCTGAAGACACGCCACAACGAGGTTGCACCGAATCAATTTGAGTTGGCACCTATCTACGAAGAAGCCAACCTAGGCAGTGACCATAATCAGTTGCTTATGTCGCTGATGGAGCAAGTGGCGCACCACCATCATTTCCGTGTACTACTCCACGAGAAACCTTATGGTGGCATAAATGGTAGCGGAAAACACTGCAACTGGTCTCTAGGCACCAACACAGGTATTAATCTCGTAGCACCTGGTAAAAATCCATATCAGAACCTACAGTTTGTTACCTTTTTGGTCAACGTACTAAAGGCTGTACATCGCCACAATGGATTATTAAAAGCTTCCATCGTATCTGCCACCAATGCGCACCGACTAGGAGGACACGAAGCACCACCTGCTATCATATCAGTATTCCTTGGCACCCAACTTACCGAAGCACTCAATCAAATCGAAAAGGCCGACGTAGATAAAGGTATCATCATCAATGCCAAGAAAGAGATGAAATTAGGTGTCGGCAATATCCCCGAGATATTGCTAGACAATACCGATCGCAACCGCACTTCACCATTTGCATTCACTGGTAATAGATTCGAGTTTCGTGCCGTTGGATCAAGTGCCAACTGCGCTGCAGCAGTATTGGCCCTAAATGCTGCCGTAGCCGAACAATTAACGTTGTTCAAGCAAGAGGTAGATACACTCATAGAACAAGGCGAGGCTAAGGAGCGCGCATTATTCACTGTGATCAAAAAATACATCGGCGAATGTCGCGACATACGCTTTGATGGCAATGGCTATAGTGATGAATGGAAAGAAGAAGCACAGCGTCGTGGATTAGATTGCGAAACCAGCGTACCCGTTATCATAGATCAGTATCTGTCCGACAAATCCATCCAGATGTTTAGCAGCACAGGTGTTCTTTCCCCTGCAGAATTGCAATCTCGTTGTGAAGTAAAATGGGAAAACTACTCGCTCAAACTACAGATTGAGAGCCGCGTGCTAGGTGACCTGGTGATCAATCATGTGTTACCCGCTGCCAAACGCTATCAGAAAACACTCTTAGAGAAAGTAGCACATGTCAAGCAGGTTTTTGATAGCGAAGAAGCCAACACATTAAATACGCAAGATTGCCTACTTATTCGTCGCATCGAAAGCCATGCAAGCGCCATTATCGCAGGCGTGGATAAGATGACCGAATTGCGCGTAACAGCCAATCATATCACCAACCAACGCGAACGTGCTATTGCTTTTCATGACACCGTAATACCTATCATGGAAGACATACGCAAACATGTTGATGAATTGGAAATGTGGATAGATGACCAGTTATGGACATTGCCAAAATATCGCGAATTATTGTTTATTCGCTAAACAAAAGGCCTTCTGCAAAACAGAAGGCTTTTTTATACAAAAACATACTCATTGACATACCTAAATATCATAAATAAAAAAAATACTTTTTTTCATTTAAAATGTTTGTATATATCAAAAAAAATCACTACCTTTGCACCCCGAAATAAAGATAACAATACTATTGCATTCTATATGAATTTCGGAACTCCCCTTACCTCTGTGGCTACGAAGGCATTACTGCTCGGAAGTGGCGAATTGGGCAAAGAAGTTGCCCTTGAGCTCCAGCGCTATGGCGTGGAAGTGATTGCGTGCGATAAGTACGAGAATGCTCCGGCTATGCAAGTGGCACATCGCTCTCATGTATTCAATATGTTGGACGGCGCTAAACTCCGCCAAGTGATTGAAACTGAGCAACCAAGTATGATTATCCCTGAAGTAGAAGCTATTGCTACCCCTACTCTCGTCGAATTAGAAAAAGAAGGTTACCGCGTTATCCCTACGGCTAACGCGGCTTTTTTAACTATGAACCGTGAGGCTATCCGCCGCATGGCGGCCGAGGAGTTGGGTTTGCCTACTGCAAGATATAAGTTTGCTGACACCCACGAGGAGTACCTCGCAGCCATCGAGGAGATTGGCATCCCTTGCGTGGTGAAGCCAATCATGTCGTCTTCTGGTCATGGTCAATCGACTGTGAAGAGTGAAGCGGATGTAGAGCCAGCATGGACAGAATCGCAAATGGGCGGTCGCGCAGGTGCAGGTCGCGTGATTGTAGAGGGCTTTGTGCATTTCGATTATGAGATCACCTTGCTGACCGTGCGTCACGCAGGTGGCACCACCTTCCTCAAGCCAATTGGTCACCACCAAGTAGATGGCGACTACCGCGAGTCATGGCAACCACAAGCCATGAGCGAGACAGCTATTGCGCAAGCAGAGGATATCGCAAAGAAAGTGACTGACGCCTTGGGCGGATATGGTATCTTCGGCGTGGAGATGTTTGTAGAGGGCGACCATGTAATCTTCTCAGAGGTGAGTCCTCGTCCACACGACACAGGTATGGTAACCATGATCTCGCAAGACTTGTCAGAGTTTGCGTTGCACGCACGTGCCGTATTAGGATTGCCAATCCCAGAGGTGCGTTTCTTCGGCGCAAGCGCATCGAAGGCGATTGTAGTGGAAGGTGATGCGACAGAAGTAGTATTCAGCGGTGTGGAAGAAGCATTGGCAATGCCAGGCGTGCAAGTGCGCTTCTTTGGCAAACCAGAGGTACATGGACACCGTCGTTATGGCGTAGTATTGGCTACGGATGAAAATACTGACAAAGCCGTGGCTAAAGCCATTGAGGCCTTCAACAAAATCAAAGTAGAAAATAAAGACTTACATACAATATGATTGAACGTTACAGCCGCGCAGTCATGCGCAACATTTGGACAGAAGAGAATAAGTTCAACGCTTATCTCGAAGTAGAGATTTTGGCTGCAGAAGCATGGAGCACCTTGGGCGTAGTCCCAGCAGAGGATGTGAAGTTGCTTCGCGAAAAAGCCACTTTTGATGTAAACCGCATCCACGAGATTGAAGAGATCACCCGTCATGATGTGGTAGCATTTACCCGCGCCGTGAGCGAGAGTTTGGGTGAGGAGCGCAAATGGGTACACTATGGATTGACCTCTACCGACGTGGTAGATACTGCTAATGGTTATCTCTTGAAACAAGCCAACGAGATCCTTCGCAAGGATTTGAACTCTTTCCTCGAGGTATTGAAACGCCGTGCGAACGAGTTTAAGTACACCCCAGTGATTGGTCGTACCCACGGTATGCACGCCGATGTGAGCAGCTTCGGATTGAAATGGGCATTGTGGTACGAGGAGATGCGCCGCAATATCGAGCGCTTTGAGATGGCAGCCAAAGGCGTAGAGGCAGGTAAACTCTCTGGCGCGGTAGGTAACTACGCAAACATTCCACCAGCCATCCAAACCTATGTATGTGAGCACCTCGGCATTGAGTCTGCGGCTATCGCTACACAAGTGTTAGGTCGCGACCGTCATGCGTTCTACTTGGCTACCTTGGCTGTTATCGCAGGTACCTTGGAGCAAATGGCATTAGAGGTGCGTAACATGCAACGCCAAGAGGTGCGCGAGGTGGAAGAGGCATTCAAGAAGGGTCAGAAAGGTTCGTCTGCTATGCCACACAAGCGCAATCCTATCTCCTCTGAAAATATATGCGGGTGCGCGCGCGTAATGCGCGGATATATGTGCACCGCGAGTGAGAACATCGCCCTCTGGCACGAGCGTGATATCAGCCACAGCTCTACCGAGCGTATCGTATTGCCAGATGCAACCATGCTCTTGGACTATATGTTGGCACGTTTTGAGGGTATCCTCGACAACCTTGTGGTATATCCAGAGAACATGCTCCACAATATTGGTCTAACCCACGGCGCCATCTTTGCGCAACGCGTGATGAACGCGCTCATCGAGAAGGGCTTTGTGCGCGAGCAAGCATACGACCTCGTGCAACCCGTAGCGATGAAAACGCTGATGGAAGGCGGCGAGATGCAAGAGAACCTCAAGCTCACCGAGGGCGTGACCGCACACCTGAGCAACGAGGAAATCGACGCATGCTTCAGCTTGGATTACTACATGAAGAATGTGGATTATATCTTCCAACAAGTTGGAATTTAGTTTAGAGTTTAAAGTTTAGAGTTTAAAGGCAAGAATATATGAAAAAAGTAGATGTCGTATTAGGCATGCAATGGGGCGATGAAGGCAAAGGTAAGATCGTCGATGTATTGACCCCTCGTTATGAAGCAGTTGCACGTTTCCAAGGTGGACCTAACGCAGGTCACAGTTTGTACTTCGGCGACAAGAGCTTCGTTCTCCACACCGTACCATCCGGTATCTTCCGCGATGGCACAACCAATATCATTGGTAATGGTGTAGTGATTGACCCTATCATCCTCATGGAGGAGATCCACGCTATCGAGGCGATGGAGGTAGATGTAAAGAGCCGCTTGCAAATCGCAAAGCGCGCGAACCTCATCCTGCCTACCCACCGCATGTTGGACGCCGCTTCAGAGAAGAAAAAAGGCGATAAGAAAGTAGGTACAACTGGCAAAGGTATCGGTCCTACTTATACCGATAAGATTGCTCGCAATGGTCTGCGCGTAGGTGATATCCTCCGTCCTGATTTCTTGGAGCGCTACAACGATCTCCGTGCGGCTCACCAAGAGCAACTCGGCGGTATCGAGTTGCCAGATGACAGCGCATGGCTCAGCGCCATCGAGGAGATGAAGCAATTCCCTATCGTGGACAACGAGATCATCGTCAACAACATGCTCCGTGAGGACAAGGGTATCTTGGCAGAAGGTGCACAAGGCTCATTGCTCGACATCGACTTCGGTACTTATCCATTCGTAACCTCAAGCAACACCCTCTGCGCAGGTGCTTGCACTGGACTCGGTGTAGCTCCTCAACATATTGGCGAGGTATATGGTATCTTCAAGGCATACTGCACACGCGTAGGTGAAGGTCCATTCCCAACCGAGTTGTTTGACGAGGTAGGCGAGGAGTTGCGTAAGATCGGTCATGAGTTTGGCGCTACCACTGGTCGTCCACGCCGTTGCGGTTGGCTCGACCTCGTAGCACTCAAATATACCGTAATGATGAACGGCGCTACATCACTCATCATGATGAAGTCTGACGTGCTCAACGACTTCGACACCATCAAGGTATGCGTGGGCTACGAGCTCAATGGCGAAGCAATCGATTACTTCCCATTTGAAGCAGATGCAGACAATATCAAGCCAATCTACAAGGAGTTCCCAGGATGGAAGTGCGATGTATCTGTGTGCCGCACCTACGAGGAATTGCCTAAAGAGCTCAAAGATTATATCGCTTATATCGAGCAAGAGACTGGCGTAAGCATCGATGTAGTGTCTGTAGGTCCAGATCGTAGCGAGACAATCCTTCGCTAAGGTTAAAGGTTAAAGATTAAAGGTTAAAGGCAAGAATATGAAAAAAGTAACATTGAAACTCTCCGATGGCACCTGCTTCAAGGGTACATCATTTGGCTACGAGAAGAATGTAGCTGGAGAGCTCGTATTCAATACCACCATGATTGGTTATCCAGAGGTGCTGACCGACGCGAACTTCGAAGGTCAACTCGTGGTGATGACCTATCCATTGATTGGTAACTACGGCGTGCCAGCATGCAGCAGTTTGGAGAATGGTTTGTCCGAGTTTATGGATAGTCATCGTATCCACCCTGCAGCAGTGATCATGACCGAGTACAGCCCAGAGTACAGCCACTGGAATGCCAATGAGGATTTGGCAGCATGGCTGATTCGTGAGCAGATACCTGCTATCACAGGTGTGGATACCCGTGAACTCACCAAGCATCTGCGCGAGAACGGCACCATGCAAGCTACCCTCATCTTCGAAGGCGACGACACTACTCCTGTTGCGAACGACGAGAATCTCGTGCCACAAGTATCGTGCAAAGAGGTAGTGACCTACAATGCAGGTGCAGGCAAGAAAGTGGTACTCGTGGATTGCGGCGTGAAAGAAGGTATCATCCGCTACCTGCTCGCTCGCGGCGTAGAGGTAACACGCGTGCCATGGGACTACGACTTCAACACCCTCGAGTTTGACGCATTGATGCTGAGCAACGGCCCTGGCGATCCAGAGGATTGCGCTGTGACTATCGAAAATATCAAGACCTTCCTCGCTAAAGGCGAAGACAAACCATTATTGGGCCTAGGACTAGGCAACCAACTACTAGCTCTCGCAGCAGGCGCAGAGGTATTGAAACATAAATATGGTCACCGTGGTGCTACCCAACCTGTACAAATAGTAGGTGGCGAGCGTTGCTATATCACCGCACAAAACCATGGTTATGTAGTGGACGGCACTACCCTACCCGAGGAGTGGAAAGAGTGGTTCGTAAACATGAACGACCGCACCAACGAGGGTATCCGCCACGCAGAGAAACCATGGATGGCAGTACAGTTTATTCCAGAAATGAACTGCGGACCAAAAGACTCTGAATTTGTATTTGATAACTTCTTCCAACTTCTAAACAAATAACGGCCATGGAGAAAAAAGATATTAAGAAAGTACTCGTGCTCGGTTCAGGAGCATTGAAGATCGGTGAGGCAGGTGAGTTCGATTACTCTGGTTCACAAGCCCTCAAGGCCCTTCGTGAAGAAGGTATCTATACCGTACTCATCAACCCAAATATCGCTACTGTCCAAACTAGCGAAGGTGTAGCAGATAAGATCTACTTCTTGCCTGTTAACCCATTCTTCGTGGAGAAAGTGATTGCTAAAGAGCGTCCAGATGGCGTACTGCTCGCCTTCGGTGGACAAACCGCGCTCAACTGCGGTGTGGAACTCTATAAGAGTGGCGTATTGGAGAAATATAATGTACAAGTGCTCGGTACTCCAGTACAAGCTATCATGGATACTGAGGACCGTGAGCTCTTCGTAGAGAAACTCGACGAGATTAATGTCAAGACAATCCAAAGCGAGGCTTGCGAGACCATCGAGGCTGCTCGTGCAGCAGCCAAGGAACTTGGTTACCCTGTTATCCTCCGTGCAGCTTATGCACTCGGTGGACTCGGTTCAGGATTCTGCGACAACGAAGAAGAACTCAATGTCATCGCGGAAAAAGCCTTCTCTTTCTCTCCTCAAGTACTCGTTGAGAAATCCCTCAAGGGTTGGAAAGAGATTGAGTATGAGGTAGTTCGCGATAAATACGACAACTGTATTACAGTCTGCAATATGGAGAACCTTGACCCACTCGGTATCCACACCGGTGAGTCTATCGTGATTGCTCCTACCCAAACATTGACCAAGTCAGAGGCAGCGAAACTCCGCGCATTGGCTATCAAGATCGTTCGCCACGTGGGTATCGTGGGTGAGTGTAACGTACAGTACGCCCTCGATCCATATTCTGAGGATTACCGCGTGATTGAGGTGAACGCTCGTCTCTCACGTTCTTCTGCGTTGGCTTCTAAAGCGACAGGTTATCCACTCGCTTTCGTAGCGGCTAAGATCGCTTTGGGTTATGGTTTGTTCGAACTCAAGAACTCCGTGACCAAAGACACTCCTGCTTTCTTCGAACCAACACTCGACTATATCGTGGCTAAGTTCCCACGCTGGGACCTCGGAAAGTTCCGCGGCGTAGATCGTGAGATTGGCTCCAGCATGAAGTCAGTGGGCGAGGTAATGGCTATCGGTCGAACATTCGAAGATACCATCCAAAAGGGTCTGCGTATGATTGGTCAAGGCATGCACGGCTTTACAGAGAACAAGACACTCCATGTAGATGATCTCGATCATGCACTCTCTGCTCCAACCGACAAACGTATATTCTTCCTCTCTCAAGCGCTTCACGAGGGGTACACCATCGACCGCTTGCATGAATTGACAAAGATCGACCGTTGGTTCCTTGAGAAACTCCAAAACATCGTCAAGACCGACAACGAACTCAAAGCTGCTGGCAGTCTCCAGGCTATCGACGAGGACCTCATGCGTAAGGCAAAGATCCAAGGTTTCTCTGACTTCCAAATTGCCAAGGCAGTGGGTATGGGAGCACAAATGGATATGGAATATGCTGCTCTCATCGCACGCAAACATCGTCTTTCACTCGGTGTGAAACCAGTAGTGAAACAAATCGATACCCTTGCGGCTGAGTTCCCTGCTCAAACCAACTACCTCTACCTCACCTACTCTGGTGTAGCAAACGACGTAAAGTACCTCAACGACCGCAAGTCTGTCGTAGTACTAGGTTCTGGTGCATACCGTATCGGTTCGTCTGTAGAGTTTGACTGGTGCGGTGTACAAGCCCTCAAGACTATCCGCGAGAACGGTTACCGCTCTGTGATGATCAACTACAACCCAGAGACCGTTTCTACCGACTACGATATGTGCGACCGCCTCTACTTTGACGAGCTCACCTTTGAGCGTGTGATGGATATTCTCGAACTCGAGAACCCACACGGCGTGATTGTATCAACTGGTGGACAAATCCCTAACAACCTCGCTCTCAAGCTTGACGCACAACATATGCCTATCCTCGGTACTACCGCTCGTAGTATCGACAACGCCGAGGATCGTGATAAGTTCTCTGCTATGCTCGACCGCATTGGCGTAGACCAACCAGAATGGAGTGCATTGACCTCTATGGAGGATGTGAAGACCTTTATTGACAAGGTTGGTTTCCCTGTACTCGTTCGTCCTTCTTACGTGCTCTCTGGTGCTGCGATGAACGTTTGCTTCAACCAAGAGGAGCTCGAGCGTTTCCTCAAGATGGCAGCTACCGTGAGCAAGAAACACCCTGTGGTAATCTCTAAGTTCATGCTCAACACCAAGGAGATTGAGATGGACGCTGTGGCTAAGGATGGCGAGATCATCGCATACGCCATCTCCGAGCACGTAGAGTTCGCAGGTGTGCACTCTGGCGACGCTACGATCCAATTCCCTGCACAAAAACTCTATGTAGAGACCGTTCGTCGTATCAAGAAGATATCTGGTCAAATTGCACGCGAGCTCAATATCTCTGGTCCATTCAATATCCAATACCTCGCTCGCGAGAACGAGATCAAGGTAATCGAATGTAACCTCCGTGCTTCACGTTCGTTCCCATTCGTTTCTAAAGTATTGAAGATCAACTTCATCGACATAGCCACTCGTATCATGCTCGGTCTCCCAGTTGAGAAGCCAAGCAAGAACTTCTTCGACTTCGACTATGTGGGTGTAAAGGCATCACAGTTCTCATTCAACCGTCTGCAAAAGGCTGACCCTGTCATCGGTGTGGACATGACCTCTACGGGTGAAGTAGGTTGCCTCGGCGAGGACGCTAACTCAGCCCTCTTGACCTCTATGCTTTCTGTAGGTCTCCGCGTACCAAAGAAGAACGTACTCTTCTCTATCGGTTCGCCAAAACAAAAAGCACAGATGCTCGACTCTGCTCGTCAATTGATCGCTAAGGGCTTCAATATCTACGCTACCCTTGGAACAAGCCACTTCCTCACAGAAGCAGGTATCCCTAACACAACGGTTTACCAACCATCTGAGGAGGGCACTCCACAAGCTATTGACCTCATGCGCGAAGGCGTGATTGAGTTTGTAGTGAGCGTACCAAAGGATATTGTGACTGATCCACAAAACGATGTATGCTACCATGTTCGTCGTGCAGCCATCGATCTCAATGTGCCATTGCTTACCAATGCACGCCTCGCAGCAGCGTTTATCAATGCCTTCTGCACAGTGGATGTCAACGACCTCGCTATCCAATCATGGGACGAGTATAAGTAGGAAGACCGTGTCTGTACCTACTGCTTCGACGGCTCATGCCCTTGTGAATAAACTAAATGCTCAGCAAATTTGCTGAGCATTTGTTTTCTTTGTCCATTGCCTCCGAATACTATTCAGGTACTTTTCCTTAAAAAATGCTTTTTCTTAATATTTCATCCCGTAGTAACTCCCCAATATCCCTCGGGCTAAAGACCAAGGACGAACCAAGGATGAACCAAGGTGAAGGAGTGCGACGGAACGCACTCCGAGTATTGCGCCCGAAAAGTCCCCACTTTGAGGATTAAGCGCAATACATAGAAGGGCGCGACCCTTGCGGTCACGCAGCCGTATGGCTACAGGGTAGTGCCGTACAGGGTAGGCACGACCGCCTAATGTATGATGTATTGGTAAAAAGCACTTTTATTAAGAATCCCTTCCCTTGTACCTTCCTTTTATCATCCGTGTTAGTAACCTAGGACGAACCAAGGACAAACCAAGGAACGACCGAAGAACGCCGAAATAGAAAATGTGCTTTTTATTAAGATTGTCCGTTCTCTTTTCTTCTCTTATACCTTGCTTGATTTTACCGAGAGAACACCGAGAGACGACCGAGAGAACAGCGTGAAGAAGTGCCTTGAATGGCACTTCGAGTATTGCGCCCGAAAAGTCCCCACTTTGAGGATTGAGCGCAATACATAGAATGGCGTACTCCTCGCGGGTACGCAGCCGTATGGCTAAAGGGTAGTGCCGTACAGGGTAGGCACGACCGCCAATTGTATGAAGTATTGGAATATTGCTTCCTAAAAAAGTTGTCTGCATTCCTGAAAAGGTTAACTAAAGACCTAAAAAGGTTGACGCAATACCTAACAAAGTTTACTCATTTTGAGGTGTACTTTGCGGTTCCGCCCGCAAAATTCTCCCACCTCTACACCTTACACTTTACACCCTACACCAGAAAAATCGCACTAAAATGCGATTTTTCTTGCACATCTCAAAAAAAAAGTGTATCTTTGCGGTCGGAATCAATTTTCAAACGAACTTGATTTAACCCAACAGACCACATACAACCGTGATATATGGACGATAATTTTGCCATACAATTATTTGAAGGGAAACGTGTCCGCATCGTTTGGGATGCAGATCAGGAGAAATACTATTTCTCCGTGGTAGATATAGTACAAGTGCTAACGGATAGCGCTGACTACCAAACAGCTCGCAAGTATTGGAAGGTGCTAAAAGGCAGACTTAAAAAGGAAGGAAACGAGTCGGTAACAAATTGTTACCAACTGAAATTACCATCCTCTGACGGCAAGAAGTATAAGACAGACATGGCTGATTTACAAGGGATTTTCCGCTTGATTCAATCTGTCCCTTCTAAGAAAGCCGAACCTATTAAGCAATGGTTAGCACAATTAGGCGAGCAACGTATAGATCAAATCATTGACCCCGAACTGACGTTCCAAATGGCCGTAGAAGACTACCGCCGTCAAGGATATTCCGAAAAGTGGATCAACGAACGCATGCGTTCCATCGAAATGCGCAAAGAACTGACCGATGAGTGGCAACGCGCAGGAATACACGAGCAAAAAGATTTTGCAATTCTAACTAATATTCTAACTAAAGCATGGAGCGGAATGACTACAGGCGAATACAAACGCCATAAAGGTCTTACCAAAGAGAACTTGCGTGATAATATGACGAATGTAGAATTGGCATTGAATACGCTTGCGGAAGTAACGGCTACTGAAATATCCCGCCAACGCAATCCGAAAGGAATGGCGCAGAGTAGTCAGACGGCACGAGAAGGCGGAGAGGTGGCGCGTAATGCGCGTGCAGATATAGAAAGCCGAATAGGCCGCTCCGTCATATCATCGAAGCGTGCTTTGGATTACATCCAACCCATAGAAGATACCAAAACAAAAGAATTGGAATAATACAACAATACTAACCCCATAAAATCACTCATCACTCATCACTCATAGTTCATAGTTAATCCGCAACGATACCGTTGCCCGACATATTTAATATAGCGTTATCCCCCCTGCCATTTATGCAAAATTCGCATAAATGGCATTTTTATTTGCACAATCCAAAAAAAAGTACTACCTTTGCACCCGTGAACCTGCGCCGGGGATGTCTGTACATCGTCAGCGGAGGGTAGCAGACATATTAAAAGGCGTTTATTACGCTCTGTTCTGATCTTTTGAAATCTCGCAAATTTCACATTGATACTCAGGACGTAGCAACGATAGATGTCCTACGGGATATAGACTATCCTTGTGTACCTATGGCAGGTGCTTTATTTGTGTATATGCACAATAATGCATGCCATATGGTATGGTGTTTATATTCGGCGTGGGCTTCGCGTTGCCAGTTCTAGTATCAAAGGCAATGCGAGAGCCTCAAAAGATGGAACTGGCAAGAGCAAGTTCCACGCTTTTTTTGTGTCGATGAATGAACATCATACACAAAAATATGAAAATACCATCAAAATACAAGTTCTGGAGATACCCATTGGTTCTTAAAATTAGGTATGCCCTTACTGCTTTACTCAAACCCAAACATATATCACTCAAGTATTGGATAAATTCTAACATTTACACTTGGACTAGCAAAATCAAACCATACAATTGGGGCGATTTTGTTAACATCAAATTAGCCGAGCTCATTTCGGGTAAGACTATCATTCCTTATAAATTTTCTTGCAAGAAAGAAACTATCGCTATGATGGGTTCTATCTTGCCATGGGCAATAGATAGAAATACTATTGTATGGGGAAGCGGAACCTTGAGTTCCCAAGATCCTCTCTGGAATACCATAGAAAAACCATTGTCTGTACGAGCAGTTCGAGGACCATTGACGCGCCAATTACTGCTTTCAAGAGGTATAGACTGTCCCGAAGTATATGGAGATCCTGCTCTCTTGTTCCCAAGATACTATACTCCTAATGTCGATAAACGCTATAAGTATGGCGTAATTCTTCATGTAAGCACAACAACCAACGAGGCAATATATTCTAAGTTAAACACCATTTTAGGGGGGGGTAATGTATTGATAATCAATCCAAAACAATTTTCTCAATGGCATTCTTTTATAGATAGTATATGTTCCTGCGAAGCAATTATATCTTCATCATTACATGGAATAATCATAGCGGATGCCTACGAAACACCTAATGTTTGGATTTCATTAGATGAGAACCACCCTGATGATAATTTCAAATTCAAAGACTATTATTTATCGGTTAATAAGGATATATCACAACCATTAAATTTTGAGACCACAACTGCTAAACAGATACAAGACCATATACAACATTGGCAAAAACCAGACATTGATTTGGATAAATTGTTAAGCGTTTGTCCGTTAATATAAATAAACTATGCCCCAACTTTCTTTCGTTATTCCTGCCTACAACGCCAGCGCAACAATTGTTCGTTGCTTGGATAGTATTTACAATTTGGCACTTGCTGAGTCATACTTTGAGGTGATTTGCATTGATGATTGCTCTAAAGACAACACGATTGCTATCATCGAAGAATATGCCAAGTTGCATAGCAATATCACTCTCCTATGCCAAACAGAGAACCATCGCCAAGGGGCAGCACGCAACAAAGGTGTGGCTATTGCAAAGGGTAAGTATATTGTCTTGGTGGATAGCGATGACGAAACTGATAAAGGCGTTCTTGAAGCATGGCGTTTGGCAGAAGCAAACGAGCTGGATATGGTCGCAATGCACTATGTTAATATCAACGAAAAAGGTGATAGAACTGAGAAACAGGCTATTACATTAAACGGCATATTCACAGGAATGGAAATGCAAACCAAACATTCATATTGGTGTTCAGGTCCAGTTCCTTATCTCTACAACACTGCTTTTTTGCAAAAAGTGAACTATCCGTTTGCTGAAGATGTCCTTTTTGAAGATTCTGATTTTGTAAATGTACACCTCTATCATGCACGACGAATGATGTACAACTCAGCATGCAGTTATCGCGTACACTATAATTCTTCCAGCACCACTCATACACTCTCTTATAAACACATGGCTGATTATTTGCTACTTGGCACGCGTATGTTGCGTTTCTATGATTCTTTAGAAGAGCAAAATAGCACGTATGCGCTCGGTATAAAAGAAGGAGGGTGTTATAATGTTTGGCAAGGTTGCCGACGACTCTTCAAATTGCAATCGCCACGTGATGTGTTAGCGTTTTTTGAACGTGTTGATTTCTATACCGATCGCAAAGCATTGTTGCAAGACACTCAAAGCCCATATTTTTGGAATTGGTGGACAAAGTTATGTTTGCGTTGGAAGTTTGTGGCTATCCCACTCGCTAGTATCTGTATCTTTACCTACAAACTCTACAAACTAATAAAATAAATCATAGGCATTACTGTATTTAATATATTCGCTACCCTTGCGCTACCCTTGCGCAAGGGTAGCGTTTCATTTATAGGAACTCATCCTATACCAAACCTATACTAAGGGTATACAAAAGACAGCTAATTTCTTCGTCCCAACTTTCGGCATTCTCAAACTTTTTTCAAAAAAATACTCTCACGCGGGAAGCTTAGTAAACACAACACTTTCCGCGTGTTGTATATACTATAAGCACCTTATAAGATAATCGTATTTATCATTTTTATTATAAAAGTAGTAATTTTATTTACTATTTTCTTGTGTATTTCAAATAAAAGTATTACCTTTGCAGCAAATTTAACAAAATAATGCTATGATTACTGCACAAGATTATGCTCAATTGCGCACGCTGATGGAATATCGCATCAGCAAAACAGGTGTTGATTTCCACCGATATTTGTATTACACAATCAATTGGAATAACCGACTAATTGGCATTAAAGGTTGTAGAGGTGTCGGTAAAACGACACTATTATTGCAGCATATCAAAGAAACATTCGCAGATCGTTCACAAGTGCTGTATGTTTCTCTGGATAACCTATGGTTCAAAACGCACGATGTTGCAGAACTGGTACAATATCACTACACACATGGAGGCACGTATGTCTTCTTTGATGAGATACAATGCTATCCTGATTGGCAGTTCCTACTAAAAAATATCTATGATAACTATCCCGACATGTATGTTGTCTATACTGGCTCATCCATGTTGCAAATGCATGCACACGAAGGTGACTTATCACGTCGAGTACGCTCGTACACACTCTATGGTATGTCTTTTCGTGAGTTTATGCAGTTGGAGGGGTGCGATATCGGAGAAGCAGTAGCATTAGAGGAGTTATTAACCAATCATACCACCATTGCTACGAATATTTTTACAAAAGTGAAAGTACTTCCTCTTTTTGAGCGTTACCTCAAACATGGTTATTATCCATTCTATCAAGCAGAAGCTGATGGTTTTGGCGAACGCCTTCAAACAGTTATCAAACGAGTGATAGAAGAGGATGTGCCAATGGTAGAAGATGTGGACTTTAGTACATTACAAAAGGTACAAAAGATGCTAGTCGTACTAGCAGAACGTGTGCCACTACAGCCTAAAATGGCAGAATTATTCCGCGTATTAGATACCAATCGTAATACGGGAATGAAGATGCTTTATTTATTGGAGCGAGCATCTATGCTAGCTCTATATAGCAGCGAAATACGCAGTCTGAAATCATTGATAAAACCAGATAAGATATATTTGGACAATACAAACTTGATGTATGCACTATCGCAACATGTAGATGAAGGAACGCTGCGTGAGACATTTTTCTATAATCAATTAAAGGTGCTGCATGAAATACTTTTGCCTAAACAAGGGGATTTTTTGGTGGACAATCAATATCTCTTTGAGGTAGGTGGAGCAAGTAAGACATTTGAGCAAATAAAAGACCAACCAAATAGTTTTCTCGCTGTGGATGATGTAGAGATGGGAGTGGGCAATCGTATACCGCTTTGGATGTTTGGCTTGTTGTATTAAAGAGTATTTATTCTCAACCTTCAGCACAACCTTCGGCACAATCATCTTATCTCGCCCAATGGGCTCGAACGATTAATCGCAAGCGATTTTTCGGCACTCGAAAACTTTTTTCAAAAAAATACACCCACGCGGGAAGCATAGTAAACACTACACTTCCCGCGTGTTGTATATATCGTTTTATGGTCTCAGACAGCCAATAGGCACGACATGCACTCCGTCTGCACGACGAGTAGCAAATTTACCGCCTGTAAGAATCATTAACAAATCTGGTTCGCGAATAGGATTCTGTTTTTCCGTCCGATTATGTTCAATAATAAGCTCCTTCAGTTGCAACAAATGTTTTGCACCCTCTTCAATTTCGTTACTACCTAACTTACATTCAATCAATGCATATCTACCATCCGACAAATGTAATACCACATCTGCCTCTAAATCATAGCGATCATGATAATAGCTTACATGAGTGTCAATATCAAAAGTATATGCTTTCAAATCACGGATACACAACTGCTCAAAAATAAATCCAAATGTTTTGAGTTGCAACTCTAGTGCTTGAGGGGAGAGTTGAAGCGCTGCTACAGCAATACTTGGGTCACAAAAACAGCGTTTTGGCGTGCTGCGAATCACAGACTTGCTACGAATAGCAGGGCACCAAGCATCCATATCTTGGATAACAAACAATTTTTCCAATGCAGCAACATACGCGTTAAAAGTATCAATAGAGCATGTTATATTTTCAGCAGAGGTCACATCATCTAATATCGTGGTCTTCTTTGCCAAGGTTGAGATGTTGCGAGCATAAGAACGAAGAATAGTTCGTGCTAGTTTCTCATCGCGTCGCACTCCATCTACATGGCTAATATCTTCCGAGCAAACTGTTTGAAGATAATTTTTAGCTACCATCAAACGCGATTTCTCATCTTTCAAGCGAAGCGAGGCTGGCCATCCTCCGCGACAAGCAGCCTTAATCAAATCTACCAAGTCTAAATCAGAAATGGCTGCAATATCTTCATTGGGATTATCAAATAGTTCTTTTAAACTAACAGAACCATTTGACTCTTTTGATTCCCACAAACTCATAGGCAACATTTGCATCTTAGTAATGCGTCCATTACCTGTATGAAGTATCTGAGTTTTATCAACTGAATTAGAACCCGTTAAGATGAATTGTCCTTCCGCTTGTCGCTCATCCACCATTGTACGAACAGCATCCCAAATAACAGGGGCATCTTGCCACTCATCAATCAAACGAGGTGTTGCACCTTGTAGCAGAAGAGATGGTTTAGCAGCTGCAGTTGCGAGATATTGCGCACGCATATCTGTATCCTGCAACTTGATTATACTATTAGCCTGCTGCATGGCTGTAGTGGTTTTACCACACCACTTAGGACCTTCAATTAAGACTGCTCCGAAAGCATTTAGACGCTCGCGAAGATGTTCATCTGCTGTTCGTTGTAAATACTCCATAATAGTTCTATTTTGTTAGAGGCTGCAAAGGTACTAAAAATAAATGACATATGCAAACTATTCGGTGTTTTTGATGTATTTTGTTCGGTGTTTTTGAGGTATTTTGATCTGTAATTTAGAGGATATTCTTACATAATTACGACAAACTTTCGGCACAATCGTCTTATCTCGTCCAATGGGCTCGAACGATTAATCGCAAGCGTTGTTTCGGTACAAAAACAACATATGCTTAATAAAATAAGCAAAATTATCACAAAAATGCTTATTGGATTAAGCATTTTTTGTACCTTTGCAGCGATTTTCAACAAAAGACTGAATTATGGAACAACTTCAAGCACAACATGTGCGACTTTTATCGCATGTAAAAACCAGATAAGATTTATTTGGAGAACTGCAATTTGTTGCATGCCCTTTCGCTGACAAATGTAGAGGTTGGTACGGAGCGAGAGACCTTTTTTGTCAATCAATTGTCTTATGCACACTCTGTGGAATATGCTAAACAAGGTGATTTTGTGATTGATCGCAAGTACACGATTGAGGTCGGAGGAGCTAGCAAAGATGGCAAACAAATCGCTAATGCTGATAACGCATTTATTGCAGCAGATGATATTGAATATGCTTTAGGTAATAAAATTCCGCTTTGGTTGTTTGGCTTCTTGTATTGATTTGGATTGATAACTATAAACCTTCGGCACAATCTTCGGCACGAAGAAAAAAATAACAAAAAAAATCACTCAAGCGGGAGGCGTTGGTAATCAACACCTTCCGCTTGCTTTAAGCACCATGTTATAACAAAATTCTCCAATCTTCGGCACAAAACCCCTTCCGTGCCGAAGATTTTTGCAGCATTATTATAGAAGCGTGTCCATATTGCCCCCCACCAAATTGACAATATAATTTTTGTTTTGTCCACTAATGCAGTGTCATTGCATTCATTTGGGCAAACAAAAAATAATTATAGAATTGTCATTAATTGTCGATTTTAATTGTCATGAATTGTCTTTACTATCAATTTCTAGGTCACTACATGTTATAAGATTTCTGTGCGAAGCGAGTAGGAGCATATTTATTCGCAGCAAAAAAGCCACCGAAAGCCCATAGAACTCCCATAGATCTCCTATGGTGGTCCCGAAACTCACAGGGAATTTCATACCCGATTTAGCAAAATATAGATTCTCGCAAAACTTTTTGCACATTTGCTTGCGAATATGCTCAAAAATTCGTACCTTTGCAGCGGTATTTACGGAAGAATCCAAATGCTATGAAGACTTTGGACAAGCTATCCAATCGTAGGAAGAGTATAAATAATTTTGGATAATTTTCTATAATATACTACAATTTTTGGAGCGAATAATAATTTTTGTCACAAATAAATATTTGTTTTTATGCAAGCTTTAACAGCAACTAACTTTACCTTCCCAGGTCAAACCAATGTGTACCACGGCAAAGTGCGTGATGTATATTTCATCGGTGAGGACTGCCTCGCTATGGTAGCCACCGACCGTATTTCTGCTTTTGATGTCATCCTGCCAAAGGGTATTCCATTCAAAGGACAAATCCTCAACCAAATCGCGGCGAAGTTCCTCGATGCAACAGCCGACATCGTACCAAACTGGAAACAAGCTACTCCAGACCCTATGGTGACCGTAGGTGTTCGTTGCGAGGGCTATCCAGTAGAGATGATCGTTCGCGGTTACCTCTGCGGCTCAGCATGGCGTGCGTATAAGAGTGGCGTTCGCGAGATCTGCGGCGTACAACTCCCAGAAGGCATGCGTGAGAACGAGAAGTTCCCTACCCCAATCATCACTCCTACTACCAAGGCAGAGATTGGTGCACATGACGAGGATATCTCTCGCGAAGAGATTATCGCTCAAGGACTTATCCCAGAGGCAGAGTACGAGCAATTGGAGAAATACACCCTCGCTCTCTTCAACCGTGGACAAGAGATTGCCGCTAAGCAAGGTCTTATCCTCGTGGATACCAAGTACGAGTTTGGTAAGAAAGGCGACCAAATCCTTCTCATGGATGAGGTTCACACCCCTGACTCTAGCCGTTATTTCTACGCAGAGGGCTACAAGGAGCGTTTTGAGGCAGGTTTGCCACAAAAGCAACTCTCTAAGGAGTTTGTTCGTGAGTGGTTGATGGACAACGGCTTCCAAGGCAAAGAAGGACAAGAGGTTCCAGAGATGACCGATGAGGTAGTAGCTGGTATTACTGCTCGCTATATCGAACTCTATGAGGGTATCACCGGCGAAAAACTCATCCTCGACGCTTCTGCCGAAGACCTCACCGCTCGTATTGAGAACAACGTAAATAATTATTTAAATAAGTAATAGTCAATCTTTTAACTTGCGAGGTAAGCCGAGCATTTTCCTAGAAAACTCGCAAAAAAGTTGCTTTTTTTGCGAAGAGGAAAAAGTGCGGCGAGCCAAATGTGTAAGGCACATTTCTTCTCGCAAGCCACTTTTGACGATATGGCTGGATTTTTCGGAACTATATCAACCACTTCTTGCGTAAACGATCTATTCTACGGAACAGATTACCATAGCCACCTCGGTACACGCCGTGCGGGTATGGCAACCTATGACAAGAAGAAAGGCTTCAAGAGAAGCATTCACAATATATCCAACTCATACTTCCGCACGAAGTTTGAGCACGAGTTAGACGAGTTTGCAGGCAACGCAGGTATCGGTATCATCTCCGATACCGACGCACAGCCGCTGCTCATCAACTCTCACCTTGGACGCTTTGCTATCAGCACCATTGGAAAAATCAACAACCAAGATGAGTTGGTAGCCCACTTGCTGGAGCAAAACATGCACCTCACCGAGTTCAGTAGCGGACGCGTAAATCCCACAGAATTAGTAGGTTTGCTCATTGTGCAAGGCAAAGACTTCGTAGAGGGCATTGAGAATGTGTACAAGCAAATTAAAGGCTCTTGCTCTATCCTCATCCTTACCGAAGACGGTATCATCGCTGCCCGCGACTCATGGGGACGCACACCTATTATATTAGGTAAGCGAGAAAGTGCGGGGTCCCCGACGAACCACGAGGGTTCGTGGGGTGCCAGTGCCTACGCGATTGCCAGCGAGTCGTCATCCTTCTTCAATCTCGGTTTCCATACCGAGTATTTCCTCGGCCCTGGCGAGATTGTCCGCGTGTATGCGGACCACGTAGAGCAACTGCGCAAACCTAACGAAAAGATGCAGATTTGTTCTTTTCTTTGGGTATATTATGGCTTCCCTACTTCCGACTACGAAGGTCGCAATGTGGAGCAAGTGCGCTATGCGTGCGGTCATGCTATGGGTGCGAGTGATGATGTAAAAGCAGATATTGTCTGCGGTATTCCTGATTCAGGTATTGCGATGGCAATTGGTTACTCCCACACTTCGGGTGTACCATACCAACGCGCCATCACCAAATACACGCCTACTTGGCCACGTTCCTTCACCCCATCACAACAAGCAACACGCGACCTTGTGGCTAAGATGAAGATCATCCATAACTACGCTATCCTGCGTGGCAAGAGCATCCTCTTCTGCGACGACTCCATCGTGCGTGGTACACAATTGCGCGACAACACCCGTTGCCTATTAGAAGCAGGAGCCAAGGATGTGCATATGCGTATTGCATGTCCACCTATCATGTATGGTTGTCCATTTACCAACTTCACCACCTCGAAGTCGGATATGGAACTCATCACCCGCCGTATCATTGCGGACTTGGAGGGCGAAGAGGCTGCCAACAATCCAGAGCGTATCAAGGCATATGCGACGTCGGACTCCTTGGAGTACCAACGCATGATCCGTGCTTTGCGTGACCGCTTCGCGCTCAAGTCTCTCAAATACACCAAGATAGAGGATCTCATCGCCGCCATTGGACTACCCAAGTGCAAAGTCTGTACATTCTGCTTTGATGGCTGCAACCCAAGTGATAATTAAGAATTATGACTCCTTTTAATAACGAGAAATACATCCGCATACAGTCGGAGCATATCAAAGAGCGCATTGCGCAGTTTGGTAATAAGCTTTACCTTGAGCTCGGTGGCAAACTTTTTGATGACTATCATGCTAGTCGTGTACTGCCTGGTTTCCAGCCTGATAGCAAACTCACGATGCTCACGCAACTCCGTGATACCATGGAGATTGTTATCGTCATCTCTGCTGCCGACATAGAGAAGAACAAGGTGCGTCAAGACTTAGGTATTACTTACGATGTGGATGTATTGCGCCTCAGAGAGGAGTTTATGGCTCGAGGATTCCTCGTTAACTCGGTGGTAATCACCCACTACAGCGGTCAAGCATCAGCACAAAACTACAGCCAACGCCTCGAGCGTCTAGGTATCAAGACCTACTTCCACTACACTATTGAGGGTTACCCTCACAATGTGGCACTGATTGATTCCGCAGATGGTTTTGGCAAGAATGATTATATTGAAACTACACGCCCCTTAGTAGTAGTTACCGCTCCTGGTCCTGGTAGTGGCAAGATGGCAGTTTGCTTGAGCCAGCTCTACAACGAGCACCAACGCGGCAACCAAGCAGGATATGCTAAGTTTGAGACCTTCCCTGTGTGGAACCTCCCACTAAAGCACCCAGTCAATAAAGCTTACGAAGCTGCTACAGCCGATCTCAATGATGTGAATATGATTGACCCGTATCACTTGGAGGCATACGGCAAGACAGCTGTTAGCTATAATCGTGATTCAGAAATATTTCCTGTATTAGATGCCTTATTTACAGGTATTTACGGTCACAACCCATACAAATCACCAACGGATATGGGTGTGAATATGGTAGGTTTTTGTATAGAAGATGATACGGCATGCCAAGAGGCGAGCAAGCAGGAGATTATCCGTCGCTACTACCATGCGCTGAATGATTTTGCTAATGGTGATATTAGCGAGGCTGTAGTCAATCGCATTGGTCGATTGTTTAAGCAAGTTGGTATCAGCACTGCTGATCGCTTATGCACAGTGGCAGCTAAGGAGCGCAAGCAACGCGATAACAGCACAGCGGTAGCCGCTATTGAATTACACGACGGCCAGATTATCACTGCGGAGGCCTCTCCCCTACTAGGTTCGAGCGCTGCCCTCTTGCTGAATGCCACAAAATACCTCGCTGGCATCGACCATGATGTCAAGCTTATCCCACAAGAGATGATTGAGCCTATCCAACACACTAAGATCAGTTACCTGCGTGGTCGCAACCCACGCTTGCATACGGATGAGGTATTGGTAGCATTATCGGTATTATCGTTGCATGATGAGAACTGCCGAATGACATTGGAAGCGCTACCACAACTAGCTGGTTGTCAAGTTCATTCCACAGTGATGCTCTCAGAAGTAGATCGAAAGATTTTCCGCAAATTAGGTATTGACCTTACTTGCGACCCTGTACGGAAATAAAATACACTACTCTATAAGAATCGCACCCAGTAAGGTGCGATTCTTATATTATTGGTAATATGGTTCAAATGCGGAATAGTAGTATTTCATCCAATTTTTAGAAGATTGTTGATACCACTTGTAAAATGTCTTATCATCCAGATTTCCTTCCACCCATTGCTGGTAAAGTGGTAGAAAATCAGACAGGATCATTGTCTCCACATCATTGGTACATGTCATAAGCGCAGGCCTGTTCTCATTGCCAACTAAAATAGTCTGAAGAGCCACATAACGCTTTCCATTGCTAATATGCATAGGGAATGCCCATTGATCCTTTATTTGGAGTGATGCATCGCACATCTCGCAATGAAGTGCCTCACCTTTCTTAGCCTTCGGATTGTGTGCTAGCATATACGCAGGTAACGAACTGCTATTCATTAATAGCGGTATAGCTACAGCACAAGCAGGATAACCCAATGCAGACCACATGACACTATACTTAGGATCACTGCCCGCCTTCACACCTTGAAAACAAATTACAGCTGATGTGATACGACGAGGAATATAATCTTGATCTATGATATATTTAGGTGCATTTTCTTGGTAGTAATTCACTCCTAGCACCTCATGTCTATACTTACGAGAGAAGAGGTTGATAGCATCTATGGCTGTCATTTCTATTTCACGAGAGAATTTCTCTTGCATGATAGCCGAAGCCGTTTGGTATCGCTCCTAACCTTCGTAATCTTCGTATCGGCCTGCGAAACTAAAATTGGTCACTACGCGGTAGCCTTTCGTCTCTTGATTGACATCGTATTTGATATAGCGATGGTTGTTCATCTCATAGTATGCTGCCCCACCCTGTGCATCAATTACACCAAAGTTAGCCTCTACGCCCCATGGTTGCGGATAGGTGGTAAGCCATGCCTCGAAATCCTCCAAGGTAGCACACGCGCCAAGGGCATGGTACATGAGTTCACCCTCGCGATCCATCTGGCAATCAAGGTTATCTTCACGCAGATTGTAAGAAGCGGTATTCATAATGCAGAAGCCCGCTTCGTTCATACCCGCCCACACTTCGCCATCAAGCATAGGGGAATTAACAAGGCCCATAAAGGCATATTTATCGCCCTGGAAATGCGCAATACGGTTGTTGAGTTCGCCCGTATCACGGTGCTTGAACATCATTGGTTTTCCCGAAGGAGTGGCCTTGCCGCTGATGATGAACGACGTGCAAGGGAAAGCAGCGACAGAAGCGCTGATGGCTAGAAGAATGAGGAGGAGTTGTTTCATATTGTGGTGTGTAGTGTGGTTACATATTGGATGTTAAAGCGTGCCAAAGGGGATCATCTGGCACAGGGGCAGTGATGGATATAGGCAATTTGCTGACAGGGTGGATAAACTCGATCTTGCTAGCATGCAACGATATGCCACCATCTGGATTACTGCGCTTGGCGCCATATTTCAAATCGCCCTTGATGGGACAACCAATAGCCGCCAACTGACAACGAATCTGATGATGACGCCCCGTCTCTAGATTAATTTCGAGAAGGGTATAGCGGTCACTCTGAGCAATGACCTTATATGTCAGCACAGCACGCTTGGCATCTTTTGTGCCTTGCTTCACTACGAAAGACTTATTCTGTTTTTCATTGCGCCATAAGTAGTTTTCTAACCTTACCTCTCCGTTATCCATTATCCGATTTCCATTATCCGTAGATACAATCGCCCAATAGGTTTTGCGAATCTGCTCATGAGATTGGAACATGGCATTGAGGCGACTGAGTGCCTTGCTTGTACGCGCAAAGAGTACCACACCGGTTGTGGGACGATCAAGACGGTGTGTAACACCTAGGAATACTTCGCCAGGTTTCTGGTATTTCTCCTTGATATATGCTTTCACAGTCTCGGAGAGCGGAATATCGCCTGTCTTATCGCCTTGCACAATCTCGTGACAAGTCTTGCTCACCGCTATAATATGATTGTCTTCGTATAATACCTGCATATTAGTTTAGAGTTTAGTGTTTAGAGCATTTTCTACTTCACGGAGGGGAATCATCACGAAGTCTCGTTCTTGCATTCGTGGATGAGGAAGTGTAAGGGTAGAAGAGTGATGAGTGATGAGTGATGAGTGATGCATGGCTTTGAGCAGATCAATATCAATTACGCGGTCATGGTAGATTCCATTGACAGATTTCTCAGTTCGTCCCATCTCACACTCTATTTGTTGGGTAATTGCTAGCACCTCATCAGGCGGATAATTTGTTTCACAAACGACTACTATATTAGCAAATTCGTTTTCCGACACGAACCCCTGCGGTGCACTCCTATAGATAGAAGAACATGCGAGACACTCCCCTACTCGCTCATGAAGCATTTGAACAGCAGTTCGCAAATTCTCCTCACGATTACCGAGATTGCTACCTATGCCGAAATAGATGAACATGGTGTTGAAATATTATGGAACTGCAACAAACTTATAATCAATCTTTTCACCCATAGTAACAAGCATGTAGTAAGGCTCTTTGTCCTCATCTTTCATCGAGTCCACGACGATGCTAGTCATTCCATTGACTTGCGTAATTTCACGCGAGTGATCGTGTCCCGACCATAGCATATCTACACCACTAGATGTAAATAAGTTCAACAATGCATAGGTCTCCTCTTGGGTAAAGTTAGAGGAGTGTCCTTGCGAATTGTCGCGCTTAAAGAAGTTGGTATGAGTACATGCCACTATATGGCGAAAATCTTGTTTTTCAGCCCATGCCAAGGTCTCGCGCAACCAAGTTAATTGTTTCTTACCTACTGTACCGTCTGCAGAGTCAAACACGACAAACAAATCTTTCTTGCTCGTCGGTGTCTTCACTACAAAATAATAGCTACTTGTCTTAAAAGTCTTGATATACTGCTCCCACTGTTTGAAATAGATATCATGGTTACCACATACAGCCATCAACGTATCGGTTTTGTTAGGTAGTATAGCAGCCAGAGGATGTGGCGCTAATGCCTCCTCGATATATCCAAAATCAGTTGTAGCATCGATGATATCGCCCAAGTGCACAGCTAAAGGACAGAGTAGGTCCGCACGATATGCATCAATAAAATACTCCCAACGCTTGCGAGTCTTGTGGATATGAGTATCGGTACATACGTACACGTGATAATCATCTGTTAGGGCTTGAATCGTGGCATATCCTGCTTGCTTGTTATACTCCATCGACTGCTCAAATCGTTTATCTATTATTGGAGACGACCCCGCAAACATGCCCACCATATCTAATCTCGCATCTGGTCCGCAAGCGGTGAAGATGGAACCAAGAACAAGGAACAAGGAACCAAGACTAATTTGTATATTCTTTTTCATAATTTCCAGCCTTTCAACATTAAACCTTACACTCTAAACTAAAACCTATATTCCGCTCCCACGCGCAGTTCTGCTCCATAGTAATGCGCATTGAGGTGGAACATTCCTGCTAATTTCATTTTCCCTGATAGACGTACGCGCCAATGTTCATTCATATCGTACCAACCACCCAAATAGAACATCGGTTGCCACATGCGCTCCACTTGATAGTTGTCCATATTTGAGAAGCACAAACTAATGTTCCATGACGAAGTCTGAGGACGCACAAAGGCCTCCACACGATACACGACATCAAATGGCTCAAGAATCATTCCATCTTCGCTATGATTAGTATATGGTAGTGGCGTGATAATTCTATTACTCATACCCACTTGCACATTCACATACTGCATCATATATCCCAAAGAGATGGCATGAACAAAGTCGCGATAGCTATCTCGCTGAGCAAAGCGTAGCATTAGTCGATCTTCCACATACAACTCACCCACAGGCAACGCAAAATTTGGTCGCAATTGCACGCCAAACGTATGCACGTTTGCTGTACTAGTACGCACATTCGCTTGCATCTCAAAATATGGATTGATAGGCATATACGCATCTATATCAAAGTTAGCATACGAGCCGTATGTCAGGTTGTGCGCATAGCCCACATGCAGCGAAACAGCATACTGCGAATCGCTTGGTTGCACTTGCGCCATAGCAGCAGGAGCAAGGAGCAAGGAGCAAAGAGCAACGATAAAAAAGATTTTTTTCATATATTTCTACTTTAAATTATGCACTACAATTCTACTACAGTGATGCCTGCGCCACCACGGTCGGGGTCGCCGTCGTGGAAGGAGATGTCGCCTGACTTCATACGGCGCATGCTCTTTTGGCGATCTGCCAGGTAGTCACGAACCACCTGCTTCAACGCACCAGTACCCGTGCCATGCAAGATAGATACTTGCTCGGCATTCACCATCAGTGCATCATCGATATAGGCAATCAATATCTCCAATGCCTCATCCACACGCAAACCGCGGATATCCAATTCGCGTTTGAAAGAGAGTTTGCGTTGGCGGAGTTCGTCTGCCACATTGCTAGAAATTGTTTTAGGCGAAGAGGCGAGAGGCGAAAGGCGAGAAGGCGTAGGAACCTCATGGATGAGTTTCGCAGGATTCTTGGTGAGAATCTTGAGGTCGCTGAGGTCGCGCAAAACTTTGTTTTGAGACCGCTTTGCTGTTAGACCGCTTTGCTGTTGGACTGCTTTGCTGTCAGACCGCTTCGCTGTCAGACTATTGGCATTGACTTTAGTCTTTAATGTCTCTACTTTTTGACGTGCGGCTTGAGTGGCTTTCTTCTCGGCCTTGGCCTCCTTGATCTCGCGAATAGTACGCTCAATGGTGGCATTGCTCTTGCGGAGCAAATCAGCGGCTTCGGCGTTTGCCTCCTCGATGATAGCACGTTTCTTGGCCTTGATACCCGCCAATTGTTCCTCATAGTGTGCAATCTTCTCCTCGAGGTGCTTCTCGCGCTGGCGGATATTCTGGCGTTTGTTCTCCCAATAGCGTTTATCGCGGGCAATGTCTTGTAGGTGTTTATCGTAGTCGATATGCTCCTCGCCCACGATGTCCGTAGCACGTTGGATAATCATTTCGGGCAGACCAATCTGCCGAGCAATCTCCACGGCGAAGCTACTACCTGCCTGACCAATAGAGAGTTGGAAAAGCGGTTTGAGTTGCCCTCGGTCGTAGAGCATCGCACCATTAATGATACCCTCGGTGCGTTCAGCCAAGTGCTTGAGGTTGCCATAGTGGGTAGTGATAACACCAAAGGCCTTTTGCTCGTTGAGTTGCGTCAAAACGGCTTCGGCTATCGCACCACCAATCATTGGTTCGGTACCTGTACCAAACTCGTCAATCAGCAGCAGGGTTTGTGCGTCGGCATAACGCACAAAGTGTTTCATATTACGGAGGTGAGAGGAGTATGTTGAGAGGTCGTCCTCAATCGACTGCTCATCGCCTATATCGATCAAGAGTTGCTTGAAAAAGCCCATCGTACTTGCCTCACTCATTGGCACAGGCAAACCGCATTGCACCATGTATTGCAACATCGCTACCGTCTTGAGGCACACGGACTTACCGCCTGCGTTTGGACCGCTGATGACCAATATACGGTTATCAGTGAGGCGGATAGTGAGTGGCACAACGGTCTTGCCCAAGCGACGGAAATTGAGTAGCAAAACAGGGTGATATGCCTCGCGCCAATCAATCAGCGGCTTCTTGCTGAGTTCAGGCACAATGGCGTGCATGTCTATCGCAAACAGAGCTTTAGCACGCAGAAAATCCACCTCGCCGAGATAGGTTTCGGTTTCAAGGATTTGTGGCACTTCTGGATGCAGTTGTGCCGTGATTTCCAATAAGATACGGATACGTTCGCGGCGTTCTTCGCCTTCGAGTTCGCGAATACGGTTATTGGCTTCTACCACCTGTTGTGGCTCGATGAAAATGGTCTTACCAGTAGCCGATTCATCGTGTACGATACCGCCAATCTTGCGTTTGTAGCCAGGTGGCACGGGGAGCACCAACCTACCCTCGCGCATAGTAGGCGCAGCATCTTTATCAAGAATACCCTCCGCTTGTGCTTGACGGAGAATTGCGTTCAGCGCACGGCTGACAGAGCCCTGTGAAGCGGATATCTCCTTGCGGATACGTGCCAGTTCGGGTGACGCATTGTCGCGCATCTTGCCATAGCGGTCGAGGATGCGATCAATCGCCTCTATCAAGCGAGATGCGAAAGGCGATGAGGCAATGAGGCTATCGGATAATATCGGATACTTGACTCTGTCAAGAGCACCAAAGAATCGCTCTAGTTGCCCCGCATAGTCAAGCATCTTGCGTAGAGAGAATAGCTCTGCTTCATCTAAAAAGAGACCTTCTATACGAATACGAGAGAGTGCCTCACGCAGATCGTATATTTCGCCAGAAGGGAATGCCAACGATGGGTCAGTAAGCACACCCATCATCTCACGAACACGAGCCAGGAGGTCGCGCACCGTACTATAGCGTGTGAGCCATTGCATGGCATCCACACGCTCCTTGCCCAAAGAGGAGGTACAACAACCTTTCAAGCCATCGCGGATGACTTGAAAGTCGATTTTTTGCTCTATATTCTGTGGATATATCACGCGTTAATCTTGTGGGACAATGATTACGACATCAAACTCCATCGCAGGAGGATTGATATTGACGTTATCTTCGTACGCAAAATCACTCGTACGGAAATTGAATTCAGCCCAACCTATTCCATAGATAAAGTCATATGTTTCAGTAAAATACAACCAATCGCCAGTATTTGTAGGTTCCTCTACATGTAGCACATATGGCAGCAAGTGTTTGCGAGCGTAGGTAGGGCTATTACGATTAAATACGGCATATGCTTTTACCTCACCGTAATCAAATACATTTTCTGTTATCTCTGGCATATTAACAACAGCATAAAAGTAGTTGTTGTTGTATTGATCATCATTTCCCTGCTGCGTATATAACCATTCTTTAGCACGCACCTTTATCTTAATCGTTTTCAAAGTCGCACTATCTTGATCCACATGAGTAAGATTGCACCCCACCACCACTAATGCGATAGAAAACACCAACAAAATCTTTTTCATAATTCATCTCCTTATACGATATAACTATAAATTTCGCTACAAAGGTACACAAATTTTACGAAATATGCAAATTATCGTTTAAAGTTTAACATTTCTTGCTTTTAGACCAATACAAAACAAACTAAATCACTAATTAATAACTAACTAATAATTGAACTGTAAACGTACTAAGAAAAAAGAAAAAAAGAAAAAAAAATTGTGTATGTCAGAAAAAAAATGTATCTTTGCAGCCAAATTGAAGTTTTTATGAAGAAATATTTTTTGACTACTTGTTTTTTGATTATTGCACTGGGATTGCACGCACAATCACAGAACCCCACTTTTGTACATTATATTGCTAAATACAAAAAATTGGCAATAGAACAGCAACGTAAGCATAAGGTACCTGCTGCTATCACAATGGCACAAGGCTTGTTGGAATCAGGTGCAGGAACATCAGAATTAGCCACTATAGCTAATAATCACTTTGGTATCAAATGTACATCCGATTGGACGGGCAAAACAGTTAATGCTGATGACGACAAAGCAAACGAATGCTTCCGCAGATACGCAAAGGTTAGCGACTCATATGAAGATCATTCTCTCTTCCTACTACGTCCTCGATATGAATCGTTATTCGCCTTACCTATAGGCGATTACAAGGCTTGGGCTCATGGATTAAAAACATGTGGATATGCAACAGATTCTAATTATCCAGATAAGTTGATTCGATTGATTGAATTGTATAATCTGCAGGAACTGACATTTGATAAGGATTTGTTAGGCGCGGGATTTGTAAGTGCATCTGACACTGCATGGGTGCATAACGAATCGGATGTGATTGCCCATGCAGCTAGTGGTGGTATTAACGATTATGTGTATCCACCAATGGAGGATTTGCAGTTGTACAACGATCACCCATCAGGCTACCGCAATGGAGTGAGATTTATAATTGCACAAGAAGGAGAAACCTTCGCATCGTTAGCTTACTATCTAAATATGCGCGAGAAAACACTACGCAAATATAACGATGCTTTGGATACTCGCGAATTAGAGCCTGGCGATATGGTGTATGTATATCCAAAGAAGAACAAATCAGGAAGAAAATATAGTTATTATTATTTTCGCCCTGGTGATACAGCATGGGAGATTGCTCAGAAGTATGGAATCAAATTAAAGAGTCTGTACAAAATCAATAGTATTCCATATGGAACGGTTTTGAAAACTCAGCAACGCCTTCAATTGCGCTAACAATGGCGATTCATAAAGTAAAATCAGTCGGCACTCTTTTAGCCGACTACTTCCGCGGGACGGAGGCTGAAACGACCTTACTTGAACGTAAGATCCCTGCGTTGTGGGAAGACGTTTTTGGAAAGGCTGTGACGCAGTTTACGGGTGATATGGAAGTAAAGAACGGAGTGCTCTACGTGCATATACATTCTGCAGCATTGCGCCAGCAGTTGTTTGAGCAACGCTATACTATCGTAAAGAGACTAAATGAAGCATTAAATGCAAGAGTACTAACGGATATACGCTTGTTGGGTTAAGAGAAAGACGAAAGGTGAAAAGTCATGCGTGTTGTAGAAGAATTGGCATTACAACGTAAACGATATCCTCATTTGACAGATGAGGAATGGCGTTTTATGTTGCAACAAATAGAAGGACGTGCGCGCACGCGTGATAAGTTACCTACTTTTGCTACCATTGAGAATTGGTGGTATCCTGTGCGATTATCTTGCGAACAATGCTCCAGCGAACTCACCGCTCGACATAAGGCAAAGTTGATAGGTAACGCGGCAGAGCCGCCACAGGTGAGAGGCAAAAGGGTGTTTGTTGATTTAACAGGCGGTTATGGTGTGGATACCTACTTCATTAGCAAGCTGTTTGATGAAGTACATTATGTGGATCGCAATGAAGAGTTGTGCCGTATTGCGAGGCATAATTTTTCGACATATCGTCCACATATTCAAGTCCACAATACGCATGCAGAGAAGTTTTTGTTAGAAAACAAGGCAATAGGCAAGAATTGTACTGTGTTCATTGACCCTGCACGCCGTGATCAAAATGGTGGGAAGGTTTTTCGTTTGGAGGATTGCGAGCCGAATGTAGTGACATTGCTCCCTACTCTGCGCCAAGCACGACAAATAGTCCTCAAGTTGAGTCCAATGTTAGATATCACCGCTGCATTGCGCAGTTTGCAGATGGAGTTTGATGTGCATATCGTAGCGGTAAAGAATGAGGTGAAAGAGGTGCTGCTAGTGCAGAGCATCGATAGCACAAAGATACATGCCACCAATCTGTTGCCTACAGCCTCGCCAGTGGCATATGAGCAACAGGACTTTGTGTTTACGCAAGAAGAGGAACGGCTGGCATGTTGCGCAATGTATTCCCATGAAAATGCGCACTTAGCAAATATCGGGGGATATGTTTACGAGCCCAATGCAGCTATCATCAAAGCGGGAGCATACAAACTGGTGGCGAACAGATATGGACTCTGCAAAATGGCACCACATACACATCTGTATATAGCAGATCATCTGGTAGAGGGGTTTCCAGGACGGGTGTGGCAAATAGTAGAAACGAATGTAAAAAGCGCTAAAGATATAGCTGCTAACATCATGACACGCAACTACCCATTGACCCCAGAACAGTTGCGTAAGAAATTAAAGATCAAAGACAACGATGCATACACGATTATTGGCGCTCGTCTAGGAGATAAGCCCACGTTATTGTTGTGTAAGAAAGTATGAAAGTATTACTAGGAAAGACATTAGAAGAATTGCAATCTATTGCCCAGGAAGTGGGCTTGCCTCGTTTTGCGGGTAAGCAGTTGGCAGAATGGTTGTATGTGCGTCGCGCAGTTAGTTTTGACGAGATGACCAATATCTCGTTGAAAGGTCGCGAAGCACTGAAGGCGAATTATACTATTGGTCGTCATAAGGCTGTAGCAGAAGCAGTGTCACAAGATGGAACAAAGAAGTATCTGTTTCAGGTGGGCGAACAATATATCGAGTCCGTTTATATTCCTGATAACGACCGCGCTACACTATGTGTGAGCACACAAGCAGGCTGTAAAATGGGATGCAAATTCTGTATGACAGGTACCTTGGGTTTCCATGGGCATCTCATGGCAGTAGATATATTGAATCAGATATTCTCGATTCCCGACGCGGATAAGTTGACCAATATCGTGTATATGGGTGAAGGTGAACCACTGGATAATTTGGACAATGTATTGCGTTCGCTAGAGGTCATGACAAGTGCCTGGGGTTGCGGTTGGTCGCCCAAACGTATCACCGTATCATCGGTGGGAATAAACAAGGGATTGAAACGATATCTCGAGGAGTGCGACTGCCATTTGGCCATTTCGCTACACAACCCATTCGCAATTGAAAGACAAACAGTTATGCCAATTGAGAAAGTAAACCATTTGAGTGATGTAATTGGTTTGCTGAAGGAGTATGATTGGTCGCATCAGCGTCGTGTAAGCTTTGAATATATATGCTGGAATGGTGTGAATGATACCATCAAACATGCCAATGAATTATTACGTGTGTTGAAGGGGTTGGATTGCCGTATTAATTTGATTCGTTTCCATGCATCGCCCACATCCAACGCACAAGATACAGTAGCCTTACCATCATCCGACGAGCGACAAATGGAATGGCTACGTGATTATTTAACTGACCATGGAATCACTACTACTATCCGTCGTAGTCGAGGCGAAGACATTTTAGCAGCTTGTGGTATGCTAGTGAATGCGCTGAAGAAATAATTTATCAAATGCAGAAAATATAGGAAAAATGCAGATATATTTGTATATCTGCTTTTTTTTTAGTACCTTTGTCGCCCAAATGAGCAATATTATTCAATATATCATTGAGTTCCTACTTTATGGCAATCAAGACGCTGCCAAAATGGTAGGATATACCAGTAATGAAAGCGATTGGGACAAGTATCGCATGGTTATCATACCGAATGGCGAGTTTGGGAAGAATATTGTAGAACCTGATCTTAATGAGGTGGTTGTAGAAGCGTTGAACTCTGATGGCGCTGACACGAAGAACAATGAACAAAGATATATAATACGTACAGACATCATCTACAATACGTTCTTCTTCATCTCTCGCGCAGAAGAATTGATTAATCTAACGCGTGATGAGCATGGACGATTCTTGGCAAAATACTCCATATTAGGGAACAGTAACCGTTTAATGATTCCTATTGTGGATGAATATGCACGCATGTTAATGAAATTATTAGGACTCCCATTGCCAACCCCATCGTTCAGTCAGATATATTTAACTCATGATGTAGATTCTATCGCCAATTACCGCCATTTACGCGGTGCAATAGGTGGAGTATTGCGTGGTCAATGGCGTACCGTACTAGCATCGCAACGCAACATTCACAATGATCCTGCATTTACTTTCTCTTGGCTGATTAACCAAGATAATAAAATAGAACGTGCAAAATGTATCTATTTTATTAAGGATACAGCAGGGAGGGGATACGATTATCCACAATATAACCTCACAAGCGAAGATTTCGATATGGTAAAGCAAGTGATCGAACGTAGTGGAGCACAGTTAGGATGGCATGGAAGCTATTATGGTGGCGATAAGGCAATGAGGCTATCAGGCGATAGAACAAAGGTGCACCGCAGCCATTATTTGCGTTGTTCGATTGATCGCATGCAAGAGTTGGTAGATATGGGTGTGACAGATGACTTTACCATGATGTTCCCAGACCAAGTCGGCTTCCGCTTGCAAACCACGCGTGCGGTACGTTGGATCAATCCAAAGACCATGACATTGACCAACTTAGTATTACACCCATTAACCGTGATGGATTGCACATTAAGCAATGCCCATTATATGAATCTCAACGAAGATGAAGCTTACTTTGAGTGCCAGCGATTATTTGAGAAAGTACATCAAAATGCTGGAGAATTGGTACTGCTATGGCATAATACGATTGTCAACCACGAGGGGTTTCATCGCTCGTTGTATCCTAAGCTATTAAACTTATTGGCAGACACAGCACATGAATAAACGCATACTCATATTATGTGAAGCTATTGCACCACCAGCCTTTAGTCCGCGTATCCTCACGCTGATAGAATGGTTGCAAGGAAATGGATGGCAATGTATACTGATTACCGAAGAATGTGCAGAACAGGCTTTTCATACAGATCTCTGCACCATATATCAGATGCCAATATACAAACATACCTTATCAGACAAATTATGCTGGGGACGCGATAAAGCATTGTATCGTTATGCCAAACAAATGGTAGATATCAGTAGCTTTGATATCATATTTTGCTCATCATATTACTATTTCCCGTTATACGCTGCTCACTTATTGGCGCAAGAGTATCAAATTCCATTAGCCATTGATTTGCGCGACATTGCAGAACAATGGGGAGAGGTATCCTATTTCACACGCACAATCACACCTATCAAGAAGCTCAATTACTGGATTGGCAAACTCTATGAGCATAGGCAATTACGCAGACGTAATCAAATACTTCGCAGTGCTAATATCATAACCTCTGTTTCGCCATGGCATAAAGAATTATTAGCCAAGTACAATAAGAATACACATTTGATCTACAATGGATACGACGCGAATGCGTTCGTGCCAAAAGATATTGCCTGCGACTATTTTTACATCACCTATTTAGGGAAATTATACTCCACGCTACTTCGAGATCCGCGCTTATTGTTTGAAGCACTTAGACAATTAGCCAAGGAGAAGAAGATTGATACAGAAATAGTGAAAGTAGTATTCCATACAGATCCCAAAGGGATGCAAGAAATAATACAATTAGGCGAACAATATCAAATCACCCACCTATTGGATGTCAATGGATATATCCCTCGGCAAAAGATTTTGCCTATTATGCATCAGTCTTCGATTCTACTTGTTCTGACCACAAAATCTACTCCCAATGGTACACATGGCATAATGGGTACGAAGTTTTTTGAGAATATCGGTGTAGAGAAACCTATTTTGTGCGTACGATCCGATGAAGAATGTCTTGCTGATGCCATACAAGAGACCCAAGCTGGATTAGCAGCAACCCATGTGGAAGAGGTAAAAACATTTATCTTGGATAAATACTTGGAGTGGCAAACAATTGGATATACTCACCAACCAGTTATCAATAAAGAACAATTTACGCGTCAACACGAAGCAGGGCAATTTGAACAATTATTCCTACAATGCATCAAGAAATAAGCGTCATAGTACCTATATACAATGCCGAATTATACTTGGCAAAGTGTATCGAATCGCTAATTAATCAAGAATATACTGCGTTGCAGATTATTCTGATAGATGATGGTTCTACTGATAATAGTCGTGCTATTGCAGAGCAATATGCCAAGCAGGATACACGTATCAAAGTGTATGTACACACTACGAATCTGGGGCAATCTGCAGCACGAAACACCGGACTGGAACATGCGACAGGTGAGTTTGTTTCGTTTGTTGACGCAGATGATTATATTGATAAAGATTTCTACACATATATGCTGCGCTATATTGGCAAACGCGACTGTGTACAAATCGGTTATAGGCGAGTAACACCACAAGGCAAAGTGTTGACGGAGAAATTGCCCAAACACTTTTATCAATTCACCTCACCTTGTATGCGATTGTATCGCCGTGAGATATTTGTGAGATATGGCTTATATTTTCCTGCTGGAATGATCTATGAAGATGTCATCTTTTCATTGGATTTTTGGGCTACAAATCCTAGTTATAAAATACTTTCTTATACTGGCTATAACTACCTCGCAAATACCAATTCTACAACTGCCACACGAAATCCTGTAGCGAAGAAATTACTATTTAGTACATTAAAGAAAAAAAGACAAAAAAGCAAAAATTTACTACATAAGTTGCTTACACTATATACTATCATCCGACTTAAATTCCATTTCAAACGATATGACTAATCAAGAACTGCTTCAGTTGCTACGCTCAGAAGTGATCCCTGCGATAGGTTGTACCGAACCCATTGCCGTAGCATTGTGCGTAGCTCGCGCCAAAGAGTTATTAGGCGCTGAACCTGATGAAATAGATGTGTACCTTTCCAAGAATGTGTATAAGAACGCGCTCGCAGTTGGTATTCCCAATACAGGTATGACTGGATTACCAATAGCTATAGCGTTAGGCGCTACTATCGGAAAATCCGAATATATGTTGGAGGTATTACGCGATGCTACTCCCGAAGCTGTAATATACGCAAAAAAATATATGTTGCGCGTACCAGCACAGTTGCATATTAACTATGAGGCTCCCAGTATTCTATATATTCATGCTAAAGTACGCAAAGGTGATCTAACAGCTCAAGCCACTATTATGGATGAGCACACAAACTTCGTAGAAGAAGATGAAGTGCTTAAGCAGAAAGGCAATGAAGCGATAAGGCAGAAAAACAATGATGGCGAGGAACTAAAACTAAAGAGAGTTTATGATTTTGCGATGGAAGTAAATACGAACGAGATTACATTCTTAAAAGATGGTGCAAAAATAAATACTTCTGCAGCAGAAACCTCATTTGCAGATCAATATGGTCATGGTTTGGGACGTTTATTGCGTTCGACCACCCTATCAGCCACCCCAGAAATGCAACGTCTTTTCGGCAACACTCTTTTTACCAAAATTATTAGCTATACCTGCGGAGCATGCGATGCACGTATGTCGGGTGCAATGGTGCAGGTGATGAGTAATTCAGGGTCAGGTAATCAGGGTATTTCATGCTCTATCCCAGTATATTTGTATGCAAAAGAAAATAATTGCAGCGAAGAGCAAACCCTCCGTGCACTGGCACTCAGCAATCTTACTGTCATTTACATCAAGCAATCTCTCGGACGATTATCAGCCTTGTGTGGTTGTGTAGTTGCAGCTACAGGATCGGCAGCGGGTATTACTTATCTGATGGGTGGTAATTATGAGGAGATAACCTATGCTATCAAAAATATGATTGCGAATATATCGGGTATGATCTGCGATGGTGCCAAACCAGGTTGTGCATTAAAAGTCACAAGCGGTGTAGCAACTGCCATCTTTAGTGCGTATCTAGCAATGCAACATTCATTTGCAGATTCCACGGAGGGTATTGTAGAAGATGATATTGATCGTACTATCCACAATCTTACACGTATTGGTCATGATGGTATGCAAATCACCGATGACCTTATTCTCGATATTATGACTCACAAACAATAACTACCTTATGAATAGATTTAAAAACATACAAGCATATCGCGTAGGATGGATTCTACCATTAGTGGACTTCTTCATTATTTGTCCTATCCTACTAGTAATGAGACGCAAGACCACGAAAGGGTTGGAGTTGCGTTTCTTAGGTGACAAACACGCCATCGAACAAGATATTCGCAATGGTGCATTCTTCATGACTAACCACCGCGACATTATCATGGATGCTACATGGCTTACATTTATGCTGCGTACACGCTATTTTATCCATCCTTATTTTGGTATTGGCAATAATCTTTTTGGCAAATGGTGGATTGAATTTGTAGTTCGTTTTCTTCGTGGCTTCGTGGTCATTCGCAACAGCGGATTCCACGAGCAACGAGAGAATGCTATTACACTATCACAATATATTCGACATTTGCGTAAACGTCATAAATCCATTTGGTTAGCACAACGAGAGGGACGTGCAAAAGATGGAAATGATATTACACAGCCAGGTGTACTCAAAATGCTCACCATTGACGCGGAAAACTTCTTTGAGAGTATTAAGGAATTGAATATATGTCCAGTATCTATCTCATACGAATACGATCCGTGCGACTACCTGAAGGCACGCGAGATGCAACTCAAGCGCGATAATCCAAAATGGCGCAAATCGCGCAAGGATGATCTTGTGTCAATGAAAGTAGGTATCAATGGACAAAAAGGCCGCATCGTTTACCGCCTCACCCCATCTATCAACCACGAGATTGATCAAGCACTTGCAGCACATCCAGAGTTGCGAGAAATGACTCATAATGAGCAAATTCAGTTTGTATGCCAACTCATTGACCGCCATATTCACTTAGGTTATGAGATTTATGAACGCGGCACTGCATTTGATGCATACATCGAAGAACGTTTGAATATGATTCATCTCTCAAACAAGGATACAGACTATCTCCGCGAACGTTTATATGAGATGTACAACTATCCTGTAGAAAATCATAACAAAGCAAAAAACAATACGAACATATGATTACAATTGAACAATTAAAAGAGATTCAACAACGCGCTGACAAACTCAAGCAATATTTGGCTATTGATGAAAAGCGCGTGCAATTAGAGGAGGAAGAACTTCGCACCCAAGACCCAGGATTCTGGGAAGATGCCAAAGCGGCAGAAGCACAAATGCGCAAAGTGAAAAGCATCAAAGCATGGATTGAGGGTTACGAAGGTGTACGTGCTGCTACTGAAGAACTGCAGTTGGCATTTGACTATTGCAAAGAGGAACTCGTAACAGAAGAAGAGGTAGATGCAGCTTATGCTCATGCTCTAAAGGAGGTAGAATCATTGGAGATGAAAAACATGCTATCGCACGAGGAAGATCAAATGCCTGCTGTATTAAAAATCGTTTCTGGTGCTGGTGGTACCGAAGCACAAGACTGGGCTGAGCAACTCATGCGTCTATACCAACGCTATTGCGAGAAGCACGACTACAAGGTGACTATCGCCAACCTCCAAGAAGGTGATGAGGCTGGTATCAAGACCGTTACGTTCAACATTGAGGGTGACATGGCATATGGTTACCTCAAATCGGAGAATGGTGTCCACCGCCTCGTGCGCGTGAGTCCATACAACGCGCAGGGCAAGCGTATGACATCATTTGCATCGGTGTTTGTGGTACCATTGATTGATGATACCATTGATATTCAAGTGGATCCTTCTGCCATCTCATGGGATACCTTCCGTTCTTCAGGTGCTGGTGGGCAGAACGTCAACAAGGTGGAATCGGGTGTACGTCTGCATTATAAGTTTATCAACCCACTCACCAACCAACCCGATGAGATTGTGATTGAAAATACAGAGACCCGTGACCAACCTAAGAACCGCGAGAATGCACTCCGTCACCTGCGTAGTCAACTCTATGAATTAGAATTGGAGAAACGCCGTCAGGCTGCAGCCAAAGTGGAAGCGGGCAAGAAGAAAATTGAATGGGGAAGCCAAATCCGTTCGTATGTCTTTGATGATCGACGTGTAAAAGACCACCGTACCAACTACCAAACAAGCAACGTCAATGCGGTGATGGACGGCGATATTGATGAATTTATCAAGGCATACTTGATGGAATTTCCAGATTAGCAAACATATCAAACATAAAGCATATGAAAACAATGAAAACCATAATCAGTCGTGGATTGACGCTCGTATCAATCATGGCAGTATGTATCGCATGTGGCAATACAGGTCGTACTTTAACCTCTGCCACAGGTTCTATCTATGAGTGCCTTGTAGTGATAAACGAAGAGCCACTGACACAAGAGCAATTGAACACAGTAGCAAAACTATCGCTCGTAAATGAGGCTTCTGGTTATACCGAACCAGTGACCACAACATACGACCTTGTAGAGGCTATCATGAGCGCTGACATGCCTTGCATGCCACAAGTGGAGCCATACTTCCGCCTAACACAGGTATCTACTGCGCAGTTTGACGACATGTTCAAGCCTACGCGAAATATCCTATTTGTGGATATCAACCCACAAAAGTACACCCAATTAAAAACCAAAGTATCCAATGACTATTGGTCCACACCACAAGCTATATGCCGCATTCAAACCCCATCGCAAGAAGAGTTTGTCACCTATTGGCTGGAGCATGGCGAGGAGATCCGAGATTGGTTTGTCAACCAAGAGATTAAGCGACAAGTGAAGTTCTATCGTGCTAGTACCAATAAAGAGGCACGCGCGATCCTTCAACAACAAGGCTATGACATGCTCATCCCCGAAGATTATATAGTAATCATGGACACAGTATTGGGCGGAGCTACCACATTTAGTCTGCGCAACCCAATCACCGTAGCGCCTGAAGTACGCCTCCTATGGTGCTGCAACAACAAGGGCACTATGCGTCGCGACCTTGTGGTATATACCTACCCTTACACCGATGAGAACACTTTCACGTTGAATTACCTCAACGCCAAACGTGATGCCATACTCAGTCGTGTAGTAAGTGCCAGTGTAGAAGGTTCGTACATGGGTACAGAATACAAAGTATTCCCACCTCAAATGCGCGCTATCACAGTACAAGAGGATGAATATGCTACCGAAATACGTGGATTGTGGAAGATTCTTGATGGCGAAGCCATGGGTGGCCCATACGTGAGTCATACGCGTTTGGATCAAGTGAATGGTCGCGTCGTGACTGCAGAAGCATTCATCTATGCAGCAGGACAAAAGAAACGCAACGCACTGCGCCAAGCAGAAGCAATACTCTACACCCTGCAACTGCCACAGGATACGGTAAAATAGGTTAAAGGACGCCCTACGGGCTATAGGTAATAGGTTATAGGCAAGGGGAGATGGCAGTGGTAACTCCATATCTATTAGTAGAGAATCTGACCAAATCGGTGGGTTCGAAGGTATTGTTTAGCAATATCAGTTTTGCAGTCAACAAAGGGCAACGTATTGCTCTCATTGCGCGCAATGGCATCGGCAAGAGTACGCTGCTGGATATCCTCATGGGTAAAACCGACTACGACAGCGGCAAGATCACTTGGCGCAAAGATCTGAAAGTAAGATATCTACCGCAGAAGTTAATGGGCGATGAGGCGATAAGGCTATTAGGTAACAAGATGAACATAGAAGAGTTTGAAAAACTCAGCGGTGGACAACAAAAGAGATTGGTTTTGCAACAGCTGCTCGACGATGAGCCAGATATACTGCTCCTTGACGAGCCTACCAACCACCTTGATCTCGACACAGTAGTCTGGCTTGAAGATTACCTCAAAAATCGTACTTCCAGAGGCGAAAAAACCCTCACTATACTCATGGTGACGCACGATAGATATTTCCTTGATAACGTCTGCACCGATATCTTCGAACTAGATGAACACAATCTATACTCCTACCACGGCAATTACGCCTATTATGTAGAAAAACGTGCGGAACGTATTGAGGTACAAAATGCCGAAGTGGAAAAAGCGCGCAACCTCTATCGCACCGAGCTAGAATGGATGCGCCGCATGCCACAAGCTCGTGCACACAAAGCTCAGTATCGCATTGACAACTTCTATGAGTTGGAGAAAAAGGCCAAACAACAGCGCAACGAATCCGAAGTGCGTTTGGCGGTCAAATCAGGCTATATAGGCAATAAGATCTTTGAGGCAAAAGATGTATGTAAAACCTTTACATCGCCTCGAACGGGCGAAGAGAAAGTGATTTTGCGCCATTTTAATTATGTCTTCTCTCGATACGAGAAATTAGGTATCATTGGCAATAATGGCACTGGCAAATCCACTTTCATCAAACTACTTCTAGGCGAAGTGCCCGTGGATAGTGGCAGTTGGGATATAGGTAGCACGGTCAAATTTGGCTATTACGCACAAACGGGATTGAAGTTCGACGAGGGCAAGAAAGTGATAGAAGTGGTACGCGACATTGCCGAAATAGTAGATTTAGGCAATGGTCAAAAGATGACTGCAAGTCAATTCCTGCAGATGTTTCTCTTCTCGCCCAATCAGCAATACGATTATGTAGGTAAGTTGTCAGGCGGTGAACGCCAACGCCTACACCTATGCACAGTATTGATGCGAAGTCCTAACTTCTTGATTTTGGACGAGCCAACCAATGACCTAGATATTCCTACCCTCAACGTGCTGGAGGATTATCTCAAGAACTTTCAAGGGTGCTTGATCGTAGTTAGCCACGACCGCTATTTCATGGATCGCGTGGTGGATCACCTATTTGTTTTCCATGGCGATGGCAATGTGCAAGATTTTCCGGGTAATTATACGCAGTATCGGTTGGAAGCGAAAGGCGCAAGCGCCAGTTTAGAGGACGCCCGCAAAACGGGCTACAGTTTAGAGGTTAAAGGCACGAAAACAAAGACTGAGCAGAAGCGCAGATTGAGTTTCAAAGAGAAGCGCGAGTTGGAGGAGTTGGAGAAGCAAATGCCTCTACTCGAAGAAGAGAAAGCTCAATTAGAAGCACTACTATCAGGTGGCGCTACATTGCCTGACAAGATTGCCCAAGCCTCTGCTCGCTACAAAGAGGTGCAAGACGCTTTAAACGAAGCAGAGATGCGTTGGTTAGAGCTCAGCGAGATTGAATAAACGCTGGATTGAGGTATTCTTGTTCGATGGTATCGATTGCTAAAAGGTCATTTTCAGTAGGTATATAACTCTCCTCGCACCAATAGTCTTCGATTTGCCTTGCAAATGCTTCAATATCTTGAAACTTTGAAACCTTGAAACCTTTTTCCTCTAAAACACTCTGAGCATCTTTCAGATTCATTACCCGCTGACGCACCGATTGTACGCCATGCTTTGCTAATTTCTCTTGAGAAGGCGTGATAGCTTGTTGCAAGGCATCAAAATCCACATCGTATAGCAATGTCCCATGCACGATAGTGGCCTGCGGTAGGGCAAAACACGCATTACCAGATACTTTGTGTTCACCTACCATAATATCATTGTGCGTAGATTTGACGGCATCGTAACCCATGCTGCGCAAGCAGTCTGACATACGGTCCAAATACGCTTGAAATACTTGCTCGATATGCGGTGAAGTAGATATATAACTCACCATCAAATTGCCCTTGTCAGCATACACACATCCTCCCCCACTCTTGCGGCGGTACATAGCAATATTGTTGGCTTGGCAGAAAGGGATATTCACCTCATTGGCCATCACTTGATGCCGTCCGAAGATCACAGTAGGAGACACAACCCATGTAAAGAATATTCCATGTATATCCTTGTTGGTATTTTCCGAATCCTTGCCATAGCCTTGCCGAAGGGTACGGATATGCCTTGCAAAGTACTCTTCTGCAGCTAAATACCATACAAGACGCCTATCTTTAGGCAAAGTGATTAATAGAGCACCCATATATCTAGAACCTACCCATCATACAAATCGATAATCAGTCCGAGAATAATATATTTCTCCTGGTCGCAAAATTGGTGACGGAAAATTCGTATGATTTGGGCTATCTGGGAAATACTGTGTTTCTAGGCAAATAGCATGTTGTACATCATATTGTTTTCCTGACTTACCCACATTTTGCTCCACCCAATTACCCGTATAGACCTGTAATCCCGGAGCTGTAGTCCACACTTCCATTTTTCGATCTGCAGCCTCAAGCGTGGCTGCATGACGTAGGGATGCTATCTTTGCATTCCATCCTGTGAGTGCCCAACAATTGTCAATTCCACGTCCAGGAACAAAGAATGGATCATCAATCCGATCCCCTACGCGTGTCATTTGGCGGAAGTCCATTGGGGTATTCTCTACGGGGAGAATTTCGCCTGTAGGGCATGCTGTATCGTCGAAAGGTGTATATTCATCCGCAAGCACCTGCAATTGATGATTGTGTACAGTACCACAACCCTCGCCCTCAAGATTGAAATAGGCATGATTGGTGAATCCTAAAACAGTAGGTTTGTCGGTTTTGGCTTCGTACACAATAGATAGTGCATTATCTTTGGTTAACGAATACGTAGCATAGACATCCAAGTTGCCAGGATAACCTTCTTCGCCATCTTTTGCGCGATAGTGCAACGACACTGAATAGGTAGATTGTCCTACAATCTCCCACACTTTCTCATTGAAGCCATGTACACCGCCGTGAAGAGAATTGGTTCCATTGTTGATTGGAAGTTGGTACTCTACTCCATCGATAGAGAACTTACCGTCCTTGATACGATTGGCATAGCGCCCAATAATAGCATTGAAATAGGTTTCTTGCTTTTGCCATTCTTCAAAAGTGGAGAAGCCCAATACTACGTCGGCTTTCTCACCTTGCTTGTTTGGCACAATTAGCGATACTATCTTTGCTCCATAGTTCGTAATTTGTGCCTGCAAACCATTGCGGTTAGTCAGCGTACAGAGCACTATACGCTTACCATCCACGCGGGTATTAAAAGACTCTATATTTACCATTTTGCAGTTCTATTTTACATTACTCTGTGTGCGCCATCGCCTATTTCTGCGATATAGAAATCGGCTTTCAGACCAGTCTTCTCGGTATATTCGGCACCTACTTGCTCAATGAAGGTAGGGATAGCTTCGTCGCGCACCAATGATACAGTGCAGCCACCAAAGCCGCCACCTGTCATACGACTACCGAGTACGCCTTCTACTTTCCATGCCGCCTCTGCCAACGAATCAAGTTGCAGACCTGTCACTTCATAGTCATCACGAAGTGATATATGGCTTTGCGTCATCAGTTTGCCAAACAATTCAATATTCCCCTGTTGCAATGCCTCTACAGCATCCTTGGTACGTTGTACTTCGCCCACCACGTGGCGTGCACGGCGATGTGCCACTTCGTCGGTTATTGCGTGCTCCACTTGCTCAAAATCGGTTTGCGAGAGCTCTGCCAGATTCTTAATGGGGCGAACAGCACTTATCTGCTGAACAGCCAATTGGCATTGGCGTACACGGTCATTGTATGCACCAGAATCTAAGTGGTGTGGCGAATGGGTGTTGCTGACCACCACTTTGATGCCTTCCAATTTAACTGGCACGAGGTCAAACGCCAATGTATCGCAGTTGAGGTAGATAGCATGATCTTGCTTACCTTGTGCAGAAGCAAACTGATCCATGATTCCGCACATCACGCCAGCGAACTCATGTTCTGCTTTTTGCCCAATCTTAGCCAATTCGGTGCGGTCGTAGCCCGTACCCAACAACTCATTAAACGCAAAGGCAGTCACCACCTCCATGGCAGCACTACTGCTCAGTCCTGCACCTGCGGGTACATTGCCCCAGAAGAGGATATCATATCCCTGCTCAATTGCCACACCGCGCTTGATGAATTGTGCAATAACACCTAAAGGATAATTCGCCCACGCCTTATTAGGCAATGGTTCTGTGAGTTGTGTTAGTTCGAGCGAATATACAGCTTCCATATTCAACGAACGGAAATTAATCTTCAGCTCGTTGTTAGGAGCCATCAAAAGATACGTACCAAAGCTTAGTGCACAAGGAAATACGAAGCCTCCGTTGTAATCCGTATGTTCACCAATAAGGTTTACTCGACCAGGAGAAAAGAAAATATCTGTAGCCGTTTTGTGATAAGCTGCTTCAAAAGCAGATTTTAATTCTTCAAGTTTCATGGTAAAAATATTTGTATGGTTAATATATCCTAAACGAATTGTATGGTTATTGTATGGTTATTGTGTGGTTATTGTATGGTTAATACGGCTTTCTTCAAGCCCTTTGCTGTAGCAATTAACGTGCAATTACCTTCCACAATAGCTGTCAATTCGCCAGCAAAAGCGTGGTGCTGAGGCATATGGAAGAGGTCAAGATTAGCTGCATCGCCATTGGCAGCCGCGCGGAACGTACCTTCGCCTTTCGTAGTAAAGCGGATGAGATGATTGGATTGAGGGCAAAGATTGCCATTCGCATCGCATACGCGCACACGCACAAAGTGCATTGGTTTAGCGTCCGTAGCAGGAATATCTTCTACGTACATTTCTATATGGTGTGGTGCACCTGCAGTTTTGCGAATAGCCTCTCCTACAGGTGTAACAACTTTAATCTCACCTGCTTCAAATGGTACATTATCCCAAATCAAGCGATAGCGGCGTTGCAAGCCCAATGGATCACCTGCCTGAATAGCGGCTTCAGACTCTTCGCGAGTGAGTTTGCGTACCTTACCCATACTCTTGCCATTGACAAAGAGTTCGCCTTCAGCGGCATCGGTGTATGCCATAACTGGAAGGGTGTCACCCGTGTTCCAATTCCAATGAGGAAGGAGATGTACGGTATGTACATCCTTGCGCCACATAGAGCGATAGAGGTAATAGCGATCTTTAGGAATACCTGCAAGGTCAATGATACCGAAGTAGGAAGAGTGACTTGGCCATGCATCGGTATCCCATGGAGAGGGTTCGCCCAAGTAGTCGAAACCTGTCCAAACGAACTGACCAATCGTCCATGGATAGTCATCCATATTGCGGAAGTCCTCATCAGGCACATTGCTCCATGGACAATATTGCAGGTCATAACCCGAACATTGATTGGTTTGGCTATTGCCTCCTGGATGATTGCGATTGGTGATATGATCCGTATTATCTGGTACTGCGGGCAAGAGATAGACGCCACGCGAAGAAACAGTGGAAGCTGTCTCTGAACCCAAAATCAGGTGTTGAGGGGTGCGTTGGTAAGATTCCTCATATCGATATGCCTTGTAGTTGAGACCAACGATTTGGAGTACACTGGCAAAGCCATTCTCCAACACACAAGTCACTTGGTCCATACCTGCGGTGCAAGGACGAGTACCGTCTTCGCGCAAGCAGATATCTTGGAGCATTTTGGCAATCTTATATCCCTCAGGGGCGCACTGTGTAGGCACTTCGTTGCCGATAGACCACATGACGATACTTGGGTTGTTGCGGAAGTGATGTAGCATATTCACCATATCGCGTTCTGCCCACTCGTTGAAGAATCGACTATAGCCATTCATACATTTAGCCCAATCCCATTCGTCAAAAGGCTCACACATCACCATAAAGCCCAATTCATCGCACAACTCTATTTGCTCAGGGGCTGGCATATTATGGGAAGTACGGATTGCGTCACATCCCATCTCCTTGAGAATCAACAATTGACGACGAAGCGCATCACGACTAATAGCAGAACCCAAAGGACCTAAATCATGGTGCAGACATACACCTTGGAACTTACGTACTTTGCCATTAAGCATGAAACCTACATTTGGTACAATCTGTACACTACGTACACCAAATACTGTTTCTACCTCTTCTTGGTATTTACCATCTGCATATACTTTCGTGCGGGCAATGTATAGATTAGGGGTTTCAGGCGACCATAAAGAAGGATTATGGATGGTGATGTTTTGCTCGAGAGGTAGATTATGCTTTACATCATACGTACTCACCAACGAATCTACCACCTCGCCTGTAGATTTGAGTATCAACGTCGTATGCAAACGAATTTGCTTATTGAGTGCATTCTCTACACGCGTCTTGATATTTACGGAAGCCAATTGCTCCGTCACATAAGGCGTCGTGATATGTGTACCCCAAATAGGTACATACACTTTAGGCTTTTCGATTAAATGTACATTACGATATAATCCTGCACCTGGGTACCAGCGGCTACTCTGCTCGCGGTTTTGGAGGCGAACTGCAATTTCGTTGTCGCCATTGTGCAGAGCAGATGTAATATCACAATGGAAGGCATTGTAGCCATATGGCCAGAAGCACACTTTTTGTCCATTGACAAAGACCTCTGCCTCGCTCATTGCACCATCGAAGAGGAGGAAATAATTGGTAGATGTAGATGGTAGATCGCTTCGCTGTAGATCGGCGCAAGCGCCTGTAGTTGGTAGAGTGACATTGGTTTTGTACCATGCGCTGCCCATGTATGGCAGACCGCCTGTGCGACCTGTTTTCTCTGTTGGGAAGGTCTCGCCATTTTGCCAAACGGTCACGTTTTGCAAGTCATTGGCGCGGTCGAATGGCCCATAGATGGCCCAATCGTGTGGAACAGAGACTTCTTGCCAATGTTTATCCTCAGCCACTGGCATTTGATGATCATTTTGCTCTTTGGCAAATTGCCAAGAAGTGAGCAAAGAAGTGATTGCTAAAATCAGGATAGTCATTGAATGATGAATTTTGAATTATGAATTTTGAATTATCTTTTCCAGAGAGCTTTCAGCGCGTCATTAGGTTGTCCTTCTGTGGTGAATGCGCCCATATGGTAAGCCCCCCACCCTAATGGAATATATTCTTGCGGACGCCAATCATTATAGACTTGAGGTTCCCAATAGAAGATTCCTTTCATATACTCCATAGTGTCCACACGTTGGCGGAAATCGGTTATAACATCCACGGAGTTAGAATCATTGGCATAGGTACCTATTTCTACCACCATCACAGGACATTGAAACTCGCTATGCAGATTAACAATATTTTGTGCCGCAAGTTGGTTCATCTCATCCCAATCTTTGCCCGACCATTGTTTCATCATAGGATAGTGACTCAAACCAATCATATCAAACTTGCCGCCATATTGCTTGAGATTGCGATAGAACCAATTATTGTCTAGATATGCATTATCAATATGTACAATCACGCTTGCATCTGGGAAAATAGTTTTACAAGCATCATAGCCAGCCGTGGTGAGTTGCGCATAACGGCTCCAACCACCCTCTATTTCTCCATTCTCATCTTGGAAACGTCCCATTGGCCAGAGCATACCACTACGAGTCTCATTGCCAACTTGAATCCATTCTGGGCTGACGCCCTCTGCTTTAAGTGCAGATAGTAGATCGGTAGTATGGTTGGCTACTGCTTGCTTCATTTGCTCAAGGTCATAGTCTGCCCACGCAACGGGAATATTCTGACGGCTAGGGTCTGCGAAGAAGTCAGAATAGTGGAAATCTATCATTACTCGCAGTTTAAGCGAATCGGCACGACGTGCATTACGAATGACATCCTCCTTGTTGCTCCAACCTGTAGGATGGTTTACCCACACACGAAAACGCACTGCGTTCATACCTGCATCGCGCATGACGTGCATACCATCTTTTGCGATACCAAGTGAATCATAAAAAAGTACGCCATCGGATTCTTGCTCGCTAATCCACGAGCAATCTGCACCATATGCATAACTGCCGATTACAGGATCAGGATATGACTCTTTAGATGAGTTGCAAGCAATCAAAAATGCAGCCAAAAGGAATAAAACAATTGGTTTCATGGTATATCAATTTTATATTTTTTTGCAAAGGTAGTAAAAATAAATAGAATGTGCAAATAAATAGAATAAAAAAAGAAGCGCCCATAAGTTGGACGCTTCCCATTAATAGAATAATTCTATTGTAAATTATTTCATCTCAGCACCGAGGATGTTGAAGAATTTACCGTTCATCTCAATAACCATTTGGCCATCTTTGATAACTTTAACAGCAGAAGCTTTCTCTACAACTACTTCTTCAACGTCTGTAGCATCTGCGCAGAGGGTATATTTTCCTGCAGAATAGTCGATAGAAATAGTAGTCTCATCACCCAATGTAATGTTTGGATTGTCATACCACTCACCATTCTCATTTTGAAGTTGGATTTGGTTACTCCAATCGGTATCACCAAGAGCTTTGAACTTGAATGCACGGGTTTTCTCTGCTTGTTTGAGTTCGAATACATACTCGAATGTCTCCTCGTCGATGTAGTTAGCAGCAACACCCTCTGACCAACCATTGAAGTCACCAATGATAGCAGCATCGTAGTATGTACCATCAGCACCAGCACAGAAAGGAGCGTTGAGGCGGATAATATAATCCTTGTACTCTGCTACATAACCGCAAGGAGTGTTGTGAAGCTTGAAATAAGCAGAGATCAAGATAACAGGCTCTGCAGTAGAGTAACCTTTGAGGTCAGCCTCACCGTCGTAACCAGGAGTGATGTTAACTGTACCTGCAACTACGGTCCAAGAAGCTACATCACCAGTTTGATACATCCAATCAAAACTGCCATCACCTTTCAATTGAACTGGTTTACCTTGGATGTCTTCGCTTGCGTCAGTTACAGCAACGTAGTACCAACCCTCGAAGCCCTCGAGTGGAGCAAATTTAACCATCTCAGCAACAGTGGTGTTCCAACCATTGTAAGAACCTGCAAATACGATGTCGTTACATACTTCTTCCTCGAAGTACACACAAACGCACAATTGACCTGGCTCGTAGTAGTCTGCCAAATCGTTCTTGGTAGGGGTCTTTGCAGGAGTTGCAAAAGAAGCTACTGCTACTACCAATGCTGCAAAAAACATAGAAATTTTTTTCATAATTGATAAAATTTAAAAGTTAATAAATAAATTGTTTTGTTAATATAACAGGATTAATATCCGTCACCTTTGGTGTTATAATAATTCTTATTAGATGCTTTATCATCGTTTGGAATTGGATACCAGTTCCACTTCTCTGGCAAGCTTACATAAGGAGTGTTGGTTGCAACGCCACCACGACCTTCCCAAGAGTATGCATTAGCATCGGCTTGAGGACCTGCAAAGCGATTGAAGCGGATAAGGTCGGTACGACGACGTCCTTCTGTGAAGAACTCACGGCACCACTCATCGCACAATGTTTGCTCGTCGATCTTAGTGAGAGGAGCTGCGTTAGCACGTTTGCGGATTACATTGTTGATGATATCCAAAGCCTCAGCATCCTTACCACCTTGGCGGAAGAGCGCCTCTGCCTCAATCATATACGCCTCAGCAAGACGGAGCAATGGAATATCGGTATCTGGCCAACTAGCATCAGAACCTACGCTCTTAGCTGGATGATCAGAGGTAGAATAAACACCAGTGAACTTAATAACAGACCAGCAATCATAGAACTCTGTGGACATAGGACCAGATAGTTTCCATGTTTGTACGGTGTTAGAATCGGATTGTGAGCAAAGAATAGCGCGGTCATCTTTGAGGATGATAGGCATTACATATTCATTTGCCTTAATGGTATCAGCAGCAGCCTTTGGAGCGAACTTATATACCATCTCAGGGCTTGAACGGAAGCACTTCCAAGAGTCAGAAGAACCCCATGGAATGAACTTTGCATCACGAGTAGCACTAATCACGAAGCGGCTACCACCCCAGCATTGGCAATATACACCATCTTGGTAGATAAGCAAGAGTGCCTCATCTTGTGCACCATTGCTGTGGTTGTCACCCATAAAGAGCTTTTGGTAAGCAGAATAGCGTACACCATCCTTAGATATTGTCTCATCGGTAAGAAGTTTGTAGTTACCCTTTTGTGCCTCTTGAGCAGCCTCTGCAGCCAACTCCCATTGTGGAGTACCCGTATAAACCTCTGCATTGAGGTAGGTACGTGCAAGGAGCAACCAAGCAGCATATCTATCTACGCGATAGATGCTGAGACGTTGCTCAGGAAGAATCTCAGTAAGCTCTTGCAACTCACCTACTAACCAAGTGTACAATGCCTCGCGCTCTACGAACTCTGGAAGTTCGGTTGATTCTTTTGTACTTAGAGGAGCCACCTTGAACATATCCAATATATACCAATAGTTAAGCGCACGGATGAAACGAATCTCAGCACGTTGGGTCATACCCTTCTCATCAGTAGAAGCGTACTCGAGGAAGTGGTTGCAAAGCTTGATATCAATATTCAAACGATAATACAAACCTTTTACAAGGGCATTGTCACCATTCCAGTTCATCACACGGATATCCGCCAAACCTACGTCGTTCCAGATCCACCAACCTTCGTCGGAGCAGAACTCGTTGAGTTCCCACATCATACGATAGAATGAAGATGTACCCTCATCGAGGTCATCGATATCGCAATCGCCATCAGGACCTTTTTGTCCTGTCAATGCCAATGTAGCATAGCATTTTGAGAACACAGCATCTTGATTGAACGCTGTGGCAGAGTTTTTGTCAATTGGTGTGGTATTGAGGTCTCCCACGCAAGCGGTCATTCCTACAACAGCCATCAACAATATTGCTAATTTTATAGATTTCATATTATTCAATTATGAATTATTAATTTTGAATTTAGAATTAGAATTGCAAGCTAAGACCTACGAGTGAAGTCATTGAACGTGGGTACATATTGTTGTCAATACCACCGCGCACCTCTGGGTCAAGACCTGAGTATGAAGAGAATACGCATGGATTTTGTACGGTTACGTATGCACGACCAGTAATCTTGTCAGCCTTGAATGAATAACCTAATGTGATGTTATCAATACGGAGGAATGAAGCGTTCTCTACGAAGTAGTCTAAGCGATACCACTCAGAGAAGCCAGGAGTAGTACCTGCCTCATCTTTATAGATGACATTAGACTTCATACCCTTGTTATGATAGGTATCGTATGCAGAACGGAGCAAGTTGTGATAACCATTACGATAGAGGTTGGTAGGATCAGCATATTGCAAGTTTGCAGCCAATACGTCGTTGTAAACATAGTTGCCTACGTTCGAACGGAGTGAGATACCAAGGTCAAATCCATGGAATTGGAACTTGGTTTGGAAGCCCATGGTGATAGGAGCATTAGGGCTCTTGTGGTAGTATTGGTCAGCCTCTGTGATTTCGCCATCCTCATTGCGATCCACTACATACCAATATTTCTCACCATTTTCGCGTGTACCTTCAGCAGCCTCGTATACATAGAATGAAGCAGCAGGATAACCTACAGCGTGACGTTGGATAGTATTACCCGTACCGCAGGAGATACCACCAGTTGGGATAGGAGTTTGATCCTCACCAGTATTCAATTGGGTAATCTTGTTCTCGTTGTATGTGAAGTTGAATCCAAGATCCCACTTGAAGTTCTTTTTGTCGATAGCCACAGCATTGATAGCGAACTCCACACCTTGGTTGGTGAGCGAACCTACGTTGCTAACCACCTTATTACGGAAGTTGGTACCTACAGCTACAGGAATCACGTTCAAGAGATCATCTGTTTGACGGAAATAGTAGTCGATACTACCGCTAACACGGTTGTTGAGGAAACCAAAGTCAATACCCGCGTTGTAGGTAGTGGTCTTCTCCCATGTCAAATATCTATTGAATGCGTTTGGACGATAAGTGGTATATAGTTGATTACCATTGCTATCCTTAACAGGATTGCCCTCTTTATCCAGCAACATATTCTCCTCACCACCAATTGGGTAGTAAGCATGATCTTGGCTGATAGTATAAGTTGCCAAATATGGATAATCACCATAGTTAACCTCTTGTTGACCAGTGATACCGTAACCCAAACGGAGTTTGAGATCATTGATCTCGTTTACATCTTGTAGAAATGTCTCTTTGATCTTCCATCCGAGCGCTGCAGATGGGAAGATACCCCAACGGTGCTCAGGAGCAAAGCGAGAAGAACCATCGGCACGCACAGTAGCAGTGAGCATCAATTGGTTCCAGCCAATGTAGTTTGCACGACCAAAGAAAGATACTATATAACTCTCGGTCTTAGAAGAAGACTCTGATTCTGGATATTTTGTACCGCGTTTTTCAGGGTCATTGTTGGTGTCACGATAGAAACCATTTCCAATGTTATAGTAATCATTGTAGAAATGTTGCCACTCATAACCCGCCATAATGTCGAAGTGTTGGGTCTCAGAGAAGTCCTTGTAGTATTGCGCGTACGCGCTGAATTGTAGGTTGTACTTGTGCTTCAAGTCATAGCCACTCCAACCATAGTAGTGGTTTGCAGTACCAAATGCACTATTATCGTAGCGTTGTTTACCAGATGAATAGTCCGCACCAAAATTAGCGTGGAGTCGCAAATCCTCGAATCCGTGGATTTGGTAATCTACCTCCAAGTTACCTACGAATGCACCTGAATTAGCTCTGTTAGATTGTTGCTCCAAAGAAGCCAATGGGTTGGTAGTAGATTGTGCGTCGTTTGCATAAATCCACACCGCATCGTCGTAGTTACCAGCCACATATGGTTGGTAGTATCCACCAAAGAAGTCATTAATAACCTTATCAGGAACGATCTCCTCACCATAAATATTCTTGTAGCCACCATATACAGGTTTGGTAGGGTCCATTGCAATTGCAGCACCTACTACACCAGCATTGTATCTATTGTAAATATAAAGACCCTTAGCATTGAAGTTTACATTGAGGTGTTTGTCAAAGAAACTTGGTGAAAGGTTAATAGATGCAGTTACACGTTGCATTTGACTAGTCTTGATAGTACCATTGTTGAGGGTATAACCAATAGAAGCACGGTAAGGCATATTCTTAGTACCACCAATCAAAGAGATATTGTGGTCAGTAGAAACAGAAGTGCGATAGATTTGATCTTGCCAATCAGTGTTAGCAGTACCCAAGAATTGAGTTTTGTCATGTCCCAAACCAATAGCAGTAGCATATGCACGAATCTCGTCGCCAGTAAACACTTCTTGACGATTCACCAAAGAACCGATAGACATGTTACCCTCATAGTTTACCTTGAGTGCAGAACCTGCTTTACCTTTCTTGGTAGTAATGATGATGACACCGTTAGAAGCACGGCTACCATAGATGGCAGTAGCAGAAGCATCTTTGAGGACGGTGAAAGTCTCGATATCGTTAGGGTTAACCATTGAAAGTGGGTTAGAAGCACCAGGGATACCATTAAAGTCCATTGCCAAACCATCGATTACGATAAGAGGGTCGTTCTTTGCTTGCAAAGAAGAACCACCACGGATCAAGATTTGAGCACCAGCACCAGGAGCACCACCATCAGAAGTAACAACCACACCAGCGATCTTACCTTGCATCATATCTTGTGCGTTGGTGTTAAGACCCTTATTCATATCATCTGGTTTGATAGCGGTTACAGAACCTGTAGCATCGTTTTTCTTTACTACGCCATAACCAACAACGACAACTTCGTCAAGCAACTCAGTGTCTTCACCTAATTGGATTTGCATTCCGTCAACAGCTTGTTCCTCAACGGTTTTGTAACCCATATAACTAATTTCGAGTACTGCACCTGCACCAACAGAAAGTATGAAGTTACCATCGAAGTCGGTGATAGTACCATTCACAGTACCCTTTTCAATTACGTTCGCACCAATAATGGCCTCTCCCGTAGCAGCATCTGTCACAACACCCGTGATAGTGGTTTGTGCATACGTAAACATTGAAGTAGCCAGCAAAAGCAGAGCAAACAATGTTTTTGTTACAAAGTGATTATTTTTCATTTCGATAGATTATTTTTTCAGTTTAAACTCAGTTGTTCCACCCACCTTCAATGTACCTGCAGACAGACTATAGAGCGAGATAGCAAGGTCATCTTGTTGTTTCTTATCCTCAGAAATCATTCTCACGCCAAAACGACGAGCAGTAGTAATTGAGTACAATCCCCAAGTAGCATCATAATCCTTAAGTGTTGAGAGAGAATCAATCTTCACAGAATCTCTGTCGTAAACAGAGTACTCATAGAGATAGTGACCTGTGTTAGCCAATGTCTTTTCATCGCGATTGACAGTAAATTCAATCTCATTGTAAATCATCGTACCGATGGTGTCATACAATTCATATTGGAGCGTATCGTAAGTAGTATCCTTTACGATCATAGGTCTGCCGTTAGGACCAGGAACACGTGAAGATGTGATCTTCATGATAATGGTATCTACCTTGGTGGTATCAATCCAAAGGGTAGAATCTTTGAAATACCATGTAGTACCAGGCAGATCAGCCATAATTTTCTCCAAATTTGCTAATTTAGCCATCGTCTCAGAGAGCGTGTCAGTACCATTCTCCACCAATACATTCTCGTTGAAATACACCACAAATGGCTCGTTCTCAGCATTTTCAGGAGTGAAAGTAATGTTCAAACCAACATAATCTTCCGTGTACTCCATAGTGTAGGAAAGATTCATAGGAGCAGGTGCTTCGTATACACCATCACCTACAGTTTTTTCGGTACGAATTGCCTTATTCTCAGGCAAGAATTGATACTCAACAACTTTCATACTTGTACCAGAAACAATACCACCAGAGCGGATAGAATCTGTGCCAAGCAAAGTTGCATTAGCAATTTTCTTACTTGACTCAAACACTTCGACTTCTGGTTTACAAGCAACCAACACTAAGCCGAGTGTTAACGAGAAAAGTAAAGAAAGAAAAAGTTTGTTTTTCATCATTGTAAAATTGATAGAATTAATTAATATTTTATTTATTTTTTCTCTTTAATAAAGATTACACTGACAGCACCTAGAATGAGAAGGATACCAGCTGTAATCAACATACCTTCTTGAAATCCATACCAGAGGTCAAGTATTAATCCACCCACCAACGCAGCTACAATCTGTGGCAAGCAGATGGTACAATTGAACAAACCAAGCAATGTGCCCATATACTTGCTACCCGAGATAGCATTGGTGATAATTGTGAATGGCAATGCCAACATAGCTGCCCACGCTGCACCAATTAATGCATACGAAATAAGCAATATATATTGATATTGATCATGAATAAAATCACATGGTATCCAAGCGAAACCTATAGTGGAAATAAATCCCAACGCACCTACAAGCAGCGAAATAGCGTAAGCCCATTTATTACCAAAACGCCTTTCAAGCACGGGAATTAGCAATGCCCATAGCATAGATCCTACAGCCTGAACAGCAAAACAAACCCCCACCCAGTTACCTGCATTTTGATATGCTAAGGAAGCAGTGGAATTTCCTTTCCACCAACCAAAACACAAAGTAGCAATAGCACCATTAGAATAGGCCCACATAAATAAAAACGCTGCCCAGCAAAAGAACTGCACAAGACCAACGGTAACAAATGTACGAACAATATGTTTGGTATTAGACGGACCTTGCTCAACAGTCTCTTCTTTCTTTTTGTTCAAGCCATGAAACTCAGCATACTCTTGTGGATTCATCTCCTTGACTGCCAAGAAAGTATAAAGCACACAGAGCAATAAAATACCAGCACCCACATAGAAACTCCACTTAACAGAATCTGGAATAACGCCTTCTGGCGCGGTATTTTGGATACCCAACCAAGTAAAGAGGATTGGGAAGATATATCCCGCCAAGCTACCTGCGTTACAGAGGAAAGATTGGATAGAATACGCAAGACCTTTTTGCTCCTCGTTCACCATATCACCTACCATCATCTTGAATGGTTGCATTGCGATATTGATTGATGTATCAAGGAACATCAGCGAAAATAGCCCGAACCACATAGCAGAGTTCAAACCAAGCAAAATACGTTGTTCAAACGTAAAATTACCAGCATTTGGCAGCAGCACCATCACAGCAACTGCGATGAGAGCACCAATAAGCAAATAAAATTTGCGACGACCAAAGAAAGTACCTAACCAAGTCTTGTCAGACAAGATACCAATCAAAGGTTGTACAATCATACCCATCAATGGAGGCAAGACCCAGAAGAAAGAAAGTTGATGAGGATCTGCGCCAAGGGTAGCAAAAATACGAGAGATATTAGCACTCTGAAGTGCATAAGCGATTTGGACACCAAAGAATCCAAAACTGAGATTAAAAAGCTGTCCAAAGGACAAGTTGCGTTTTTCTGTCATGACATGTATTTTATCGATAAAATTTACGATTTTGCAAAATCGGGCACAAAGGTACACATTTTTCTCCACGTACGCAAGAGCACGTGCAAAAAAAGTCAAGAAATACCATCGCAAACGTTTTCGAGAAGTACAACATTTTCACAAAATAAAATACCTATCTACCGCTTATTTACTGCTTATCCACCGCTTCGTACCATTTAGATAAAACCATGCAAGTATTTAAAAGACGACATCAAAGCACCTATAAACATAACGAACAAAAAAAGTATATTTTTTAAAAAATATTTGCACATATAAAAAAAAAGTTGTATCTTTGCAGAAGAATTAAAAAAATACAATATATAATACATCATTTTGTTCGTATGACACGACATGAACAACTAATTGGAGCATTACAACATCATTTTGGATTTGATTCATTCAAAGGAAATCAAGAGGCAATTATCAACAATCTAATTGATGGCAAAGATACCTTCGTATTGATGCCAACAGGTGGAGGTAAAAGCCTTTGCTATCAGTTACCCTCCTTACTGATGGATGGTGTAGCTATCGTCATTTCTCCGCTGATTGCATTGATGAAGAACCAAGTAGATGCTATGCGCAACTATTCAGAGGAGGATGGTGTAGCCCACTTTATCAACTCCTCGCTTTCTCGCCCAGAGATTCATGCGGTGAAAGCAGACGTATTGAGTGGCAAGACGAAATTGCTATATGTAGCTCCAGAGTCGCTAAACAAAGATGAGAACGTAGATTTCCTCAAAGGAGTAAAGATCTCATTCTATGCGGTAGATGAGGCACATTGTATTTCAGAATGGGGTCATGATTTCCGTCCTGAATATAGACGTATTCACCCTATTGTGGAGCGTATTGGCAAGGCTCCAATCATTGCCTTAACAGCTACCGCCACACCAAAGGTACAGAGCGATATTCAGAAAAACCTAGATATGATGGATGCGACCGTGTTTAAATCGTCATTCAACCGTGCAAACCTGTACTACGAAGTACGCCAAAAAACGGATGAGGTAGATAAAGATCTGGTGCGCTATATCCGCACTATGGGTGGAAAATCGGGTATTGTATATTGCTTAAGTCGCAAGACAGTGGAAGATTTGGCAGAAACATTGCGCGTGAATAATATCCCAGCTTTGGCATACCATGCGGGTATGGATGCTGCCACTCGCAGCGCCAATCAAGATGCATTCTTGATGGAAAAAGTACAGGTGATTGTAGCAACCATTGCGTTCGGTATGGGTATTGATAAACCAGATGTGCGTTTTGTGGTGCACTACGATATTCCAAAATCCTTAGAGGGATACTACCAAGAAACTGGTCGCGCAGGTCGTGATGGTGGCGAAGGACAATGTATCTGTTTCTATTCGCCGAAGGATATTGAACGTTTGCGCAAGTTCCAGCAGGGCAAACCAGTATCGGAGCAGGAAATCAGCAACCAATTGCTATTCGAAACGCAATCGTATGCGGAAAGTTCGATTTGTCGTCGAAAATTGCTGTTGCACTATTTTGGCGAAGAATACAAGAAAGATGACTGCGGAAGTTGCGATAATTGCCGCAAGACATACAAGATGGTTGAAGCTACCGAATTGCTTGGATTGATATTGGAAACCATTCACCTATTGAACGAAAAATTCCGTGCAGAGCATATCGTGGATATTATTCGCGGTAAGGAGTCTGCGGGTGTGTTGGCATATAAGCACAATGACCTTGAAAACTTCGGCTGCGCAGAAGATGAGAGCGAAACAAATCTCCATGCGATCATTCGTCAAGCAATGGTAAGTGGTTATATCAAAAAAGATATTGAATCATATGGCGATTTGAAGATTACTTCTGCAGGTAAGAAATTCATGAAGCGCCCAACCATGTTTGAAGTACCAATTGAGGTGAAGAACGAGGATGAAGAGAGCGATTTGGGTGCAGGTGTAGCAGGTTGCGCAGCAGCTGATGATGTATTATTCTCCATCTTGAAAGACCTGCGTAAGAAACTCAGCAAGCGCATGAATGTGCCACCATTTGTAATCTTCCAAGACGGCAGTTTGGAAGCGATGGCGACCACCTACCCTATTACTATTGAGGAATTACAGAACATTCCTGGTGTAGGTGTTGGTAAAGCCAAACGCTATGGTGACGAATTTATTCGCGTAATAAAGGAATATGTAGAGGAAAATGACGTAATTCGTCCAGAGGATCTGCGTGTACGCACCGTAGCAAAGAACTCGGCACGTAAGATTGCGATTATTCAAGCCATTGATCGCCGCGTGGCATTGGATGACTTGGCAGAGCGATTGGGTATGTCAATGGAAGAGATGCTCGAAGAGATTGAGGCGATTGTATATTCGGGTACTAAGCTGAATATCAAGTACTTTATTGAGGAAGTCGTTGATCCTGACGAGGAAGCAGATATCTATTACTACTTCCGTCATGCGGAGAATGATAGTATCAAGTTGGCCATGGAGGAACTTGGCGAAGATGACTATGATGAGATCAATGTGCGATTAGTGCGCATTAAATTCCATAGTGAGTTGGGGAATTAAGACCGCTACGCTGATAGAAATGAGAAAAGGTGAGATAGATATAATCACATTGGGTTGCTCGAAGAATCTAGTAGATGCCGAGCGATTGATGCGCCAGTTGGAATTGGCGGGTTATCGTTGTGTACATGATTCAGCAGAGCCGAAAGGTGAGATTGCTATCATTAACACCTGCGGATTCATCGGCGATGCGAAAGAGGAAAGCATCGACATGATTCTGCAATTTGCTGAGCGAAAAACAAAAGGTAAGTTACGCAAATTGTATGTCATGGGCTGTCTTTCACAGCGTTATAGAGAAGAATTGCCTACGGAGATACCAGAGGTGGACAAATGGTTTGGAAAATTCGATTACCTTGGCATTGTAGATGAGATTAAAGGCGAAAGATTAAGAGTCCCCCACGACACAAGTGTCGTCGGGGACCCCGCTAAGGTTAAAGGCGGGGATTATGAACGTAAACTCACGACGCCGAAGCATTATGCGTATTTGAAGATTGCAGAGGGATGCAATAGGTATTGTTCATACTGCGCAATTCCACTGATTACAGGAAAATTCACCTCACGTAAGATAGAGGAGATTTTGGATGAGGTACGCTGGTTAGTAGGCGAAGGAGTGAAGGAGTTCAACGTGATTGCACAAGACCTATCTAGCTATGGATTAGATATTTACGGTGAACATCGTTTGGCGCAACTAATCGATAAAATGGCGCAAATTGATGGAATAGAATGGATACGCTTGCACTATGCCTACCCTACGGATTTTCCGTATGATATCCTGCCAGTGATGGCCAAGCATAAAAATGTGTGCAAGTATATGGATATTGCGCTGCAACACTGCTCAAGCAACGTACTGGAGAAGATGCGCCGCCATATCACCTGCGAGGAGCAAAATGCCTTGATTGCACGCATACGAGAGGAAGTGCCTGGTATATGCATCCGAACCACCTTGCTCGTGGGGCATCCAGGAGAAACCGAAGAGGACTTCAACGAATTATGTGAGTGGGTAAAAAAGATGCGTTTCGACCGTATGGGAGCATTTGCATATAGCGAAGAAGAAGGCACTTTTGCTGCACGCCACTACACCGATGATATCCCACAAGAGGAGAAAGAGCACCGCGTGGAGACATTGATGACCATACAACAAGAGATATCTTCGGAAATCTTGAGCCAAATGGTAGGTACCACACAGCGTGTGGTGATTGACCGCGAAGAAGAAGAATATTATATCGGACGCACACAATATGATTCACCCGAGGTGGATTGCGAAGTGCTGATAGCGAAAGCGGAAATCGGAAATCGGATACCGGATATCGAGAGTCGGGAATCAGGAGTTGCGAAATTAAAAGTGGGAGAATTTTATACCGTAAACATCATAAAATCAGAGGATTTTGACCTCTATGCTAGCCTATGACAACAAAAGAACTCATTAATCAAATCAGTTCGAAAAGTGGAATGACCAAGGTTCACACCGAAGAATTGATGAATGCTACCGTAGCTATTCTACAAAAAGAATTGCTTGATGGAAAAAGCGTACAGTTGCCCAACTTTGGTACGTTGGAAATGAAACGCAAGAATGCACGTGAGATTGTCCATCCTACTACCAAGAAACGCACTCTTGTACCAGAGAAAATGCAATTGACATTCAAAGCAAGTCCCACAATCAAAGAACAACTGAAAAACGCATAAGATATGGCAAACAATAAACTAACATGGCAAGAACTGCGTAAGGCAGTGGCCGAGTATGCTCATTGTCCAGAACAAGAGGCAGATAGTTTTCTCAATGCTCTATTGGAAAGCGTTGTAGAAGGACTAAAGAAAGATAAACAGGTAAAAATCAAAGGCTTGGGTATTTTCTCATTAAAAGCAGTTGCACCCCGCAAAAGCGTGAATATCGCCACTGGTGAGGATTTTACCATAGAAGGATATAATAAGCTGACATTCAGTGCTGAATCTATGCTGAAAGAAAGTGTAGAAAAACGTATTGAGAAACCTGCAACCGAAGAGGTTATTAGCAGTATCGTCAGTGACCCTCTTAAGAAACTTGGAGAGCAAGCCGATGAAATCATCGACATCTTGGCGCAATTGGGACAAGCACCAGAAAATAAGGAGATTGTAGCAGAAGAATCTATGCCAGCAGAGATAGCAGAAGAACCTGCAGTTGTAGAAGAAGTGACAGAGCCAGAACCTGCTAAAAACGTGGAAGAGCCTGTAGCAACGCCAGTAGTAGCAAAGAAAAAATGCAAATGTGCATGGATATTTTGGACCATTGGTGCTCTTGTGCTTGCCGGTGCCATAGGCACTGGCGTGTGTTTCCACGAACAAATAATCGGGTGGTGGCAATGTACTAAAATCATGGAAAAACCAATCAAGAGAAGCCAATACCATGATATCATTACCAACCGAAAGGGACTAAAAACGGCTACTGTACAAGAAGAAAAATCAAGACTAGTTGATCTCGATTTTGAAAATATTTGTGAGACAGTAGTCGGATGGTGGGAAAGTATAAAATTCTGGGAAAAGGACATTGAGGAAGTACTATCGAATGTCGTTGAAAACGAGAACATCATACCTGTTCTACAACAAGATAACCGTGTACAACATGCGTATACCGACGAGCTGAATTATACCAATGCCCCTGGTATTCGCGAAACACGCCCAATAGTAGCAGTAGAAGAGCATGAGGTATCTATGGAAACGTCCATGTACGAAGATCAACTTTTGGAAGAGGAGGCAGAGGAAATTGAAGAGGTGATTGCTGCTGCGCAACCTGTAATTGCCTCATTGGCAACTCTACCACGTGTGTACAAACAATTTATTGGCACAGAGGTAGTTACAAAAGACAGCCGTCTGACTTGGATCGCATATAAATATTATGGAAACAAGGATTTGTGGGTATTCATCTATGAAGCCAACCGTGATATTATCAGCGACCCAGCACGTGTGACTCCAGGACAAAAGCTCCGTATTCCTGCTTTAGATACCCAATACTTAGATCTCAGCAACCCAGAATTGCGACAACTGGTAGATCAGCTAACAGCAGAATATCTTAACTGACAGTTTAGTAACTCGGGATTTTGAACGAAGACGTTATCCATATCCATAGGGCACGCACGCATAATTTAAAAGACATTACCGTAGATATTCCACGCAACAAGCTAGTAGTTATCTCGGGTGTCAGCGGTAGCGGCAAATCATCTTTGGCCTTCGACACATTGTTTGCCGAAGGTCAAAGGCGTTATGTGGAGAGTCTGAGTTCGTATGCACGCCAATTTCTTGGACGTATGCAGAAGCCCGATGTGGACTTCATTGATGGTATTCCGCCTGCCATCGCTATTGAGCAAAAAGTAACTAACCGCAACCCACGCAGTACTGTGGGTACAGTGACGGAGATTTATGAGTATCTTAAACTATTGTTCGCGCGTGCGGGAAGAACCATCTCACCCATCAGCGGAGAAGAGGTTAAGCGCCATAGTATCCACGATGTAGTGGAATGTCTGCACCAACAACCTGTTGGAACGAAAGTAATGTTGCTCTCACCTATTGTGGCGGAGAATATCAAACAGCAACTCACTATCTGGCAACAACAAGGTTTCTCGCGTCTCTACCGTATCAACGAGGACGGCAGTGGGGAAGTGTTGCGATTTTCCCAACTGCTTAACAAGGCAGAACGCAATAATCCGACAACACAAACAACTAAAATCAACAACATTTCGCTCACCAACACCGCGAGCGACAAGGGAGAACAAGTAACATATCTGCTCGTTGACCGTATTGTGGCTGACGGCGAACAAAGCACACTCAATCGCTTTGCGGACTCGGTACAAACCGCCTTTTTTGAAGGTAAAGGGGAATGTAAGTTGGCGATACAACTACCATCTAACAACGAAGCGATCTTTATCACTTTCTCCCAACGCTTTGAGGCAGATGGGATTACATTTGTAGAGCCCACGGAACATTTGTTTGACTTCAACAATCCACTGGGTGCATGTCCTACCTGTGGCGGTTATGGCAATGTGATTGGCATTGATCCCGATTTGGTAGTGCCCGACAAGACCAAAACCATCTACGAAGGTGCTATCGCATGTTGGCGAGGTGAGAAAATGAGCCAATGGAACGATGCGCTTATCTATGCAGCAGATAAGTTTGACTTCCCAATCCATACACCTTTCTATGCACTTACCAACGAGCAAAAGCAGTTGCTATGGCTCGGAAACGAACATTTTCACGGACTAAACGACTTTTTCCACGAACTGGAAAGCAAACAATATGCCAAGATTCAATACCGCGTGATGCTCAGTCGCTACCGTGGCAAGGCGATATGCCCCGATTGTCTTGGTAAACGCCTACGCAAAGAGGCGGAGTATGTGTTGGTCGGCGGCAAATCCATCACGGAGCTCTGCCAAATGCCTATCACCGAGTTGGCGGAGTGGTTTAGTTCCTCGCCTTTAACCTCTAACCTTTCACCTTTCGCCTCCTTAATATCGGAGATTCGCTCTCGCCTGCAGTTTATGCAGGATGTGGGCTTGGGCTATTTGACGCTCAGCCGTATGTCAAGCACCTTGTCGGGTGGTGAGGGTCAGCGCATTAACTTGGCTAAGTCATTGGGCAGCAGTCTGGTAGGTTCACTCTATGTGTTGGACGAGCCCAGTATCGGTCTGCACCCACGCGATACGCAACGCCTGATTCATGTGCTGAAGCAGTTGCGCGATTTGGGTAATACCATCGTAGTCGTAGAGCACGATGATGAGATACAGAAAGCAGCGGATTACACCATTGAGATTGGCCCCAAAGCAGGTCGCCATGGCGGCGAAGTGGTGTATGCTGGTGCGCCCAAGATAGAGAAGTTTACCTATTCTATCCCGCCTTTCCGCCGCACCTGGAATAATTATATTGAGGTGATTGGTGCTACTGAGAATAACCTCAAGAACATTCATGTCCGCTTCCCGCTGAATGTGATGACGGTGGTGACAGGTGTTAGCGGTAGTGGCAAATCATCGCTTATTACCAAGGTACTCTACCCTGCATTGAAAAAGCATTATGGCGGTATTGCAGAGCGCACAGGCGACTTCGGCAGTCTGCGCGGAAGTCTGCATCTGATTCATAATGTGGAGTTTGTGGACCAAAACCCACTGACCAAATCTTCGCGCTCGAATCCCGTAACCTACCTCAAGGCATACGATGAGATTCGCAAATTGTACGCCGACCAACAACTCAGCAAACAGATGGGCTTTACTCCTGCGCATTTCTCGTTCAACACCATGGGCGGCCGTTGCGAAGCGTGTCAAGGCGAGGGTAAGGTGACCATTGAGATGCAGTTTATGGCAGATATCACGCTGGAGTGCGAACACTGTCATGGCAAGCGATTTAAGCAAGATGTCTTGGATGTTCTCTACCGCGAAAAGAGCATTTACGATATTCTGGAAATGACTGTCAATCAAGCCATTGAGTTCTTCTCCGAGGACTCGGCTTGCAAAAAGATTGTCAATCGCTTGCGCCCACTACAAGATGTGGGTATTGGCTATGTGAAATTGGGGCAAGCAGGTAGCACATTGTCGGGTGGAGAGAGCCAACGCGTGAAGTTGGCTTCGTTCTTGGCGCAGGAGAATGCCAGTCCTACATTGTTTATCTTTGATGAGCCCACCACGGGTTTGCACCATCACGATGTCACTGTGCTGCTGAAAGCACTTAACGCATTGATTAACAGAGGACATACGGTGCTGATTATTGAGCATAACCCATCGGTTATCCTGTCGGCAGACCATATCATTGACCTCGGTAAAGAAGGTGGTGATTTAGGTGGTTATATCGTATGCGAAGGCACTCCCGAGGAGATTATGCAATGCACGGACAGCTATACTGGCAAAGCACTGAACGATTTGAAAGATAGTTTTATATATGGTTAGCGTAGAACATCTTAGCATAGAATTTTCGTCGCGTCCTATTCTGGACGATATTACGTTTTTGATTAATCCTCGCGATCGTATTGCCCTCGTGGGCAAGAATGGCGCAGGCAAGACCACCCTACTCCGCCTATTGGCAGGTGTGGAGACACCCACCTCTGGACGCATCTCCAAGATGGGCGATATCACCATCGGCTACCTGCCACAGGTGATGATGCACGTGGATGGCAAGACACTGAGGGAGGATGTTATTTCGGTCATCGGCAATCGGGGATCGGATATCGGAGATGAGGCGAGGTTTATCGCTGAGATGGATAGGACGATTATCGGCTTGGGCTTTGAGCGCAAGGACTTTGACCGTCCTTGCTCGGAGTTCTCAGGCGGATGGCGTATGCGTATCGAATTGGCAAAGATATTGCTGCAACACCCTGACTTACTGCTACTTGATGAGCCCACCAACCACCTTGATATCGAGTCTATTCAATGGTTGGAGGAGTTTCTCAAGACCAATGGTAGCGCGCTTGTATTGGTAAGCCACGACCGTGCGTTTTTGGACAATGTAACTACTCGTACCATAGAAATTACGCTAGGTAGAATATACGACTACAATGTGCCTTATACCCAATTTAAGGTACTGCGCCAAGAGCGTCACGAACAACAGGTACGCGCCTATCTGAATCAACAAAAGATGATTCAAGAGACCGAGGAGTTTATCGAGCGTTTCCGTTACAAAGCCACCAAGGCAGTGCAAGTGCAGTCGCGCATCAAGCAACTGGAGAAGTTGGAGCGTTTGGAGGTGGATTTAGAGGACAACTCACGCCTGAGTTTGCGTTTTCCACCTGCGCCACGCAGTGGAGATTTCCCTGTGATTGCAGAGGATGTACGCAAGGATTTTGGCGAGCACATGGTATTCCAAAATGCCACCTTCACTATCCGTCGTGGTGAGAAAGTGGCATTTGTAGGCAAGAATGGTGAAGGTAAGACCACCTTGGTACGCTGTATCATGGGGCAACTAGATTATATGGGTACGCTGAAGATTGGGCATAATGTCAAGATTGGCTATTTTGCCCAAAACCAAGCGGCATTATTGGACGGCGAACTGACTGTATTTCAAACGATTGATAATGTAGCCGTAGGCGATATCCGCACACAGATTCGTAATATATTAGGTGCGTTCATGTTCGGTGGTGAGGCATCTGAGAAGAAGGTAAAAGTATTGTCTGGTGGTGAGCGTAGCCGTTTGGCGATGATTCGTTTGCTGCTGGAGCCATGCAACCTATTGATACTGGATGAGCCCACTAACCACCTTGACATGCAATCGAAAGATGTGCTGAAAGCCGCGCTGAAAGAGTTTAACGGCACGGTGATCTGCGTGAGCCACGACCGCGATTTCTTGGATGGACTGGTGGACAAGGTATATGAGTTTGGTGGTGGCAAAGTGCGTGAACACTTGGGCGGAATATACGATTTCTTGCGCAGCAAGAGGATTGATAATCTGCAGGAGTTGGAGAAGAAAGGCAATGAGACGATAAGGCGAGAGGCTAAAGGCGAGGAGACGGCTGCGAAGTTGGATTATGCTGCCCAAAAAGCGGCAGCCGCAGCGCGCCGCAAGAAAGAAAAACAGATTGCGGATGTGGAAGCTGCCATCGCCAAATTGGAACAAGAGCAGCAAGAATTAGAAACACTGCTTGCAGATGTGGCACAACAAACCACCGAGAATTTCCAACGCTACGAGCATATCAAACGCGAGATGGAACAACGCCTCTACGAGTGGGAGATACTCAGCGAAGAGGATTAACGTGATATGATTTATACAAGCAGGAATGGCCGTCGGCCATTCCTGCTTGTATAAATATTCACGTAAAACAATTATTCGTTAATTTCAGTTTCCCTCTCAAGAACAAGCTCCTTGTACATAACGGCATTCGCACTCAATGTAAAAGGAACAAAAGCAAGTGACAAAAGCGATGTAATAAGCTGACTTATAATAAATAACCAATCACCAACATAGGTAAACTCCACAATTAAAGTGAACACAATGCTAATAAAACCAGTAACAACATTTAACGCAAAATATAATACAAATAAAACAAAGAAAATATTCCATTTATTACCATAGGTCAACCTATTACTTTCACGAATAGCTTCAAGCGCCGATTTGTTTTGATCTACAAAAAGAAGAATAGCAAAGCACCATGCAATAGCAATAACAAAAGCAGGTGCAAGCATAAAGCACATTCCAATAAGAATAGCTCCAACCATCAACACCGATAGAATAAAGAACTCACCCATATTTTTACGATATTTCGCATCGAAAATAAATGTTGGATTCAGTTTATTTCCTTTTGCTAATTCTGCTGGCAGAGAAGATATCGCAATCGTTGTTCCCACATTAAGATAAGGAATCCACACTGTAACAGCATAAAGTACTACTGTTAAAAGAATGTTAATGTAATTACCAAGAGCTAAAGATACTCCCTCTTTGAGAGTTTTTAGAATATCTAATTTTTTCACCGCCATAGCGGCTGTCATCATGTTGTTTTCCATAAAAAATAAAATTTAAAAGTTATACAATATTTTGTCTTTTTAGGATGCAAAGTTATATCTTTTTTCTAAATATTACAAATTTTTCACATATTTTTCTTTAAAATATTTGCATTATTCAAAAAAATGTTGTAATTTTGCCGTCCAAAACGCCTATAGAAGGCTTTATAACACGAAGTATTAACTTAAAATCATGATAAATATGAAGAAACTTTTCTCTTTTTGCTTGATTTGCTTAATGGCATTATCAGCATCAGCTCAACAAATGGAGTATGTGGACCTCGGTTTGCCAAGTGGTACACTCTGGAAGTCTGTAGATGAGCCTGGTTTTTACACCTATGACGAGGCAATGCAGAAATTGGGCAATCAATTACCAACCAGCGTACAATTGGAAGAGTTGAAGAAAGAATGTGTATGGAGTTGGTATGGTAACGGCTACCATGTGACAGGGCCAAACGGTAACTTCATCACACTTCCCGCTTCTGGTTACTACAATTGCAATGGTGATTTGCTCTACGTAGGATTAGGTGGATACTATTGGTCTTGTACCGTAACAGATTATGATGCAGCTAATTACATTTTCTTTGATGCAAGCAAAGTTTCTGTTTACCAAGTAAATCGTTGCAATAGTTTTTCAGTACGTTTAGTGCGCTAATTCAAGCAATGAGAATATAATCATCTCACCTTGCAGGATTCTGCAGGGTGAGTTTTTTTTAGGGTATTCTATACGTCTTTAGCAGTATTTATCTGATAATCGTAGTACATTTTCAATAAAATCTTAGATTTTATTTGCAAATATGCGATTTTTTTTGTAACTTTGCACCGAAATATGCAAACTATCCTTGCTATACTCACGATATTCTTCTTGCAGTTCACTGATAAAGTGGGCTCGGAGAGGGTGTGTCTCAGCGAATTGGCCATGCAAATGCGAGAACAACGGGGAATAGTCATTGATTCGATGGACTATGAAGTGTCACCCATATATTTGGACTCCGTGCGTGCTATGGGTGCGAGGATACTGCATACGTCGCGATGGCTAAATGGGGCTACAATAGAGTTACCTATGGATGCGATATTGCCAGTTGAGCAATGTGATTTTATTGATACAATGTATGTGACACGTGAGGAGGGCACAAACCTCATTTGCTCTTCAATATCCCTACGGAAGAAGGTGATGGTCGATTCTATACCACTGGATATTCCATCAGTTACAACGGAGCAACATGTCATCTATAATCTCTTGCCACTGCACCAAATAGGCTACAAAGGGCAAGGAATACGCATTGGATTGGCTGATGGAGGATTTTATAATGCGGATAGTTTGTCAGCACTTCCTCGTGAAAAATGGTTAGGATATGCTGATTTTACGGATGACACCGATGATTTTTTCGGTACAACAGGCAACCATGGTACCTTGTGTTTGACCACCATCATGGCACAAACAGAGAATTATGAGGGGAGTGCTACCGAAGCGAAGTATTTCCTATTCCGCACAGAGGAGCACTATACCGAAAGTCCTAAAGAAATTGATAATTGGGTAGCGGCAATTGAGATGGCAGACTCGTTGGGATTGCATATCGTATCTACCTCATTAGGATACACAACCTTTGACAACCAATCCTTTAACTTCGCTTATGAGGACATGAATGGGCACACGTCACGCGGCGCACAAGCGGCTATAATAGCTGCACGCAAAGGAATGTTACTGGTTATGGCGATAGGTAATGACGGTAACAATGCATGGCATTATCTATCAACCCCAGCGGATGCTGATAGTATATTGACCGTTGGTGCAGTAGATATTGCAGGAGATATTGCAAATTTCTCATCATATGGTCCTTCCGCAGACGGAAGGGTGAAACCTGAAGTATGCGCTGTAGGCAAACAAACATCATTGCTCAACCCAAGTAATGAGGCAGTGCAACAGGGCAATGGCACAAGTTTTGCATGTCCCTTGTTGGCCGGTATGGCCGCATGCTTGTGGTCGGCTTTACCCAATGCGACTAACATGGAGATACGCGAGCGAATCATTCGTTCTGCCAATCGCTATGCTCAACCGCATGAACAATATGGCTATGGTATTCCCAATGCCTGGAAAGCATATACTATGGAGGCAATGGATGATCTTTCACCAATTGTAAAGGAGTCTTTGCACAACAAAATAATTCAAAACGGACGACTATATATCTTACATAACGGATATATGTACGATATACTAGGTAATAAAATAGCAGAATAAATGCACAAACATCTTAACGATATCACACCCGCGGGCACATCCTATGAAATGGGTATGAAGCGCGTACTGCTCTCCTCGCATGAGAGTGGATGCAGTATTACGCAGATCGCGGTGATTGACCTCAAGGCAGGCGAAGAAAGTGCAATGCATATCCACCCTGATTTGCAAGATGCTTTCTATATATTGGATGGTACTCTAGAGGTGACCATCAATGGCACCATTCATCAATGTAAAAAAGATGACTTTCTTTTTATTGAACAACTCAACACATACCAATTGCACGCTATCACTGACGTGCGCATGTTGGCAATGGGTTGCGTGATTGAATCGCAACGTACCAAGCTCTATCCGATGATGCTAGAGCCTAATCTGCATGCCACTATTTGGGGAAGCACTCGCCTTACACCTTGGAAGAATCTTCCACAGCAAGACCATATCGGCGAAAGTTGGGAAGTGTCGGCTGTAGATAGTTCGCCATCTATTATCGCTAATGGTACATGGGCAGGTTACTCTCTACCAGATGTGATAAAAAAAATGCCTGAAGCGATACTAGGAAAAGCAGTTGCAAAGCGATATGATAATAAGTTACCTATCCTAGTAAAATTCATTGACACCAGTGCTGACCTCAGTGTGCAAGTGCATCCTGATAATACGATGGCCTTGCGCGAGCACAACAAACTCGGCAAAACAGAAATGTGGTATATCATTGATGCCCAGCCAGACGCATATATCTACGCAGGATTCAAAGAGGAATTGAGTGAGAAGGAATATGCTCGCAAGGTGAAAGACGGAAGCATAATAGATGCTTTGGCAAAGCATCCTGTACACACAGGAGATGTGTTCTATATTCCAGCCGGACGCGTGCATGCCATCGGCAAAGGCGTACTGCTCGCCGAGGTGCAACAATCATCAGATGTCACCTATCGTATCTACGACTATGATCGTATGGGGTTGGACGGAAAGCCACGTGAGTTGCACACTGAATTAGCAGCACAAGCACTTGATTTCAAGGTATATCCAGAATATCGCAATACATACAAGGACTCTATCGACACAGCGAATGCATGTCTAGATACCGAACACTTTACTGTTCGTGTGGTTTCAATTAAGGAACCTATTCATCGTAATATGATTAAGTATGATTCGTTTGTTATTCACACTTGCACTAAAGGACAATGTAAGATTCGAATCCGTAGTACGCACGATGAAATTACGCTGCAAGAAGGCTATTCAAGCCTTATCCCTGCTGCGATAGCAGACTATGATATTATACCTGTTAGTGACGAGGTAAAAGTATTGGAATCATATCTTGATAATAGTACACAAAGTACTTTCCGTCGTATGATTTCGCAATTCCTACATATGAGTAATATATAAAAACAACAATATAAATCATGATTAAAGATTCAGTTATTTTTGACATTATCCAACGCGAAAAAGAGCGTCAGATGAAGGGCATCGAATTGATTGCCAGTGAGAACTTCGTGAGCGACCAAGTGATGGCAGCTATGGGTAGCGTACTGACCAATAAGTATGCAGAAGGTTATCCCGGCAAACGCTATTATGGAGGTTGCGAGGTGGTAGATGAGAGTGAGAATATCGCACGCCAACGCCTTTGCCAACTCTTTGATGCAGAATATGCTAACGTACAACCACACTCTGGAGCACAAGCCAATATGGCAGTCTTCATGGCATGTCTGCAAGCAGGCGACACGTTCCTCGGCTTGAACCTCAGCCACGGCGGTCACCTCAGCCACGGTTCGCCAGTCAATTTTTCTGGTTTGATGTTCAACGCATTGGAATACAATGTAAAAGAAGATACAGGTCGCGTGGATTACGACCAATTGGAGATGGTAGCACGTAAGCACAAACCAAAACTCATCATCGCAGGCGCAAGTGCATACAGCCGCGAGTGGGACTATGCACGTATTCGCCGTGTAGCAGATGAGATTGATGCACTCTTTATGGTAGATATGGCACATCCTGCTGGTTTGATAGCAGCGGGCTTGTTGGAGAACCCAGTAAAGCATGCACATATCGTTACCTCTACTACCCACAAGACCCTTCGTGGTCCTCGTGGCGGTATCATCTTAATGGGTAAAGATTTCCCTAATCCATTGGGCAAGACCACTCCAAAAGGCGAAGTAAAAATGATGTCAGCATTGCTCGACTCAGCCGTGTTCCCAGGTACACAAGGCGGGCCATTGGAGCATGTGATCGCCGCCAAAGCAGTAGCCTTCGGAGAAGCACTTCAACCTGAGTTTAAGGAATATCAAAAGCAAGTACAACTCAATGCTGCTGCTATGGCTAAAGCATTGATGGACAAAGGATATAAGATTATTTCTGATGGCACGGACAACCACTCCATGTTGGTGGACTTGCGTACCAAATACCCAGAATTGACTGGTAAAGTAGCAGAGAAAGCTCTCGTAGCTGCAGACATCACAACTAACAAGAACATGGTACCATTCGATTCTCGTTCTGCATTCCAAACCAGCGGTTTGCGTTTCGGTACACCAGCTATCACTACTCGTGGATTGAAAGAGGACAAAATGTCATGGATCGTAGAGCTTATTGATCGTGTACTTCAAAATCCAGAGTCAGAGGAGAATATCGCACAAGTACGTGCTGAAGTGAATGCCGAGATGGTGAAATACCCACTCTTCGCATGGTAAATTGAATAGATTATAATGGCAGAAAGAATACCATTCACCACAGCAACCAAAGGCATCTTCAAGGATAGAGGCAGCAAGTTTCTATCCTTTGCAGAGCCTATCAATGACGAGGAGCATGCCAAGGAGCGTATCAAGTGGTACAAAAAGAAGTACCACGATGCGCGCCACGTATGCTATGCCTACCGTTTAGGCGAAAACCTCTGGCGCACCAAAGATGACGGCGAGCCACATGGTACGGCTGGCATGCCTATCCTCCGAAGCATCGACGCACGCAACTTGGATAATATCTTAGTGATAGTGGTTCGCTATTTTGGAGGTACATTACTTGGTACTGGAGGGCTCATGGTAGCCTACCGCGAAGCCACCATTGACGCGCTCAAAGATTATAGCGTAAAAGGTAGGGAATAGTTTAGTGTTTAGTGTTTAGAGTTTAGTGTTAAATGAAGACAGCTATTTTTCCAGGTTCTTTCGACCCCTTCACTATTGGTCACTACGATATTGTGATGCGCGGTCTACAACTATTCGATGAGATCATCATCGGTATTGGTCGTAATGCCAGCAAACAAAGTTATTTTCCCCTCGATGAACGCATCAAAACCATCCAATCAGTTTTCGCAGGCGAAGCGCGTGTACGAGTAATGGTTTACGAAGGCCTTACTATCAACTTCGCCCAAGCACAAAATGCCGACTGCATTCTTCGTGGAGTTCGCTCTGTGCAAGACTTTGAATATGAGCGCAATATAGCTGATGCCAACAAGCAGTTATCTGGCATAGAAACCGTGTTGCTCTACACACAACCAGAATATGCGCACATATCGTCCTCACTTGTGCGCGAATTGCATAGTTACGGCAATGATATTTCAACATTACTACCGAAAATCAACTAAATAAAGGTGGAGATTATTATGAAACAAAGTATCATATGCATATTGTGTATAGCTATTGGGATGCCATTATTGGCAGAGTCGCAAACCACACGCATCGATAAGAACTTGACTATCTACACAGATGTTATGCGTCAGCTAGACATGAATTATGTAGATACGCTCAACTATGATGACTTAATTGAGTCAAGCATCAACTATATGCTCCACAAAATAGATCCATATACGGCGTATATCCCTAGACGTGAAGATGACGAATTGCGTCGCATGACACAAGGCAAATATGGCGGTGTAGGAAGCATTATCATGTATCGCGATAGCAATGTATATGTCAGCGAGTTGTATGAAGGAATGCCAGCCCAACAATCAGGATTGTTGCCAGGCGATCGATTTGTCAAAGTAGATGGTATGGATTGCAATGGCAAAAACACCAAAGAAGTATCGGAGAAACTACGTGGTAAGGCAGGTACCTCCATTGAGATTATTTTGGAACGAGATAGTCAACTAATAGCCAAACAGGTGACACGTCGCGACATCCACCTGCCTGCTGTGGGCTATGCCACCGTATTGCAAGACTCAATTGGCTATATCTTCTTTAATGAGTTTACAACTAATTCCGCTCAAGAACTACTGACAGCCCTCGATGGTATGGTACAGAATCATGGTATCCAACAATTGATTATCGACTTGCGTGGCAATGGTGGTGGATTAATCGATGAGGCAATACAGATTGTAGGATACTTCGTTCCCAAAGGTACGGAAGTTGTTTCTACCAAGGGCAAAGTGGAGCGTACCAACCATTCCTATACCACCCAGACGTCGCCTATCTTCCCTAATATGCCGCTAGTAATATTAGTGGATGGTCAGTCAGCTTCTGCTAGCGAGATTGTAGCAGGTGCATTGCAAGACCTCAAACGTGCTACCCTCGTTGGGGAACGCACATTTGGTAAAGGTTTAGTGCAAAACATTCGACCTATTGCCTTTGGCGGTCATTTGAAGGTCACAACATCCAAATATTATTTACCATCTGGTCGTTGTATTCAAGCTATTGACTATGCCGAACGACAAAAGGGCAATCAACTTCACCGAGATACTGCAGGAGGTATATTACCTGACATTGTGCTAACCGATTCACAAAAACTGGATATCACCTATAACCTCTACCGCGACCATATGTTCTTCGACTATGCGAACCGCTATTACCGCCTACATCCTACCATTGCACCTGCAACTGAGTTTACATTGACAGATCAAGATATTGAGAATTTCTGCCAATTCTTAGACGAAAAGCAGTTCTCATACGAGACAGAAACAGGTCGTTATCTAGGAGAACTCATTAATATGGCCAAGCAAGAAGACATTGACTCTATCCTACTCGCCGACCTTGAGGCATTTAAGCCTCGTTTGACAGTAGATTATCGTACTGCTATCCAGCGACATCGTGATGAAATAGAGAAACTTTTAGGTGGAGAGATTGTCAAGCGCTATTACTACCACCGTGGATATTATGCATATATCTTGCGTTATGACAAGGACATCCAACGCGCAATAGAGGCATTTTAACAACCAAATTTATATATTACGAGTGCGAACAGAAAAATCTGCTCGCACTCGTTTTTGTTAACTAGTCTATTATCACCTTAGGCGCAAGAATCCGATACCAAAGCGCTTCACTGCAGCTCGTTCCAACTCTTCGCGCACCGATGGATCAGCAATGCTAATCAAGGCCTTTGCACGCTCTGCTAGTGGAAGGTTACGCAAATAAACTATACCGTGTTCAGTGGCGATATACTGCGCTTGGAAACGAGTAGTCACCACACCCGCACCAGGGGCTAGGTTAGCCACAATCTTACTCTGCCCCTTGCTAGTCAGACTTGGCAACGCGATAAAGCATTTACCTCCTTCTGATAACGAAGCACCATACATAAAGTCGTGCTGTCCACCCACACCCGAAATAATTGTTTCGCCAATAGAATCGGCACAAATCTGTCCAGTAAGATCCACCTCTACGGCTGAGTTGATTGCCATCGCCCTAGGATTTTGACGAATATTCTGAGGATCATTGGTAAAGGCCACGTCACGGATCACAAAATCCTCATTACCATCCATATAGTCATATAGATTCTTCGAACCTAACACCAAGCTACCCAAGGACTTACCAGGATAAATTTTCTTGAGTGAGTTATCTATAATTCCCTTCTCTATCAATGGCAACACACCATCTGTTATCGCTTCGGTATGCAAACCTAGATGTTGGTGATTGCTCAGCGCATTGATCACAGCGTTAGGAATTCCACCCACGCCTATTTGCAAGGTGGCGCCATCGGGTATTTCATTGGCGATAAAATTACCAATACGCGTCTCTATTTCGCTTGGCATCGGCGTGGGCACCTCTATCAATGGTTCATCGCCGCGACACATAGCAGCGATCTGGCTGACATGTATCACGGGATCACCAAAAGTACGAGGCATGTATTTATTCACTTGCGCAATCACCGTCTTCGCACATTCTGCACCAGAGAAAGCAATATCTGCCGATATACCATAGGAACAATAACCATTCTCATCAGGCTCGCTCACATTTAGAAACGCCACATCCACAGGCACTTGCCCACTGCGGAATAGGAATGGTACCTCGCCCAAGAAACATGGGATAGTATCGGCCACTCCCTCGCGCATGGCACGACGAAGATTGTTAGGAACAAAAATATTCAGTGCACGGAACGAGTCCATCAGTTCGCGTTTAGCATATGGTGCTTCTTCGGGGTGTACACCAAATCCCGATATCACCTTCACATCTCTCAGTTCGCTAGCACGCTCAGTCAATGCACGAAGCAAAACCATCGGAATGGAGGTTGACCCTTGCACAACAATCGTGTCGCCCGATTTCACTAGCCCAACGGCTTCTATAGGAGTAAGATATTTCATAATTCAAAATTACTTGTCGTGGTAATCGTGATTGAAAAGTGCGAGACGCTGGTCAAGGAGTTCGTATTGATCCTCTCGTATACAAGACACGCAACCGCGCATTCCTTCACGTCTTGCACCTGTGCTTGACAGCGAGATAGCCGATATACCATAGTAGATCAGTTTATTGACCATCTTCTCCCCCGTCCAATCCTTGTAGCCAAAAGTAAAGAAGAAGCCATCGCCAACCTCCTGTCCATCCGCGTCTTCATCATATACGATATGAAAGCCATTACGCAGCATAATCTCCTTGACACGTTGGGCTCGGCGAGCATATTCGCGAGTAGTTGTCACATAGTCAATCTTACCTTGACACGCAGCCTTGAACATAGCCGTCATAGCATACTGCACCGAGTGTGTTACACCCGAAGACAAACTATACAGCACGTTATACACAAAATTGCGCAAGAACTCACCATCATTGTCATAACGCTCTGCTAATGAAGCAAATCTTCTGTGCGCCAAATATGGGTTTATTGCTATGATAGCAGCACGTTGCCCTGCATAGGAGAACATCTTGGAGCAAGATATCATATGCAAGCAGTTGTTGGTATATCTACCAATAGACGGTTGGTATGGCGGCTCGTATGGTACACCACGTTCAGCATCGCGGAAATCCATATTCAGATATGCCAAATCCTCTATTACTAGTACATTATATAGCGAAGCCAGACGACCAATAATCTCCAATTCACGCTCAGTAAGACACATCCACGATGGGTTATTCGGATTGGAAAATAACATTGCCGCTATCCGACCCGATTGAAAATGACGCTCTAACTCCACAGCTAATGCTTCTCCACGATAATCAGCCACATCAAAGGCATCCACACGCACACCTATCACCTTACATTGCTGCTTCTGTACAGGGAAACAAGGATCAAGAAAGAGAATAGTATCACGTTTCTCATCCAATTGAGATACCAGCATATTCATCGCAAAGGCAGCTTGCATACTGCCCACAGTGGGCACGATGCACTCGCGTGGAATATCCAACCCTAGAAACGCACGAACAAACTCACTACCCCAATGCTTTACCTCGGGAATACCCGTAATGAGTGGGTAGTGCGAACCACACCCTTCTTTCAGAGCCTTGTGCTCTGCTGCAATACCTATCTGTTCGGCTGGCAGTCCTGGCTCACCAATCTCCATATGGATAAACTCCACACCTGTGGCACGCTCAATATCTTTGACCACACCTACTAGTTGGCGAATAGATGATGCACCCAACTCCTTGGCATTGCGCAAACCAAAATCAATACACGTTTGGTCTACAAGTTGTTTGTTTAATGGAAAGTTCATAGTATGTGTTGTTTAATGTTTAGCGGCTTTGTAGCCGGCTTCGATAGCCGCCACATTGGCTGCCACAACGGCTTCGCCCTTACGAGAGAAGATACGCTTCACACCCGCAATAATCTTATCATGATTCATACCCAACACCGGTATCGCAGCCCCCAGCAGCACCATATTCGCTGCCTGAGCGGGTGCACCAGCTTCTTTCGCCAATGCTTCTACATCAATCAACACGTGATTCTTGATGGCCCTTACATGCGCCAACACATCCTCTATCTCTGGATAATTAGGGATATTCACAAAAGGCTTTGAGGATGTCACAATCCAACCGTCTGGTTTAAGGTATGGCAAGTAGCGTAATGCCTCCATGGGTTCGAGTGAAATGATGATATCAGCTCCACCTTGGGGTATTAAGTCTGAATATATTGGTTCACTAGAAAGTCGCAAATTGGATTGTACATCACCCCCACGCTGACTCATACCATGCACTTCGGCTTGCTTGAGATATAGTCCTTCGTTCAAGGCTGCATCGCCTATCACGGCGGCAATAGATAGGATACCTTGTCCGCCTACGCCTGCTAAAATAATATCGCGTTTCATTGTTGTTAGAGTTCTAAAAGTTTTAATAGTTATACAGGTTCTAAAGATTATTTCTTCGCTTTTAGGTGTCGTTTGAGAGTCTGGATACACTCACGGCGAGCAATGACAACTGATGTGCCATTGTATGCTACTTCCTCACGAAGCACTTGCTTGATCTCCTCCATATTTTTTGGCAATGGCACCACCACACGTACGTGCTCAGGCTCCACACCCAAACCAAGGCAGATGGCCTCCAGTTTACCCGTACCCGCAGAATCTTGTCCACCCGTCATACCAGTAGTCAGGTTATCGGAAATCAGCACCACCACATTGGCATTGCTATTCACACAGTCTAGCAATCCCGTCATACCCGAGTGGGTAAACGTTGAATCGCCTATCACAGCAAACGAAGGGAATTGTCCCGCATCGGCAGCACCTTTTGCCATCGTAATACTAGCACCCATCTCCACACATGCATGGATGGCATGGAATGGCGACAATGCACCTAATGTATAGCAACCGATATCACCAAAAATCTTAGCCCCCTCATGCTCAGCTGCCACCTCATTGAGCGCAGCATACATATCGCGGTGACCACAACCTTGACACAACGCAGGTGGACGCCCCACTACTATTTCAGGGATTGGATATTGGACATCCTCTGGGCCATTGGACGCTTCGCTATTGGATAATGCCTCGCGCACACAGTCAGGTGTCAACTCACCCATACGAGGCAAATCACCAGTAAGACGGCCCTTGACAACCACAGAGGATGGCACCATACCGCGCAACAATTCTTCCACCACAGGTTGTCCCTCCTCCATCACTAATATCTCCTCTGCGCCATCCGCCACCATCTGATCAATCAATGCCTTTGGCAATGGATATTGCGTAATCTTCAATATACTCGCCTCTCTAAACTCTAAACCGTAGGCGCTTTCAGCGCCGTTCTCTAAACACTCCATAAGGTAATTATACGCAATACCCGTAGTGACAATCGCCTTCTTAGGATTCGCACCCTTGATATAACTATTGTATAGCGACTCCTCGCTTGTTTGCACAAAATCCACTTGTGCTTCCACCAATTCAGCATAGTTCTTGCGCGCAAAAGCAGGCAAAAGGATAAAATGGTTGGTATTCTCTGGTGCGTTAAGCATGTTTTGTTCGCGTGGCATATCCATCGTCTCCACCACTGCGCGCGAATGCGCCATGCGCGTCGTTACGCGCAATAAGACAGGTGTACGGAGTGATTCTGATAAATCAAAAGCATAATGCATCATATCGTATGCCTCTTGTTGATTACTTGGCTCAAGGCATGGAATCATAGCAAACTTCGCATAGAAGCGCGAGTCTTGTTCGTTTTGCGACGAATGCATAGATGGGTCATCAGCAGCCACTACTACTAGTCCGCCGTTGACGCCCGTGATTGCGGCGTTCATAAACGCATCGGCGCAGACATTCATGCCCACGTGCTTCATGCAGACAAGTGCACGTTTGCCCATATACGACATACCCAATGCGCCTTCCATCGCGGTTTTCTCGTTAGTAGCCCATTGGCAAAAAATCTTGCCTTTACTCTCTAAACTATAGGCGCAATCAGCGCCGTTCTCTAAACTAGCGGAAAGCGCTCTGCGCTTTTCGCTCAATTGTATATACTCTGTAATCTCTGTAGATGGTGTGCCGGGATACGCATATACCCCACTCAATCCTGCATCAATAGCGCCTTGCGCAATGGCTTCATCGCCTAATAATAGGTGTTTCATGGTGTTATCAATGTTTTTTTAGTTTATTTCACAAAAATAGGTATTTCTTTCCGTCTTTCACGTACAATCGATACCGCCCTATATTCATTAGATATTGTCCTTCGCTCAGCACCGAAGAGGCATCGTCCGAATCTTCATCCTCTTTTATATCAGGCTTTCCAAAAGGCCACGAGGTATATTGAGGATACATAATAGGGAATAACCATAAAGCATTGTCTACCCAACTTGCAACGTCTATACTATAGACCTTTGCTACGGGTTCCTTTTCCCCTGTAGCAGTGCTTACACCAGAATATAAAACGTAATTTTTCATAGTCTGATCAGTAATGTAATATATCACCAATGACTTATCATCCAGCACTTTGTAATTCCATGTGCTTTCTAAGCCACTTAATTTACTATCTTTATAACCTATCGGCTCTCCCGTCTGCACATGTACAATCGACACCGTGCTATCTTCATCAAAATCCAGATGATAAATCATATCATCTTCTATCGTAGTAGCTAGACAATACTTTCCTTCTGCATTCCTCACCATATTTGCGGCACACAAAGATACTTCTCCTGACCGCACATTACCCTTCATCGCCATTCCTGAATTTGCATAATATGCCGTCACCTCATTCCACATCCCCATTACATATTGCCCCGAAGCATAATCCGTCACCGCTGCCACTTCTTTTACGTCGGAATATACCGCCCACAAATAAGTATTAATTTTAGGCACATACTCGCTACCCGCACCCAACCATTCCTGCAATAGTGTATCTCCAGTTATCTCTATCTCACTCCAACCCTGGAAATACCATCCTGCCGTATCACGCCACATAGGCAACACGATGGGCGCGCCAATGGCACTTTGAGTTATCGATGCAGGCACCGAGTCCAGCCCTGTCACAAAACTCACCGTATAGCATGTCGGCGGTGCTGCCTCATATTCAATGGTATAACGATTGATATATAGGCTATTCTCCGTGGCTGTAATCAAGATATCTATCGCCTCATGATTATCCACTGTCACCTCCATACCTTTGCGTATGTCCACCCATTCCGAAGAATATTTCCCAGCCCAATCATTGCTTGAAAATGGTTCATCATCTATCTCCCACACCACTTGCTTTCCTACTTTCATCTTCAGCGAACCAGCACCCGACTTGCTATTAGAGTGCATCTCCAACCGTACACTACGAACCACACACCCATCCCAACCGCTCAAACGCAGATGGGTAGTATTACCTTCAGTCATCTGACCTTTTTGGCCAGTAGTAGATGAACGTTCATAATGATAATTGGAATATGCAGGCACCTCGCCCTCTTGTTTCATGGTATTATTCGAAGAGAGGGTATATGTCGCAGTTAATATGGAAAAGATTAAGCCAAAGAGCATAGTCACCCAATTTTTTGCAAAGGTATAAAAAAATATACAAATATCCAAGTGATTTATGCAAAAGTTGCTATCAAACATAAAATTCCTAGGTCTCAGTATTGTATAATTCAATTATTTATCGTATCTTTGCAGCGGATTTGTAATCAATTAAACATCAAGCGATATGAAAAAGATTCTATTTTTTCTCGCGCTGGGCGCAATGAGCATTGGCGCTATGGCGCAGGTGGAAAATGAAAGCGATAGCATCGAAGGCTTTCAGTTTACCACAATTGATAGCATCGCTATCACTCCTGTAAAAGACCAGAACCGTAGTGGAACGTGCTGGAGCTATTCTACCATCGGTTTCTTGGAGAGCGAACTTATCCGTATGGGCAAAGGAGAATATGATCTCAGCGAGATGTTCGTTGTGCATCACACCATGCTCGATCGTGCCGAATATGTAGTTCGTATGTACGGAACAGCCCAATTTGCTCCTGGTGGTTCAGCATACGATGTCATTTACTGTCTTAAGAACTATGGTCTTGTACCACAAGAGGTTATGCCTGGTATCCAATATGGCAGTACCCCTGCCGACACTTTACCTGTTCACTCTGAGTTAGATGCAGTGGCAGGAGGTGTAGTGGATGCAGTATCCAACAGTGGTTTGAAGAAACTCACACCAGTGTGGAAAAAAGCGCTGAGCGCTGTATATGACACCTATCTCGGCGAGTGCCCAGAAACCTTCACCTACAACGGCAAGGAGTACACACCTAAGTCATTTGCAGAGGAGTTGGGTTTGAATGCCGATGATTATGTGAGCATTACCAGCTATACCCACCATCCATTCTACACCACTTTCGCCCTCGAGGTTCCTGACAACTGGCGTATGGATCAAATGTACAATGTACCTCTTGATGAGATGATGGAGATCATCGACAACGCATTAGCTAATGGCTACACCCTGGCTTGGGGTGCAGATGTCAGCGAGATGTGTTTCACCCGCAAGGGCTTGGGCGTAGTGCCAGAGGAAGAGAAAGCCGCTGACCTCACAGGCAGCGATGCAGCACGCTGGCTCGGATTATCTGCTACTGACAAACGCGAAGAGCTCACCAAAAAACCTCTTCCAGAGAAAACTATCACCCAAGAGATGCGCCAAGCGGCTTACGATAGCTGGGAGAACACCGACGACCACGGCATGCAGATCTTCGGTACAGCCAAGGATCAAAATGGCAAACGCTATTACATGGTCAAGAACTCTTGGGGAACGAAGAAGAGCGAGTACAAGGGTATATGGTATGTATCTGAGGCGTATATGCAGTACAAGACCAACGACGTGCTCGTGCACAAGAACGCTATTCCAAAAGATATCCGCAAGAAATTAGGCATTAAATAACCTGTAGGGGACTCTGACCCGTCCTGTAGCGAAGCGTCCCCCCCATACTGCCATTTTGTCAGTATTTGGCAGAAATGCCGTGTCAAAATCACTTTGGCACGGCATTTGTTTATACTATGGCAAACGACCTTAATGTCCTTAATGACCTTAAAGTCCTTAAAACAAGAATATTAACTAAAAAACTTAAATACAATGGGAAAAATTATTGGTATCGACTTAGGAACAACTAACTCCTGTGTCGCAGTTATGGAAGGCAATGAGCCTGTAGTTATCACCAACTCTGAGGGTAAACGTACTACCCCTTCAGTGATTGGTTTCGTAGATGGTGGCGAGCGCAAAGTGGGCGACCCTGCTAAGCGTCAAGCAATCACCAACCCTACTCGTACCGTATATTCAATTAAGCGCTTCATGGGTGAGACCTATGATCGTTTGGCTAACGAGGTTGCGCGCGTACCTTATAAAGTAGTAAAGGGCGACAACAACACCCCACGCGTGGATATCGATGGTCGTCTCTACACTCCACAAGAGATCTCTGCTATCATCCTCCAAAAGATGAAAAAGACCGCAGAGGACTATCTTGGTCAAGAGGTTACAGAGGCTGTGATCACTGTACCTGCATACTTCAACGATAGCCAACGTCAGGCTACCAAAGAGGCTGGCGAGATTGCTGGTCTTAATGTTCGCCGTATCGTGAACGAGCCTACAGCTGCTGCTCTCGCTTACGGTCTTGACAAGTCTGACAAAGACATGAAGATCGTAGTATTCGACTGCGGTGGTGGTACACACGACGTATCTGTACTTGAATTGGGCGACGGCGTATTTGAGGTAAAATCTACCGACGGTGATACCCACCTTGGTGGTGATGACTTCGATCATCGCATTATTGACTGGCTCGTACAAGAGTTCAAGAATGACAACGCAGGTGCTGACCTAAGCAAAGACCCTATGGCTATGCAACGTCTCAAAGAGGCTGCTGAGAAAGCTAAGATCGAGCTCTCTAACACCACTTCTTCAGAGATCAACTTGCCATACATCATGCCAGTTGATGGTGTGCCAGCACACTTGGTGAAGACCCTCACCCGTGCTAAGTTCGAGCAACTCGTGGACGACCTCGTTCAACGCACCATCGCTCCATGCCGCACCGCATTGCAAAACGCTGGTCTCTCTGTAGGCGATATCGACGAGATTATCCTCGTAGGTGGTTCTACTCGTATCCCTGCTATCCAAGCAGCAGTAGAGAAATTCTTCGGCAAAGCTCCATCTAAGGGCGTTAACCCAGACGAGGTTGTTGCTCTCGGTGCAGCTATCCAAGGTGGTGTCTTGACAGGCGATGTGAAGGATGTCCTCCTCCTCGACGTTACCCCACTCTCTCTCGGTATCGAGACCATGGGTGGCGTGATGACCAAGATGATTGAGGCGAACACCACTATCCCAACCAAGAAAGCAGAGACCTTCACCACAGCCGTTGATAATCAGCCATCTGTAGAGATAAAAGTATATCAAGGTGAGCGTCCGATGGCACAACAAAACAAACTCATCGGTAGCTTCCACCTCGATGGCATCATGCCAGCACGCCGTGGCGAGCCACAGATCGAAGTGACCTTTGATATCGACGCCAACGGTATCCTCAACGTAACCGCAAAAGATAAAGCTACTGGCAAAGAGCAAAAGATCCGCATCGAGGCATCTAGTGGTTTGAGCGACGCTGAGATTAAGCGTATGAAGGCTGAAGCAGAAGCTAACGCTGAGGCAGATAAGAAAGAGGCTGAGCGCATCGCTAAACTCAACCAAGCCGACGCAACTATCTTCCAAACCGAGAAGCAATTGGCTGAGCTCGGCGACAAGATCCCTGCGGACAAGAAAGCGCCTATCGAGGAGGCACTCAAGAACCTCAAAGCGGCTTACGAGAAGAAAGATGCTGACGCATGCGAGGCTGCTAATCAAGCACTTATGACTGCTTTCCAAGCAGCTAGCGCTGAGATGTACAACGCGCAAGCGCAGGCAGATCCTCAACCAGGTGCTGACTTCACTGGCGGTGCACAAGGTGGCGCACAAAACGGTGGTAACAGCAACCAAGGCGCAGCTGAGGACGTGGACTTTGAGGAGGTGAAGTAAACAGGTTTAGAGAACGCTTCGCTACAAGACGCTCGCTTTGAGCGAGCTACAGATTAGAGGCAAGAATATGAGAAAAGGACTGTAACAATCACGTTGCAGTCCTTTTTATTTTACCCTCTAGCACCACACAATAACCAGACTATTACCATACAATAACCACACAATTCGGGGCGGTTATAGTACCCTTATGTAACAAATACATGATAATTACTCATCACTTATCACTCATAGTTTATACTTTGTTTTTTAGGTTCCTTATCTGTTCGCATACCACTCCGTTAGCACTCGATTACCACTCTGATGTTCATGGGTAGTAGTTGATTGAAATTTATTGATCCGAAAAAGAACTAAAATAATTGCTTCTTATCAATTTATCAGATAATTCATAAGCTTCTCTTTCTGTAATTGGACGATTGTTTCGAGCTACAGAATCCAAAAGATTTACACCAAAACCTTTCCAATAATAATCTTCACAACCAATTAAATGTAAAATGGTTGGATAAATATCCATCTGGTAACAAGTATCTGTGATACATATATTCCCCTCAATATTAGGCGAATATATAATTAATGGAACATAATTTTCATCTGTATTCATAGGTAAATTATTCTTTGCAATATATTGTTTATACTCTTGCAATTGATTCTTCTTAAATATTGTATGATCTCCCGTAAAAACAATCGTAGTATTATCCAATACACCCATTTTTTCTAACTCTTGCAATGCTATTCCAATACAACTATCAGTATAGTGGAAACAATTTATATATTTTTGCAAATCACGAGGTATTTCCTTCGAAAATTTCAAATTTGAATAATGATGAACAAATGGTGTATGAGTGGATACTGTAATAGTTTGGCATGCAAAAGATTCCTTAGATATGGTATCTATCCATGCTAATAAATTATTCATCGTTTCTTCATCTTCCCATCTTCCATTTTTGGGATTTATTTGAGATTGATAACTATAACGAGCCGTCATAGCATCTTGATTCCATTCACTCCCACAACCAGAATAAATGGTAGTTGAGTATTCGAAAAGATGAGCCCAATTTGGATATGTATTGTTTCCAAAAAGAAGTGCTGCAGAGCCTCTATCAAGTGGAAGAATACCTGTATTGATAATCATTTGTCCATCCCCACTGACACCTTCTCGTACTTGTGATTTGATCTTATTACAATACACATTAGCTTTTTCAGTCACAAAATGATTAATATATGGCATAACCAATTGATTATTTTCATCCGTAGTTTCTATTAACCAATCTTCAAAACTTTCTACAATCAAAACAATGAGATTAGTTTTCGGAATTATTTCATATTCAGTATTTTTGTTTTGAATAAATACTTCCATTTTATCAATCTGCTGTAAATCTATCCCTTCTCCCATTTTTTGGAATTCGTTTAATGTTTTTTGCTCTGTAATATATGATATAAATATTTTTGGAAAATAAGTTATTATAGAGTGGTAACGCATATAGTGGGGGTCATTTTCTCCACCTCCTTTCAATACGCTACCAGTAAAGTGTACTCCTTCTTTAATACCCGCCACTACTTCTCTATATGGAAAAATATTTTTTATGTATGATTTCCTATCTAAATTAAGAACATGTTCCATAACAAATCCTAATTTATCAGCATAGTAATATCTGCATATTTGTGTAGAAATACGCAATAAGCATACCAAAAGAAACATAGAAACCCATATATAAATTTTGCGTGAACTTAATTTAGGAATAAAATATAAGATAAAACCATATAGAAATGTTTGGATCAAGAAAGATGTACATTGAAAATTCCAATACATAGTAATGGAGCCCTCAAAGCCTCTTAGATTTGTGGTCATCATGATACTTTCACAAGCAATCAGTAATTCATTAGCACGAAAATATATCAAATTTGATATGCACCATAAATCTATAAATAGTGCCATTACAAATGTCCACCACTTCTTAGGAAATATAAAAATAAAAGAGGCTAAGAATATCGCAATATTTATCTTCGGTAGCCAAAACGCAAAAAAATCGAATGGCTCTTTCCATAGGCTTGAAATCAATATAGAATGGAAACAGAACCAATGAAAAAGAACACACTTAATAAAGATAATTAATGCTAATACAATAAAAACACACCATTGTGTGCGGTTTCCTTGCGATAAATAAGACTGAATTTTTTGAAACATGATTGATAGTATTATGAGCATACTATCAATCCAAAACGAAAAAAGGTGGAATTTACCTATTCGTATTCAGGAAAAGCGTCGGATTGCAAACCTTCACCAAAGTAGATAAATTCACACCTATAGGTATGAATTATTACCATTACTTTGGTTTAGGACGCAAACGCCCCAAAATACGATTACTCGTTTTAATTCAAAATAGTTTCCGACGCTTTTTTGAACACGAATAATAGTAATGCTATGTTAATATGTCCTTTTGTATAGCCCCGACACTTCGAAGCTAAAGTGTCTGCAAAAGTACTATATTTTTTTTGATTATGCAAATAAAAATGCCATTTTACATATTTTTAATTTATGAATCCTATTGAAATCAGTGTTTTTATTGCACACCTCAAAAAATAGCAGTATCTTTGCAGACAAATAATACAACGAACTAATACCTATTTTATTATGGATTATCGATTTTCTGGCAAGAGTGGCTTGCAACTGCCACTTGTATCACTCGGATTATGGCATAACTTCGGCAGCGAAGATCCTGCAGATGTAGCACGCGCCATGCTGCTCCACGCATGGGAAAACGGCGTTACTCATTTTGATATTGCAAATAACTACGGTCCTGCACCAGGCACCGCAGAGATGACCTTCGGTCGCGTATTGCGTGAGGATCTTGCAAGTCATCGCGATGAGATGATCATCTCCTCCAAAGCAGGTTACTGGGGTTGGGATGGTCCTTATGGCAATGGCGGTTCGCGCAAGTATATGATTGCATCGTGCGACCAGAGTCTGAAGCGCACAGGATTGGAGTATTTCGACATCTTCTATTCGCACCGCTACGACCCACAGACACCTGTCGAAGAGACCATGCAAGCGCTCGTGGACATTGTGCGCGCCGGCAAAGCATTGTATGTGGGTATCAGCAACTATCCTGCTGATAAACAGAAAGAAGCATACGACTATCTGCGTGCGGCACATGTGCCATGCGTGATTAGTCAATACAAGGCCAATATCATCTTCCCAGAGACCTTGCACGAGAACTTACCTGTGGCGCAAGAGAATGGTTCGGGCTTTATCTGCTTCTCGCCTCTGGCACAAGGTCTATTGACCGATCGCTATCTGAATGGTATCCCTGCTGGCAGTCGCGCAAGCAAGAATGTGTTCCTCCGTCCTGAGCAAATAACTGATGAAGCTGTGGCACGCGCAAAACGCCTAGGAGCTATCGCCGCAGAGCGCGGACAAACATTGGCACAGATGGCCATATCATGGCTTTTGGCTCAAGATGTGACCAGCGTAATCGTAGGTGCAAGCAGCGTAAAGCAATTAGATGATAACTTGCAGGCAATCAGCAACATCCAATTCACAGCAGAAGAGATGGAATTAATAAAGACCATAGGCTAGAGACAAGCCTTTATCCTTAGTGATGAGTGATGAACTATGAGTGATGAGTATTCCTAGAAAAAGTGTGTCAAAAAGGATTTGGCACACTTTTTTTGTACATATATTTGCATATTTGCAAAAATATTCGTACTTTTGCAGAAATATTTTGTATCATACATGAAAATCGCATTCACCACATCATTACCCGCAGAAGGATTTGCTCGATTGGAGCTACATACTCTATATGCGCCACTAGAGGAGGCAGAAGTGCTCGTCAGCACCTTTGACAAACCTGTGACGCGTGAGATGATTATGTCGGCACCTCACCTCAAATTGGTGACCAACTTCGGTGTGGGCTTCAACAATATCGACCTCGAGGCATGTCGCGAACGCGGTATTCGTGTGACCAATACCCCACAACCCGTCATCGAACCGACAGCCGAGTTGGCCTTTGCCCTCATGCATGATGTAGCACGACGTACCGCTGAATTCGATCGTAAACTCAGAGAAGGAAAAGCAGAACCCTTTGGGGTGATGAACAACCTCAGCCACTCGTTGTATGGTAAGACCTTAGGTATCATTGGTATGGGGCGCATCGGACAGGCATTGGCACGCAGAGCAGTAGCCAGCGGCATGCGTATTGTATACTATAATCGCAAGCCGTTAGGCGATGAGATGATAAGGCAATTAGGCTATGAGGCTAAGTATATAAGTTTAGAGGAACTGTTGGAAACCTCAGACTTTGTCAGCCTTAACCTACCCTATACGCCAGAGGTGAAGCACTTGATCGGAGAGCGAGAGTTGCAAATGATGAAGAATACGGCTTACCTTATCAATACCGCGCGCGGCGCGCATGTGGATGAAGAAGCTTTGGTGCTAGCTCTCAAAGCGGGTGTGATAGCAGGGGCTGCGATGGATGTATATGAGCACGAGCCTAAGATTCATCACGAACTGCTGACATTGGATAATGTAGTTCTCTCTCCTCATACCGGAACAGGTACTTGGGAAGGACGCATCGCCATGTGCGAGAATGTTTGCGACAATATCCTCGCATGGGAAAACAACGAAATAGATAAAATGAATATAGTACTATGAATATTACAGAAAGATTTCTAAAGTATGTGAGTTTCTGCACCACATCGGATGAAGAGACCAACATGACACCCTCTACTCCAGGGCAGATGGAATTTGCTAAGTATCTTGCTGCAGAGCTCAAAGAGATTGGTATGCAAGAGGTTACATTGGACGAGAATGGCTATGTGATGGCTACCCTACCCGCTAATACAGAAGGCAAGCCTACCATCGGCTTTATCGCTCATATGGACACCGCACCTGATGCCAGCGGCAAGAATGTGAAAGCGCGAATCGTAAGCAACTACGACGGCCAAAACATCGTACTCAACGAGGAGAAAAACATCGTCTTCGAAGTAGCGAAATACCCAGAGATACTCGACTACAAGGGGCAAGATATCATCGTAACCGATGGTACTACCTTGCTCGGCGCAGATGACAAAGCAGGCTTGGCAGAGATCGTGACCGCATGCGAGTATTTGATTCAACACCCTGAGATTCAACATGGTAAGATTCGCGTGGGCTTTACTCCAGACGAGGAGATTGGTCAAGGTGCCGACCACTTTGATGTGGAGAAGTTCGGTTGCGACTTCGCCTACACCATGGACGGTGGTGCCGTGGGCGAGTTGGAATACGAGAACTTCAACGCGGCTGGCTGCAAGATCCGTGTACATGGCGTGAATGTGCACCCAGGCTATGGCTACCACAAGATGATCAACTCGATGCGTATTGCCAACCAGTTGGCGAGCATGTTGCCTCGTTGGGAGACCCCAGAGCACACGCAGGGCTACGAGGGATTCTACCACCTCATCGCCATGAACGGCACCGTGGAGGAGACGACCTTGCAATATATCATCCGCGACCACGACCGCGCACGCTTTGAGAGCCGCAAACGCGAGATTGAGCACTTGGTACGCAAGATCAACCAAGAGTATGGCGAGGGCACCGTGGAGGTAGAATTGCGCGATCAGTACTACAATATGCGCGAGAAAGTAGAACCTGTGATGCATATCGTTACCCTCGTAGAGGAAGCGATGAAGGAGGTAGGCGTTACCCCTAAGGTACAACCTATCCGCGGTGGAACAGACGGCGCACGCCTCTCATTCGAGGGACTGCCATGTCCAAACATCTTCGCTGGTGGCGTCAACTTCCACAGCAGATTTGAGTACTTGCCTATCCCATCGATGGAGAAAGCGATGCAAGTAATCTTGCAAATCGTTGCTAAAGCTTGATTTGCAAGATAGTTTAGTGTTTAGAGTTTAAAGGCGAGAATATATGAAAACAACACCATTTACCGATATCCATATCGCTCTAGGAGCGAAGATGGCCGATTTTGCGGGCTTTAATATGCCTATCCAATACCCTACGGGTATCAATCAAGAACATATGATCGTGCGCGAAGGCGTGGGCGTGTTTGATGTGAGCCACATGGGCGAGTTTTGGGTAAAAGGCGAGAAAGCCCTTGATTTTCTGCAATATATCACCACCAACGACGTGAGCAAACTCGAGGCAGGCAAGGCACAATACACCTGTTTCCCTAACGGCAAAGGTGGTATCGTGGACGACCTGATTATCTACAAATATTCTACCACCAAATACCTGCTCGTGGTGAACGCAGGCAACATCGACAAGGACTGGGCTTGGGTCAATGAGCACAACACTTTCGGTGTACAACTGGAGAACGCCAGCGACCGCTACGGTCAATTGGCAGTGCAAGGGCCAAAGGCAACCGAGATGCTTCAACTCTTGACCGACGCAGATTTGAGTGCGATTCCATACTACGCATTTCGCGAGTGGTCGTTCGCAGGCGTGCAAGGCGTAATCCTCAGTAATACAGGCTATACGGGCGCAGGTGGCTTTGAGTTGTATTTCCCAAAAGAGCATAGCCAACAGATTTGGGATGCTCTTTTCGAGGTAGGTAAACCATTTGGATTGGCTCCTATAGGATTGGGCGCACGCGATAGTTTGCGTCTGGAGAAATGGTACTGCCTGTATGGTCATGACATCGATGATACAACCTCTCCATTGGAAGCAGGACTAGGTTGGATCACCAAGTTCGATGCCAAGGACTTTATTGACAAGGAGTTCTTGCTCCAGCAAAAAGCGGAGGGCGTGAAGCGCAAATTGGTTCACTTCGAGTGCCAAGAGCGTGCTATCCCACGTTGTGGCTACGAGATCTGTGATGCCGAGGGCAACAAGATTGGTAATGTGACCAGTGGTATCATGCTACCAACAACCAAAGTAGGCGTAGGCATGGGATATGTGAAGACCGCTTTTGCGAAGAAAGAGACCATTATCTATGTGAAAATTCGCGAGAAACTCATCCCAGCGAAAATTGTGTAAGCAGCATGGCTGCAGTTTAGGGGACGCTTCGCTACTGTTTAGGGGCGAGAGAAAGTATTAACAATTAAAATTTGAAAATTATGAAACAGACACCTACTCCCCATATTGGGGCACAGTACGGCGAAATTGCCGAGACAGTCATCATGGCAGGTGATCCTTTGCGTGCAAAGATGATGGCAGAGAAATATTTGGACAACCCAGTGCAATTCAATAATGTACGCGGTATGCTCGGCTTTACAGGCACACACAACGGCAAGCCTGTCAGCGTTATGGGACATGGTATGGGTATTCCATCTATCGGTATCTATACCTACGAGTTGTATAATTTCTACGGTGTGAAAACCATTATCCGTGTGGGTAGCGCAGGTAGCATTCACAAAGATTTGAATGTCGGCGACTTGGTAATCGCTATGGGTGCTTGCACCAACAGCAATTATGCGGCACAATACGAGTTGCCTGGCACCTATGCACCTATCGCAGACTTCGATCTATGCCGTCGTGCAGCCGAAGCAGCGGAGAAGTTTGGATACAACTACAAGGTGGGTAACGTCTTCTCATCCGATACATTCTACACCGAAAATGCCCACAACGACAAATGGATGAATATGGGCGTTTTGGCAGTGGAGATGGAAGCACCTGCACTGTATATGAACGCAGCCCGCAGTGGTAATAAAGCATTGGTAATCTGCACTGTATCCGACAACATCCTAACAGGTGAAGCGACTACTGCTGAGCAACGTCAGAATAGTTTTACCCATATGATGGACGTGGCATTTAGCCTGTTATGAGAAGACTGCTAATCGTATTCGGGATATTGGCTATGGGCAATGCTCTACTGGCTCAGCAACGCTGGACAGAGCCTATTCCATATGGCGATATGGACCAATGGCAAGTGCGCTATATCAAAGAGAGCAAACTGCTTGGAGGCAAGACCAAAACCCTATATGCCCTTGCACCTACCGATACTATTCGAGAAAATAAAGCCTATATCCCTGCGGAGGGTAATCCGTGGGGATGTAGTGCTACATATGCCAAGTTTATGGGCATTGAGACGGGTATAGAATCTTCGGTAGTTCCCGAACGTCGTGGTTATGGCTATTGCTGCAAGATGCAGAATGTGCTGACACATGTGAATATAGGCGATATCTATGCCATGGTATCAGGTACTATATATATGGGGCAAGCGCTTGAACCCCTCGGTATTACAGCAAAAAGCAGACCTTACACCGCCACAGAGTTTGGAGTGCCATTTACGAAAGAACCCGTAGCATTGATGTTGGATTATAAGGCGAAGATATCCGCAGAAAAGCCTATTATTTCCACAGAAAAGAACAAACCAGACACAATTGCGGGGCATGATTGCGCTGTGGTGTATATCTACTTGCAACACCGCTGGGAAGATGCGGAGACAGGCAAGATTTATGCCCGCCGTGTAGGTACGGCATACGAACGTATATGCGAAACCATCCCAGAATGGGTAAACAATCACGAGATACCTATTCGCTATGGATTGATCACAGAATCGGAGGACTTCAAAGCATATGAGGATTTGAACCAAGTGGATATGATGGCGCGCAACTCAAAGGGTAAGATGGTGAAAATAGAAGAAGTAGGATGGAGTTTGGACACCCCCACGCACATCGTGATGTATATCTCATCCAGCAATGCAGGCGTCTTTCGAGCCTGCGAGGGTAATACCCTATGGGTGGACAATTTGAGATTTGTATATGAAAAAGAGTAGCTTTAGAAAAGCTACTCTTTTTCTTATTGATGTCAATCAGATTTTATCTATCTACCAAATTACCTCTGACATCATACACTGATCCGTCGGACATAAACAGGTACAACGCACCATCGATTAAGCGCTTGCGAGGGAAATCATTATTGACCAACATATCTTCTATACTTGTTGCAGCATCACAATCAACGATCACATATTTGGCTTTTTGATCACCAGACTGAGTCAACTGGATACAAGCATCTGTAGAAAATTTCATATCCTCCGTTTGATTAGCACTACCATTCCAATTAGTACCATTTACAAAAATGATATTCATCGTAGGTACTTTCTCAGTGACCACATACCAATCGCCATCTTGCGTAGGTATGGCCCAATGATCGGTTAGGCCATCTCCCCATACCCATGCATAGATAATATCTGTCCAATGAGGAGGTATTTTGGCTTTGACCGTAATAGATTGTGAATCATCTTGATTCGGATTATCAGGATTCGGATCTTCCCCCGTATCTCCACCATCACAAAGAGTTGTCACCCTAGTTTCGCAGCCATTGAAATTATAAAGACCACGCATCGTGAAACTAAGGTCAGCTGTTTGCTTACCATTACCGCTCCATATAATCATCCATGAAGAAGGATCACTATTCACAGAGGAAGGAATTACAAACTTAAACTTTCCATCGCCTAAGTATGTAGCCGCACTACCTGGCCAATTACCTACTAGTGCATTTGATGTACCCCTAATCCACATATATACATTAGCCGAAGTACCAAAATCTTGCCCTTGGAAGAATACAGCGCGCTCATCAGCTGACTCTAAACAAATATCAGCTCTTTCTGGGTTAATTGGCGTATCTGGAATATCTGGAGTATCAGAAACTTCTCCACCATCGCACAAGGTAAGAATCTTAGAAGTACAACTGATATTATCCTTATTATTACCAGTGTACATACCTCGATTGGTAAAGACAAGGTCTTTTGTTTGGTTGCTGCCATCATTCCATATAATCATCCATGAATTATCAATAGCAGAGGCCGTTGTTGGAATATCGAAGCGATATTTACCATTTCCCAAGGATGTGGCTACAGAACCAGGCCAAGAATTGGTTATAGTACCATTAGAGGTCCATATATAGCAATTAATCTTTTTGCCAAAATCCGACGATTTAGTAAAGAATACAACGCGTTGATCGGCACTTGCCAAGCATGGTTCAATAGCCTCCTCTGGCTCCTCGGGCAACGTTGGATCATCCACCAATTCCTCTTGTGTACCGTCCCAACTAGGTGTACTACCACCTGCAGAAGAAGACTGATAAAGATACTTGCCATCTACACCCACCTTACCAGGAGAAGGAGTTTTAGTAGTATTCAACACATACACGCGCATATTTCCTTTGCCTGAGCAAGATACGCTGAGAGTTCCATTGGTAACTATCTTGGTGTCTCCTGTCACACAATCTACATAAGTACCATTCTCTATGCCTGAGAAGGTAGCACCACCAGAGATACATATCAGTGCATATGAATCTGTAGTAGCATCCGTATAGCGGCGCTTGAAAGCATAAGAGCCATTGCAACCTTCCATCGAATACTGACCTTTTCGCAAAGCAGGCACTGCTTGACGAATCAAGTTGAGGCGTTGTACGTGCTTAGCTAATGGGTGACTCAACGTAGCAGCCATATTACCTGTTGCATTGTTGTAAGTAGCAAAGTCAGTTACTTCCGCACTACCTTTGATATAACCTCCAAAATATGCACGACCAGTATTTATCAACGAAGTATTAGGACCATTATCAATCACACAACCTTTCTTAAACTGAATCTCCGAACCATAATAGATACAAGGCACACCACGGTGGGTAAACATCAAACTCCAGTTCTCTGCCAAAGTACTCTCGTCACCCGAGAAGCGTTTGTCCTCTGGAGCACCGTTAGGCGCATAGTCGTGTGAATCCACATATACCACATTCCATGTAGCATCGTTGTAGTATTGGTCATTGCCCTTTTGTGCAATATTCCATGCCTCACCTATAGAACGGAAGTTGTGGTGCATGGTAAAGTCAATCACATTCAGTCCACTCGATTTAGAGTAATCTGGGATATGATATGCATTGCCGTTCAAGAAAGCGTTTTGTGAAGTAGGTTTGCTAGCATCCGATGCTGATAATTGTACAGATTTGTGATTCGTATGCGTATTGCATTCGTCACCCTCCAATGCCACAATATTATCCCATGAAGCGGGATCTTCATCCCATGCATACGTCTTATCTTCTGACCAGGTATAATATAATGGTGAGAGGTTAGGCTGCTCTCTATACCAAATACTCGTATAGCGGGCACATACTTCCGCAAACATATAGAATGGCATATTACCACGCTTGTTTTTAGCTTCTGCGCTTTCTGCAGCAGCATGAAAAGCCGGAATAAATGTCTGATTGAAAGTAAGACGTGGAATATGTCCACCCGTGTCAATACGGAATCCATCCACTCCCATCTTGATAAACTTAGAATAGCACTCAATTAAGTAGTTATATACAAAAGGATGTTCCGTATTCAAATCCACGCAGTCACCCGCAATTTGCATCCACCAGCGTGTGGGATTATCCCAATTGCCGTGACCGTAGTGGTGCCAATAGTTATGAATATCATTGTTCTTACCACCTGTATTTTTCATAAGCGTTAAACGGGCACCATATTGATCAGACAACGATGCGTAGTTATCCGGCAACTTACCACCATCCTTTTGGGTGTAAGGCACCATACACTCATGGATGTTAGATTGATCCTTGGTCCAGTCGCGAGTAAACATCTTGCACAGATTGGCCTCACCGAAATTACCTGTGTGGTTTAGTACTATATCCAAGATAATCTTCATACCACGTTTATGTGCTTCGTCAATTACTTGTTGAAACCCTACTCCATCCGATTCATAACGATGGTCAACCTTAGAGAAATCATGTGCATGGTATCCATGGTAGTCATAACCTGATGCATTTTCCACGATAGGTGTAATCCAAATAGCCGTAAATCCAAGGGCCTTAATGTAATCCATCTTATCTATCAATCCCTTGAAATCGCCACGCCAAGCAGGGTCACCAGGGTTGTTACCATCCCAGCAATGTGTATTGTTGGTCGCATCACCATCGAAGAAACGAGTGGTCATTACGAAATAGATGGACTCGTCTCGAAAATCAGTACGCGATGGAAATGAATCTGCTGCTTGCATCGATATAGCAACAACCCATAAAATTGACAGTAGTAATATTTTTCTCATAAAATATTGTTATATTCTAAATTTTCTGCAAAGATAGTACATTTTCCTCATCTCTGCAAATTTCACACCCAACGTAATAGAATTTCTCTCTGCTATCGTTTGCGTTGTTTTCTTTCAAGAGGAGCAAACACTAGCGCAGATATCGTTGATCTCCAGGAAAAATGTCCAACATATCAATTATCCCATCATCTATAAATTGGCGAATATGTTTCACTACTGTTTTAAATGTGATACCACGCATCTTAGCTATTTCACTCAATCTATAGCCTTGATTGAGTAATCCTGCCGACTGAAATGCAGTACCTGTAGTACGGACTTTACGTTGTTGAGTATAAATCTGTAAGTTAGGTTCCTTCAATTGGAACTTAATACGCGCTTTGAAATATCCCTCTACTGTAGGACTCATAGAAACTTGCGCTTGTAAAAAAGCAGTACGAGCAATGCTTGCATAAATATCCGTCAGCGACTGTGTAAGTATAGAAGCATCATTCTTGTCATTACTGCGCAGTGGGCAGTCCATAATCGTCTTGAGCAGATTATGCATACGAGGTGCAAAGTATGGAATAGACGCTTTCAATCGCTCCTGCAAACGCTCCATATCTCCCAAATAAACGATTTGGCGTATCTGCTGTTGGAAGCGTTCCCCTACTCCTTGCAGTTGCTCCAACTGTGCAATGATATTGTGAAAATAGTCATCCCAGTTGTTTTGTAGCGAACTCATTTTCTTGCTCATCTGTGAGATCGCATAAAGGCGTCCCATTAGTTCGCGGAAGTCGTACAACGCACAAAGTAACTTTGTTAAATATTCTCGCTGAGCTTGTGGAAGTTGTTGACGGATATGGTCAAGCTCTTGCTGTTGGTTGGTGAAGTTCAAAACTTCGCGTGCGTTGGTCAACGCATGACTTGGGATAGGGGTTAATAGTACAATACCATCCAATGTACGACATCGCGACAAAGCCACATATACTTGTCCGGCCGCAAAAGCATCAGCAGCATCTATCACTACATGATCAAACGTCAAGCCTTGAGCTTTGTGAATAGTGATTGCCCATGCAAGACGCAAAGGATAGTGGCTGAAGGTGCCAATCACCTCTGGTTGTACCACTTCGCTGCCCACCTCCGAGGCATAGCGGATATTCTCCCATGTCTCGCGGTGTACATCTATCGGTTCTTCGCCCTCGCAAGTGACGGTGATAGTTTTATCTGTAAGGTGAGACACGATGCCGAGTTTGCCGTTGTAATAGCGTTTCTCTGCAGAAGAATCATTCTTTGTGAACATGACACGCGCCCCCAGTTTCAAGGTCAGCACCTCATCCATCGGGAACATCGACTCAGGAAATGTGTCCTTGATCGTAGCAGAATACTGGTACACTTTGCTAGGCAGTGCATCCATTTCACATTGGTTGATAGCATCTACCTTGCGGTTATGGGTAGAGAGTACAATGTAATGTTCCGCTTGATCATCTACCTTGAAATCAGGCAGATAGCGTGTATTGAGCATTTGCAACGATTGAGGTGTAAGGGTGTTGTTGCGCACCTCGTTGAGCAGCTCTACAAAATCTATATTGGTTTGGCGGAAGACATGGTCCAGTTCGATATACACAGGATTCAATCGCAGAAATACATGCGCTTGGAAGAAGTAAGGTCCTCGGTAATAATCTTGCAGCAGACGCCATTCCTCCTCGCGTGCCACAGGCGAGAGTTGAAACAAATCGCCTATCACCAATACCTGCACCCCACCAAAAGGATGATTAGGTTGGTGCTTGATATGGCGGAGCACTGCATCTATCGTATCTAGCAAATCGCTACGCACCATACTCACTTCATCAATCACAAGGAGTTCGAGGTTACGCAGTACGCGCTGCTTCTGCCCACGCATCTGCATCTCACTGAAGAGTTGCTTGCGCGCTTCTGGCGTAGGGAGAAAGAGTTGCGGCGGTAACTGAAAAAGGGAGTGAATAGTCACTCCCTCTGCATTGATGGCAGCCACTCCCGTAGGAGCGACTACCGCCATTTGTTTTGGACATTCCTGTTTCAAGCGGCGCAAGAAAGTGGTCTTCCCCGTTCCTGCCTTGCCTGTCAGGAAAATGCAGCGATTAGTATGCTGCACATATTCATATGCTAATTCGTATGCGCTCATCAATCCTCGCCAACATGTAGCTGACGAATAGATTTAGCCACATTCAAAAAGTGGTCGGCAATACGCTCGGTATCTGATGCAAACTCTTGATATACTTGACCTACACTGGCTGGATATACACCATCCATCAAACGTTGCAAATGAATCTTCTCAATACGAGCCACCATATCATCCACTTGATCCTCGTAACGATTCACCTCAATCAACGCATCGAAATCTTGGTCCATATACGCCTTCATCGTAGCTTGATAGAGCGAACCCATTGTCTCACGCAATTGATTTACCTCGAAAAGAAGATCCTTACTAAATTTCTCATTGAAATTCTTCAGCAGTTCTGCATACTCGGTCAAATTCACTGCATAATCCCCTACTCGCTCCAAGTCACCAATCGTTCGGATGGCTGTAGCCAAATAGCGGTTGTCATCCTCACTAATAGGTAGATTATTGAGATGTACTATATAAGGAATGAGGTTACGGTTGAGGAAATTTAGTTGCTTCTCATTCTCATTAAACTCATCCATCTTATCAAAGTTCACGGTAGAGATGATATCCATTGCTAAATTGAAATTATGAACAGCAATAGCCGCCATATTCTCAATCTCAAGCTTTACTTGGTTCACAGCGATAGCTGGAGTACGTAGCATTTGCTCATCCACGAAGTGGAAGTGAGGTTGTCCCTCTTGCAAAGCTTCGTCCACACGATTCTTCTCTGGGAGAATCTTCACAACCAAATTAACCAGATAATCGGTCAATGGAAGGATGATACATACCGTGATACAGTTGAAGATGGTATGGAACATCGCCAATTGGAGTTGTGGTGCACCTGGGAACATGGTCTCAAAGATGACGCCATAGTTGAGTGCTCCCGCGGTAACGAGGTGCATCACCCATGCAGCTATAAGGAAGATAAAGACACCAAAGCAGTTGAATAGTAAGTGGATAAGTGCGGTACGCTTTGCATTAAGACCAGAAGTAAGACCTGCAATAATAGCCACCACGCACGAACCGATATTCGAACCCATAGTGAGGTAAATACCTTGATTGAGAGAGATGAGTCCTGTTACCGCCATGGTCAATGCAATAGAAGTAACTACCGAAGAAGACTGTACAATTGCCGTCAATATCGCACCAAAGAGCACGAGCATCAATGGGTGCTCAATAGAAGCAAGGAAATCCTTGATCTCTTGCAACCCGGACAACTCCTTCATAGAGCCACTCATCAAACTGAGACCAACGAAGAGCATACCAAAGCCAGTGATGATACCGCCCCAAGTCTTCCATGCATCTTTCTTTGAGAAGAGTTCGATAAATGCACCTAAACCTGCAAAAGCAGCAAAAATGACAGTTGTAGAGATTCCACCACCGCCACTAAGACCGAGGGCAACGATTTGTGCCGTAACAGTGGTACCGATATTCGCACCATAGATGATAGTAGCCGCTTGTGCAAGTGACATGATGCCCACATTCACGAAACCGATGACCATCACGGTCGTGGCACCAGATGACTGGATAGCCGCTGTGGCTACTGTACCAATACCCACACCCAACATGCGGGAGTTGGACATGCGAGAAAACAGACTTTTGAGGCGGGCACTGCTGGCTGTCTCCAAATTGGAAGACATCATCTGGCATGCCACCAAGAAAATACCAATACCTGCAACAAGTTGCAAGATGGCTTGAAGGAGGATAGTTATGTCCATACCTTTAAATAGTGTTCAATGGCGCAAATGCGCCGTTTAGAATGGTTCAGAATTGTTCAGAATCGTTCTTAATCTAAAAAGGACTTATGCACACAGCGGTGCATAAGTCCTTGATTATTTAGAAGTTGTTTTGTTGCAATTGGAAGTATGCTTGTGGGTGTTTGCATACAGGGCAAACCACAGGAGCATCTTGACCGATATACAAGTGACCACAGTTGCGGCATTGCCAGATAGCATCACCATCGCGGCTGAAGACAAGCTTATCCTCGATGTTCTTGAGGAGCTTGAGATAGCGCTCTTCGTGTGCTTTCTCTACAGCAGCCACACCTTCCATCATGATAGCGATCTCCTCGAAACCTTCTTCGCGAGCTTCAGCTGCCATGCGTGGGTACATGTCTGTCCACTCTTCATTCTCACCCATAGCACCATCTTTGAGGTTCTCCATAGTAGAACCAATGCCGTGGATCAGTTTGAACCAGAGTTTAGCGTGCTCTTTCTCTTGTGCAGCGGTCTCCTCGAAGAGGGCTGCTATTTGCTCATAACCATCCTTCTTTGCTTTGCTAGCATAGTAGGTGTACTTGTTGCGAGCTTTAGATTCGCCTGCGAATGCCTCCCATAGGTTGGCTTCGGTCTTTGTGCCTTTAAGATCTTTCATATCTGTAGTTATTTAAAAGTTAATTATTACTAGTTGAGCTAGTAGAACTAGTTGGCTAGCTTATTTTTTACAAGGTCTTTGCTACCTCGATTTGTTCGAAGGTCTCGATGAGGTCGCCTTCTACGATGTCGTTGTAGCTCTTGATGCTGATACCGCACTCCATGTTGAGACCAGCCTCCTTGATATCGTCCTTACCATGCTTGAGCGAAGAGAGTTCGCCAGTGTGGATCACGATACCGTCACGGATCACGCGGCATTTGTTAGCACGTTTGGCTTTACCCTCACGCACGATACAACCTGCGATCGTACCCACCTTGGAGATACGGAAAGTTTGCAATACCTCGAGGGTAGCCGTAACCTCCTCCTTGATCTCTGGCGAGAGCATACCTGCCATAGCAGACTTGATCTCGTTGATGGTATCGTAGATGATGGAGTAGATACGGATATCCACTTCCTCGTTCTCTGCCATCTTACGCGCTGTGCTGGTAGGACGCACATTAAAGCCGACAATAATCGCGTCAGAAGCTGCAGCGAGAAGGACATCGGAGTCGGAGATTGCACCCACAGCACCGTGGATAACATTGACTTGAATATTCTCGGTAGAGAGTTTGATGAGCGAGTCTTTGAGTGCCTCCACAGAGCCGTCCACATCACCCTTGACAATGATATTAAGCTCTTTGAAGTCGCCAATAGCCAAGCGGCGACCGATCTCGTCCAAACCAACGTGTTTCTTGGTGCGGAGCGACATCTCGCGTTGGAGTTGCTCACGTTTGTTAGCAATCTCGCGTGCCTCTTGCTCGGTAGCCATCACATTGAACTCATCACCCGCCTGTGGTGCACCGTTGAGACCAAGGATAAGACATGGCTCGCCAGGAAGGGCTTGTTGGATACGTTGTCCACGCTCGTTGAACATCGCCTTGATCTTACCATGGTTAACACCCGCAAGCACGATATCTCCGTGGTGGAGTGTACCATCTTGCACGAGGATAGTTGCCACATAACCACGACCCTTGTCGAGCGAAGACTCGATGATAGAGCCCTTGGCACGGCGGTTAGGGTTGGCCTTGAGTTCGAGCATTTCTGCTTCGAGAAGCACTTTCTCAAGGAGTTCGAAGACACCTTCACCCTTCTTAGCAGAGATATGTTGACATTGGTAAGAGCCACCCCAATCCTCTACGAGGATATTCATATTGGAGAGTTGCTCCTTGATCTTATCTGGATTAGCCGTTGGCTTATCGCACTTATTGATAGCGAAGATCATAGGTACACCCGCCGCTTGTGCGTGGTTGATAGCCTCGACTGTTTGCGGCATGACTGCATCATCGGCTGCCACAATGATAATCGCGATATCCGTTACCTTCGCACCACGGGCACGCATGGCGGTAAACGCCTCGTGACCAGGAGTATCGAGGAAAGTGATATGCTGACCGTTCTTGAGTTGCACGTTATACGCACCGATGTGCTGGGTGATACCACCTGCCTCACCCGCAATCACGTTGGCATTACGGATATGGTCGAGGAGCGATGTTTTACCGTGGTCCACGTGACCCATGACAGTCACGATTGGGCAGCGCTCAGTGATATCCTCCTCGTTGATCACCTCGTCAGCATTGATTTCCTCTACCACTTCCGCAGAAACGAACTCAGTAGAGAAACCAAACTCCTCAGCCACGAGGTTGATGGTCTCAGCGTCAAGACGTTGGTTGATACTTACCATCACGCCGAGCATCATACAGGTACCTATGACCTTGGTCACAGGCACATTCATCATCACGGCGAGGTCGTTAGCAGTCACAAACTCGGTGAGTTTCAACACCTTGCTTTGCTCTTGCTCTGCTGCACGCTCTTGCGCCATCTTCTCGCGCTCTAACTCGCGACGCTCACGTTTATGCTTGCTGGTAGTACTCTTACCCTTGTTGCCTTGCAGGCGTTGGATAGTCTCTTTGATTTGACGTTGTACCTCCTCGTCATCAACCTCCACCTTAAAGCCTTTGGCCTTGTTGTTCTTCTTTTGAGGCTTCTGGTTGCGCGCATCATTTACGTCCACCTTATTTTGTTTGATGCGCTCGCGCTTGCGTTTCTCACCATCTTTTGGAGCATCAGCAGCCTTACCGCCAGCGTTATTATTGTTGGTAGCAGGTTTGTTGGCCTTGCGCTGTTGCTCACGTACCTCACGCTCTTTGCGCTTCTCCTCTTTGGTTTTCTTGGTTGGGTGAGTAGCTTGATTGATACTGCTCAAGTCGATCTTACCCAAGACCTTAGGCGCATTTTTCAGCATAGGCTTGCCGAGGCGGAAGATCTCTTCTTCCTTCTCCTCTTCTTGTACAGGCTCCTCTACTTTTTCTGCGGCCTTAGCAGCTTCCGCAGCCTTCTTTGCTTCTTCTGCTGCTTTGCGAGCAGCCGCTTCGGCCGCAGCCCTTGCAGCAGCTTCTTTCTCCGCAGCAAGACGTCCTTCCTCTGCCTTTTGAGCCTCTTCAGCAGCTTTGCGAGCAGCTTCTTCCTCTGCTTTGCGCCTCTTGTCCGCATCAAGGTCAATAGAGCCAACTACCTTTGGCTTAGGTATCTCTGTTGGGATATGCTCAGGCTTTTTTGGCTCATCTATAGCTACGGATTTAGGGATATCCTGCTCTTGACGAGCTTGTGCCTGACGTTCTGCTTCCATCTTCAAGGCCATGTCCTTGTTAAATTCTTTAGCGAGCAGTAGGTACAAGTCGTCTTCGATACGGATATTTGGATCCATAGCGATCTCCTTACCCTGCTTTTTACAGAATTCCACGGCGGTGGACATGCCGATGTTTAATTCTTTACAAGCTTTGATAAGTTTTATTGCCATAAATTATCTATTGTTAAAAAAGTTCTAAAAGTTTTAAAAGTTTTAAGAGTGCTCTAGTTTGATTACTCTTCAAATTCAGCAGCCAAGATTGCCAATACCTCGTCGATAGTCTCTTCCTCAAGGTCAACACGTTTTACGAGATCCTCTTTTGCCACGCCCAATACTGCCTTAGCGGTATCCAAACCGATAGCCTTGAACGCATCGAGTACCCATTGATCAATCTCATCGTTAAACTCATCCAAGTAGATATCTTCGCTATCTGCATCATCCATCTCACGATAGACATCAATCTGATAACCAGTTAACATACTAGCCAACTTGATGTTATATCCGCCCTTACCAATAGCCAAAGACACCTCATCTGGTTGCAAATATACATCCACTTTCTTTTCCTCATCATTTACGGTCATGGAGGAAATCTTAGCAGGAGCCAAAGCACGTTGAATATACAGATTGATATTTGAAGTATAATGAATCACGTCGATATTCTCATTGCGCAACTCACGCACAATACCATGAATACGCGCACCCTTGATACCCACGCATGCACCTACAGGATCAATGCGATCGTCGAACGACTCTACTGCCACTTTGGCACGCTCACCTGGGATACGAGCGATATTCTTGATTGCAATCAAACCATCGTGTACCTCTGGCACCTCTTGCTCAAACAAACGTTGCAAGAACAATGGAGAAGTACGTGAAAGGATGATTTTTGGATTTTGATTGGTATTATCCACTTTCACTACCACCGCGCGAACGGTATCACCCTTACGATAAAAATCAGTTGGGATCTGATTTTGCTTTGGCAAGTAGAGTTCGTTACCCTCTTCATCAAGTAGAAGCATCTCTTTCTTCCATACTTGATACAACTCACCACTTACCACTTGACCCAACATCTCGCTATAGCGCAAGTACAAGTTCTTCTTTTGCAAATCCAAGATACGACTAGCCAAAGTCTGACGGAGGTTCAAGATCATACGACGACCGAAAGAAGAGAACTCTACTTTATCAGTTACCTCTTCGCCCACTTGCGCCTCGTCATCCAATAGCAAAGCCTCTGACAATGCGATTTGAGTATTCTCGTTAGCCACGTCATCGTCTTCCATCACCACGCGGTTACGATAAATCTCCAAGTCACCCTTGTCTGGGTTGATAATCACGTCATAGTTCTCGTCAGTGCCATACATCTTAGCAATCACATTGCAAAACGACTCCTTGAGTACAGTCATCAATGTCTGACGATCAATGTTCTTAAATTCTTTAAATTCTGCGAAGTTATCAATCAAATTGATACCTTCTTTTTGTTGTTTTGTTGCCATTTTTTATGTTGTTTTAATATTTATCCTAAAACTTCAAGTCATACTTGGTGTATTTCACCGCATTATATGCAAACGTAAGTGTCTGAATTTCTTTCTGTTTTCGTTTCTTACCCTCTACAGCCACCATCACCTCGGTGTCCATTGCGAAGGTATCTTCATCCACACTCACCAATGCGCCACGATACTTTTTGCCATCAGCAGCTAACACCTCCACATCGTGCCCCAAGTGCTTCATATATTGCATTTTTGTCACAAACGGAGCAGTCAAACTTACGCTACCCACCTCCAATGCATAATCCTCAATGCCTTGCGCATCCAATTGCTCCACAAGGTAATGATTCAACTCAGCACAGAACTCCACGTCCACACCTTCCATCTTATCTACCTCAACCAAGATTTCATTCTGCGCGCTTACTTTCAAGGTAATCAACTCATAACCAGTACCTTGCAATTTCTCTTCTACAAAACTTTGTATCTGCTGTTTATCAATCATAATCCTATTTTCATAAAATTGAGGGAACCTTTTCGGGTCCCCTCATTCATTTCCGCTGCAAAATTACAACTTTTTTCTGATATATACAAATATTTTTCTAAAAAAATGTATTTTTTCAGTTATTTCACATCAGCCACGGATACTGCCTCTGTAACTTCTGGATTTTTTCCGCTGTTCGTTGCTCAAATCGCTTTGCTTCCTCCGACTCAGGATGCAAGAATCGATGATGGCGGTCGCGCCATAACTGCTGCAACACATGCATCTCTGCATGCGTTTCTGCAGTCATGTATGTCTCCACAAATCGCTGCCAAATATATTCTACTGCTACATTTGAGGGGTGTACCATATCTTCAGCATAAAAACGATAGTCACGCAATTCGTCCATCATTATCTCATACGAAGGAAAATATGATTTTCCTAATTGATCTACCGCCTGTAAGAGTATCGCCTTGCTCACTTGATTTGCATGCAATCCATCCTTAATATGACGAATAGGACTCACTGTAAAGATCCAATGCTTAGTAGGCATACTATCCACTATTGACTGCCACATATCTACTATCTCTTGTACGGTCATACACCTACGCACGAAGCGGTTTGCAGGTATCTTATGGCAGTTAGCCACTACCTCACCATTCATCTCATAGACCCATGCTGTACCGAAGGTCACCACTATTGTACTTGCCTCATTCAAAGCGCCTTGCAGTTGTTCCCTACTCTGCTCACAACGCGCCATCACCTCCTTCTTATCCACACCCGAGAATGTACCATGATGCATCATCGAGTGCCATAGACCGTTGTGATGGATAATTCGGGTATCGGCTGTCGGGCATCGGGAATCGGTAATGGACAAAGCAATTGATGCTGGATTATACAGCGTACCATAGGGATTAATCGTAGTCTGAAAATAGTGTTCTTCAAACTTCGCCCCTATATTATCCGCAAAGCAAGAGCCTAGCAGCAATATCTTGTCGCTATAACGGATCTTCTTTTCTGAAGCTGCAATATCTACCGAAGTATATAGTTTCATAATGGTCAAACTACTCAAAATGCATTACCTTCGCAGGACTAATCTGCGATACAATCGCAGATGGTGCTAACATAATCACCCATGCTACTAACAATACACCCATATTCAGCGCCACCAACCAAGCCCATGGGAATGCCATTGGCACATAACTCACATAATATGTCGCTGCCTCCAACGGAATAATCTGCGTGAAGTACTGCAGTGCCACGATGCTCAGTCCTAGCACATTACCCCATAGCATGCCCTTGCCTACTAGCAAGATTGACTCATAGATAAAGATACGACGCACAAAACGATTATCTGCCCCTAAAGCCTTGAGCGTACCTATCAACGTCACGCTCTCCAAGATTAATATGATGAGTCCCGTAACGATACTAAATCCCGACACGCATAGCATCAATATAATGATGATCACCACATTCATATCCAGCAAGTCTAACCAGCCGAATATCTGCGGGTTGAGTTGCTCCAAGGTCTGAGTATAGAATGCATTGCCTGCCTCGTCCAATCTATTTGCCGTGGCGAAATATACTCCATCCGCAGCCGCTTCTAGATGTTTCAAATCATCCACCAGCACCTCTATACCAGATGCTTGCGTGGGTTTCCAATGATTCAATTGGCGAACCAACTCTATATTGCCCAAGACGAATAACCTATCCATCTCGCTCATATAGGTGTTATACAATCCTGATATGTACAGTTTACGCACGCGCAGTTCTTCTTCAACAAAGTAGCACAATATCGCATCACCTGTTGTCAGATGCAACTGATTAGCTAACACAGTGGAGATAATCACCTCATTCTTTGTTTCAGGCAACACCCCATCCACCATATTCTCTGCAAAATAGTCCCAGTAATCCGTACCTTTGAATACGATTCCCTGAAAAGCGCTATCTGTCTTCAATATACCAGGTTTAGAAGCAAATATACTCACTTGCTTCACATGGGGCAGTGCTTGCAACTTCTGCAGCAGCGAGTCCGACAGCTCTACAGGTTGTAATTCATAGGTCGCATTATTATCGAAGTTCACTACCTGTATATGACTACCAAAGCCTGCAACCTTGCGTTGCACCTCTTGTTTGAATCCGACAACTACGCATATAGCTACAATCATCACCATTACCCCTATCACGATTCCACCTAATGCCACACGCACAGCAGGACGCGATGTGCGCGCCTTCCCCTCTTCAGAGAAATACAATCTCCTTGCTATTTTCCACTCCGATTGTTCCATAATGTAGTATTGTGTAGTGTGATGTAGTGTAGTGGTTAGTTTATAATTTATTATTTATCACCCATTGTTTATAGTTCTTTTGGCACACTTTTTGTACGCACTTTTTGCGTATGAAAGCTCTGTTATTTATATCCCTCTTTCTATTGGCGTCCTCCGTGGCAGCCTTGCGAGCACAAGAGCATCCACAGCGCACTCCTGAGGATATCGCTCTCAAACAAACTGAGATGCTCGTACGTGAGTTAGGCATTCACGATAGTATTATTAGAGATACGCTTTATCGTATGCACCTCAAATTCGCTCACAAACGTGCTATTAGCAACACTCGTGCCGAGGCACTGCAATACATGCAAGAGGCAAATATGGAGTTGCAACAAATCTTAACACCCGAGCAGTATCAACAATTTATGAGTCAGCAGGTTAATCACGAGCAACGTAGTCCAAGGCCTCATCACAACCGTATTATCTTCACGCCTTGCGATACACTCATGCCTCCTCCGCCACCACATCCAAACGACGAAGCACCACATATGCCGCCACCGCCACCGCCGCACCAATAAGCAATCCACCCAATATATCCGTAGGATAATGTACGCCTAAGTACATTCTACTATAGCAATTTGCAGCCACCCAAAGCATCAAGCCAACGGTGGCTATTTTGTTGCGCCAAATCAGCGAGAAGAGCAACGCCACAGCCATCGTATTCGCCGCATGGCTGCTCACGAAGCCGAATTTTCCGCTCTTATACCCATTCACCAAGTGCAATACACCTTCTAATTCGGGTACGCGTGTAGGGCGCGGGCGCGCAACGAGGTCTTTCAGTATCCCAGAGGCAATAAAATCCGCAGCTCCTACTGCCAATCCTATCACCACAATCATCACCACACAAGCAGGCACTCGTTGCAACCACTTCACGCTCGTCATTGCGGGTTGACGGTAACGCCATACTAGCAGGCCTATCAATAGCAAATACAGCGGTATCCATGTTGCTTTCGCCGAGATAATCCACATCAACGTATCCGCCCATGGCGCATGCCAGCCGTTGATAACCAACAGTACCTCCGTGTCAATATGTAATAGTTGTTCGAGCATATAGCCTTCTATATATTCTCAGAGAGATTACATTATTTCGTTTTTTTCTTATTCCTATACCATTGAACACTTGATGCAGATACTGGGAAATTTGATTTCGCACGAACAGGTTGCCCATTTATCTTTCCTGGTGTCCAAGGAGGCATCTTTTTCTTTAGTTTAATCGCCGCACGATCAAACTTTCTGTTTCCAGATTTTCTCACCATTTTGATACGACTCAGACTACCATCCATTTCCACTACAAACTGAAAAACAACACAAAGTGATTTATCTTGAATTTTAGAGCAATCATAGTCAAGATTATCTGCAATATATTGCATTAAAGCAGCCCAACCGCCAGGAGGTATTGGCAATTCATCCACGTAGTTATATGCTCGTACTCTTTTGTCATATATACGAGTAGAATCTACTTCATCTCTATGCACTATAACCTCATCAGAAAATTCTTGTAAGGTATCATTAGGTATTTGCGCAAAAGCAAAATTCCCAATCATTATTACAACAACAATCAATAGATACTTCATTTCCAATGTCTATTTATTCATTCAACAACACCGCCGTATGACATGCCACCACACCAGCTGTCTCTGTTCGCAGACGCGAACGCCCTAATCCTACAGGTACAAATCCTTTTGCGATGGCTAGTTCAACCTCTTGCTCAGAGAAATCGCCTTCAGGACCAATCAAAATCAGCACATCCTTACCCTTTTGCAACGCATCTTTCAGTTCGCGCTTCTCATCCTTGTAGCAATGCGCGATATATTTATCCAAGCCTCTCGCCTCTCGCCTTTCGCCTTTCGCCTCTTTACCATACATCTCCATAAGCGTGGCAAAATCCGTCAGTTCATTTAGTTTTGGCAAATATGGTGTAAGTGATTGTTTCGCAGCCGATAAGATGATTTTCTCCAATCGGTCATTGCGCAAGTTCTTTCTCTCCGAGAAACGACACAACAGCGGCGTGATCTCATCCACACCGATCTCCGTACATTTCTCCACCATCCACTCCAGTCGCTCGATATTCTTCGTCGGCGCTATCGCCACATGCAAGTAGATATTGTGCGTCTTCTCTTGCTTCTCGTGGCTCAACACCTCAAACTCGCAATGTCTTGGATGAGGATTCGTGATACGCGCATGATAGGTCGTACCGCGCCCATCGGTCAGCAATATCTCATCACCACGGTCATAGCGCAGCACACGCACGCAGTGCGCCGACTCCTCCTCGTTGAGGAAATGACTCGTTTCTATGTCTGGAGTATAAAATAAATACATATTTGGTGTAATGTGGAAGGTGTATGGTGTAAGGGCAATGGATATGCGGCTTCACCGCTCCTTCTTGCCTTTAAACTTTACACTTTAAACTCTAAACTATAATTCACTCTCTTTCATACGCTCCGCATTCTCTGCTACTTGCAGGGCATCAATCACTCCCTGAATCTCGCCATCCATAAAAGCGGTGAGGTTGTATATCGTATAACCGATACGGTGATCGGTGATACGTCCTTGAGGATAGTTGTAGGTACGAATCTTTGCCGAACGGTCGCCCGTACTGACCATCGTCTTACGGCGTGCAGCGATGTCATCGATATACTTTTGGTGCTCCTTGTCGTAGATCTGCGTACGTAAGCGCGAGAGAGCACGCTCCTTGTTCTTTGGCTGGTCGCGGGTTTCGGTACACTCAATCAATATCTCTTGCACCTCGCCGGTGTTAGGGTTCTTCCAGTTGTAACGCAAGCGCACACCCGACTCCACTTTGTTGACGTTCTGACCACCTGCGCCGCCCGAACGGAAGGTCTCCCACTTGATCTCGCCCTCGTTGATATGCACCTCAAACTCATCTGCCTCTGGCAATACCGCCACCGTTGCAGCCGAAGTGTGCACACGGCCTTGGGTCTCCGTCACAGGCACACGTTGTACGCGATGCACGCCCGACTCGTATTTCAAGGTACCATATACATTCTCGCCCGACACATTGAAGATAATCTCCTTGTAGCCACCCACAGCACCTTCCGAGAAACTACTCACGGTCATCTTCATGCCGTGTATTTCAAAGTACTTGCTGTACATACGGAATAAGTCACCCGCAAAGATACTTGCTTCATCGCCACCTGTTCCTGCGCGAATCTCCATTACCACGTTCTTGCCGTCCTCTGGGTCTTGTGGCAGAAGCATCAACTTCACTTCCTCTTCCAGAGCAGGTATCTGTGGCTCTAACTCGTCCATCTCTGCACGCGCCATCTCGCGCAAATCAGGGTCTGACTCATTGTAGAATATTTCTTTGGCTTCTGCCAAGTTATTTACTGCTTTCTTGTACTTCTCTGCCGATTCCAGTACGCGCTCCAAATCGCGATACTCGCGATTCAGTCGCACATAACGTGCCTGATCGGCAATTACCGAAGGGTCAGTAATCAGCAAACTCACCTCGTGAAACTTTGCCTCTAATCCGTCTATTCGTTCTAATATATCCATTTGTATTGTGTAGGATTGTGTAGTGTAGTGTTATGTAGTGTAGTTTAGTGTTGCGAGTCAATAGCATGCCAATATGCGTCGCTCGGGATATTGCCTTCTGCGCGCATCTTGAGGTTAGTAACAAAGCGCTCAACACGCCAATCAATAGTCTCGCGATAAATCTTACGGGTGATAAAAATACGGAAAAACCATCCGAACTTTACGTGCATATCAATCGCCATCTGGCTCTTAGTGTCTGTAAGCGGCATCACATGAAAATTACCATAGGCTTGCTTGAGTAGCGAACCAGAATAGAAAATATCTACATGCACATCCCTCACTTCATTTATCATTGTATCTCGAACAATGCACTCAACAGTCACGTCCTTAAACCTAGGTTTATCATCCACCAGCACATCTACAATCAATTTACTATAGTGCGTTTCAGGATTATATTCAGAGTATTTCCACTTAAGGTACATGGCATTTTTCTCAGAATCTTGTTGTCTGCCCATCCCCGCAAATGCCCATTCAGCAAGCAGCAGTGGTTCGGTCTGCAGATGCGTAATAAACGAATCCACTGCCATGTTACTAGAAGCAATATCAGCCTGTATATCAGTAGTATATGTCGAATGAAACATACCATCCGACAGCGTCGTCAATACCGAAAACAAAATTGCAAATAACATCTTAGTCAACATATTGAGCATTAAGCCTTACTATTCAATGTTCGTTCCATATTTTGCTCGCGGTGAATCAGCTGCACCTCCACACCAAACTTCTCATTGATGTGCTGTGCCATCTTCTCTGCGGAATACACCGAACGGTGTTGTCCGCCTGTACAGCCAAACGACACCATTAAGTTTTGGAAACCGCGATCCATATAACGTTTCACCGAGAAATCTACCAACTGATATGCTTGCTCAAGGAATGGTTGAATCTCACCATCCTCCTCGAGGAACTGTATCACAGGCTCATCCATACCGGTAAAATGAGTATATCGCTCATACTTACCTGGGTTATTCACCGCACGACAATCAAACACAAAACCACCACCATTACCCGATGGATCGGCAGGAATACCTTTCTTGTATGAAAAACTCATCACCTTGACTACCAAAGGCTTGCGCACCCCCACATCCTTAAACTGCTTCATCTCTGTCATTTTCTGCAGCACCTCAATCAAGTAAGGATAATCCTCGCTAGCATGCTTGAGCAAGTGACGAAGGTTGTCAATGGCAAATGGGATGGATTGTAAGAAGTGTGGCTTCTTCTCGAAGTATCCTCTAAAACCATATGCGCCAAGCACTTGCATTGTACGAAAGAGAACAAAATGCTTGAGTGTCTCGTAGAATACCTCTCGATCAACTGGCATGTATTTCTGCAGTTCCTCAAGATACACTTCTACCAATTCTTCGCGCAAATCAGGATGGAAATTAGCCTTTGCTTGCCACAAGAATGATGCGACATCGTAGAAAACAGGACCTTTTCTTCCACCTTGAAAATCAATAAAGTAAGGCACTTCCGTCCCATCTTCCTCCTTATGCACCATCACATTACGTGATTGAAAATCACGGTACATAAAGGCATTCATACGATTTTGCAGAAGGATATACGCTAAGCGCTCAAACTCATTCTCAAGTCTATCTTCCTGAAAGTCAAGTCCCGTCGCCTTCAAGAAACAATACTTGAAGTAGTTAAGATCCCAGAGAATAGAGCGCAAGTTGAATTCTGGTTGTGGATAACATTGATTGAAGTCAAACTGCTCAGCACCAATCACTTGGAAACGTGCTAATGCACGCATGGTTTCGCGGAGCATGTCCTTCTCTTTGGCGCTAAATACCCCAGTCTTTCTACCCTCGGCAATATAGTCAAAAAGGAGAATATTACCAAGATCCTGCTGCACATAATTCATCTCATCATCACTAACAGCCAACACCTTAGGTACATTGAGCCCCTGCTGTATGAAGTGCTCAGCCATATAGAGGAAAGCATGATTCTCATCACGCGAAGTACCTTGTACACCAATAAGCGATGTTGCTTTATCCTCACTCTCAATGCGATAATATCTGCGATTACTACCCGAAGCTGTCAAAGCAATTTGTTCACCAGCTTTCTTACCAGTTGCTTCAAAAAATAATAGACTTAATGATTGCGCCATAGTTATCCAAAGTAAAATAGGCTACAAAGGTACTACTTTTTTATGAAATATACAAAAAAAAACAATTTTTTATAAAAATATTTGGTCATATCAAAAAAAAGCAGTACCTTTGCACCCGCTTTCGAAAACAAAGCAAGTCTTCCTAGCTCAGTTGGTAGAGCAACTGACTCTTAATCAGTGGGTCCAGGGTTCGAGTCCCTGGGAGGACACAAAAAAGAAAAGACATCCAAATTGGATGTCTTTTTTGCTTATTATTTGCACATATCAAAAAAAAATAGTACTTTTGCGAAAAATTCAACTATTATGTTTACAAAAACTCCTTTTGAATATCGTGCGCAAGCGCGAGAGATACTCCAAAATCGTTGGGGCGAGGCAGCTATCGTTGGTGCAATCATCATGGGATTCAGTCTATTCTGCTCCATGCCATCTACTCTAGATAGCATCGGCACACTATGTGGGATAGAAGCACTCGAATCTATTTGGTGGAAATTGATAGTCACACCTATAAGCACAATACTAGCAATGTTAATTACACCTGTACAATATGCCTTTGCCATCGCATTGCTATATATGACACGAGGCAATGAGGAGAACTTGGTAGAGGGCACCTTACAACACATAAAAACAAATTATGTACGCTTGTTTGTAGCAGGTGCCGTGCTCGTAATCATCACGATGATAGTTGGTATATTTACACTATGGATTGGTGCTATCGTATTAGGATATGCATACCGCATGGTGCCATACTTGCTTATTGATTATCCTAATATCACACTCCGCGAAGCCATGAAAGTGAGCCGCGAAATGATGCGCGGATACAAATGGAGACTCTTTGTACTTGACTTATCATTTATCGGATGGTATATGGTAGGAATGATGACTTGCGGTATTGGTATGCTATTCGTCACCCCATACATTCAAACAACAACGGTATTGTTCTACGATGACCTAAAAAAACAAAGACTAGTAGAAACTGAGGACTAACATAACCAATAGGTAGGTATGAAAGCAATGATTTTTGCAGCGGGATTGGGCACACGCCTTAAACCACTAACTGATACAATGCCTAAGGCGCTCGTTCCATTAGCGGGGAAGACTCTACTGCAATGGCAGATTGAGCGTCTAAAAGCCGCTAAGATAACGGATATCGTGGTGAATGTACACCATTTTCCAGATATGATCATCAACTACCTACGAGCAAACAATTATTTTGGTTGTAACATCGCAGTTAGTGATGAACGAGATACGCTGCTTGAGACTGGCGGCGGGTTGTGTAAAGCCAAAGAGTTGCTATTAGGCGATGAAGCAATCTTGGTATGCAATGTAGATATTCTATCTAATATTGATATTCCTACCTTACTAGATGCTTATGATCCTCAAGGGATGGGTGTGGTGGTTGTAAGCGCACGAGAAACGCAACGCTATCTGCTATTCGACGAGGATGACCGCCTGTGTGGATGGACAAACATCGCCACTGGCGAAGTAAGAGGCGAAGAGGCGATTAGGCGATTAGGCGTAGAGCCAGTAACCATAAAAAAATTGGCTTTTTCTGGTATGCAAGTCCTAAACCCACGTATCTTTGATTATATGGATGCAGTGATAGAGAAAAAAGGCAATAAGTTCTCATTAATAGATCTATATCTTAGCATTGCAGAAAAAGAAATTCTCAAGGCATTTATCCCTGAGAATTATCGTATGATAGATGTTGGAAAAATCAATCAACTCTCCGAAGCGGAGGCTTTTGCACAGGAACTGTAAATTCAAACAAACTGCTCTATAATCTTAACGAATTGTGCGGTTATTGTCTGGTAATAGTGCGGTTATTGTGCGGTGCATGCAATATCTATACAAATTCTTTAGGCACAATCATCTGCAGTGCTCCTTTCATACAAGTGACTTTACATGGACCACTCACATCCATGACTACACCATCAGCCTCGAAGGACTGATGTTGCTTGGTATGCAACACCAAATGACTTGAGACGACTGGATGCACAAATGGCAATTCATAGAAACGTCCATCAAACAGACGTGGGACAGCTTGCATAATCTCCTTGAATGATGGTGGGGTCAAAAACATGGAGTGCAACACACCATCACATGGGTCAGCATTCGGATTGAGTTTCATGCCACCACCCACATACGAACCATTAGCAATACTAGTAACAAACATCTTTCCCTCGACAATAGTCTCACCATGGCTTTCTAAGCGCAGATATGGATTCTTGTACTTAGCGAGTGACCAAATAAGTGCAAAGAAATAATTAATGGAGTGACTACCAATATAATACTTAAGTTGCTCCGCATAGCGACAGCACATTGGTTCTATACCAAAGCCAAGAGAATTGATAAAATAACGGTGATGCTCAATATTATTTCGCCAATAGGTAACGCATCCAACATCTATAAATTTGGCATTGCCTTGAAAGAATATATCTAACGAACGCTTGAAGTCATTATTCAATCCCCAATGTCGTGCAAAATCGTTGCCCGTACCTCTTGGCATAATACCAAATTGTATGTTTGCGCGTTGTTCAGATGTGAGATTCGCACGCATAATGCCATTGATCACCTCACTGAGTGTACCATCTCCTCCTAGTATAAGTATCTGGGTGCACCCTTTCTCTTCGACCAGCTCGCGTGCTAGTTCAATTGCATGGTTAGCATATTTGGTAACGCGGTATATAAAAGGTAGACGACGCGCCTTGAGCAGCTTCCACAGATACAGTCGCTGCGCACGAAAGGCACGTTTACCCGATTTTGGATTAATGATTATTCCTAACATATTTTCACATAGTGCTTTACACAATATCTCCCCTTTTCCCCTTCAATTCGCTTGCAAAGGTAGCAAAAAAAAAGCATACTACCAAATTTAGTATGCTTTTTTTTCAGAAATTTATTGCGAATCTTACTTGAAGTAAGCAGCAACTTTGTCGTTTTCAACAATCTCTTCTTGGAAGATGTAAGCACCCGTTTTAGGGCTCTTCACCATCTTGATGCACTTAGTGTGGTTACGACCCGCGTTACCAGTGTGCAATGTAGCGACCGCTTTCTTTGCCATAGTTCTAAGCCTTTCTTAATTAGGGGGGTTAATTACTTGATCTCTTTGTGTACGGTGTACTTTTTCAAGATCGGATTGTACTTCTTCAACTCCAAACGATCAGGAGTGTTTTTGCGGTTCTTCGTTGTGATGTAACGCGAAGTTCCTGGCATACCGCTGGCCTTGTGCTCGGTGCACTCCAAGATCACTTGGACACGTGCTTCTTTACTTTTCTTTGCCATAACGATTCCTCCTTAGCATTCGTAAATTTTAATGTACCCTTTCGCACTTGCTTGCTTGAGAGCAGCATCAAGTCCGATTTTGTTAATTGTTCTCAGACCAGCTGCACTCACGTTCAGCATGATCCATGCATCTTGTTCTACCCAGTAGAACTTCTTGTGGAACAAGTTCACATCAAATGTGCGCTTTGTATGACGCTTTGAGTGTGAAACATTGCATCCTACCATGGCTTTTTTGCCGGTAATTTGACAGATTTTTGACATTTTATTTAGTATTTTAGTTTTTTCAGCACAAATCGCCAACTATTTGCTGGCCATAACCCATTCATCCACAATACATTACGTGTATCTCACCCCCATAGTCCACTTCACCATACACGAAAAATCGTGCAAAGTTACTACTTTTTTTTCATATACACAAATATTTTTGCGTTTTTTTGAAAAAAAATATGTTTTACAGCTATTTTTCTTATGATTTTCTCGCGCATACGCGAATGCGGGATAATTATAATGTGACATTGAAAATAAAAAAAGATGATAAAAGATTGCATATGTCAAAAAAAAGTAGTACTTTTGCAGGGTATTTTGGATTTTTAATTTATCAAACCATATAGAAGCACATATGAAACGATTCTTTATTCTCTGCAGCGTAGTATTTTTGAGTTTATCTAGCTATGCTATTGACAAACAAGTATTGGCTGACACGTTGACCAACATCGCCCATCAACATGCATTCACAGGTAAAGTGGACATCAGCAATATCCGTGTGAAAAATCAACAGATCTGGGTGTACACCAACACTACATTGAGCCATGTATCACTAACTCCAAAAGAGGTAACCGACATCCGTATGCTGATGAGCAAAATGATATTAGGCAACCAGAACGGCAAGGTAACCATCTATAGTGGTGATTTGGAATTGGGTGAATTGGTAACTGGTGTATATCGCAATCGCAACGCCAATATGCGATACACATTGAAGAAGGTGCCAGCATGGGTGCGTAATACCTCGGCAACCTACACAACAGATCAAGGTCTAGCAGGCAAACATATCGCTCTGTGGGGTAGTCATGGTCGTTACTATCATCAGACCATGGAATCGTGGATATGGCAACGCGCCAAATTATGGACTACCGTAGAAGATGTGTATACATCATCATACACGATGCCATTCTTAGTACCTATGTTGGAGAACGCTGGTGCTGTGGTAGTACAACCACGCGAACGAGACACCCAACATGCAGAGGACGTAGTGGACAACACAAGAGCGATGGTGCAAAATGGCACAACAGCATTCCATATAGTTGAAGATGGCACAGGATGGGGCGAGGACAACGACGAAGTGTTGCTCGAGGGCGAGAACCCATTTGCAAAAGGAGGCTATATGGTGGCCCCTGTAAACACAAAAGAGGTAGCGGAATTGCGCTACACACCATACCCATTGCCATATGGAGAATATGCAGTATATGTTTCGTACAAGACATTGCCCAATAGCACATCAGCGGCTAAATACACCGTAGTACACTGCGGACAAAAGACCGAGTTTGAAGTAAACCAACAAATGGGCGGTGGCACATGGGTATATCTCGGTACCTTTGCATTTGATTTTGCGGATAATGCGAACAACTACGTGGCACTCACCAACGAGGGAAAAGGCAAGGTAGTGGTGACTGCTGACGCGGTGAAGTTTGGTGGTGGTTTTGGTAGTGTAGCACGTTATCCACAGCCAGACAAAATAGAAAACACACCATCATCACAAGATATCACATTGCGCGAAACAGAGGTAGATAGTGTACAATTGCAGCAAAACCAGACATGGGCAGAAACCAGTGGCATGCCACGCTATTTGGAGGCCGCACGCTATTGGTTGCAATATGCAGGTATTCCAGATAGTATTTACAACTATACAGAAAGTCGCAATGACTACACCGATGACTATTGTGCTCGTGGTCAGTGGGTGAACTATTTGGCAGGTGGTAGCCAAGCTAACCCAAATCAGGAAGGACTGAAAGTGCCATTGCATTTGAGTCTATCCTTCCACTCTGACGCAGGTGTAAAACGTGGCGATACAATCATCGGCACGCTGATGATCTATACCGATTTTGACAACGATAAATCGAAGACTTATCCAACAGGGTGCAGTCGTCAGGTAGCACGTGACTTGGGTGACTATATGCAATCACAGATCGTGAATGATGTACGCGCATTGTACACCCCTCATTGGCAACGTCGTCAGTTGCAGAACTCATCATATGCTGAGGCACGTCATCCGAAGGTACCTGGCGTATTGCTCGAGTTGCTCTCGCACCAAAACTACAACGACATGCGATACGGATTGGATCCACGTGTAAAGTTCACCATCTCACGTGCAATATATAAATCAATGTTGCGCTTTATCCATGCGCAATATGGTACAGAGTTGGTAGTGCAACCTTTGCCAGTACAAGCGATGCAAATGAGCCGCGAGGATAAGCAATTGACATTAAAATGGCAACCAACGATTGATCCATTAGAAGAGACTGCTACTCCTAACTATTATATCGTGTACACCCGCCTAAATGATGGTGATTGGGACAATGGTGTACGTGTTGCAGAGGCCACATATAGCTTTACAGCCCAAGAGGGTGTACGCTACGACTTACGTGTGGTAGCGGGCAATAATGGTGGTATCAGTATGCCAAGTGAGATATTGTCGGCGTATATCGCTCCAGAGGAAAAAGGACGCATATTGGTATTGAATGCGTTCACTCGCGTGAGTGGCCCTGACTGGTTTGAGGATAGTACATATGTAGGTATTCGTCCAAAAAGCCAAGGTGTAGGCTACGGCAAAGACATCTCGTATATCGGTGAGCAATTCGATTTCGACACCCGCCATCCATGGATAACCGATGATGAATGCGGATGGGGTTCATGCTACTGTGATCAACAGGGTGCATTGACTATGGGTAACACCTTTGATTATACCGTGATGCATGGTAAGGTGTTGGCTGAGATGGGATATTCATATGTAAGTGCTAATGCTTATGCGGTTAATAAGATTGCCGATTGCGATGCAGTAGATTTGATTATGGGTAAGCAAAAGACCACTATCTTGGGTACGGACACTGCCTTCAAAACGTTTACACCAGCATTGCAAGCCGTGTTGGCAGACTACACCGCAGCAGGCGGTAACATATTGGTATCGGGCGCATATATCGCGAGCGATATGCAAAGCGCAGAGGACAAGGCATTTATAAAAAATCAACTGCACTTCACCTTCCGTTGCGACCATGCATCGGAACAAGGCAGTTTGGTTGTTAATCGCCGCGTGATGTCGCCAAACTTCTACCAATTCTACACCACTCCAAATGCTGAACGTATCCATACCGAGAACGCAAGTTGCATCCTGCCTACAGACGGTGCACAAGCCGTAGCAAAATATGATGACACTAAGTTAAATGCTGCTGTGGCATACGATGGTACAGCGGAAAGTAAAGGCAAGACATTGGCATGGGCATTTATGCTAGAGAGCGTGAAAGACTTCAACACCTTGTATGAAGACTGCATTAGATGGTTGATGCAATAAGATTTGGTATTAAGAGTTGAGTATTGAGAGTTTAGCATTTTGAAACATGAAGAAGAAAAAGAACTTACCATTATTAGAAAATATTGAGATTACGGGCATTGCCGCTGAAGGAAAGGCACTAACACGAGTAGATGACATGGTGTTGTTTGTGCCCTACTGCGTGCCAGGCGATATCGTGGATATACAAGTGACACGCAAGAAGCACTCGTTTATGGAAGGTCGTGTTGAGCGAATCGTAAAACCTTCGCCCGTGCGTTGCGAACCCGTATGTAAACACTATGGTGAGTGCGGTGGTTGCAAATGGCAAATACTACCATACGAAGAGCAACTGCGTCATAAGCAGCAACAGATCATTGACAACCTGACTCGTATTGGTAAAATCGAATTGCCTGAGATATCTCCTATCCTTGGCAGCAAAGAGGTATACGAATACCGCAATAAATTGGAATTCACATTCTCAGATCGCAAGTGGCTAAGTTGGGATACTATCCGCGCGGCTGGCGGTTTGGAGAATGTGGACAATACCCATGGATTGGGATTCCATATCCCAAATTGCTTTGATAAGGTGTTAGACATCACGGAGTGTCATTTGATGCCCGATATTAATAACCGTATCCGCAATGGTATCCGCGCATATGCACGCGAATTAGGTATCACATTTTATAATGAACACGCGCACGAGGGACAACTGCGTACACTCATCTTGCGCTCAAACCACAAAGGCGAGATCATGCTGATTGTGGTATGGGCAGACGAACTAGATATACGCATGATGGAGTATATTCGTGACTCATTCCCTGAGATCATCAGTCTGTTGTATGTTGTAAATAGAAAATTCAACGACACAATCGGCGATCAAGAGGTACACGTCTTCCACGGACAAGATCATATCATGGAGCAGATGGAGAATCTGCAATTCAAAGTAGGTCCAAAATCCTTCTATCAAACCAATACACTGCAAGCATATGAGTTGTATAAAGTAGCTCGCGAGTTTGCGGGATTGACAGGTAATGAGCTAGTGTTTGACCTTTATACAGGCACGGGTACTATTGCCAATTTCGTGGCTCACCAAGCACGCCAAGTGATAGGTATAGAGTATGTACCTGAGGCAATAGAAGATGCAAAGGTGAATGCACAAATCAATCAATTAGATAATACCCTCTTCTTTGCAGGCGACATGAAGGATATTCTAAACGAAGACTTTATCGCACAATATGGTCGTCCTGATGTGATTATCACCGACCCTCCACGCGCAGGTATGCACGAAGATGTAGTCAACACAATACTATTTGCAGAACCCAAACGCATCGTATATGTAAGTTGTAACCCTGCCACACAGGCACGTGATTTAAATATGCTAGACGCCAAGTACCGCGTCACACGTGTTCAACCTGTAGATATGTTCCCACATACTCACCATGTAGAGAATGTAGTATTGCTAGAAAAACGATAAACTTGCGCGAAGGTCAACACACACCGCCAAATAAAACAAAGGTCACTTTCTACAAAGTGACCTTTATTATTCAATATTACATTCTATCTCGCTTAACGCAAGCGATCTGCCGCACGCACCAATGCCTCGTCTTTGAGAATACGACGAGTAGCCATCATCGTGAGCACAATATTTACTAGCGGAATAGCGGCCCAAACACCGAGATACCACTCTGCTCCTTGCAACGTAGTACCTGCTAATAGCTCGTAACCTTTTACGATGAACGCTACATATAGTGCGAGTATGGCGTAATAACCAAGGCACAAGACCACATTCACGATATTCAATCGCGCTTGCAACAAGCGGTGACGGAAGAGAAAGATATTAATCAAAGCGAGTACAGGGATTGACACTGTGATAGTTGCCAATGCCCATTTATCGAATGGCATAAGAGCAATATACTCCGTGCCTTCTGGCATAAGGAATTGTACTGGAGAAAAGAAGCACAACAATGTGCCGAGCATAACTACCAGCAAGAGGTAAATTGTTTGAATTCGTTGAATCATAACTCGTATTGTATCTAGTATTATTTAGTATTTTCTACCAATTGACATAAGTCATTGACTAATTGATATCTTTCGCCTGTGGCAGGGCATACAGCAAAGCCATCACGGTCGAACTTGAGTTTCTCTCCATAACGAGATACCCACCCTACACGACGCGCTGGATTGCCAACCATAAGCGCAAAAGCAGGCACATCCTTGGTAACCACAGAACCCGCACCAATAAGGCAATACTCACCTAGGGTATTGCCACATACGATAGTAGCATTGGCACCCACCGAAGCTCCACGGCGAATAAAAGTATCCTTGTATTCATCCTTGCGAGAGACTGCCGAGCGAGGGTTAATCACATTGGTAAAAACCATACTCGGGCCCAGAAACACATCATCGCCACAACGAACGCCTGTGTAGATGGACACATTATTTTGCACCTTGCAATTACGACCCAAGATAACTCTTGGTGATACGACTACGTTTTGACCTATATTGCAGTCTTCGCCAATCTGGCAACCCGACATGATATGCGAGAAGTGCCAAATCTTGGTACCAGCACCAATGATGCAATTGTCATCCACATACGAAGATTCGTGTTTGAAATAGTTATTTTGCATTGTGTAGGGGCGTTTTATATATAGATTAGAAGAATGCTTTGAATATGTCATTACCATTAGAGAAAATCATGAGTGCGAGAAGGAGCCAGAAACCGATAGTATTGGCTACCTCAAGGAACTTGTCGCTAGGCTTACGACGCGTAATAATCTCCCAAATCAGGAAGAGGATATATCCACCATCCAAGGCAGGAATTGGCAAAAAGTTCATAAACGCCAATACAAGGCTCAACACCGCTGTCATATACCAGAATCCGTACCAATTCCAAGTATCAGGAAACATACTACTGATAGCACCAAATCCACCTACAGATTGTGCCCCTTCTTTGGTGAAAATCACGCGGAACTGTTTCACATAACTGACCAAGAAATCCCACCCCATCTCAATACCAGCTGGTATAGCTTGGAAGAGAGTATAATCCGTATGAACATAGGTATAGAATGCACTCTCAGGTTTGGCATATACACCAATCTTGGCTTGGTCACCAATGAAGAGACGCGCTTGCTGCAACTCACCTGCACGATAGAAAGAAAGGGTAATACTATCGCATGGATATTTAGCCAATTCATTGGTTATCTGCACATAGCACAAGTTTTGTGCATTATTAACTCCTACAATACTATCACCTGATTGCATATTGGCAAAAGAGGCTGCACCACCGGACATAACGGAGTCAACCACAAAGGGCGTGAAGTAGGAGATAGCAACGTAATTTTTCTTGCGATATGTTTTGTCCGCACGCTCTTTCTCGCGCTCTGCACGATCATAATCATTAGCCAAAGCGAGGTAGCGTTGGCTCAGATCCTCCGACATAGTGAGCGAAATAGTATCAGCACCACGCAAGACCACTACATCACGCTCACCATTGATGATGAGAGCATTGAAGATATCACCGATACTATTAGGTTCTACATCATTGATACTAAGCACCTTATCTTGTTGCCGAAAGCCCTCATTCACCAAAATATCCGAGTAATATAATCCAGTATGGATATTACTGAGAGGCAGTTCGCTTTTACCCCAATGGAAAAGTATCATACCAAAAATCAGCAATGCAGCGATAAAGTTAACTAGGATACCCCCGATAATGATACAGAGTCGTTGCCATACATTCTTAGAGCGAAACTCCCATGGTTGTGGTTTGGAAGAAAGGTCGGTAGCAGCTTTGGTCTCATCCACCATACCAGCAATGGCACAATAGCCGCCGAAAGGCACCCAACCTATACCCCACTCTGTATTGTCTGGATAGCGACGCCAATCGTCCTCAGGAAGGGCTTGGAGTTCATCGTCAGTCATTGGGCGGTAGAGGGTATTCCCCTTTTTATCTTTTTTTTCGTTGCCCATCTCATCGGTCACTGGCACTGCCGATGCCTCAACATTAGATGCAAAAAGCTTGACATGCCATTTGCCATTGATCTTCTTGGCACGTATAAGCGAAAATTTCGGGTTGAAAAACATATAAAACTTCTCCACGCGCACCTTAAATAGTCGCGCAAAGAGGAAATGCCCAAGCTCATGAATTACCACGAGAAAACTAAGGGCGAGTATGAGTTGAATCCACTGCATTTTTTATTTTTTATTTAGTATTGTTGTTGCTATTTTGCGTGCAAGATAGTCTGTTTGCACATAATCTTCGTATGTTGGGCTAACGATAAAATCAGTCTTTTCCATTGTTCTCGCAATGATATCTGACATCTGCAAGAAACCACACTTCCCTTCTCGGAAAGCAGCGTTGACTACCTCATTAGCAGCATTGAGTATACATGGCATATTGCCTCCTCTATCCATTGCTTCGTATGCGAGGCGCAAATTTGGGAACCGCTGCATATCTGGCTCTTCGAAGGTAAGGTTTCTAGTAGCAAAGAAATCCAGTCGTGGTACATCGCTCTGCCAACGTTTAGGGTAAGTCAATGCATATTGGATAGGTATGCGCATATCGGGTGTACCCAATTGCGCTTTAACACTACCATCAATGAATTGCACCGCAGAGTGCACGACTGATTGCGGATGTACGAGCACTTGGATATTTTCGACTGGAATATTGAACAACCATCGAGCTTCAATAACTTCAAAGCCTTTATTCATCATGCTTGCTGAGTCAATAGTGATCTTCGCACCCATATCCCAGTTGGGATGTTGTAGAGCTTGTGCTGCAGTGACGTGCTGCATCTGCTCGTAGGTAAAGTTGCGGAATGGCCCTCCGCTGGCAGTAAGCAAGAGTTTTTCGACGCTTGCTATCTCTTCTCCTACAAGGGATTGGAAAATAGCAGAATGCTCACTATCTACAGGTAGGATATTCACCTTATAACGCTCTGCTAGTCGGCAAATAATCTCGCCTGCTACGACCAGTGTTTCCTTGTTGGCCAACGCAATAGTTTTCTTCGCTTTGATAGCCTCAATAGTAGGCCTCAACCCTGCGTATCCAACCATGGCTGCCACTACCACATCAATGGCAGGCATGGTGACCATTTCTGCAATGGCTTTTTCGCCTGCCATCACCTTGATAGGCAGATCGCTAAGTGCATCGCGCAAAGGCTGATAGAGGGTCTCATCTGCAATACAAACAACGGCAGGATTAAATTCCAATGCCTGTTGGATAAGAAGGTCGATCTTACGATGCGCAGAGATGGCGTACACGCTGAAGTCCTCTGGGTGCTGACGCACAACATCCAGAGTCTGTGTGCCAATGCTACCTGTACTACCTAATATAGCGATTTGTTTCATATCAGTATGGTATAGTATTGTTTAGAGGTCCTGGACATCTATTTTGCTCGTATTTTTTCGTCTTGCTTCTCTATCTTGCGAGTTGGCACAATGGATGCCATCCTGCTTCATACGTTTATTTTCGGAGATATGCTGACTGCTGAATGTGCCATTTTTCTTGAGTATAACGCGCACACAGAACAGCAACATGGCTGCGAGCATAACACCTATGACAATCAGTATCTCCTTCATATACGCACAAAATTCGTGCAAAGGTACAACTTTTTTCTCAAATCACCAAATTTTTCATTCACATGCAGATTTTTTTATATTTTTACGACATTCATCTACAATATCTATTCATCACTAACAGTTTATAGTTCATATTTTCCCAAAGCGGTAGTTAGCGCATGAATAGACGGACTAAAGATCATTGGATTTTAACCTTCGTTATGGAGGCTATTTATATCGCTATTTTCTCTATTATCTTCCTTTGTAAAAAACACCTCAATTCTTAAAAATCGTCACTTTTTCAAAATAACATTATAACACGAAAATATATGTCAATTTTCTGCCTTTTTCATATCAAGACCCAAAAACACCCCGCCAAAAATCGAAAAAATTTAGGGGTTAGTTGGTTAGTATATAATTATATAATTATAAACATAATTTTTTAGATAGGAAATATACCCCTCGACCTTTTTTTTCTTGTTATAGTGTTATAGTTCGAAAAGAAAAAATATCAAATCTAAAAAAACAACACATTATGAAACAAAATATCACTCCCCCAATCTTGCAAAAATCCAAACAAGTAAGTAATCGCTAATATTCTCAACGCGCTCGCGCAAGCACAAGCACAAGCACAAGCGCTGGGTAACCAACCGCAAACGATCAACATACAACACACTTCTTTTTTTCAAAAAAAGTGCTAAATATTTGCATATATGCTTTTTTTTTTGTACCTTTGCATGTTTTTTGAAACGACAACAATAAATTTTATTTATTAAACAACAATAATATGGCTACACAACAACAAAACGGAGGTACATTGTACAACGCATTGACCTCAGGAAGTAAGATCATTGGCACGATCATCACAGATAGCGACATGCGTGTGGATGGCACAATAGAAGGTGATGTGAAGTGCGCAGGCAAACTCGTGATTGGCGAGCGTGGCGTGGTAAAAGGTATAGTGGAGTGTCAGAACGCTGAGATTATGGGCAAATTGGATGGTAAGATTGATGTGAAATATGCATTGGCTTTGCGCGCAACCAGCAGTATAAAGGGCGACATCAGCACCAGCACATTGATGGTTGAACCAAATGCAATGTTCAACGGAACATGCAAGATGGGTAGCGAAGAGAAGAAAGAGGCGAAAAGCTAAAGGTTAAAGGCACAAGATTATGAAGATAAAACCATTTCGAGGTATTCGTCCACCAAAGGCGTTGGCGAAGCAAGTAAGTAGCCGTCCGTACGACGTATTGAACTCAGATGAGGCGCGTAAAGAGGCAGACGGTAATGAAATGTCGCTATACCACATCATCAAGCCAGAGATCAATTTTGAAGAGGGCACGGATGAACACGATGAGTATGTGTACGCAATGGCCCGCAAACAGTTTGACTTGTTTAGAGAGAAGGGCTGGTTGGTACAAGATAGTGAGGAACAATACTATGTATATGCCCAAACAATGGATGGCAGAACACAATACGGATTGGTAGTAGCCGCCTGGGTGGAAGACTATATGGAAGGTCGTATCAAAAAGCATGAGTTGACTCGTCGTGATAAAGAGGAGGACCGTATGAAGCATGTGCGTGTGAACAATGCGAACGTGGAGCCAGTATTCTTTGCTTACCCCCATCATGAGGAGTTGGATGGTATCGTAGCACGTGTGGCAAAAGGCGAACCAGAGTATGATTTTGTATCGGACTTGGACGGATTTGGCCATACGTTGTGGGTAATCAGCGATAAGACAGATATAGCTCGTATCACTGAACTCGTAGCAGAAATGCCTGCAATGTATATTGCTGATGGTCATCACCGTAGCGCAGCAGCAGCACTAGTGGGCAACGAGAAGAAGTTGATGAATCCTAATCATAAAGGCGACGAGGAGTACAACTATTTCTTGGCTGTATGTTTCCCTGATGATCAGTTGCATATCATGGACTATAACCGTGTAGTGAAGGACTTGAATGGTATGAGTGCTGAGGCGTTTATAGAAGCGCTAAAGGAAGATTTTGAGGTAGAAGCAATGGGCGCAGATATCTATCATCCAGAGGCATTGCACGTGTTTGCTTTGTACTTGCAAGGCGAGTGGTATAAGTTGACCGCGAGGGCTGGCAGATATGACGACAATGATCCGATAGGCGTATTGGATGTAACTATATCATCGAATCTAATATTGGACAAACTGCTAGGTATCAAAGACTTGCGTTCAGACAAGCGAATTGACTTCGTAGGTGGCATACGCGGATTGGGAGAACTAAAGAATCGTGTAGATAGCGGTGAGATGCAGATGGCTTTGGCGTTGTATCCAGTGACAATGAAGCAGCTCATTGATATTGCCGACACAGGAAATATCATGCCACCGAAGACAACCTGGTTCGAACCAAAATTGCGCTCGGGATTGATTATTCACGAATTGGTATAGGTAAACGACTATATAAAAAATAGCAAACAAAAAAAATAAATAATATGAAAAACCAAAAATTGATTAACGTTACTTTGATTGTAACCAATGTAATTCTTGTAGCAGCTGTAGCTGCATTGTGTGTACTCTTCTTTACAAAGCCAGCAGGTGCTAGTGTTGCAGTTAGTGAGTCTGCAGAGCGTATTCCTGTGGCCTACCTCAACACCGACAGCTTGTTGGTAAACTACGTATTTGCTCAAGAGGCTAACGAAAAACTGATGAAAAAGCAAGAAGATGCTCGTTTGAAATTGAACACCAAGGCTCGTACTTTGCAAAACGAGATGCTTGATTTCCAACGTAAGTTAGAGAATAACGCCTTCTTGAGTCGTGAGCGTGCAGAGAAAGAGCAACAACGTTTGTTGCAAAAGCAACAAGAGTTGCAAGAGTTAGAGGCAAAATTGACTGAGGACATCTTGGTCGAGAATCAAAAGTTAAACCTCCAATTGGCAGACACTCTCACAACATTCTTGAAGGCGTTCAATGCAGATGGTCGTTATCATATGATCTTGAGCAACAATGCTAAAGACAATGTCTTGCAAGCTGATTCCACCTACGATATTACCGACGAAGTAATCAGCGCTCTTAACGCTCGTTGCAAGAAGTAAATTAGACTAAAGGCGGGAAGAGAGAGGCTTGAGACTAATCTATCGGCCATATTGGCGGTATGTGATTGCAGATGCGATCACGCTATTGGTGAGTGTATTGATTGTGTTGGCATGGTTTCCATTGTCCACATCAGTGCCTTTCCAAAAGTATAGTGTGTTCGTGTTAATCTTTTCTGGCCTCTGGTTGCTGATGAGCTATACATGCCATCGTTATGTACCAGTAAAGTACATGAAGATGGGTCGCGACATCTTGCGTTTATTAATCGCCTCTGCCTTGCTATTTGGTCTTATGTGTGGGTATATGGCCTTGATGGAGGGACGAAACTTCTCTATTTGGGTACTACTCACACTGTGGTTAGCCATGCTGGGTGTATCGGTAGTATTTTTGATCTTCAAACATGCTTACCGCTATGCCTTGGATGCCGATGACACCCCTATAGAGGCGCCCAAACGGACACCCCAGGCAGTGCTCTACCCTGCGCAACAGTTACGAGAGGAAGATAAGCAGGCATTGCGAGAGAGCATTTTGGACTTCGAACAGGAGAAAGTGATACGCTATTTAGAAAAGAGCATTGATCTGTATAGCACCAATACTTTTACACTGCGTTCGTCGGATCTGTATAATATCAAAAAACTGCCGAATTATCGTTTTGACGCGATCGTAAATTTTATGCCACTGAATCATATTCGTGGCGTGAATAAATTGTTCACAACTGTCAATGATAAACTACCCGATAATGGCATATGGGTATGCTGTTATGAGCCGCAATCGGTGACCAAACGCAATATCTTGAATCGGTTTCCTCCTGTGATTGGGTGGATGTACTATGTGGTCTTCTTCTGCTATAAGCGCGTACTGCCAAAAATGTTCATGACATCGCGGTTGTATTTTGACATTACCGAGGGTAAGCATCGCGTATTGAGCAAGGCAGAGGTAATGGGACGCCTGTGTTATTGCGGTTTTGAGATCATCGATGAGCGCAAAAAAGGCGATCTCAACTATGTGGTAGCTCGACGAAAATTCCGCCCGGAGATCACTGCAAGACGTTTGTACGGAATCTTGGTAAAGTTGAACCGTGTAGGCAAAAACGGCAAACTATTCAAGGTGTATAAATTTCGAACAATGCACCCCTATAGTGAGTTTTTGCAAGCGTATATATATGATCGATATTCGTTGCAAGACGGTGGTAAATTCAACCATGATATCCGTGTAACCACACTAGGTAGATTAATGCGTAAATATTGGATTGACGAGTTGCCAATGCTACTCAATCTACTGAAAGGCAATATGAAACTGGTGGGGGTACGTCCCATCTCGCAACACTATTATTCGCTGTATAGCAAGAAATTGCAAGAGCAGCGCATGTATCACAAACCAGGATTATTGCCGCCATTTTATGCCGATATGCCCAAGACCTTGGATGAGATACAAGAGTCGGAGATTCGGTATCTGACCATGTGCGAAGAGAAGGGCACATTGGTAACAGATTTTGTGTATTTTTGGAAGATTGTTTATACAATCGTGTTCAAGCGAGCACGAAGTAAGTAGTGTTTAGAGTTTAGAGAGGTGAAGCGATTATTTATCATATTATTGGTGCTTGGCAATGGGCTATCGGTAATGGCGCAGAATATACCTGTACCATTGACACAGACCCGCTTGTATGATTTCATTGATGAATTACTGACGGATGGTATAGTGGTACGTCAAACAGCGGTACGTCCCTATACACGCAAGCAGATAGCAGATATGTTAGTAGAGGCACAAGCGGCAGATACGCTACTTAATCGTCGTCAGCAGAAAGACTTAGCATTCTATCTGAATGAGTTTGCTTTGGAGCGCGACACGATGGTGGATAACCATGTGCAATACACCGATCATAGTACCTATAACTTATCGTTGGCTGATCCGCAATTCAGTTATCGTAAAGCAGACTCGATGTTTAAGATGCGCCTGCGTCCTATCTTAGGTGCAGATGTAATGGCCAACAAGAAAGGTGTGCTACTACAGCGTTGGTGGGGAGCAGAATTGCAAATGGACATTGCCAATCACCTGAGTATATGGGGCAGTCTGCGCGATAACTCGTGGAGCGGCGATTGGTTGAATAAAGAATATTATCCTGACGACAACGCGCGCATGCGAGGAGCACGTATTCACTATGGCGCTTCGGGTGTGCAACCGGCGTTGACACCATTGGCAGGTGTGCAATACAAGGAAGCTAATTATGGCGGAGATTTTTCCGATTCAAAAGGGGGTATCAGTCTATATTCATGGTGGGGCAGCATCGGTATTCAACGCGAGAATATACGTTGGGGAGATGCGTATCATAGTTCGAACATCTTATCGGGCAGAGCGCCTGCTGTGCCGATGGTATCATTGCAGCTCACACCATATGAGTGGTTTCAGTTCGACTATTTCCATGCATGGCTAGTATCGAACGTGATAGATACCAGTTACTACTACCTAGAGCACTCAACCAAGCCTGGTACGCCGATTACGAACTATCGCCCCATGAATAAGTTTATGGCAGCAAACATGTTTACGTTCACCCCCGTAAAGCAGTTGTCATTCTCGTTGGGTAACTCGATTGTATATGCAGAACGTAATGTACAAGCTGCGTATTTCATTCCTATTGCTTTTTACAAGTCGCTTGATCACCTATTGACAAAGGGTATTGCTTCGCAAAATCAAAATTCACAAGCCTTTGCCAGTTTGTCGGTTCGCCCGGTGGATCATCTGCAGATATATGGTTCATTCTATCTGGATGAGTTTGCATTGAAGCGCCTCAAACCGTCCAACAAGGAGAACAACCCCATCTCATACTTAGTGGGCTTTCACTGGGGAGGATGGCCAGTCAAAGGGTTAAGTTTGAAAGGTGAGTTCATGCGCTCATACATAGCATGTTACACCCACTCAATTGATGCCTTGACATGGGCAAGCAACTCATATAATCTAGGGCATTACATGGGGGACAATGCGCAATCGATCTATGCCGAATTAGCATATCGGCCTGCGAGGGGATTACTCGTAAAAATGAGTTATACCAACGACACGAAATACAACTCGTACGCATACTTGCGTATATATAGGGGGACAGATGGTGTGATTCGCGATGGCGGCATCGCAGAAACTATCTCTCAAAAGCCATTTGACAAGGTGATTTTCCGCAATGATGTATTACGTTGGGATGGTGTGTATGAGGTGCATCCGAATATGTATATGACATTGACATTAGAATACAACCATGCACGCGGATTCGACAACACAAAAACAGATGTCATCAAGAGCGAGGATATAGGTAATGCGCAATATTATTTGGACAAATATATGCCACTATATCAACAGGGTAAGAACTTCACCGTATCGGCAGCATTTAGTTTCGGATTTTAACCTCTAGATGCTAATTATGGCAAAATGTCAAGTAAGCACAATGAAATGTAGTGTAGTCATACTGAATTGGAATGGAGAGAAAACCTTGCGTCAGTTTCTCCCATCGGTACTAGCACACACACAACTACCTGATGTAGAGGTGGTTGTAGCGGACAATGGATCGACCGACGATTCGTTAGGGTATCTTCGTACACAGCCTATACGTGTGATAGAACTTGACAAAAACTATGGTTTCGCTGCTGGATATAATCATGCCATTGAGCAAGTGGATGCTGAATATACAGTGCTGCTCAATTCAGATGTGGAGGTGACGCCAAATTGGTTGGACACGATGCTGGCATATATGGATGCTCATCCCGAGGTAATAGCTGCACAGCCCAAGATAGGTTCGTGGCATAGCAAACAGCAGTATGACAAGGGCGAGATCAGTGCGATACGTTTTGAGCATGCAGGTGCAGCAGGAGGAATGATGGATATGTTAGGCTATCCCTATTGCCGCGGACGACTAATGACGCATATCGAAGAAGATCGTGGACAATATGATGATATCGCACCTATATTCTGGGCGACGGGTGCGTGCCTGCTCATTCGTACGCGAACATACAAAGAGTTAGGGGGATTGGATGCCAATTTCTTTGCGCATCAGGAAGAGATTGACTTGTGTTGGAGGTTATGGAATACGGATATCGGATATCCGATATCGGGAATCGGGCGTATTGTAGTGTTGCCAGATACTGTGGTTTATCACGTAGGTGGCGGCACGTTGGGGTATGAGAATCCACGTAAGACGTTTCTTAATTTCCGCAACAATTTGCTAATGCTCAGAAAGAACCTACCATTATCGCAATTATGGTGGGTAATGATAGTACGTTTCTTCATGGACTATGTAGCAGCCTTGCAAATGCTCGTAACGGGGCAAATACCTAATGCCAAAGCCGTATTAGAGGCACGTTGGGCATACCACAAGATGAAAGCGCAATATCCGATTGCAAGCAAGGGTAAACAAAGAGCCCTAAACATGCTTGCACACAGAAGTATTGTATTTGATTTTTACGTGCTAGGTAAGAAGCAATAAAAGAGGCTAACATCTATTCGAAATTTAGAATATAAAATCATATGCGGACGCATTGCGTGTCCGCATTTTTTATTTATAAAATAAAATTTCAATCGATTTACTTGCATATATGCATTTTTTTTTGTACCTTTGCGGCGGAAATGGAAATAGCAAAACAAACGCCGTTACGTCACCAGAGTGAACAACATAAGATTAATTAGGTTAAACACCATAAAGATTAATACAAGCATGAATAAGTGGAGTATTGTTTTAGGGTTGCTATTGGTAGCAACTAGTGCCTTGGGACAGATGGATGATTTTTCCAAAACTTTCGAGCAATTTAGGAGAGATCAAATGCAACAGTATGATACTTTCAAGATCTCACAACAAGCGGAGTATGACGCCTTTCGTCGAGCACAAAACGAGCAATACGCTACCTTCATGCGCGATAGTTGGGAGACAGCATATGCATTGCCTGCTATTGTAGTAGAGGAAGAAGAGGAGCTAGCACCTGTAGTATACGAAGCACCCGTAGAGGAAATTGTGACAGAGACCGCGTCCTATAGCGAAGCGATAATAACGAAAGAGGAGGTGATTATTGTACCGCAACCAAGTGCCAAGCCCGCGCCTATCGCGCCCGTAGAAGCAATAGATGAGATCCCCCATAAGACAGTAGCTATATCGTTTTACGGCACCTTGGTAAGTGTAGGTTTTCCTTTGTTGGATGATCTAAAGATTAAGTCGTTGAATGAGAAGGGTCTGGCAGATGCTTGGATGCATTTGTCGGATGCTAAGTATAATATCACCCTGAGCAATGTACTGAGCGTGCGCGACGCACTGTCGTTGTGCGATTGGGGCTATATCGATATGCTGCAAGCTGTAAGTGAAAAGCAGTACGGCAAGACGAATGAGGCAGTGTTGATGCAAGCATACTTGTTGGCGCAATCGAACTACAAGGTTCGCTTGGCATATGGCGAAGGCAGACTGTATGTATTAGTAGCTAGCGAGTTTAGTATTCTACGTATGAACCGTTACGAAATTAATGGGGAGTACTTCTACCCACTGAACTGCGAAGTAGGGGAATTGAAGATATGTAAGGCATATTTCGAGAAAGAGCGAGCCATCTCGTTGCAGTTACGCGAGGAGCAGAAGCTAGACGAGGACATGAGTAGTGTACGCCAATTGCGCTCCAAATACGGCATCGTAGTTGATGTAGCAGTAAATAAAAACGAGGTAGATTTCTTTAATCATTACCCATCAGCATATTTCGGCAATAATTCGATGACACGTTGGGTGGTGTATGCGAATACACCGTTAAGCGAGCATGTACAAGCGAGTTTATACCCTACCCTGAAGAAGTCGATCGTAGGTTTGAGCGAAAGAGATGCGGTGAATAAGTTATTGAATTTCGTTCAGACCGCTTTCACCTATGGTTATGACAATCAAGTGTGGGGGTATGATCGAGCATTCTTTGCTTCGGAAACGTTGCATTATCCTTATTCGGATTGCGAGGACCGTTCGATCTTGTTTGCTCGTCTGGTACGCGATTTAGTGGATTTGGATGTGGTATTGATCTATTATCCTGGGCATTTGGCGACAGCGGTAGCATTTAAGCAGGAGGTAAATGGTGATTACTTGACATATAAGGGTCATCGTTATACGGTATGCGATCCTACTTTTGTAAATGCGCCTGTGGGTATGACGATGCCAGGGATGAATAACAGAGAGGCACAAGTGATTGCGTTAAAGTAATTTTGTGGATAGGAAGTAATGAAGAAACGAGGTAACATACTGCTGTTGATGATGACACTCCTGCTGCTAGTAGGTGTGGGTGTATATGGATATATGGTGGCAAATAGCAACAATAGGGAAAGTATAAGACTAATCAAGGTAGAATCTGTCGGAGATATCATGGAAGAGACGCATGGTATGATGGTATTTGAAGACTTGAATATCGACACTATGATGCTCGGAGTATGGCAACATACTGTGGATACAGGTTGGCATCGCGTATATACTATGGAGCCTGCAGGTAATGACTATTATTGGGGACGTGAATGGAATACTAGCGAAGATATATTCGAAGAAGATTTGATGCCATACGGAAATGGTTGGTTTATGTGGAAAAAAGATGGCGATGAGGTTGTGGAGATACATATGACGGATAAACAGATTGCCGTTATTCCATTCGAATATGAAATCATGGAATTGAGTAGCCAAGAAATGCGCTACAAAGAGCGTACTGACGCGGATAAACAAGAGTTTAAGAAGGTGAAGATTTGACAGGTATCGGATATCGGGTAACGAGTAAAGAAAAACATTAAAAAATATACAGATATGGAATTTAAGTACGCACCAATGTTTCAACTTGGTAAGGATGAAACAGAGTATTATTTGCTGACCAAAGATCACGTGTCAGTTAGCGAGTTTGAAGGTAAACCTATCCTCAAAATCGAGGCAGAAGGTTTGACCAAAATGGCAAACGCAGCGTTCTCAGACGTGAGCTTCATGCTTCGTCGCAGCCACAACGAGCAAGTGGCTAAGATCCTTCGCGATCCAGAGGCTAGCGCTAATGACAAGTACGTAGCCTTGACCTTCTTGCGCAACGCAGAGGTGTCTTGCAAAGGTCAATTGCCACTATGCCAAGATACTGGTACTGCCATCATCCACGGCGAGAAAGGTCAACAAGTGTGGACAGGTTATTGCGATGAAGAGGCACTCGCTAAAGGTGTATATTTGACCTACACCGAGCGTAACCTCCGTTACTCGCAAAACGCACCACTCAATATGTATGATGAGGTAAACACCAAATGCAACCTCCCTGCACAAATCGACTTGGAGGCTACCGAGGGTATGGAGTATCATTTCCTTTGTGTCACCAAAGGTGGTGGTTCTGCTAACAAGACCTACCTCTATCAAGAAACCAAAGCGCGTATCCAAAACCCAGGTACACTCATTCCATTCCTAGTGGAAAAAATGAAGAGCCTCGGTACTGCAGCTTGCCCTCCATACCACATCGCATTCGTGATTGGTGGTACCAGCGCAGAGAAGAACCTGCTGACCGTGAAGTTGGCTTCTACTCACTACTATGATACCCTGCCTACCACTGGCGATGAGACAGGTCGTGCGTTCCGCGACATCGAGCTCGAGGAGCAACTCTTGAAGGAGGCATACAAGATTGGCTTGGGTGCACAGTTTGGCGGTAAGTATATGGCGCACGATATCCGCGTGATTCGTTTGCCTCGCCACGGCGCAAGTTGCCCAATCGGCTTGGGCGTAAGTTGCTCGGCTGACCGCAATATCAAGTGTAAGATCAACAAGGATGGTATCTGGATTGAGAAGATGGATAATAATCCTGCTTCCCTCATTCCTGAAGAACTCCGCCAAGCAGGCGAAGGTGATGCAGTACGCATTGACCTCAACCAACCAATGGCTGACGTATGCAAGATCCTCACCCAATATCCTATCGGTACACGCCTCAGTTTGAATGGCACCATCATCGTAGGTCGCGACATCGCTCACGCGAAGATCAAAGCACGCTTGGATGCAGGCGAGGGTATGCCAGAGTATTTGAAGAATCACCCAATCTATTATGCAGGTCCTGCTAAGACTCCTGCAGGTATGCCTTGTGGCTCAATGGGCCCTACCACAGCAGGTCGTATGGACCCATACGTGGATGAGTTCCAAGATAATGGCGGTAGCATGATCATGTTGGCTAAGGGTAACCGCTCTATCGACGTGACCAATGCTTGCCAAAAGCATGGCGGCTTCTACTTGGGCTCTATCGGCGGTCCTGCTGCTATCTTGGCGCAAGAGAACATCAAGTCTATCGAGTGTGTTGAGTACCCAGAATTGGGCATGGAGGCCATCTGGAAGATTGAAGTGGAGAACTTCCCAGCGTTTATCCTTGTGGATGACAAGGGCAATGACTTCTTCAAGCAACTCAAACCTTGCGAGGGTTGCACGATATTAAAATAGTCAATAATTTATACTCCCACGAATAACACGAATTGACACTGATGATAAAAACAACTATCAATCAGTGATAATTAATGGATTCGTTGGAAATTAGTAATTAAGAATTTTGGTAGAAAATAAGAAAATCACTTTAGGGCAACGGTTGCGAGAGAAATATCGCATCAGTGTGCTGAATGAAAAGACATTGACCGAACAATGGCATCTCCACCTAAGTGGGTGGGGAGTCATTGTAGTGGTTGGTGCTATGTTTTTGATAGCACTAGCATTATTTTCTTTAGTGATATTGTATACACCTATTCGAAACTATCTTCCAGGTTACTCGGAGAATATTCGACAACAGTTGATCGAAGAGTCAGCTCGTTTGGATTCCATGGGTACATCTTTGGAAATGCAACGCCAATACTTAGATATCATCAAACAAGTAGTAGCGGGAGAGATGCAATCGGATACCGTACATAGTCTCGACTCGATGCAAATCATCATGCGTGAACAGTTGCTAGAGGCAAAGAGTGAAGCTACTGCAGAGTTCATTGCACAATACGAGGCGAAAGAGAAGAACAACATGCAGTTATTCGAGAACATTCACAATATTTCCAACCCCGTGAATGTGTTTTTTGTGCCCGTACATGGTGCAATAGCGGAGCATTTCTCAGTACAAGAAAAGCATTATGGTATTATCATCAACACATTAGACAACGAGAATATAGCTTCAGTTTTGGATGGCGTGGTGATATATGTCAATCAAGAAGTAAACGATGTCTATACCCTGATGGTAAAGCATAGCGACTATCTATCCATCTATCGTGGAGTAAAAAAATCATTGAAACAAGTAGGCGATTACGTACGTGCTGGTGAATGTATTGGTATTGCTGGAGAAAATCAGATGGGGTTTGAACTTTGGAAAAATGATGAAGCTATCAACCCTGAAAATGTCATCGCCTTCTAATCACAGTCCGATGTATAGGGTAGAAATAATGGGTACAAAATAAGATATGAGATTTAAGAGTATTCTAGTTATAACATGTGCATGCAGTCTGGTCATAGCGCTCAGTTCGTGTAGTATATCTGCTCGTATCAAACGTGCAGATAAACGATACAATATTGGCGAATATTACCAAGCAGCAGAGATGTACAAGCAAGTGTATCGTCAGTTGAAAGGACAGGATAAGTCCTTGCGCGCACACGTAGCTTTCCAACAAGGAGAGTGCTATCGCATCCTCAATAATAGCAGGGCTGCAAATTCATATAAGAGTGCTATTCGCTATCATTATCCAGACTCAATAGTGTATCTGCATTATGCACAGGTATTGCAGTACCAAGGCAAATATAGCGAAGCAGCCAAGCAGTATGATATTTATTTGGAGGCACATCCAAATGACTATGTAGCTATGGCTGGCAAGTATGCGTGCGGCAAAGCAGATGTATGGCGTAAGCAACCATCACGCTATAAGGTGGCTGTTGCTAAAGAGTTTAATGCGAAGCGCTCATCCAATTTTTCTCCTATGTTTATTGGAGAGGACATTGACGCATTGATCTTCACATCTAATCGTCAGGAGCAAAAATCCACCAATAGAAAGAAAGTACGTACATCATCAGTAACGGGGATGCCATCGTTCAATCTCTACTCAGCCCGCAAGAATGCGGCTGGAAAATGGGAAGATATTGAATTATGCGAAGGATTATACAAAGAATCCGAAAACGAAGAGGGAGAAAACCAAAAACAAACCACGACTGCAGAACTAGGGGCGGCCTCATTATCAGCCGATGGTAGAACAATGTATTTCACCTACTCAAAACCTATCAATGGACAAGATTTAGGTGCTAAAATTTATATGTCACAACGCGCCAGCGGCGAATGGGGAGAGGCACAGGAGGTGAAGCTATTCAAAGATAGTAGCATCACCGTGGGACATCCAAGCATCAATATGACAGGCGACACCCTTTACTTTGTAAGCGATGCACCGGGAGGATACGGTGGAAAAGATATTTATATGGCGATTTCCAATGGTAGCGAGTGGGACGACATCCGCAATATGGGGCCACAGATTAATACAAGTGATGATGAATTGTTTCCATATATTCGTCAAGATGGTCGCTTATACTTCGCTTCCAAAGGACATCCTGGTTATGGAGGACTAGACTTGTTTTACGCTGTACTTCAAGATACAACATGGGAAGTGTTTAATATGGGTGCACCATTCAACTCCAATGGAGATGATTTTGGTATCACTTTCGCAGGAGCAACAGAAAATGGATTCTTCTCTTCCAACAGAGGGCAAAAGAAGGGATTCGATTTGATATATTCGTTCGTTTTGCCACAATTGGAGTTTATCATCGAAGGAAATGTCACCGATAACAACGGTGAACACCTAGCCGATGCAACACTACGTCTTGTAGGCAATGATGGTACCAATGTTAAAACGCAAATTCGACGCGATGGTACCTATCGACTGAAGTTGAACAAAGATACACGATATGCGATGCTGGTGAACGCACGTGGATATCTTAACGAGAAGCAGATATTTACCACAGAGGGATTGAAGGACAGCTACACATACGAACATAATTTCGTATTATCACCCATTTCTAAGCCAGTAAAAATGGGTAATATCTTCTTCAAGTTTGGTAGTTGGGAATTATCTCCTGATTCAGAAGATGGACTCAATGCCTTGATCAAATTACTCAATGACAATCCCAATATCACCATCGAAATGGCAGCACATACCGATATGGTGGGTAACAATGAAGCCAACCAAGAGCTGTCACTTAAGCGTGCAAAATCGGTAGTGGATTACTTGATCAAGCATGGTATTGAGCAGGAGCGTCTTACGCCTGTTGGCTACGGCGAAGAGAAACCTGTGGTCGTGGATGAAGTATTGCACAAGCAATACCCTTATCTACCAAAAGATCAAGTGCTAGACGAAGCATTTATCACTACCCTATCAGCCGACAAACAAGAGGTATGCAACTCGCTCAATCGTCGTACCGAGTTCCGCGTACTCAAAACTACGTATAATTTGTATTAATTTTGAATTAAGAATTCTGAATTATGAAACAATATCTCGATCTCTGCCAACGCGTTCTCAACGAAGGCACCATAAAGCACGATCGTACAGGCACAGGTACCATCTCTGTCTTCGGTCACCAAATGCGTTTTAATCTCGAGGAGGGTTTTCCTTTGTTAACGACCAAGAAACTCCACCTCAAGTCTATCATCTACGAACTCCTATGGTTCCTCAAGGGCGACACCAATGTGAAGTACTTGCAGGATCATGGTGTGCGTATTTGGAACGAATGGGCAGACGAGAATGGCGAGCTCGGTCCTGTGTATGGTCACCAATGGCGCTCATGGCCAGATTACCAAGGTGGTCATATCGACCAAATCGCGCAACTCGTGGACCAAATCAAGCGCAATCCTGACTCTCGCCGCCATATCGTCAGCGCATGGAACGTAGCCGAGGTCAATAATATGGCTTTGCCTCCTTGCCACACATTGTTCCAGTTTTACGTGGCAGATGGTCGCCTCTCGTTGCAACTCTACCAACGCTCTGCGGATATTTTTCTGGGCGTGCCTTTCAATATCGCGTCCTACGCCCTTCTGCTCATGATGATGGCACAAGTGACAGGCTTGAAGGCGGGCGATTTTGTACACACTTTTGGCGACGCACATATCTATAGCAATCATATCGAGCAAGTGAAGTTGCAGCTCACCCGCGACACACGCGCGCTACCTAAAATGATTATAAACCCGGAGGTAAAGGATTTGTTCGACTTCAAGTTCGAAGATTTCCAGCTCGTTGACTACGACCCACATCCACATATCCCTGGCGTCGTAGCTGTCTAAAACCGCACTAAACAATTCTAAACAATTCTAAACAACACTATGCTCAACCTCATCGTAGCTATCGCAGAAAACAATGCTATCGGCAAGGCAGGCGACTTGCTCTGCCACATGCCAAGTGACTTACAATACTTCAAGCGCCAAACCTCTGGTTGCACAGTCATTATGGGCGAGCGCACATTTTTCTCCTTGCCTAAACACCCACTGCCTAATCGCCGCAACATTGTGCTCTCCGACCGCGAGGATTTTACCTTCGAGAACACCGAGGTAGTACACTCTATCCCAGAGGCACAAGCTGCTATTGCAGCCGACGAACAAGCGTTCATCATTGGCGGAGGTATGGTCTATCGCCAGTTCTTACCATTGGTGGACAAACTCTATATCACACATATCCACCACGCATGGGAGGATGCTGATACATTCTTCCCTGAGATTGATCCTGCCATTTGGCAATGCGTCAGTGAGGAGCACCACGAGGCGGACGAAAAGAACCCTTATCCATATACTTTCGCTGTATATACAAAGAGGTAATTGCCCTTTGGTTTCCACCTATCTGCCACCATATATCATTGGAACCTCATTGGAATCTCATTGGAACCCCACCGAGAGATTACCGAAAGAAAAATATACTTTCATAAACACATCAATATGCGTAAACTCATCTTCATGGCTATGCTTGCACTACTTGCAACATCTTGTCAAAACAAGGAGCAAAACGATAAAGTACCTATCACGAAACCCGAAATCACCATCGAAGGCGGACGACTCACTCCCGAAGCACTATGGGCGATGGGACGTATCAACTCGGTATTGCCTAACGAGCAGACCAACCAACTCGCTTATACCGTCAGCTACTACAGCGTAGAGGAGAATCGCTCTACCTCGTGGATTCGCGTGGCTCACGAGCAAGATAATCAACTCGTAACCGACAACGAATGGGTGGGCTACGAGCCTGCATGGTGGGGAAACGACATCGCTTACCTCAAAGCAGGGAAACTATATGTAAAGAACCAAGAACAAGGAGCAAAGAAGAAGGATATTGGTCTTCAAGGCTTTGACAAAGATATTGAGGGCTTCCTACTCTCTCCTACAGGCGATAAGATCATCCTTATTGCGCAAGTAAAGACCGTGGCAAGCACCGCAGACAAACACCCTGACCTGCCATTGGCTTCCGGTCGCATAGTGGATGACCTGATGTATAAGCATTGGGACGAGTGGATAGAGACTGCTCCACATCCATTCCTGTGTGAGTTGAAGCGCGAAGGCAAATCCCTTGTTGTTAGCAACATCGTGGATCTTTTGGAAGGCACACCTTACGAGTCGCCGATGAAGCCTTTCGGTGGCGTAGAGCAATTGGCATGGAGCCCTGACGGCAAACAAATTGCATACACCTGCCGCAAGAAAAGCGGTCTTGATTATTCCATCTCCACCAACTCAGACATATATATATACGACGTGTGTGCGCACACGCACACGAATATCACCGAGGACAACCATGGTTATGACACCAACCCTAGCTATTCTCCTTCTGGACAATACATTGCGTGGCAATCTATGGAGCGTGATGGCTATGAAAGCGATGAGAATCGCCTTATGGTTTGCAACCTCGCAACAGGTGAGCAAATATTCCTCAGCCGTGGATTAGACACCAACGTGGATAGTTATTATTGGAAAGATGATAACACACTTGTTTTCAGCGCAGTATGGCATGCTACATCTATGCTATATGAGATCAACCTTCAAGGCGAGCGCACTTGTTTGACCACTGGTCAATACGACTATGTGCCTGCTGCGAATATAGGTGATACATACTATTGCTTACGCTATTCGATGCGCGAGGCAAACGAGATTTTCTGTTTCAAACAAGGTGAAGACCCTGTACAGATTAGCCACGAGAATGAGAACATCTACTCGCAAATCACTATGGGCGAAGTGGTACCTCGTTGGCAAAAAACGACCGACGGCAAGGATATGCTCACATGGATCATCTATCCTCCTCACTTCGACCCAAGCAAGAAATACCCTACTCTACTCTACTGCGAAGGTGGTCCACAATCACCTGTGAGCCAGTTCTGGAGCTTCCGTTGGAACTTCATGATGATGGCTGCCAATGACTATATCATCGTAGCCCCTAACCGTCGTGGTCTTCCTGGCTTCGGCAAAGCATGGAACGAGCAGATTAGTGGCGATTACGGAGGACAATGTATGAAGGATTACCTATCGGCTATTGATGAGTTTGTAGCCAGTGAGCCATACGTGGACAAAGACCATTTGGGTTGCGTAGGAGCATCGTTTGGTGGCTTCAGCGTATATTGGTTGGCAGGTCATCACAACAAACGATTCAAAGCGTTTATCGCGCACGATGGTATCTTCAACATGGAGATGCAATACCTTGAGACAGAGGAGAAATGGTTTGCTAATTGGGATATGGGTGGCGCATATTGGGATAAGAAGAACAAGATTGCGCAACGCACTTTTGCCAACTCACCTCACCTCTTTGTCGGCGAATGGGACACCCCAATCCTCTGCATTCATGGCGAGAAAGACTACCGCATATTGGCGAACCAAGGCATGGCAGCATTCGATGCAGCTAAGATGCGTGGAGTGCCTGCTCAGTTACTAATTTTCCCAGATGAAAACCACTGGGTATTGAAACCACAAAATGGTATCCTCTGGCAACGCACCTTCTTTGCTTGGCTCGATAAATACTTAAAATAACTAGTTGGACTAGTAGAACTAGTTTAACTAGATAATAAACAAAGAAACTATGCTAAAAAATAAAACCGCTCTGATCACAGGAGCATCGCGCGGAATTGGGCGCGCGATTGCATTGCTCTATGCAGAGCAAGGGTGCAACATTGCATTTACATATATCAACGAAGAAAACGAAGCAAATAAATTAGTAGAGGAACTCCAGACGATAGGTGTGCAAGTGCTTTGTTTACAAAGTGATGCCGCCAATTTTGATGCAGCCCATCAAGTAGTGAAGGAGGTGGTAGATACCTTTGGACAATTAGACATATTGGTTTGCAACGCAGGCATCACACGCGACACGTTGCTCATGCGTATGAGCGAACAGCAATGGGATGATGTGCTGAATGTGAATCTCAAATCCGTCTTCAATTATTGCCATGCGGCATCTACACAAATGATGCGCCAGCGTAGTGGTAGCATCATCGCTATGTCCTCTATCGTCGGTATTGCTGGCAATGCAGGACAAATCAATTATGCGGCATCCAAAGCAGGTATCATTGGTTTGGTTAAATCATTGAGCAAAGAAATAGGTAGTCGTAATGTCCGCGTGAATGCGATTGCGCCAGGTTATATATTGACAGACATGACATTGGCTCTGCCCGAATCGGCACGCGAAGAGGTGGTCAAGATGATTCCTATGCATCGTTGTGGCGAAGCAAAAGAAGTAGCCAAAGTAGCATTATTCTTGGCATCCGACCTGTCAAGTTATGTCTCAGGTCAAGTGATTGGCGTAAATGGTGCTATGGGATGAAATTGAGTTACGAACTATAAGTGATGAGGGATGAGTGATGAGTGATAAGTGATAAGTGATGAGTAGGGGCGGAGCCCTGGAGGGCGTAGAGTGTAGAGGTTAGAGAATGAAAAAAGGAACTCGATTGAGTTCCTTTTTCTTTGTAGTGCTACCGGGAATCGAACCCGGGTTTACGGCGTGAGAGGCCGTTGTCCTAGGCCACTAGACGATAGCACCGTGACCTTATGTCATACTTCCTTTTCGAAAGCGGGTGCAAAGGTACAACAAAAAATGCATATGACCAAATTTTTTGGCAAAAAAATGCAAAAATGGTGTATTTTTTTGTAAAATTATGGTCATATACAGCATTTAGCGACCGTAACTTCGAGGGGATTGCCCAAATTCGTGCGATTATTTTCCACTTTCCCCATAAAGATCACAAAGGACGAATGAGACGGAAAATGCACAAAAGTGTCAACAAGTATATAAATTCCATAAATATTCAGCAGTGACGATGACGTTCCGGGTGGTAACGGAGTGGTAACGATGTGGTAACGAAACAGACAGCCAATCGCTAAGGGATATAGGTTATAACGTTTTTTTGGGGGGGCATATTTTAGGGAATTAACAGTGCACAAATGTGCACTGTTAATCGTTGCATCATTCCACTTCTTCTCTATCTCGCTGATATACAACTCCTTCGTTTTCAAGACAGCAACCCGTTTATCGCTGCACAGATCTATATCCTATTCAACAAAATTAGGGAACTATATACGAGTTGATACTACAACAGAATACATGACGCGGATTATAGGAATCAACAACAGCAACAACTCTGATCAACATTGCGCGACAATCAACATCCTCCGCGCTCAAAGCCAATTCCCCCGTAGCTACTCCTACCCTACGCAGCGATTAGGTAATAACTCAATTGATAGATGAAATCTATCTTTTTTCAAAAAAAATGTGCTCATTTGCTTGCATATGTGCGTATTTTTTTGTACCTTTGCACGCTAATTTGGAATAATAGGGCTATCGTATGAATACAAATTTTGGATATGTTCGCGTGGCAGCCGCCGTACCGCACATGCGTGTGGCAGACTGTCAATACAATGCCAGTGAGATCAAGAAGCAGATTACCGAGGCTGTGCAAGAAGGAGTGGAAGTGGTATGCTTCCCTGAGCTGAGCATCACTGGATATACCTGTGCGGATTTGTTCTTCACTCAACAGCTACAACGCGATGCACTGACTGCCTTGGAGGAGGTATGCGCCTACACGCGTAACCTGCCTATCATCGTATTGGTAGGAGCTCCGCTGAAAGTGGACAACAACCTCTACAACTGCGCCTTTGTGATGACCGATGGCGAGGTAGTGGGCGTAGTGCCCAAAATCAACCTGCCTAACACAGGCGAGTTCTACGAGAAGAGATGGTTTTCGTCGGGTCGCGATGTGCTGGAACACAATGTAAATAGTATCCGTCCGCGCATCCCAACCATTGAACTGTGGGGCACGGATGTGCCATTTGGTATTGACCTATTATTTACCACGAAGGATTATAGTTTTGGTATTGAGATATGCGAGGACCTATGGTCGCCCCTACCCGCCAGCACACAACTGGCCATACAAGGTGCAGAGATCATCTTCAACCTATCCAGTAGCAACTGCGTGACAGGCAAGCACGGTTTCCGTCAGCGCATGATTACCCAGCAATCGGCTCGCGTACACTGCGGCTATGTCTATACCTCGTCGGGTATCGGCGAATCGACCACCGACATCGTGTTCTCAGGTAGCACATATATCGCAGAGAACGGCGACATGCTAGAGATCGGCGAGCGCTTCCAGATGGAGAGCAGCATGGTAATCTCGGAGATTGACGTGGAGCGTCTGCGCATCGACCGCCAACGCAACACGAACTTCACGCACGACAAACATGGACATTATAGGCATATTCAGGTCGCTCCTTTGGAGCGCAGTTTAGAGGACGCTTCGCTACAGTTTAGTGGACGCCCAGAGGGTTATTGTTTAGGGGGACCATTGCATAGGCATTTTACGAAGACGCCATTCTTGCCCAAACGCAAGGAAAGCATGGAGTATTGCGAGGATGTACTGAACCTGCAAGTGCATGGTTTGCTTCGCCGCTGGCAGCACACGCATGCCGAATCGCTGGTGGTAGGCATATCGGGCGGATTGGACTCAACATTGGCGCTGATTGTGAGCGTATTGGCAGCCGATAGATTGGGCTATAACCGCAGCCAAGTGATTGGCGTAACCATGCCCGGTTTTGGTACGAGCGACCGCACCTATCACAATGCCATAGAGATGATGGAGGAGATGGGTGTGAGCATCCACGAGATACCTATCCGCGAAATGGCGACGCAGCACCTCAATGATATAGGTCATGACATCAACACGCACGACATCACCTACGAGAACGCACAAGCGCGTATCCGCACACTAGTGCTGATGGATATGGCAAATAAGTACAACGGTCTGGTGGTAGGCACCGGCGATATGAGCGAGTTGGCACTGGGTTGGGCTACCTATTGCGGCGACCATATGTCGATGTACGGCGTGAACGCGGGAGTGCCTAAGACACTGGTGCGCTATATGGTGCGCTACGCCGCAGAGAACATCTTCGGCGAACGCCTACGAGAGATATTGATGGATGTGATCGATACCCCTGTATCGCCAGAGCTATTGCCAACCGATGAAGATGGAAATATTGCACAGATAACCGAAGACAAAGTAGGACCATACGAGTTGCACGACTTCTTTATGTACTACTACCTGCGCTATGGTTTCACCCGCGAGAAAATCGCATATATGGCTAGTTTGGCATTTGAAGACCAATACACCGAGGACGTGATCGAACATTGGTTGAGCGTATTTATGCGCCGCTTCTTCACGCAGCAGTTTAAGCGCAGCTGTCTGCCAGATGGACCGAAAGTGGTAGGTGTAAGCCTATCGCCACGCGGGGATTTGAGAATGCCGAGTGATGTCTCGCTCTGCGAGAGGTAATGGCATCCAAGGATGCAGGAATGTCGCCCGTGGGCGAAGTGATGCACGCGTCGCGTGAGTGATGGCTGCTGCGTAGCGGTAACCCGCCAGAGGCGCACAACCTCACAAAGTGACACAACCTCGGCAAAAGCCGACACAAACAAAACGGAATATGAAAAAGTTAATGACAATATTGATTGCGGTAATCGCGATAGCAGTGACCGCGAAAGCACAACTAGTAGAGCCTGTGAAATGGACAGGCGAAGTAGTAGGCGATAGCGTTCGCCTAACCGCCACCATTGAGAAAGGCTGGCACTTGAATATCATCGAGCTCGGTGATGGTTTCTACATCGACGAGTACGAAGGTTCCTTCACCGAGACCGTAGCTATGGCCGACACCATCAGCGTACGCTATAACGCGTGCGACGACAAGATGTGTACCGCACCTGAGACATGGGAGTATGTTACTGTAGGCGATAAGGCGAAAGTCGAAGAGGCGAAAGCTGAGGGAGAACAATCCATCTGGTGGGTATTTGTAATGGGCTTGCTAGGTGGTCTGTTGGCAATCTTCACCCCATGCGTATGGCCAATCATCCCGATGACCGTCAGCTTCTTCATCAAACGCGGTGGTGCTGCGAAGGGTACGACCAATGCACAAGTAGTTCGCGATGCTATTCTCTATGGATTGAGCATCGTGATTATCTATGTAGGTTTGGGACTACTGGTAACACTAATCTTCGGTGCATCGGCATTGAACGCATTGAGTACCAACGCCATAGTGAATATCATCTTCTTCCTAATCTTGGTATTGTTTGCAGCATCGTTCTTCGGTGCGTTTGAGATCACCTTGCCAAGTTCGTGGTCCACGGCGCTGAATAGCAAGTCGGGCAACACGACTGGCTTCCTCAGCATCCTCTTGATGGCGTTCACATTGGTGATTGTATCCTTCTCTTGCACCGGTCCTATCATTGGTACTCTGCTCGTAGAAGCGGCAGGAAAGTCGCTATTGGCTCCTGCTATGGGTATGTTGGGCTTCGCGATTGCGTTGGCGTTGCCATTCTCGCTGTTTGCGATGTTCCCATCGGTATTGAAGAAACTGCCTAAGTCAGGCGGATGGATGAACACCTTCAAGGTGACATTGGCGTTCCTTGAGTTGGCATTGGCACTGAAGTTCCTCAGTGTAGCAGACTTGGCATACGGCTGGCATATCTTGGACCGCGAGGTGTTTGTATCGCTATGGATTGTAATCTTCTCGCTCCTCGGTTGCTACTTACTCGGTTTGATCAGCTTCCCACACGATGACGACGACCATCGCAAGACAAGCGTACCACGATTGTTCTTGGCGATCATCTCACTAGCGTTTGCGATGTATATGGTACCAGGATTGTGGGGTGCGCCATTGCGTGCTATCTCTGCGTTTGCACCACCAATAAACACTCAAGACTGGGTAATAACACCAGGTGGTCAGGTCATAGGCGAAAGATTAGAGGTTAAAGGCGAGGGATATAAGACCATGACTAATCATGGTGGACAGATCACCTTCACCGATTATGATGAGGGTATGGCGTATGCAAAGGAAAACGGTATGCCCGTGTTCTTGGACTTCAATGGTTTCGGTTGCGTCAACTGCCGTAAGATGGAAGCAGCAGTATTGAGCAAACCCGAGGTGGCAGAACATATGCATAAGTATGTACTGATCTCGCTCATCGTTGACGACAAGACAAAGCTAGATGAGCCTATCACCTTAGAGGAGAATGGCAAAACCGTGACATTGAAGACGATAGGCGACAAGTGGAGCCACATGCAACGCACTCACTATCAATCCAATGCGCAGCCATACTACGTGCAATTGGATGCAGATGGCAACAAAATCGTAGAGACAAGTTACGCATACGACGAGGATATTGAGAAGTTCCTCAAGTGGCTCAAATATTAAACAACAACATCAACAACAATAACCAACAATATTCCGCTCGAATCAACATCCTCGAGCGGCTAGAGAATAAACATGTACTCACCAGATAATAAAAGACCATTTACTAGAAGCACTAGTGGCACTAGGACAACTAGTACTCCAGCATCGCCTAAGAACTACGACACCAAGCGTCCGCCTGAGAAGGAGATGATATTTGGTATTCGTGCAATCATCGAGGCGATTGATGCAGGCAAGACCTTGGATAAAATCTTGCTTCGTCGCGATATGACTTCTACTATCGGCAAAGAATTATTGCAGAAGTTGCAGGGCACTACCACCCCCGTACAGAAAGTGCCCGTGGAGAAACTCAACCAATATACCGACAAGAACCATCAGGGTGCAATCGCGTTTTTGAGTCCGATAGAGTTTTACAACATCGAGACATTGGTGCCTACCCTCTTTGAGCAGGGCAAGACGCCATTGCTGATGGTGTTGGACGGTGTGACCGATGTGCGTAATTTCGGTGCTATTGCCCGCACATGTGCTTGCGCTGATGCCGACGCTCTGGTGATAGGTTCGCACGGTAGTGTAGCTATCAATGGCGACGCGGTGAAGACATCGGCGGGTGCGCTGTACCACTTGCCCGTATGCAAAGTAGATAACCTGCAGAACACATTGCAATACCTGCGTGACTCGGGCTTCCACGTCGTGGCTGCCACTGAGCATGCGACTTGCAACTATACCGAGGTGGACATGACCGCTCCTACAGCCATCGTGATGGGTAGTGAGGAGAAAGGCATCTACGAAGGCAACCTACGTATCTGCTCTCACCAAGTACGCATCCCTATGTCGGGCGTGATTGAGAGTTTGAATGTGAGTGTGGCAGCAGGCGTGATGTTGTACGAAGCAGTAAGACAAAGAGGATGATTATAATTTTCGATTTAGACGGGACACTGATCAATACGATTGATGATCTCGGACAAGCATGCAACTATGCGTTAGCGGCATGCGGATATCCTACACACAAGATAGAGGACTACCCTCGATTGGTAGGCAATGGTATCAATCGCCTGATAGAGCGAGCCCTACCAGAGCAACATCGCAATGAAGCGACTGTGTTGCGCTTGCGCGAGTATTTTGTACCTTATTACGACGAACACAACTGCGAACTGACATGTCCGTATGACGGCATCACCGAAATCCTGCATACACTCAAGGAAGCAGGACATACCCTAGCAGTGGCATCGAATAAATACCAAGCAGCTACGGAGAAGATTGTAGCACATTTCTTCCCTGGCATATTTGATGTGGTGCTGGGCGAGAGGGAGAATGTGGCTCGCAAACCCGATCCGCAGATAGTGTGGGATATTGTTGAGGCAATAAGGCTATTAGGTGATAAGGCAATAGACAAAGAGGACATACTCTACATCGGTGATTCGCTGGTAGATGCGGAGACAGCCAAGGCTGCTAATCTACCTTTTGTGGCTTGCACATGGGGTTTCTGCACCGAGGAGCAATTGGCAAGCGGGAATCCAAACTATATCGTGCAACATCCTATTGAGATATTATCAATAGTAGAATGAGAAAGAAAAGAAAATGAAAAAGATGACAATAATTGATTTTGTAGAGAAATACACCCGCGAATATAGCGAGACGACCTTCCTCCGTGAGAAGATAGATGGTGTGTGGACCGAAACTAGTTTTCGCGAAACACGCGAGGAAGCCTATCGCATAGGTGCAGGTATGATGCAATTGGGATTGAAGAAAGGGGAGAAGGTCGCCTTACTCTCACAAGGTCGTAACCTATGGATTACCAGCGAGTTGGGTATCTTGTACACAGGTGCTGTAAATGTGCCATTGAGTATCAAACTGACCGAGAGTACCGATCTACTATTCCGTATTCAACATTCTGAATCGCGTTTTGTGATGGTAAGCGAGCAGCAATTGGGTAAGATTAGGAATATCATCGCAGACTGTCCAAAAGTGGAGAAAGTGATTGTGCTAGACCCTATAGCGGATTACCGTGAAAACGAGATATCAATCAGCGAAGTGATTGCTATGGGCGAGGGATATCTCAAGGAACATGAGGCAGATTTCCGTGCGGTATATGAGTCGATTCAACCCGATGACTATGCCAATATCAGTTATACTTCAGGAACAACGGCTGATCCCAAAGGTATCTTGTTGACACACCGCAACTATACCGCAAATGTGGAGCAAGGTAGTAGCGTGATTCAATGCCAGAAAGGCGATGTGATGCTAATTATCTTGCCATTAGATCACTGTTTTGCGCATGTGGCAGGTTTCTATACGATGATGTACTATGGCGGAAGTATCGCTACTGTGCCTGTAGGTAAGACTGCGATTGCTACGCTGAAGAATATCCCTATCGCCATCAAAGAGGTGAGACCAATGGTGATGTTGTCGGTGCCAGCATTGGCACGTAACTTCCGCAAGAATATCGAAACAAGCATCAAAGCCAAAGGCAAGATAGTGGAGCGATTGTATGAGTTTGCGCTGAGAAATGCTATTCAATATAATAAGGAGTATTGGAATCGTGGCGGTTGGCAAGCATGGCGCTGGCCATTGGTAAAGTTGTTTGATAAAATTATCTTCAAAGCCGTGCGCGAGGGCTTTGGCGGCAGGTTGCGTTTCTTTGTAGGAGGCGGCGCATTATTGGACATCGAATTGCAACGCTATTTCTGCGCAGTGGGTATGCCTATGTTCCAAGGATATGGATTGAGCGAAGCGACACCAATCATCTGCGCCAATTCGATGGGGCATGCTATCTTTGGTTCGAGCGGTCGTATCGTCAATCCATTGGATTTGAAGATATGTGATGATGAAGGCAACGAAGTACCTCATGGTCAAAAAGGCGAGATCGTGATTAAGGGCGAGAACGTGATGGCGGGTTATTGGAAGAACCCTGAATCGACTGCCAAAACGGTGGTGGATGGTTGGTTGCATACAGGCGATATGGGCTATGTAAGCGACAAACACCCAGGATATTTGTGGGTGGTAGGGCGATTTAAATCACTACTAATCAGTGCCGATGGCGAAAAATATAGTCCTGAGGGATTTGAGGATAGTTTGACAGACAGCAGCAAATATATTGAGCAAGTGATTTTGCATAATAACCAAGATCCTTATACTATCGTATTGATTGTACCAAATAAAGAGACTTTGAAAGAATTTGTCAAGGGCAAAGGTTTTGATCCACAATCATTGGAGGGCAAACAAGCGATGTTGCAGAAAATTCAAGACGAGATAAATGAGTATCGCAATGGTAAGTTTGCGGGTATGTTCCCAGAGATGTGGTTGCCAAAAGCAATCGCTGTATTGCCAGAGGCGTTTACCGAGCAAAATCATATGGTCAACTCCACGATGAAGATTGTGCGTGGCAAAGTAGAGGAATACTATGCAGACCGCATTGAATATGCTTATACGCTGGAAGGCAAAGAGTTGATGAACGAGAAGAATATGGCTTCGCTATAGTTTAGTGGACGCTTCGCTACTGTTTAGAGTTTAAAGAATGTTACTGCTATTTATCACATTATCAATCGTCACGATACTTCTTTCAAGAGGCATGAAGTTTCGCGAACGTATCAACGAGTTTAGTAAAGGTGCAGGTCAAAAGGACCTGCTGCTGATGGTATGGATCTTCGTATTGGCTGGTGCGTTTGCATCTTCCGCCAAAGCCATGGGAGCTGTGGATGCAACAGTGAATCTGACATTGCAACTATTACCCGCTAATTTCCTCGTTGCAGGATTGTTTATCTCCGCATGCCTGGTATCGTTGTGTATGGGTACTAGCGTGGGAACGATTGTGGCCTTCATGCCCATTGCAGCCTCATTGGCAGATAAGATGGAAATATCCCTCCCTTTGATGGCAGCAGCGATTGTAGGCGGTGCGTTCTTTGGAGATAACCTGAGTTTTATCTCCGACACAACCATCGTCGCTACGCAATCGCAAGGTTGTAAGCAGAGTGATAAATTCAGGTACAATCTCTTTTTGGTACTGCCTGTGGCTGTGATAGTAGGCATCATCTACCTTGTATTGGGAGCAGGTAATAACGAAGCAATAATGGGAGAAACAGTGCTCTGGTGGAAGATCATCCCTTATGCAGCTGTGTTGATATCAGCCGCATTGGGAATGAATGTGATGTTGGTATTATTAATGGGTAATGTATTGACCGGCGTAGTGGGTATGGCAGATGGAAGTTATAGCTTTATGCAATGGACTAGCAGCCTCACAGAAGGAATCATGGGCATGAGCGAACTGATACTGATCTCCATGATGGCAGGTGGAATATTCGCCTTGATCACCAAGCAAGGAGTGATGGAGCGATTTATGCGCCTGGTTTCTATGAAGATACACACCAAGCGCGGAGCAGAATTGAGTATCTGTTTGTTGGTTGGAGCGGTGAACACGTTGACCGCCAACAACACTGTAGCCATATTGAGCGTAGGCGATATTGCCAAACAAATCTCTACACGCTTTGGCATCGATCCTCGCCGCAGTGCTTCGTTATTGGACACCACCTCATGTGCAGTACAGGGGATACTGCCTTATGGCGCACAATTATTGATGGCTAGTTCATTGGCAGGCATATCGGCTTTAAGCATCATCCCATACCTCTACTATCCGATGTTTATTGGGTTGATTGTGCTGCTAACGATCCTGATTCCAGTCCGTCGTCGTCAGTCTTGACGCGAGTATTTCCAACGATTATGCGTCCATAGCCAACGCGCGGGTTGTTGGCGGATATTGGCTTCTATCATACGAGCGTATGATAGTGTGATTTCGTTTTCTGGCACGGATTGTGGGTCATCTGTAATCAGTTCAAAATGAATACGATAGTACCCGCGTTTAGGTGATATTATATTGGCATAAACCACCCCTAGATCAAACTTACGCGCTAGCACTTCGCCACCGTCTAGGAAGGCGGTATCTTGATTGAGGAAAGTGGTCCAAATATGCGCATTGCGGGGTGAAGGTTTTTGGTCGGCAATTAGACCAATGACGAAAGGATAATCGGCATGGCGCAGTTGCACAAGTTTGCGAAGCAAGCTATTCTTCTCCACACATTCTCCACCGCGTTTGGCTCGCAGTTGGAGCATCGCGTAATCAGCACGAGGGTTCTTCTGGCGGCGATACACATTATGCTCAACGATGGATTTGTCGGCAAACTGTTTGCCCACATCCGCAATCCACTCCCAGTTGCACACATGTCCCAAATAGGCTATCACACCATGCTTTTGGCGAGCGAGATCCTCCAGAATCTCCATATTCTCAAACACCACGCGCTCACGCATCTCCGCGTCGCTCACTCGATAACCATAGATCATCTCAACCAAAATATCTGCAAAGTGGTGGTAGAAAGCATTTATGATAGCATTGCGTTCCACTTCTGATTTCTCTGGGAAAGAGAGACGAATGTTCTTACGCACTAGTTTCAGACGATACCTCACCACATAGCGCACCAGCGGATAGACCAAATAATCCGCTAGAAGATAAAGCACCGAAAGAGGTAAGAGGCTGAATATGCGAATTAATAACAACATATTGTTTAGAGAGGACGCTCGCAAGGCGAACTACTGTTTAGTGTTTAGAGAAGTGTTGGTAAATATACAAAGAAGAAATATACCACTGGCACGGCAAGCAAGAGGCTATCAAAACGATCCAATACGCCACCATGTCCAGGCATAAATTTACCCGAATCTTTCACGCCCAAAGTACGTTTAAAGAGGCTCTCCATCAAGTCGCCCAAAGTGCCAAACACACCTACTGCCAATGCAAAAAACAGACTATTGGTTAGGCCCATATCAGCAGTCCAACCTATGCGGAAGAACACATAACCTGCAATCAAATCGAAGATAAATCCTCCTATCAAACCTTCCCATGACTTCGCTGGACTCACGCGAGGAAACATCTTATGATTGCCGCCTTTGCGCTTTGCCATCAAACTGCCCACAATATACGCACCACTATCATTCACCCATATCAGGATAAACAATGCCAACATCAGCCACTTGCTGTGCATCAGTACCCCAGTCATCAATGCAAATGGCAATGCAATCATCATCTGCCCTGCACACAGATTGCCCCACGATTGAATAGGCTGCACCTGCGGACGGAAAAGATGGGTGATGAGAGCAAGTAGCATAATTGCTACATATGCCACCAGCAATCCACGCCAAATAAAATCGCCATAAAAGAGGAAATATAAGGTAGCAAAAAGCAATACACCAGCCATCATAGCATAGGTGGTTGTCTTGATATCCGAGTTCACCAAAGCATGAAACTCTCTTACTGCCAAGGCACTAATAATCATCATCAACACACCAAACAACAGCGGATGACCGCCGAAACAAGCAGGTTGCACCAATATACTACCTATCACCAAACCTGCGTATACTATAGCAGACAATGTACGTGTAAAGAAATTATTCATACTTTGTTGTTTTTTTTGTCAAATAATTTGCAAAGGTAGCAAAAAAATTGTAACTTTGCAAACAATTTCAAAAAAACACATCATTATTATGGCAAATTCGACAATTGAACTCAGTTTGATGGATGCTGAGGAGAAACAACAACTGGAGTATATTTGGAATCTTATCCCTGCAGAAGACCGCGGAGGAATGACTCAAGCAGATGTACTGATGGTACTGGATTTGATGGATGATTACCTCGTATCACAAGGTCTTTTGCAAGAGGAAGATAATACCGACGAGGTGACCTATCTCGAGGGTGAAATAGACGAGACAGAGCAACTCAACTACCTACTAGAGCAGACCAAAGCACTTGGTCGTCCACTCACTAGCGAGCAATTGCAGATGATCATGGATGGCGAACTGCAATACGGCATTGAACAAGGATACTACGAAGAGGAGTGATAACTGTTTAAGGTTTAGGGTTTAGAGGCAAGAAGGGATGCTGACGCATTTACACATACGAAATTATGCGCTGATTAGCCACTTGGATATTGATTTCCATGAGGGCTTTTCCGTAATGACAGGTGAGACTGGTGCTGGTAAGAGTATCATTCTTGGTGCGCTTAATCTTGTGATGGGTGCTCGTGCCGATATTAAGAGCATCACTGAGGGCGAGGATAAATGTATCATAGAAGCAACATTCGCGCCTGTAGCGAGAGAGGACGGCAGCAACGCTGCCTATAGTTTAGAGGACGCTCCTGTGGAGCTACAGTTTAAAGGCAAGGAGATTATCATCCGCCGTGAACTGAGTGCCAATGGGCGTTCGCGTTCGTTTGTAAACGATGAGGTGGTAACCCAAGCCGAACTTAAGACCTTAGCAAGACAACTGATTGACATCCACTCGCAACACGAGAGTCTAATGATTGGCGATGACCTATTCCAGATCCAGGTAGTGGACGCCATCGCAGGCAATACCGCAGAGCGCGAAGCATATAGCGACGCATATACTGCTTACTTACAAGCTACTGCTACTCTGCGCGAAGCGCAAGCCATCGCCAAGAAAGCACAAGCCGATGCCGATTATCTGCAATGGCAGTACAACCAACTGGTAGAAGCGCAGTTGATAGAAGGCGAGATGGAAGAACTGGAAGAAGAGGAATACCGTCTATCTCATGCAGAGGAGATACAAGCCTCATTGGCACAAGCACTGCAGCAATTGGACAGCGACAGTGGTGCATTGTCCTTGCTCCACTCTACCCGATTATCCGATGCCGATTCTACATTGGCAGAACGATTGGATAGTGTAGAAATTGAGCTCAAGGATATTGTATCCGATATACAACGTTTATACGATTGCACGGAGCGCGATCCTATGCGTTTGGAACAAGTGCAAGAGCGTATTAGCATGCTACAGACACTGATGAAGAAGCATCACGTGCAGACTGTAGATGAGCTTATCACGATGCGTGATGAGTACGCCACACAGGTGGAACGTATTGAGAACATAGACGAAGACTTGGCTCGTTTGCAAAGGGATGTGGATACTGCGCACTGTGTGCTATCGAGTGCAGCAGAAGCCCTCACAGTTTCCCGCCTTTCGCCTTGTAGCCTCATAGCCTCTCGCCTCATCGAAGACATGCAGCGATTGGGCGTACCACATGCAAATGTAGCAGTGGATATTCAACCTACTGATGACTTTACTGAGACGGGTAGAGATAATGTGCAGTTTATGTTTGCAGCTAACTTGAATCAGTCGCTTCGTCGTGTGGCAGATGTAGCCTCTGGCGGTGAGATCAGCCGTTTGATGCTATGTATCAAATCACTGATCGCTAGCAGCAACGGATTGCCAACCATCATCTTTGATGAGATAGATACCGGTGTCAGTGGCGCGATCGCTAGTCAGATGGGCGAGATTATGCGACAGATGGCAGACAGCCGACAAATAATAGCAATCACTCACCTACCTCAAGTGGCAGCCCGCGGCGAGCACCATTATCTGGTGTATAAAAAGGATACGGATGTTCGTACAGAGACACATATCCGTGCGCTCTCTGATGCAGAGCATGAGACGGAAATTGAGAAGATGCGCAGTATTTGAGGCAAAAGGTTAGAGGCGAGAGGTTAAAGGTTAGAGGCAGGGATATATGTTACCATTAGCAGAGAGATTGCGTCCGAAGACGCTGAAAGAATACATAGGTCAACGCCATTTGGTGGGCGAAGGAGCGATCCTTCGTCAGATGATAGAACGCGGCAGTTTGTCGTCGTTTATCCTTTGGGGACCTCCTGGCGTGGGCAAAACCACGCTCGCGCGCATCATTGCGCACGAGTTAGAGCGTCCATTCTATACCCTATCAGCCGTTACTAGCGGTGTGAAAGAAGTACGCGAAATCATTGAAAAAGCCAAACGATATGCAGCAGCAAATAGTGGTTTGTTTGCTGCTAATGCGATAAAGCAAGAAGGAGATGAGGCGAAAGGCGATAGACGGGCCATATTATTTATTGACGAGATTCATCGTTTTTCTAAGTCACAACAAGATAGTCTATTAGGTGCAGTAGAGGAGGGAACGATCACACTGATTGGCGCAACTACCGAAAACCCATCATTTGAGGTCATTACACCACTACTGAGCCGTTGTCAAGTATATGTGCTCAAGTCGCTAGAAAAAACTGATTTGCTAGAATTGCTCCACCGCGCTGTGACTGAAGATGAGCATATTTGTTCACTTGACATTGAAATAAAAGAGACCGAAAGTATTCTCCGCTATTCGGGTGGAGATGCACGCAAACTACTGAATATCATAGAACTTGTTACCAACTCTGGTGTCAAGGTAATTGATAATGAAACAGTAACCAGACAACTGCAGCAAAATCCAGTGGCATACGATAAGGATGGCGAGTTGCACTACGATATAATCTCTGCATTTATCAAATCCATCCGCGGCAGCGACCCAGATGCTGCATTGTATTGGTTGGCTAGAATGGTGGCTGCGGGAGAAGATCCTAAGTTCATCGCTCGACGATTGGTGATCTCTGCAACCGAAGATATTGGTTTGGCTAACCCTAATGCGATGTTGGTAGCGAATGCATGTTTTGACACGCTACAGAAGATAGGTTGGCCCGAGGGACGTATCCCATTGGCAATGGCAACGGTATATCTAGCAACTTCACAGAAGTCTAACTCAGCATACCTGGCTATCAATCAGGCGTTGGGGTTGGTAGAAAAGACAGGTAATTTGCCTGTGCCATTGCATTTACGCAATGCTCCTACCAAACTGATGGATGAATTGGGATATGGAGATGGATATAAGTACGCTCACGATTTTCCAAATCATTTCGTGAAGCAGCAGTTTATGCCCGATGCATTGCAGGGTACACAATTGTGGTACGCACAAGGTAGTCCACAAGAGCAAAAAATGGCCGAGTGGATGAAATACCTATGGGGAGATAAAGAGAAAGAATAGAACCATTAATCCTAAAGCTTACATTATTTTACATTATGAATTTTACGCATTTACACGTACACTCACACTACTCCGTGTTGGACGGAATGAGCAAGGTGCCCAATTTGGTAGATAAAGCTATCCGATTGGGTATGCCCGCTATTGCACTCACAGATCACGGATGTATGTATGGTATTAAAGAACTACTTGACTATTGTAAAAAAGCAAACAAAAAACTCAAAGAGAAAGCAGTAGATGAAGGGAAAGAATTCGTGCCTTTCAAGCCTATCGTAGGCGTAGAAGCATATTGTGCGCGCCGTAGTCGTCTGCAACGCGATAAGGACCTCAAGGCTATCAATGCTGAAGGCAAAGCATATATCGTGGACCAAAGTGGTTGGCACTTGATCCTACTGGCAAAGAATATGCAAGGTTATCGTAATCTGTGTAAGATTGTGAGCGCCAGTTTTATGGAAGATAGTTACTATCGCCGTCCTCGTATCGACCGCGACCTGTTGGAAGAATTCCACGATGGTGTAATCTGCTGCTCTGCATGTTTGGGTGGTGAGTTGCCACAGAAAATTATGGAGGGACTAGCCAACGGAGGAAATGATGATGCTTTCCAAGCAGCAGAAGAAACCATTCAATGGTACAAGAATCTTTTTGGAGAGGATTATTATATTGAGATCCAACGCCACCAAACCACCAAAGAAGGTGCAGATCAACACGTCTATCAAGTACAACGAGAGGTGAATCCTGTGCTGGTGCGATTGGCAAAAAAACATGGTATAAAGGTCATCGCTACCAATGACGTACACTTCGTAGAAGAAGAGCATGCTGAAGCACATGACCACCTCGTATGTGTCTCCACCAACCACTTTATTGACGATGAGAATCGCATGCACTACACCAAGCAAGAGTGGTTGAAGTCGCAAGAGGAGATGGCAGAGATCTTCAACGACATACCAGAAGCATTGGAGAACACACTCGAAATCATGAATAAGGTAGAGATCTATGATATTGATTCTGGTCCATTGATGCCTAAGTTCCCTATTCCTGAAGAGTTTGGCACCGAGGATAGCTATCGTGCTAAATTCACAGAACAAGATCTCTTTGAGGAGTTTACACGCGACGAACATGGCAACGTGGTGCTCACTCAAGAGCAAGCCGAAAAAAAAGTAAAGACATTGGGTGGATACGATCGCTTATACCGCATCAAATTGGAGGCTGACTATCTCGCCCATTTAGCATACAAGGGTGCACACGAACGCTATGGCAAAACACTTACCGAGGAGCAAGAGGAGCGTATCAACTTCGAGTTGCATATCATGAAGACCATGGGTTTCCCAGGTTACTTCTTGATTGTGATGGATTTTATCCGCGCAGCACGTGAGGAATTGGGCGTGAGCGTAGGTCCTGGTCGTGGTAGTGCAGCGGGATCGGTGGTGGCTTATTGTTTGCGTATCACCGACTTAGATCCATTGAAATACGATCTACTGTTTGAACGTTTCTTGAATCCGGATCGTATCTCCTTGCCCGATATTGATACCGACTTCGATGATGCAGGACGCGGCAAAGTGCTAGATTGGGTAAGTGAGAAATATGGTCACACACATGTGGCACATATCATCACCTATGGCACTATGGCTACTAAATCTGCTATTGCTGACGTAGGGCGTGTACAACGTATTCCGCTCGCACGTGTAAACGAAATAAAAGGATATATTCCAGAACGTAGTTTCCCCGATAATATCAAAGACGAAAAAGGTAAATCACCTAAGGTTAATCTCAAGAATTGCTACAAGTATGTAGATGAGTTACGTACACTACTTAATGGAGATGAGCCACAGATTCGCAACATGCTCACCTATGCTGCGCAACTAGAAGATACTATCCGCCAAGTGGGCGTACATGCCTGTGGTGTGATCATTGGTGCAGATGATTTGACCAAGTTCGCGCCACTGAGTACAGTAGAAGATAAAGCGACAGGTAAACGCGTATTGGTAACTGAATACGATGGACATGTAGTAGAAAGTGTGGGATTGATCAAGATGGACTTCCTCGGATTAAAAACCCTAACTATTATCAAGGAATGTCTAAAGAATATCAAAAAAGCCCACAATATTGATATTGATATTGACCATATTTCCATAGAAGATCCTGAGACCTATAAATTATTCCAAGAGGGAAGAACAGTGGGTGTATTTCAGTTTGAGTCGGCAGGTATGCGCAAGTATATGAAGGAACTCAAGCCTACCGTGATGGGCGACCTCATTGCGATGAATGCCCTCTATCGCCCAGGTCCAATGGATTATATTCCACAGTTTATCCGCCGCAAACACGGCAAAGAGCCTGTAACATATGACATTCCTGTGATGGAGAAATACCTCAAAGACACTTATGGTGTGACGGTATATCAAGAGCAGGTGATGTTACTATCGCGTCTATTGGCTAATTTCACTCGTGGCGAGAGCGACCAATTGCGTAAGGCAATGGGTAAGAAGATTATGGCCATGCTGGCAGAATTAAAACCTAAATTTATCAATGGTGGTAAGGCTAACGGACACGATGAAAAAACCTTAGAGAAGATTTGGGCCGATTGGGAGAAGTTTGCATCGTATGCGTTCAACAAATCGCATGCTGCATGCTACTCGTGGATAGCCTACCAAACAGCATATCTAAAAGCACACTATCCTGCCGAGTTTATGGCAGCCAACTTGACCGTGGCGAAAGATGACATCAAGGATGTAACCAAATTCATGGATGAATGCAAGGCCATGAAGATATCTGTACTTGCACCAGATGTGAATGAATCAGAGATGAACTTCACCGTCAACAGCAAGGGCGATGTACGCTTTGGACTGGGCGGCGTAAAAGGTGTAGGTGAAGGTGCAGTAGAGGCTATTATACAAGAACGAGAGAAGAATGGCAAGTATAAAGATTTGTTCGACTTCTTGGAGCGTGTCAACTTGCAAGCCTGCAACCGCAAAACAGTGGAAAGTTTGGCTTTAGCAGGTGCCTTCGACTGCTTCGAAGGCTTTTATCGCGAACAACTTTTTGGCAGCAACACCAAAGGAGAAAACATACTTGAGGTGATTATGCGCTACGGTAACCGTTTCCAACAAGACAAGCAAGAGCGTTCTATTTCACTCTTTGATGACCTCGGAGGCTTTGGTGTCGAAGTGCAACGTCCCGAATTACCAGTTGTACCACGCTGGTCAGCCATTGAACGACTCAATAAAGAGAAAGACCTTATTGGCATCTTCCTCTCGGCTCACCCATTGGATGAATGGGAGTTCGAAGTGCGCAAACTATGTAATACTACCGCAGAAGAAATGAATCAATTTGATGCATGGAGTAGTCCTACTGCACGCAATGCAGCTTCGCCCCAAAGCAAAGAGAATAATGATAACGAGGAGGAAGAAGAAAAAGAAAAACTCACTCCTAATCAATGGATCGAACAACATGCTGGGCAACCATTGCATCTAGGTGGTATCATTGTGGCGGCCGAAGATCGTACATCACAAAAAGGTAACCCATGGGGTAAATATACCATCGAAGATTATACAGGAAGTTATCAGTTTAGTGCTTTTGGCGAGACATACCAAAAATTTGCTGCCTTACTCAAGCCAAACGTGTATGTATATTTAAGTGGAATCATACAACAACGTGGTGCACAATTCAAATTCTTCAAACCCAAACCTACGGAAGAGGCTGAGTACGAGTTTGCATTACAACAAGTACAAATGATCAAGGATGCACAACAAGATCTACGTAGCATTACCTTGCAGATTCCAATAGAGAATGTGCAACCTGACTTGATTGACGCATTGTTAGAGGTTACCCAACAACATCCGGGAGAGACGCCACTACATGTACAAATCTTCGACAATATCAAACAAAATGTGATCACTTTCAATGCAAGTCCTATTCGTATGACTTCCGAATTATTCCATACCTTGCAAGAGTTACAGATGGATGAAGTGTTGCAATATAAAGTGGAAGTATAAATGTACAAAAAAAAGACTTATGAATTCATAAGTCTTTTTTTTGTATAGTATGGTGTATTTTTCATATAGTATTGTATAGAATCGTTAAACAAAACAAACAACCACCTGAAAATCAGATGGTTATTTCTTTGGTTAGTCGGGATGGCGAGATTCGAACTCACGACCTCCTGCTCCCAAAGCAGGCATTCTAACCGGGCTGAACTACATCCCGCACACTTTCCTTCCGAAAGCGGGTGCAAAGGTACTGCTTTTTTTTGATATGACCAAATATTTTCACAAAAAAATGCAAAAAAAGTGCATTTTCTTGAATATTTCAGTTTTTTTTAGTACCTTTGCAGTGAATTTTCGCATACGCGCACACACATGTACTTATTAGGAATACTAACGAATAAATACAATATAAAACAATGGATAAAAAAACATGGATTGGCATCCTTTTAATAGCCGCAATTATTGTAGGATTTTCACTACTCAACCGTCCTTCTAAAGAGGAGATTGCTGAGCGCAAGCGTGTACAAGACTCTATTGCACTTGTACAAGCCCAAGAGGCAGAGACACAGCGTATCTCAGAGCAAATCACTCAACAAATTAAAGCTGAGCAAGAAAATGCAAGCGCAACTACAGAGCAAATTGCAGAGCAAGTAGCGGCGCTGTATGGTCCATTTACTCCAGCAGCACAAGGCGAAGAGGGATTGATTACATTGGAAAATGAAAAAGTGCGTATTGGTATCGCACAACGTGGCGGTCGCATTGCGAAAGCAGAACTCAAGGAGTACAAGGCATATGGCGATAGCATAAACAACTTATGCCTATTCCAAGGTGATGAAAGCACGCTGAATTTCACATTGGTGACCAATAATAGTCGTGTACTCTCAACAGATAATCTGTATTTCACCGTAGTCAATCAAGTTACCGATACCGAAGGTAATACCACTCTTGTGTTGCGTCTCAACACGAATATTGACGACTGCTATATGGACATTGCTTACACTTTACCAGCAGATGATTATATGGTAAGTATGAGCATTCAACCACACAACATGCAATGGGCTTTGGCGCAAAACATGTCATCGCTGGAGATGCATTGGAACCAACAGATTCGTCAACAAGAGAAAGGTCGTAAGTTCGAAGAGAAGTACGCTCAATTGCAATATATGTTCGTAGGCGGTGACATTGAGAAGCTATCTGAGACAAAAGCAGATCGCACGAAAGAGTCAGCACGAGTAAAATGGATTGCATATAAAGATCAGTACTTCTCCACAGTGATAATTGCTGAAGATGCATTTGAATCCACACAAATGGAGTCAACTCCACTTAGCGTAGCCAGCCACTATATCAAAGAGTATAAGACAGTTACAAGTCTTCCATTTGATATTACAGGTAAGAAGGCTACTAACTTAAAATACTATTTTGGTCCAAACCACTACAATACGCTCAAGGCCTATGACAAAGATGTTGAGAAGGAGAAGAAACTTCATCTCAACGAACTCGTACCTTCGGGTTGGAAGTTGGTATCATGGATCAACAAGGCCTTGGTCATCCCTATGTTTGACCTCTTTATGTCATGGGGCTTGCATATCGGTATCGTGATATTGTTAATGACTCTGGTTATCAAGTTGATAATCTTGCCATTTGTGTTTGCATCCTACAAGTCAAGTGCTAAGATGCGTGTATTAAAGCCACAATTGGATGAGATTAATGCTAAATATCCACCAGAGAAGATGCAAGAGCGTCAACAAGCAACTATGGCATTGTATCAGAAGGCGGGAGTCAACCCCATGTCGGGCTGTTTGCCAATGCTGTTCCAATTCCCAGTATTGATGGCTATGTTCTGGTTCTTACCAACGGCTATTGAATTGCGTGGTCAATCCCTCTTCTGGGCAGATGATCTTTCCACATACGATGCCATTATCACATGGGATACTCCAATACCTGTGTTTGGTACACACCTTAGTTTGTTCTGCTTGTTGATGACAATTGTCAACATTGTTTACACTCATATCACCATGCAAACCCAAGCAGGTGGTCAAGAGATGAAGATGATGAAATGGATGATGTATCTCATGCCATTGATGTTCCTCTTCTTCTTCAATGACTATGCAGCTGGACTTAGCTACTACTATTTCATCAGCCTCTTGATGACCATCATTCAAACAATGATCTTCCGTTGGGCTATTGATGACAAGAAAGTGCTTGCCGAGATGGAAGCAAAGGCTAAGAAGAAAGGGGCGCCAAAGAAATCTGGCTTTATGGCACGTCTCGAAGCTATGCAACGTGAGCAACAACGCATGGCACGTGAGAATGCGAAAGCACAACAAAGACGATAAACCCACATAGTGGCTACGGTTTAGAGTTTAGAGAAAATGAAAAAGTTTTCCATACTATTGGTCCTATGCTCAGCAATGAGCATAGGACTTTTTGCTCAGGAGAGCATGCCTATTACCGATAGCTCCGCAGGAGCGTCCAATAGCGAAGCGTCCATTACACCTCAAAAGAAATACACCTTCGGTGATTTCTTTGATGCGTTGGATTTGCCTACCGTGCTGGGTGTTGGAGTAACACCTAATGGAATAGAAGGTGCGACCTTCAACTCTGCCATGCGACTAGGATGGCGACATCATAAGAACTATGGTACGTTCGTGTATATCACCTACGACACGCATAGTAATAAGTACGACTCACTTTGCATGCAAGGTAGCAATATCTACAGCGGAGAAGTATGGTATAATGAGATTGGTATGAGCGTAGGATATCGTTTTCCTTTGGTAAAGGACATCAAGGCTTTTTACGAAGATCCATATTTTCATCCATGGGATATGTATGTGAGTGTACAACCAGGTGTGTCGATTGCTACGGTGAAGAATGTCACCGGGCTTGAAGATGGCGCATACGATATGGGAAATGTGGATCATGTAGTCCCTACACTACGCTTTTCAATGGGCGTAGAGTGGTTTATCATGAGTAATTTTGGTGTGTTTGCAGAAGCAGCATATACACAACACTTGCTGCCAACGATTATTGAACAAGCTGCGATAGAGACAGGCGAAATACACCATCCTTCAGGTCCACTGACTTTCTCTATTGGTTTGTCGTTGTTCTTTAACTAGAAGACGACGAGGCTGAGATAAAATAGTTTAAGGTTTAAAAGCAGCTCTGCTGCCCTGCCTTTATACTTTACACCCTGCACTTCTACACCATAAAAAGAGTCCGCACTTGAATGCGGACTCTTTTTTATTGTATTGTAGGAATGCATTATTTCTTGATTCCGTCGCGCTCAAGGAGAGCATCAATAGATGGCTCACCGCCACGGAAAGCACGGTAGAGTTCCATTGGTTTAGCGGTTCCACCGCGCTCAAGAATATTCTTGCGGAAGAGGTCAGCTGACTTCTTATCAAAGATAGTGCCTGTCTTTGCCTTCGCTGCCTTGAATACTGAGTATGCATCTGCATCCAACAACTCAGACCACTTATAGCTGTAGTAACCAGCAGCATAGCCACCAGAGAAGATATGAGTGAAGGCAAACTCCATTTGTGTACCAGCTACGAGTGGCAATACTTGTACAGGGGCCATCGCTTTGTCGCCAAACTTAATCACAGCCTCGGTGGCAGTCAATGCCTCTGGTACAGTGAATGGCTCGGTCAATGTGTGCCATGCCATATCCAAGTAACCGAAGCTCAACTGACGCACACAAGCATAAGCAGCGTGGTAGGTAGCCGCCTTTTGGATCTTGTCCACCAAGTCTTGTGGGATTACTTCGCCTGTCTCATAATGCTTTGCGAAGGTATCCAAGAACTCCTTCTCGCCGAGGAAGTTCTCGTTGAATTGAGAAGGAAGCTCTACGAAGTCGCGTGGCACATTGGTACCATTTTGAGCCGCATATTGGCATTGGGTAAGCATACCGTGAAGACCATGACCAAACTCGTGAAGGAAAGTCTCTACCTCATCGTAGGAGAACAATGCAGGTTTGGTATCTGTTGCGCGGGTGAAGTTCATCACATTAACCACATGAGGACGGATATTCTTCTTGCCTACTATGTATTGCTCTTGGAAATTATTCATCCATGCACCACCACGTTTACCCTCACGTGGGTGGAAGTCTGCATAATACACAGCGAGGAAATTACCCTTAGCATCAGACACCTCATATGCAGTCACCTCTGGGTGATATACTTGGATATTTTTGTTCTCCTTGAAGGTGATACCATAGAGGCGTTTTGCTAATCCAAACACACCTTCGATCACATTCTCCTTCTTGAAGTATGGACGAAGAAGGTCATCAGAGATCGCATATTTTTCCTCTTTGAGTTGCTTGCTGTAGAAGCTCCAGTCCCATGGTTGGAGAGTAGCATAGAATCCCTTGCTCTTTGCAAACTCTTGCAATTCAGCCACTTCCTGCTGCGCCACTGGCATATAGCTCTCGCGGAGTTGGTCCAAGAAGTTCATCACGTTCTCCTTGCTCTCAGCACAAGTTTTGGTGAGTGATTTATCGGCATGGCAAGCTTTCTCGAATAGTTTTGCCAATTCGAGACGAGTATTTACGATGTCAATAATCACTTGTGTGTTATCAAACTCACCACCAATAGCACGGCTGTTGTATGCGGTATAGATCTCACGGCGCAAGTCGCGGTTTTGGCAATCCTCCATCACGGGGAGATAGGTCGTTGGCTTCAGGTCGAGCAACCAACCTTCCATACCTTTCTTCTCTGCATTTGCCTTCAGCATAGCCTTGGTATCGTCGTTCAAACCTGCAAGGTCAGCCTCGTTGGTCACGAGCATGGTCCATGCGTTGGTAGCTTTCAGCACGTTTTGTCCGTACACAAGAGTGAGTTGTGAGAGTTTTGCACTGAGCTCTTTGTACACTTGTTTTTGCTCGTCGTTGAGGTTCGCACCGTTGTTGGCAAAAGACTCGTAGATATCCTCCAGCAATTTCTTTTGCGCAGGGTTGAGTTTCAAGGTTTCTTTTTGGTCATAAACGGCTTTAATACGCTTAAAGAGACCCTCGTTAAGGCGGATAGTAGCTGAGTACTCTGACATCTTTGGAGAGAGCTCCATCGCAATAGCTTGGAGTTCATCATTGGTCTCTGCAGAAGTGAGGTTGTAGAAGCAACCTGCTACGACGCTGAGCAACTCGCCTGATTTCTCGTATGCCTCAATAGTGTTCTTAAATGTAGGAGCTGCTGGATTGTTGACGATAGCGTCAATCTCTGCCAAACCTTGCTTGATACCCTCCTCAAAAGCAGGCATATAGTGCTCTGGCTTGATGTCATTAAATGGATAGGTCTTGTGTGGGGTCTTCCACTCCTTGTAATGGAAGAATGGGTTGGCACTTGCCAACATGGTTACTGCTAATGCAGCCATAGTCAAAATTGATTTTTTCATATTGTTTATAGTGTTGTGTAGCAGTTGTGTAGTGTGGTGTAGTGTTGTTTAGAATTGTATCTCTCCGAAGAACTCTGGCAAGTGGAACGCAGGTGCTTCTGCCTCTATCGGATTCCAAGAAGCATAGTGCTTCATCGCCGTCTTGTCGCCACATTTATAAAAGTTCGCGCGGCGCGCGTGCTCGTGCGCGAGGTCAAGCTCTATCAATGCCAATGGAATACCTACCAACAGCGACCAATGCGCAGCGCACAACTGTACAGGGAAACGCTTGATCGATTGCAGTTGCTCGGCATTCAATCGCACCACATCCACCTTGCGCTCTTTGCGGTTGGACGCGTTGCACACACCTGCGGGGTTAAACTCAAAGTTCCAGTAGCGAGTATTATCCGCATTGCCCATAAACATCTCCACGCACGCATCCTCGTTCACCAGTTCTAGGTCGTTGGTCTTGGTTGCCAGTGGCACTTCACCTTTCACCTCAAAGCGCACATACAACATCTCGTCGGTATGCGCAAGAGTGAATTTTGTCTCTGGTACAGCTGGATATTGCTCTTTCCAATTGAGCGTATCAATCACGCCCGCAGCAGGCATTGCCGCCATCTGTTGGTCAATCTTCGCCAACGATAGCCCTTGCCAATCAGGTTGATATATTGATTTTGTTGTTTTCATCTCTAAACATTAAATAGTAGCATAGCATCCCCTAAACACTAAACTATCTCAACAGATTGATATCTCCCGACAACTGATAAACGCCCATTGGCAGTTCACCTTTTTTCAGTTTCTTGGAGTATTTCGGTTTCGACATGTAGTCCATATCCGCATCCGTTCCTAGCGCACGAATCACATAGTAGTACGCCCCTTCAGCAGCAGGTTTGCCATGAATCGTTCCATCCCACCCCTTGGCAGGGTCATCCCATTTATACACCAGATGTCCCCAGCGGTTATATATCCAGCAATGAAACTCCTTTAGCGAACGATATACCACACGAAACTCGTCGTGCGTACCATCTCCATTAGGGGTAAACACATTAGGAACCATCAACATCGATTCGCTCACAGAAATCTCAAAATCCTCTGATTGACAGGTACATCCATGGCTATTACTCATTTCAAGCGTAGCGCGATAATTGCCTGGTTCCTCAAAGGTGTACTTATGTTGCGCCTCGTTGCGGGTGAGGAACTCCTCTGAACCTTGGTATAATTTCCATGTATAGTACTCCGCATTCAGTGCGTTAGCCTTAAACTCCACCTCCAGCGGTGCAGAACGTCTAATCAACGTCTCTGGATCTATAGGGCGTTCCACCTCATTGGATCTCTCATTAGGTCGTGTCGTTACGATGGCCTGCGGATGTGCTTTGATCGCTACTGGATCATACACTAAGGTGCGAAGAGAATCGCCACTCAACTCCAGTAACACTGCCAACTGATCCACGATTGTGAAATCCGTAGCCACAGGACTTGCCCCTACGGTGATAGTAGTTTGCAGCGGCGTTTCCGCAACTGCCGTCGAATCAATCCATCCATCACTACCCCATTGCTTATCCAGATATATCACATGGCACAAGCGTGAGTAGGTACACAACTTGCCTGCCACATCGTGATACTGCATTGTCGGAATATTTCCCTCAAGGGTCAACTCGGTATTCTCGCATGTCAACTCTGCTGTGATATCATCTACTTGAAGACGCAAACTATCATAATCAAACACCCAGAAATACTCCCATGTGCCATCTACCTTGATTGCATATCCTTCACCGTACTCTGGATACAAATAGTCCGTACCTGATAGTACTGCGGTAGTGGTATCTGGCAAACGATACCAATCGATCACACCAATCTTGGATTTGATCTCAGGATTATTCTCAAAGAGAAATAGCGTATCCCCATCATTGGGTAATAATACAGCATTTCCTACGCACTCAACATGGAGGGCATAGGAAACGACACCACAACCAACAAGGATCAATGCCAATAATACTTTTCTCATCTCTCGCCTTTTGCCTCTAAACTATAACTCGCAACGCGAGCGTCCTCTAAACTCTAAATTATTTATTCACTTGGAATTTGGTCACACCATTCACAAAGAAATCCACAATCTGCTTTGCTGCAGCTATACCTGCATTGATATTTGCCTCTGCAGTTTGTGCGCCCATCTTCTTTGGTGTAGCAAAATAGCGCTCCTCGAACAACTCGTGCATCTTCTGATCTGCCGCAGGCATCACATCTGTCACATAGCGGAAGTCTGTACGTTCTTGCATAAAACGAATCAACTCTTCCTCATTGATCACCTCTTTGCGGGCTGTATTCACCAGCAAACCGCCCTTTGGCATATTCTTGAGCAACGCATAGTTGATACTACCCTTTGTTTCTGGCGTAGCAGGGATATGTAGGCTCACTACATCGCAAGTGGTATACAACTCCTCTGCCGAATGCAATGGCATCACCCCTTCTGCCACCATCACCTCATCTGGACAATATGCGTCGTATGCATAGATCTCCATGCCAAAACCTTTCGCGATACGCGCCACGTTGCGACCCACATTGCCGTAAGCGTGAATACCCAATTTCTTGCCTTTGAGCTCTGTACCGCTCGTGCCATTGTACATATTGCGCACAGCCATCACCATCAATCCAAGTGCCAATTCAGCAACGGCGTTGGAGTTCTGACCAGGAGTGTTCATAGCCACCACACTATGCGCAGTTGCAGCTGCGAGGTCGATATTGTCATATCCTGCACCTGCACGCACTACGATCTTGAGTTGCTTAGCAGCATCCAGCACCTCTGCATCCACATTATCCGAACGGATGATGAGCGCATCTGCGTCTGCTACCGCCTCAAGCAATTGCTCTTTTGCGGTGTATTTCTCGAGCAAAATAAGCTGATAACCAGCCTTCTCTACTACCTCACGAATACCATCTACTGCCACTTTGGCAAAAGGTTTCTCTGTTGCAACAAGTACTTTCATATTTTTCAATAATGTTGTATAAAATACAAATGTTTCTTTTTCTTTCTGTTCTGGTATGTGATATACATGTTCCATTTGGGTGCAAAATTAGTGTTTTTTTCTGACATACGCAAGAAAATACACACTTTTTTCTTTATCTCACATTTTTTTCATACCTTTGCAGCAGAATTCCAAACAATACCAACTAAAAATCCAGAGAGTATGAAAACAACAGCATTCCTTCCTTTCAGTTCTGCTATTTTGTGGACAACAATCCTCTGTACTATCATCATCGTGGTTTCTATTGTTATTCTGGTACAGCGCGCAATGGCAACGAATGACAATATCACCCGCATCATGTATTGGGGTGTTACAGCTCTATTGGCAGTGACGATGCTTGTCACAGTGGCGATATGCCCTCGCAAAGCAGTAGTGAAGGATAATGCCCTTGACATCCGTATGGTAGCATGGAAACTGCATATCCCTGCTGAGGAGATTGTATCTATCGAACATTACCCTACTGGCATTAATTCACACCGCATTGTAGGAGCGGGTATGGTTTTCGGAAATCTTGGTATCTTTGATAGCAGCGAATGTGGACGCCATTTCTCTTTGGTAACCGACCCAATGGATGTCTGCGTCATCACCCGCAAAGACAAACAACCCGTTGTCATCAGCGTCAAAGACTATTCCATCCTCTCCACCCTCTGCGAAGTCAAAGAGAAATAATCATACTTATAACTTATCACTCATAGTTCATAGTTATTTTGATCATCCGCTCCGCGACATACGCCGATATTGATGCCCTTCTTGCTATCTTTGCCCACGCGAGAAAGCAGATGGCTGCTGACGGCAACCCTACGCAGTGGGGCGATGGCTATCCCGAGCACGAGCAACTAGAGGAGGACATCCAACGCGGCGTGAGCTATGTGATGGAACACGAGGGCTTTACCCGCTGCGGTATCATCTACACCCGCAACCACTCATCTCGCGTCGCGTATCAACGAATATCCACAACCTAGTTGTGACTACCAGATTCCTTGTCTGTTCCGATACCACTCCGTTACCACACCGTTACCACTCCGATGTTCACGGGTAGTTATTCGGTGAAGGTTTCTATAATAATGCTGTAAAAATCTTCGGCGCGGAAGATGTTTTGTGCCGAAGGTTGGAGAGTTTAGGAAGAAATTTGGTATATATAGCATGCGGAAGTGGCTGTATTATAACCACTTCCGCATGGGTGTATTTTTTTTTGAAAAAACTTTTCGTGTGCCGAAGATTGTGCCGAAGAATCGCCTTCGATTAATCGTTCGAGCCCATTGGGCGAGATAAGACGATTGTGCCGAAGATAGCCCCTCAGTTGGATATTACAAGCGAAATTTATTTCTCTTTTAGTTTTTTTATTTCGCGGTCGAAATCGCTTTCGAGGAGTTGCATCTCGCGTTGGCGGTAAATTTCAAACTCTTTTTCGGCTTTTTCGATAGCTTGTTGATGAGAGATATTCCCTTTGCCCATCAATACTTTGCGTTTGTGAGAAAGAATTTGATTATCTAGTGCTTCTATCCAATTCTGCATGCTCATTGGATTCATCTCTAATGCTTGGAACTCCGCAAAATCCAAGAAACCCGATACTAAGAGGTTAAGGCGTTGAAGTTCAATTTCTGAAAGATAGTTCTTGGCTATCTTTACATCATCTTTGGTCACATAGTTACCTCGGAAGTTGGTCATTCCAACAAAAGGTTTCTCATTGTCCACGCGCTCATAGATCACTTCGGCAGCAGTGTGTTCGTGTACTGCATAGTGCAATTTATTTTGGACGGTAGCGAAGAACATCTTTGTCATTTCACTGCGTGGATCATAGTCCACTGAAGTGGCGTAGATGTCAGTTATTTGTTGATAGAAGTTGCGTTCGCTACTGCGGATATCTCGAATACGTTGCAGCAACTCACGGAAATAGCGATTGCCGCCTTGTTTGAGTCGCTCGTCATCCATAGAAAATCCCTTTTGGATATACTCGTGCAAACGTTGTGTAGCCCAACGGCGGAAGCGTGTCGCGACTTGCGATTGCACACGATAGCCGAGCGCAATAATCATATCCAGATTATAGTGGGCAATGTTGCGTTGCACTTGACGATTACCCTCTTGGCGAACTGTCAAGAAATCCTTTACAGTTCGATTTTCTTCTAATTCGCCATCAAGAAGGATATGCTCAATATGTTGACTAATATTTTGTTTAGTCGTACAATAGATTTCGGCTAACTGATTCTGTGTCAGCCACAAGTCCTCATCTGCAAAGCGTACAGACACACGAGTAATATCGTTGTCGTCTTGATAGAGGATTATTTGATTTTGGTTGTCCATAGTTTGTAATTGTTACAAAACAGCTCGTAAAATTTCCGTAAATTTCCTATTGTTTTCTAATAATTCGCATGTAATTCGCTTGTAATTCGCTTGTAACTTTTACGATTTTACGAGCGACCATGTGGAGATGTTACCTTATATTTGAGGTGGTAATTTTATAATTCAGGAGGTAAGTAGAATTGATCTACATCAGATAATAAAATGATGTTTTCTTCTTTTATATCAGGTGACACTGCTTTTAAGGATTGTTTTATTCGTTCGGGATATATATCTTGAATGTATATTTTTGCATTTGGTTTGAGATGTTGCAATATCTTTCGATCAATTTCTCTGTTGAAGAATGGGAATGTATAGCCAATAATAACAAGTACATCTGTTGTGCCAATAATATAATCAATGCTTTGCAAAATTTGATCTGAAGGATAATTGTAATCAAACGCAAAAGATAGGTCTGTATTATCTTCCTTTCCTTCAATATATAATTTATATAGAAAAATCAATTCCAGAACCCATCTATTCTCTTTAGCCTGAGCTTCACTATATAAACCATTTTCATGGGTATTCTGAATTTCTTCGAGAAATTTTCTTCTATATGTCGCAAACTTCTGGTCTCGATTTATAAATGAAGCAGTGCCATTAATTTTTGTTATTTCGTGTCTTAAATTGAATTTAGTTCTTTTGGAGCCAACTAATAAGTTATCATCTGGATTATATTCAGAGTAAGCAATTTCAAACTGATTGTCATAGTTCCATGATATGAATCGAATATTGTCTGGAAAACGAAGATTCTCCGTTAAAATATTAGCTAAAAATGTGTCATAGCGAGAGTCCGGCTTATACCACATTTCTTCAAACATGAAGAATAGCGTTAATATGTGTTCTAAATGTTTAAATTTGTCAATTTCTCTTTTGAGGACCAGCTTTTTGGCATAAGTGTCAATAGTCGCGTTCTCTGTACAATGTTGGTATAATTCTTGAAACTGGTTTAATAGTACTTCTCGTGCTTTATCCCAATCCTCTTTAGAATTTAATCCTAATTGTGAGTTTTGCCATGTAATATTGCGAGGAATCGGAGTGTTTCGGAGCAATGTAATAATATTGTTAATGCGCAGTGGAATTTCATTTACGCAAGGTAAACCCTCAATAACATTACCTTTATCGCGCTTCCCTGCACTTGCTCCTGCTCCTATGAGATATGTTACATTTGCCATAGTTGTATTAAATCTAATAGAGGTAAAAAATATCTTTATATTGTGTAGTATTCTGCGTTCGTTAATATATTTTCCATCTGTCCAAAGATAGTTCTGGGATATATATCTATGTTTTCATCACTTTTCTCATATCCATGTTCTAAGAAGAAATTAACTTCTTCTGTTGAAATCGGAATTACATTAGAGATTGTTGACTTTTAAATTTCATACTGATGGCAAATCGGATTAGTTATTTGCATCCTTTCTTTTAAACTGATGCACAAGCCATTTTCATCAAATTCTCCACTAACTGGTAATACAACATTCAATAAATATTTTTCATTCCAGCCAAATGTTGCATTTTCTTTTGTAGAAGTAAATATATAGCCATCATAACGAGAATGCTCTATTAATTCAATCATCAAAAGTTGTGGTATAATATATTCAGATTTAAAATTTGCTCCCTCATTCATTGTTTTAACAGAACAGGCTATTTTTAAAGGCATGGTTACCAACATAGAAATCAATTCTTCCGTTGATTTATCATGTATAGACTCTGCGGTTGGGATAGACAAATCAAAAACTCTAAATCCTTTGGTTATTTTTACAGCAGCAAAACAAATATCATCTAAATGTGCTTCATCTAATTCCTCCCAACAAGTCCATATAGATTTTCCTAAATATAGGCAGGGATAGCCATTAAAACTAAACCGCTGATTGCTCACATTTTCCCGCATGTGATTAGGAATATGAAACATCTCTCTATATGCATAGATTTGTATTCCTTCTTTTTTTATTCGCCCTCTATACCATACATCATCCTGATTCATTGAATATTGATTATATTTTTGGGGCAAAAGCAAATCAAGTTCTTGAAAAAGGAAATCCATTTCAGCGATTGCACTAGAAAGCCTGCCTGCATAATAATCATCAAGACTTTGGTATATTCTTTCTTCGACTTTCTCTATAGTTTCTATCAATCCTTCTTTGAGTATTTTGGGACGAGTAATAATATCATCAAGCGATGCCACCTTTTCTTTGTATTGTTCAAAAACATTGTGATAAAAGTCTACCAACTCCATATGTTTTGGTCTTGTATGCAGAATGTTTTTGATATGCTGGATAATATGTATGATTTTTTCTTGGTTATTCATTTCTCATTTCTTATATACGAAGAATTAGCATAACGAATTAGTTAAATATAGTTTGTTCAAATTGTTGGGTGGCTTGTTGGCGGAGAGTGAGGGATTTTTGTTGCAAATCTTTCTGTTTATTACGCAATCTGGTAATGTGTTCTACAATCTCGTTTTGCGTGTGCAGAGGAGGAATCGGTATTTGTAATTGGAGAATTTTTGTTTGTGAAATGGATGGCTGAGCCGAGATACTTCTATATTGATTGATATTTAGAGCTTGTAATGCAATCGCCAAAAAATCCCATGTTACTTCATCTGCAATCTTATCAACTTTTAGGGCATTATCAGTAATCCAATAGTTACCATCTATTAAATGCACATTTCCACAATATTCCCCGACACGACCTATAACTATTCTTTTTCCTGTAAAGCAAAATTCATTATGTGTTCCAGTTAAACCATTTCCTCCGTAAACATTATATTCTCCCCCCTTTTGCGCTTTAGAAGGTAGAAACTTACCACTTTGCATAGTAATTACATTGTGCAAATAATGCAAAGGATATTTTTTTGAATAACCGTTAGTGGACACATTCCAAACATCCCATCTAGTCAGTTGGTTAGAAGACATAAAGTATAATTTTCCGCTTTCATGTTTTTTTACTGAAGATTCTTCTATACCCAAAGCTATATTTAAATACTTTTCGATTTGCTTATCAATATCTTTTGCTTGGGTGGAATATTGCTTTGCTTGAGCAATGGTAGCGTTATATGCAGCAATGATTTTGTTTTGTTCTGCAAGTGATGGTAGTGGAATTTGCAAATTAGACAATACCGAATAATTTAGATTTTGTCGCACACTACCTGTCGTATTTTCTCGTATTATCTTATTAAACAAATCTGTTTTCATTAGCAGAAATAAGAACTCTGGCAAAAGTCCTTTTTTGCAACTAAATACCACATAGGCAGGACTAATATACTCAAATAGGTGCTCCTCAATCCTTATTCCTATTGATCCGACATTTACACGATATGGATTGTAGGCAATCCAACCAACTTGCATTTTTTTGTATTTCTGTTTTATCTTTGAGCCATTTTCTTCATAAGCATCAAAAATACCAGTTTGATTATTGACTCCTAAAATACCATATGTTTTAGTCTTGTCACTGATATTATATTTTGTACCTTCTTCTTGTATGTAATCACCCAACTTTACAATAGGGTGTGAAGAAGCCACTTGAGTCATGAAATATCGTTTGATATCCCACAATAAAAAAGTGTTATAGTTGACAAGATGCAAATATTTATATTTCTGTGCCATGATTATTCTTCCATTAGTTTTTTCGTCACTATACTTTTTCAGTTGTGCATACGGACGATATTGCCGTTTTTATCTAAAGTATAGGTGATTTGTTTTGCTTTCTGCATCCAAAGGCTATGCTCTTTGCGGTATTCGGTATATTCAGTTTCCAATGGAAGTAATTCATTTTCGATTGGAGCACCTGTGGTGCTGATACCTGCTTTCTGAACTTCTGCGATAGGGATTTGGTAATCAAAACGCTCTTTAACAAGTTTCTTGGTTTCAGTTTCGATGATTGTCTCTATGTCTTTGCGTCGAATCTTCAAGCGTTTTTTGTCTTCTTTTGATACGGCATCTTTACCTCGTGTTGCGAGTTTTAGATCAATGTCTTCTAATTCAGACAAGTAAGGTGCCACTGCTTCAGCACGAGCATCGTCAGTGATTGTTGCATATAAAGTTGCCTCTTCTTCTGTAAACTTGCGGAAGAAAAGTAATGAAGGTTTGACCGTTGCACCCGAAGCGATAAACACATCTTGCGGAATAGAAACAACAAGCATGATTTTAGCTTTGCTCTCTACAAAATCGCGAATCTTTTGCAGATTGGTATTATTCAACACTCCTTCTGGCAATACAATACCCATACGACCTCCTGGCTTGAGCAGATTAAGGCAGCGTTCGATGAAAAGTACTTCAGTCAAACCACTCATGGCGCCAGTCTCAAATAGACTTAGGATAGGTTCTCCTATGTGGTCATTGACTTGTTTGAGGGCTTCTAAATATGCATCACCATAACGCTTGGTGTAAAGTTTGATTTTTGCCTCATCAGTGAACTTGTCTGCTTCTGTAATCTTTAGATCTTTGTCAACATGCGCGCCGAAAGGAGGGTTGGTAAGGATGACATCAAAGCGGTTGTCAAAAATACCGTTTACATTCAGCAAACCATCGTGATGATGCACACCTCCGTGACCATCGCCGTGCATGATCATATTCATCTTGGCAGTACGAGCCATACGAGGGTTGGCATCAGTACCATAGATACAATCAAAAGACAACGAACGCAAGCGACCATCGGCATTATTGATATCCAACTCTTGATTGAGTACTTGGAAAGCATTGGCGATTTTAGTGTCGATGGCTTCTTTTTGTTTGTCAGGTAGTTGATCGTAACTATCGGTGTAGTACTGTTCCTTGATTTTTTCTTTTTCTTGTTCTATGTCTTGTTCAATCTGTGCACGAACATACTCGAAAGCATTAATCAGGAAGCCACCACTACCACAGCAAGGGTCGCAGATATATTCGCCCTCTTGTGGGTCTAATACATTGACCATAAACTCCACGATGGTACGAGGTGTAAAGAATTGTCCCAACTCACCACGGAAGGTGCGACCAAGGAACTTTTCAAAAGCAATACCTTTGACATCATCAGAGGTGGTTGATAGGTTGTATATTTGGAGTTCCTTTACGATTTGCTCGAAACTATTTTCGCGGATTTTGATGATATCGTTTTGCTCAAAGAGGTGGTCATTGGCAAAATCTTCTTTGGTCTTCTCAAATAAGAACTGATAAAACTCTGGCGCGTCTTTAGATTTGAAACTATTATACGTTTCGCGTGCCTTTTTGAAGTTATCTAAAGAAAAGATTTGTGTACCAGTGTTGTCGCGCTCATATCGAATCTTTATAAAGAGAATTTTGCTAATCTCATCAAATGCCGCTTCTGGAGATAGTTTGTCGTTGTTGCGAATGATGTTGTGGCATTTGAAAAGTAGTTTGGAGAATTCATCTCTCGTAAAAGCTTTAGTTTGTTGCAAGAGTTTGTCGATTTCTTTTTGATCTTGTGCTTTATCGGCAGTTGGGATATCCGCAATTTCTTCAAGGCGCTTTGGAAGCTCACCTTTCACCACTCTAAATACGCGGGTCTCCTTGAGGTTAGTGGTAACAAAGAAATCTGCGCCAGCCCATGCGGCGTAGTTGTAACCCTGGAAATAGTCTTCTTGGCGGATTGTTACAGATTCGGCTTTACATTCTACTACAATAAGTGCGCTCTTGTTATTTAATTTATCTTCTTTGCTGCGCCAAATGACAATATCGCCTCGCGCAGCACCCTGTCCGCGCTGCGAATTAGTAACTTGTAACTCTTGCGCCATTTGGTCAAGAGTATAGCCATAACTATCTACCAAGCGACAAATATATTGTTGGCGTACTTGCTCCTCTGGTTTATTGACGAGCCACTTGTCTTTCAATGGCGCAAAGATTTTGTTGTCTCTGATTTGAACTTCCATATTGTTGTATCGAAAATAGAGTGTGTCTAAGAAAAATTTGCGCAAAGGTAATGAATTTTCTTCGGATTTGCAAATATTTAGAAGATTTTCTTCTAAAATAGGGGACTGTTGAGGCCCTTGGGGTAAGTCTTCTTGTGGTAATGCAGCTAAAGTAGCAAATTCTGGGAAAGGGATGGATAGAGATTGGGCGGTTTGCATACTAGGTGATTTTTAGGGGTTAAACATTGTTTTTAGGAGGCTATAGGCAATGGATGATTAGCTATAGTTTTCCTAAATCGGCTGCAAAGGTAGTATGGCAAACTGCTAAAACTTGTCAGTATGTAGAATAAAATGCACTTTTTTTGCGGGAAAGTGCATTTTTTTGTATTTATTGGATGTAAAACGCAATAAAAGATGAGCACGAAATGCGCAACAAGGAGTAAATCTTTTTAGGAATGGAGTAAAAGTTTTTAGGAAAATAGTCAATAGTTTTAGGATACGAGTCAACCTTTTCAGGAAGGGGATATTAATAAACAGCACTTTTTGAGGGAACACACCTAACTTCATACATTAGGCGGTCGTGCCTACCCTGTACGGCACTACCCTGTAGCCATACGGCTGCGTACCCGCAAGGGGTGCGCCATTCTATGTATTGCGCTTAATCCTCAAAGTGGGGACTTTTCGGGCGCAATACTCGAAGTGCCATCCGAGGCGCTTCTTCACTTAATAAAAGTGCTTTTTTGCAGAATTATGTAAATATACTTCTTGTATATGTCAGAAAAAAGTGTACTTTTGCACAAAATTTGATAATAACCGATAATAGGACAAACGACACAATGTACAGCAATAAAATACAATATATCGGTTGCGATGATGCAACATTAGACCTCTTTGAGAGTCAATATCCACTGCCATGCGGCATGTGCTACAATAGTTATCTGCTTCACGGTGAGCGTGTTGCAGTGATGGATAGCGTGGACCCACGCAAGACAACCGAATGGTTGCAGCAGATCGAAAACGGATTAAAGAACGGCACAACCCCAACTTACCTCATCGTGCAACACATGGAGCCCGATCATAGTGGTTCGATTGGCGCGTTCCTCGCTCAATATCCCGATACAACCGTAGTCGGCAGCCGAGCAGCGTTGCAGTTTATTGAGCAGTTTGGCTACCAACCTGCTCATACCCTCATGGTGAAGCACGGCGACACATTGGATCTGGGCGGATTGACATTGCATTTCATAGCTGCACCCATGGTGCACTGGCCCGAAGTGATGATGACCTATGTGCCCGAAGAGAAAATGCTGTTTTCGGCAGATGCCTTCGGTTCGTTTGGTGTATGTGGCTCATACACGGACCATTGGATAGACGAAGCACGCCGCTACTATATCAATATCTGCGGCAAGTATGGCACGCAAGTGTCGGCTGCATTAGCCAAAACAGAGGCATTGGATATCCAGACCATCGCACCGCTGCATGGTTGCGTGTTAGAGGGCGAACAAGCGGCGGAAGCACACCGATTGTATGGCATCTGGAGCCAATATGAGATAGAGCGTAAGGGCGTATTAGTAGCGTATGCTTCGATACATGGCAACACCGCCAAAGTAGCCAAACGCATTGCCGAGATACTGCGCACTAAGAGCATGGAGGTCAAGGAGATAGACCTCTGCCGCACGGATGTGTCGGAAGCCGTGGCGCAAGCGTTCTGCTACGGAAAAATGGTGCTCTGCGCATCGAGTTACGATGCGGGCGTGTTCCCACCCATGCATGTGTTCCTCTACAAGTTGGGCATCAAGGGCTATCAGTCGCGCCGCGTGGCGTTGGTGGAGAACGGCACATGGGCACCCAGTGCAGGCAAGACCATGCGCGGCATGCTCGAGGCGATGAAGGATATTCAGATTGTAGAGCCGATGCTCACTATCCGAAGTGCATGGAAAGAGGAGTACCAAGAGCAGTTAGACGCACTGATTGACAGCATATTAGAAGGTATAAACTATGAGTGATAAGTGATAAGTAAACTATGAACTATGAGTGATAAGTGATAAATAATTAGAACATATCAATCAACAAACACAAATGCACCCCGAAAGGTGCATTTGTTTTGTATTATCTACAGCCCGTAGGGCAATCTACCATCTACAGGCACTTACGGGGTCCCCGAAAAATCTGTTGATTTTTGGGGTGTTGTTGCGCCGATCTACAGCGCAGCGATCTATCAACCAAGCTGTGCCTCGTACTCCCTCATGCAATCTACCAAGGCTTGTACGCCTTCAAGTGTCATGGCATTATAAGTACTTGCGCGGAAGCCACCTACGAGGCGGTGACCCTTGATACCGACCATACCCTTGGCAGTAGCGAACTTGAAGAAATCGTCTTGCAAGTGTGCATACTCTGGCTTCAAAACAAAGCAGATATTCATCATTGAGCGGTCCTCTGCTTTGGCAGTACCCTCGAAGATCTTACTCTCGTCAATAGCCTTGTAGAGCAACTCTGCCTTAGCCACATTGCGCTCCAACGCTGCCTCCAAACCGCCATTGGCTTTCAACCAACGAAGAGTCAACATAGCAGTATAGATTGGCAATACAGGAGGGGTGTTAAACATACTACCATTCTCCACATGGGTGCGGTAATCCAACATGGTTGGGATATGGCGAGTCACCTTACCGAGGAACTCCTCTTTCACAATCACGAAGGTAACACCCGCTGGTGCCAAGTTCTTTTGTGCGCCACCGTAGATGATATCATATTTGCTCACATCGATTGGACGAGCCAAGATATCCGAAGACATATCGGCAATCAAAGGTACATTGCCCTTCTTCTCGTAGATAGCTTGGAGTTTCTCGTCAGAGATCTCAGTACCATAGATGGTGTTGTTGGTTGTGATATGCAAGTAATCAGCATCTTGTGGCACTTCGAAGTCCATAGGGATATTATTGAAGTTCTCTGCAGCTGATGTAGCCACTTCTACCACTTCTCCAAAAGCCTTAGCCTCTTTGATGGCCTTCTTCGACCACACACCTGTATTGAGGTACGCAGCTTTGTGCTCAAGGCAGTTGAATGGCACCATGCAGAATTGCAAACTAGCACCACCACCCACGAAAATTACGCGATAACCCTCTGGGATATTCAGCAGCTCCTTCATCAGCGCTTCTGCCTCATCCACAACAGGTTGGAAATACTTAGCACGGTGAGAGATCTCGAGGATACTCAAACCTTCGCCTTGAAAATCGATGATAGCATCAGCTGTTTGCTTGATTACTTCAGCAGGCAGGATACTTGGTCCCGCATTAAAATTGTGTTTCTTCATATTGGTTATTTATGGTTTTTCGTCATTTTCCATTTACTATCGCTGCCGGCGATAACCTCAGTGTCGGCTTTTTTAGGCGATGAGGCTACAGGGCTATTAGGCGATGAGGCAGGAGCCTCAGCCTTCTCCACCCAGCAGAGGGCGTCGCCCTTGACAGCAGTAGTACCCTGCTCTTTCTCCACAGAGACTACGCGGCAAGTGGTGTAAGCACGGATTGGCTCAATACCATGAGGGGTTTGCAAGTAGCATACCACATCACCTTCTTTATATAAGGTGCCCAATGCAGGCGCCTTGCTGTCCTCATTGAAGTCCAACTCCCATGTCACCTTACCAGAGAGAGTTGCCTCCAATGGCTCTGCATTAGGATGAAGGATAGCACGTTTATCAGCCGCAGAGATGAACTTAACAGGTTGGCCCGCTTGAGCGGCTTTCTCCATACGTTCAAGAAGATCCTTGTTGAATTGCTCTTTGGCTTGACCAGACTTATACTCACGATATTGTTTCTCGTGCATAGCGAACTCAAAGAGTTCCTCGTCGTCTTGACCACGATCCCAACCGTTCTGCTCCATCTCAGCGATGAATTGTGGCAATACATCTGGATAGAGGGCTTGTGGGTCATCGGTATAGAACTCCATGTTCTTCTCCTTAGCGAGCTCGATGATCTCTGGAGCCAATGTGCCAGGCAACTTACCCGACTTGCCGAGGATCATGCCCCACATAGCAGGGTCCATGCGTGTGAAAGGCTTCTCGCCCATAGACTTGCTGTAGAGGTTCATCAGGGCAGCGTTCTTTACATATTGAGAGAATGGGGTTACAAGACATGGGGTACCCAACATTGGCCAGATACGTTGTACCTCATCGAAGAGTTCTACCAAGAGTTCATCTTCGCTGAGCGCAGCTTCGCCGCGTTTCACAAGGTTGGCGTTGATAGCCGCATGCATACCCTTGAGGTCAGCCATGAGTGAACCCATCATACCGCCAGGCAGACCGCACCCTACAAGCAGAGAGGTCATCTTAGAGTTACGAGGATCGATCCAGTAGCCGAGGAAGTCGTCAATGAAGGATTGAGTCAAGCTACGTGCCTCCATATACGCCTTCATATTGATATCTTTCACGAGGAAGCCCGCATCTTTGAGCATCGATTGGATGGTGATCACATCTGGGTGCACCATACCCCAGCTGAGTGGCTCCATAGCAACGTCGAGCACATCACCACCAGCCTTAGCAACCTCCAACATACTTGCTACTGAGAAGCCAGGACCACTGTGACCGTGGTATTGGATAATGATATCTGGGTGTTTCTCCTTGATAGCGGCTACGATCGTACCCAACATCGCTGGACGACCGATACCCGCCATATCCTTGAGGCAGATCTCTTGCGCGCCGTTTGCAATGAGTTCCTCTGCGAGATTGATATAGTACTCTGCATTATGTACTTGCGAGTAGGTGATACACATTGTCGCTTGTGCGGTCATGCCTGCCTCTTTTGCCCATTTGATGGATGGGATGATATTGCGAGGGTCGTTGAGTCCACAGAAGATACGAGTGATATCCACACCTTGCGCATGCTTCACCTTGTACATGAGTTTGCGCACATCCGCTGGCACAGGGTTCATACGCAATGCGTTGAGACCACGGTCCAACATGTGGGTCTTGATACCTACCTCGTTGAAAGGCTTGGTGAAGGTGCGTACTGCTATATTGGGATTCTCGCCGTAGAGTAGATTCACTTGTTCGCTGGCACCGCCATTGGTCTCTACGCGGTCGAAACAGCCCATGTCGATGATTACAGGGGCAATCTTAGCCAACTGATCTTTACGTGGCACATACTTGCCACTACTCTGCCACATGTCGCGATAGACAAGGGAGAATTGAATTTCTTTTTTTGCCATGATGGTATATAATGATTAAGTTTTTACGCTACAAAGATACTGCTTTTTTTTCAATGTAACAAATAATTAGCAATTATTTGACCAAAAATAGTCGTTTAATGGTATTTTTAATGGTTTGCACTACCACTTCCTTTATCCATAGCAGTGGATTATTAGTCCAACGCTGAGGATGAGTAGTGATCATGATGCATGCTGGCAATTGGCTTTGTTCGGCCGCCTCTATGATTTGCGATGAACGCCGATACACCCATCCTCGCTCCGTCCATTGGTCCTGATATTGAGGTATCTTATCACGCACCGACACCTTGTAACCATCCCAACGACGACCTGTATCTGTAAGATAGAACACCTTCGAAAAATCAACATCAAAATACGGCTCGCCTATCACGCCATATTCGCGGTAATCGTAGTGCTTCCACAGTTCACGTCCATCGTATTTGCTGGTAGGTGCGCCATGCATACATATCGTGCTAACTGGGTAATACAGACGGAAATACGCCAACTGTTCCTGAAAATGCGCCAACGCCTTTTCCGTATCGCCATGCATGATCGCCATATCCTCGTAGTGGTAACCTATCTCATGCCCCAACGCAGCAATCTCACGAATCACCTCTGGCTGATTACTCTCGGGCACCACACGGAAATAATACGATGCTTGCAGCTCCAATTCGTGTTCGATTTGGGCAGTTGCCAAACTATTCTTCGCCCGCAGATCTACATCGTGACGCAGGATAACAAAACGTTTAGGCAACCGCTCGGCAGACACCTGGCAATACTGTTCAAAAGTGATGAACACATAGCCACGCTCTTTCAGCGCTTCAAGCAACTTGCGATAGGTCAACAACGTGAAATCCAAACGCTTGTGTAGGAAATATAATATGGTTAGCAACAATGCCGTCAGCATGATCAAAAGATACTATTCAATGCTTGTGCCAATTTCACACCTGCAGTATATAGTTGCCACTCCATCTCATCTATCCACTGATAAGAATAGTGGTATGCATTGCCATTCCAGGTAGCATGGTATTGATATACAGCATCGGTCAGATGATACGTTTGCAGAATCGTCTCCTCGTCGGTCATCTTGCGCACGGCTTTCTTCTGCTTGCCATACACATCGTGTAAATATGCGGCATACTCACTATAGGTAAATCCCTTGCTGTCAATGATCTTGGCATCCCATACCGAATGGAGGTTGGTATTCTGACCGAACCACTTCATTTTCACTGCATTACCACCTTTATCATCCAAGTGTGCCACATGCATCGGACAAAAGCGATCGGCATAGATATGCACATAAAATGCCAACGCATCGTGGTTGTTCTTATCATGGGTTAGCACCACCTCTAGGCTATCCAATACGCGGAACATATTACCGCCCTCCTTTGGATAGTCTGTTAACATGGCTACCACAGCTTCGTCGGTCAAGCCGCCATCTAAATCCTGATAATGCCAATCCCCACTCTGAGGATAGATAGTATCACTCTTGATCTCATCTGCCCAAGATGACAGGTATATCATACCATGCTTGCCCAGCACCTTATCTACCTGTTTACGAGCTTTGCAATCCAAATGATCATACGCCACCTGCGCTACGATGCGGTGACCTTTTTGCCCCCATGCAAAAGCGGAAGCCACACAAAGTGTCAAAAAGAAAATAGTTGTTAATCGTTTCATATTCATTGCCTTTAACCTAATAACCTATAACCCATAGCGCAGCGTCCTATAGGCTTCTGCGCCGTCCTGTAGCCTCAGAGAGGCGTCCTATAACTCGCACCACGAGCGTCCTATAACCTAGTACAACTCTATCCACTCCACAGTATTACCTACACACTGCAAATAACGCTCAAAATCCTCACGCTTGATCACCACCGTACCACGGCAATCGTTGGGGTGAAAACTTAGGCTCTCTGCCTGCAGGAGGTTCTTATCCAAGAATAATATCACATGATGCTCCTCGTCATTGATTAAGCCAAACGGACTCACACTACCTGGTTCCAATCCCAAATAACGCATCATGCGCTCCGCACTAGCGAACGAAAGTTTGCCTGGAGAATTCTTGCCTGCTGCCAACAGCGATACTTTCAGCCTCTGCTCCAAATCATGAATCGCCAAATCATGCTCACAATCGAAGCAAATCAAATAATGCTGCGTGCCCTTGTGATTACGCATAAAGATATTCTTGCAATGCACACTACCATCATCCTTCCACCAGCGCTTCGCCTCCTCGATGGTCTTGCCTTCGGGATGATTGTAGCACTCATACGCAATCTCATGCTCCGTCAAATAGGCCAGTACTTTCTCCTGTCGCTCCATGTTCATCACTTATCACTCGTAGTTTATAGTTCCGCGATCACTTCGCGCAGCACTTCGCCCACCGTTGGGTGAGGGAACACCACTTGCTTGAACTCGCCCACCGTATAGCCCATACGCACCGCAAAACTAGCCGCAGCCACAAACTCCGAACATGGATTACCAATCATATGCACACCCATGATCGTCTTACTACGCTTGTCCACAATCACTTTGCACAAGCCCGTCTCACCCTCGTTCTCTGCCACAAAACGACCCGAATAGGTCATCGGCAGTTTGTGCACCTCGTATGGTACAAATGGCTCATCCGTGGACATCGATGGCGCAAAATCGCCCTCCTTAATCTCATTCAAATCCTTCTCTGTCAAACCGATACACGCAATCTCTGGATTGGTATATACCACGCTTGGAATGGCATTATACGCAATACGCTGCAATGGTATCTGCTTCAGCATACGTCCTACTGCTACCTCGGCTTGGCGACTTGCCACATGCGCGAGCATAATCTTGCCCGTCACATCGCCCGCGGCATAGACATTCTTCAAATTGGTACGCATAAACTCATCCACCACGATGCCTCCACGGTAAATCTCAATATCATTCAGCGCATCCAATCCCTGCATATTTGCACGGCGACCAACTGATATGAGGATATGCTCTGCTTCGTATTCGCCATTGGTAGTCAGCACCTTATTGCCTTGAACCTCGGTCACTTTTGTATCAGTCAGAATCTGAATACCCGCCTTGCGGTATTTCTCCAGCAGGATAGCCACCACCTCTTGGTCAAGGTTGGGCAATATAGTTGGCATCGCCTCAATCACTGTCACAGGCACGCCAAGCTCGTGGTAGAGCGTAGCAAACTCCATACCTATCACACCACCACCCACGATAATCATGGATTGAGGCAACTCCTTGCTATCCAACGCCAGAGTCGAATCCCATATCGCAGGATTATCCTTCACACCAGGGATAGGTGGTACAAAATTATTCGAACCCGTACAAATCAATAGGTTCTCTGCCTCATATTGCTCCTCGCCACAAGCAATCAGCACCTGCTCATCATTGCGACTAACCACCGATGCCGCTCCCATCACCACGGTGCAATGCTCGTTATTGAGCTTCTGCTTGATACCTGCTACCAACTTGCGCACCACTTTCATCTTGCGTTGCACCATCTTGGCATAATCAAAACTCACACCTTCAGTTTTCACACCGTACTTGTCCGCATGCGTAGCATTGTAGTATTGTTTCGCACCATACAGCAGTGTCTTCGTAGGGATACATCCCACATTCAAACACGTGCCACCCAAGGCGTTTTGCTCAAAGATTACTACATCTTTACCCGCTTTCGAAGCGATCTCCGCGGCAGTATATCCAGCAGGACCACCACCAATAATTGCTAAAAAGTATTTCATATCTCTTATTTCTTATCTCTACTCTCCAAATACACTCTCACCGCACTCGCCACCATCTCCACGCATGGGCGTTTCTTGTAGTACTCCTCTGTACGGGGTGCAGGCGTAGGGTCTGTAAAGTTCTTCCCTTCTGGTGAGGATTTAGGAGATGCCCCCAACAATTCCGCACAAATCAAACTGCCGTTCTCTTCTTTGAACTTCGCCGCCAACTCCTGTACCAAAGCATAATTCGCCTTCTTGCCTTCTGCATCACCTGCAATGGCGCTACCATTCTCTAATCCCGCTAACATAAACATACCGCATGCCGCACCGCATGTCTGACGCATTCTACCTATACCGCCGCCAAACGACGCCGACAATCGCAGCGCCAATGCCTCATCCTCTATGCCGTATATATCCGCACACGCCGCAAACACCGATTGACTGCAATTAAATCCCTGCTTAAAGAGCGCTTTCGCTCTCTCCACACGTTTTTCTATTTCTTCTTTCTTCATAACCAACCTTTCACCTCTAGCGGAGCGTCTTACCTCACAAAACTCGTCTTTATCTTCTTCTCCTCTCCTGCAGGCACATCCTCGCGCTTCAGGTCGCGCAACATCCACACCATATTCCTGCCCAACGTACGCATCGTCTGCAAACCCTCTAGATCCTCTAATGCTTCACCTGCTGCGGCTCCATGCACACTATTCCAATACTGCGACGGAACAACGGGCATATTATTGATAGTAAAATACTTATTCAGTCTGTCAAACGTTGCACTCGCACCGCCTCGGCGACATACTGCCACCGCTGCCGCCGGCTTATACGCCAGCAGGGCACCACTCGAGTAGAACAACCTATCCAGCAATGCGCACAACGAACCATTAGGCCCCGCATAGTACACAGGCGAGCCAACTACCAAGCCGTCTATTCCCTCTTCCAGAATAGTACGAAGATTATCATATAATGCATCCGAGAACGCACAACGAGTGTTATTCTTTCGGCACGCACCACAGGCCACACAACCACGCATTGGATCTGCACCTATATGCACAGTGATCGTCTCTATACCCGCGGTCTCTAGCACCTTAGCTACTTCTGCCAAAGCGATACTGGTATTACCTTTAATTCGAGGACTACCATTGATTAACAATACACGCATAAAATTCCAATATTTTATGCTGCAAAATTACCACTTTTTTTTCAATTATGCAAAAAAACCTGCAAATATTTGCAAGAATGCAAAAAATATTGTACTTTTGCAGTCGGTTTTGCGGCATTAGCACATCGGTAGTGCATCGGCTTCCCAAGCCGAGGAGGCGGGTTCGATTCCCGTATGCCGCTCTTCGTCGGAATGCGCTTGCAAAAAAATGCGCCTTGCACATTGGATTTGCCGCCATTCCTCCTCTCCCCAAAAATTAAAAATTTTCGGGGCCCCGAAAAGCGAACTTTGAGATAGTGCATCGGTCTATCGCGCGATAAGGGAAGAAAAGCACCTGCTTTAATCCCCTATCACGAGGAAAGTCCGGGCAGCATAGAGCACCATCGCGGTTAATGGCCGTCAGGCAGCAATGTTTGGTCCCTGCAAAAGAGACGAGTAATCTGCAAAGAGGATGTGATACGAGCATACGATGGGCTGCAATTCCAAGTATACCAGTGTCTGAGCGTTGCTCGCGCGAGCTGGAGGGTAGGAAGCAACAGAAGGACGTAGTAATACGCCACTCAAGATTAATGATAGACACCCATTCATGGGTACAGAACCCGGCTTATAGATGCACTATTTTTTTTTGATAATAACGACCTTAAAGTCCTTAATGACCTTAAGGGTAATCTATAAACGACAATGAACAAAAAATTTTTATTTTTAGCAATAGCACTTTTGAGTGCTTTTTCTTTGAATGCCAAACCTCGTATTGACCGTGCAGAGCCACTCTGCTGGTGGACAGAGATGAACTGTCCACTCACCCTTATGCTCCAAGGCGAGGACCTAGCCGATGCGCAAGTCACTATCCAACAACTCAATAACGGCAAAGTCGTAAAAGGCGAGTGCACAGGGTTGCAAGTCACAGGTCAACACAATGCAGAGAGCCCCAACTACCTCTTCGTGGACTTGGCTGTCAACCAAGCAGGTACCTACCGCATTACCCTCAAGAAAGGCAAACGCTCTACCAGCGTAGATTACACGATTAATACTCGCCGCGAGGGTAGTCGCGAGCGTCAAGGATTCACGTCTGCCGATATGATCTATCTCATCATGTCCGACCGTTTTGTGGATGGGGACGAAAGCAACAACACCTTGAAAGGTATGGCAGAACCAGCCAACAAAGCCAACGTCCACGGACGTTTTGGTGGTGATATCCAGGGCGTTATCAATTCGCTCGACCATATCTCTGCATTGGGTGCTACCGCTATCTGGGCGACCCCATTCCTCGAGGATAACGAAGCAGCGTGGTCATACCATGGCTACGCTTGCTCCGACTACTATCATATCGATCCTCGCTTTGGTAGCAATCAACTCTACTGCGACCTTGTAGAGAAAGCCCATGAGAAGGGGATCAAGATCATCATGGACATGGTGCCAAACCACTGCGGCGGTACCCACTGGTGGATGAAAGACCTACCATATCAAGATTGGATCAATCAGTTTGACAGCTTCACCAACACCCACAATGTTTTCTCTGCCAACTACGATATTAATGCTTCGCAGTACGATCGCCAACTATCCAACCGCGGATGGTTTGATCGTCCAATGCCAGACATGAACCTTGAGAACACAGACCTGCTGCAATACTTCAAGCAATGGGCTATCTGGTGGATTGAGTATGCTAACCTAGACGGCTTGCGCGTAGATACCTATCCATATATAGAGATGATCCCTGGCAGCGAATGGGTAAAAGCTATCATGGATGAGTATCCTAATTTCAATATCGTAGGCGAGTGTTGGACACGTCCCGCTCCTGCCGTAGCTTACTGGCAATCAGGAACTCACAACTACAATGGCTTTGACAGCCATCTCAAATCGGTGATGGATTTCCCACTTGAAGAAGCTATCCGCCAAGCATTGGAGACCGATGGAAATGGTTGGGGGAATGGCCTCACTCGTGTGTACGATGCAATGTCGATGGACTACCTCTATGGAGATGTCAATAACATCATGATTATGCTTGGCAACCACGATATGGATCGTATTGCGGATGTGGTAAAAGATCAAGATCCACGTCGTATAAAGTTAGCATACACCCTACTAGCAACCATGCGCGGTATACCACAAGTGTTCTATGGTGATGAATATGCTATGAAATCATCCGACCGTTCGCTTGGTCATTCTACCCTACGCATGCCTTTGCCACTTGGCGATGAAGTCACTGCAGAGCAACAAGATATGTTCGACTACCAAAGTCGCCTCTTCCAATGGCGCAAAAGCGAACCTGTCATCCATACGGGTCGTACCATGCATTTTATGAGCCGCGATAATACTTATGCTTTCTTCCGTTACAACGACGGCGAAGCTGTGTTCGTATTCGCTAATGCCAGTGAAGACAACCGCACGATCCCAACTGCTCACTACGCAGAGATTCTCGGCAAGTACAATCCCGTAGGCGTGGATGTAATCAGTGGCAAGACATACGACCTTAGCAAAAAAGATATCGTGATCGCTCCTCTATCAAGCATCGTAGTAAAACTCGCAAAATAATAATCATTTAACCGATATTAACCAACACAAAAAAGGACGCAATCTCTTGCGTCCTTTTTAATTTCCAGACTTTAGTCTCTAACCTGTAGGACCAAAGGTCCGTCCTGTAGGCGTCATGCGCCGTCCTCTAAACTACTTTTTGAAATAGCGGTTGTACAAGCCCTCGAAGCCTTTGCCGTGACGAGCCTCGTCTTTAGCCATCTCGTGTACAGTGTCATGGATAGCATCCCAGTCCATAGCTTTTGCACGCTTAGCAATACGAAGTTTGTCGTCGCAAGCACCAGCCTCAGCCATCATACGCTTCTCAAGGTTCTCCTTGGTGCTCCATACTACCTCACCCAAGAGTTCTGCAAACTTACTACAGTGCTCAGCCTCTTCCCATGCATAGCGCTTGAAAGCCTCTGCAATCTCAGGATAGCCCTCGCGATCAGCTTGACGTGACATTGCGAGATACATACCGACCTCTGTTGCCTCACCCATAAAGTGTGCATTGAGATCTTTGATCATCTCCTCGTCAGTATCTTTAGCAACACCGATGATGTGCTCGCAAGCGAATGCGATACCAGCAGACTCATCTACTTCTTTCCATGTTACTACTTGTTTGCATTGTGGGCAACGCTCTGGTGCAGGTGCTCCCTCGTGTACATAACCGCAAATTGGGCAAATAAATTTCTTATTCATAATTGTTTTTTTTCTTAATAAGGTTAATATTTTTTTGTTTCACTTACACACTCACAAAAACCATGCCAAAATATTAACACAGAGTGAAAAATTCTTAAAAAAAACACAACTCTCAATAGTTCTACCCCATTCTACACAGCGGCTTCACCGCGCCACACACTACACTATTCTACCCGACACAACATGCCAATTGATCAAGAGCCAAAGGTTTTTCAAGTAATCTTTTCTACGATTTTGGTAGTCTAGGTAATACGCATGCTCCCACACATCAATCGCCAATAGTGGTGTCAACTCATAGCGCAGTGGATTATCACCATTAGGCAAAGATAAGATTTTCAGTTCACCAGCATCGTTCATCGCCAAGAATGTCCAACCCGAGCCAAAGAACGAAGATGCTGCTTTGTCCAATTGCTCGATCATCTGCTCAAATGAGCCAAAGGACTGCTCAATCAAGAATAGAAACTCGCCTGTAGGATGTTTTGCATCTCGCGCAGGGGTCAATTGCTCGAAGAATAACGTATGGTTAAACACTTGCCCTGCATTATTAGCAATAGGTCCATCAGGAGCCTTGCGCACCAACTCACCGATGGACAACCCTTCGTATTTTGAGCCATCTACCAGTTGGTTGAGATTATCTACATAGGTACGGAAATGCTTTCCATAGTGGAAAGAAATAGTCTCTTGGCTCATCATTGGAGCCAAATCTCCGAATTGGTATCCCAACTCTGGAAGTTCGAAATGAAATTTAATCATAGGTTTAGGTTTAAAAATTAAGTAACGTGCAACACACCATCGTGTTACACGTTACTACTCGCAAAAACCGTGCCAAAGGCTCAATCTCCTCTTATCTTCTAGATCCGCTACCTCCACTGCGTGAAGCCCCGCTACCCGATGAGCGGAATGAACCTGTAGACATACTACCAGACGAACGCATGGTACTACCTCCCGACGAGCGAACTGCCGAAGAAGATGAGCGTGTCGTAGTGCTTGACGAGCGAACTGCCGAAGAAGATGAACGTGATGGCGTAGCGCTTGAAGAGCGTGTCACACTCGTGGAACTGCTGCGCACAGGCGTAGCGGTAGTCGTGCGTGTGGTAGTAGTGGTGCTACGAGTGGCGCTACTGCGTGTAGGTGTCGTAGCTGAAGTACGGGTAGTAGTACTGGTTATACGACTAGGTGTAGTAGCGGTGCCGCTCGTGCGAGAACGAGTAGCGACAGATGACGTTCTCACCGTGCTGCTGCCAAAGGTACGATCACCTGTTGTGCTCACACGTGTAGCAGTGCCGCGTGTAGCAGTACCTGTACTACGAACTGCTGTGCGTGATTCAGTACGACGGGCTGTTTCCAACGCACGTGCATTGCTCATATTGCGAGATGCATTACGAGATGCAAACGAACGCTCTGGATGGCGATGACCATAATCATTGCGACGCACTCTATCGTGCATTGGACGATAGTGTGGATGATGATGATGAGCCGTACGATACGAGCAGATTGGGTGATGGTGGTGATACCAGTAGCAGTGATCCCAATATAGATGGAAGGCTACGCAGTGGTATGGACGCCACCAAGTAGGCCAATAATCCCAATAATATGGTGAATGCCAGCATACCCAATGAGGCCCCCAAAACCAATCATAGATCACTGGTCGATAGATATATACTGGCTCAATAATATAGTTTGCACCATATATATATTCATCACCCACTACCTGAACTGTCACTTGCTCACTTGCCTCATCTTTCTCTACAAAGATTGAAGCCACATCTTGATAGATATCCTTAGCCAATACAGCTTGAATCACTATCAAGTGACGATTGCCGTCAGCCGTTTCCACAACACGCAAGTAATCCACATCTCCATCACCATTCAAGTCAAGGTTAGAGAATGCGGAATCTGGATCATTGAGCAACTGCTCGAATTGCTCAAGGTCTTTCGCTTGACCGAACAACGTAGCTACCGTCTTCAGATCAAGGTTCTCCGAAATGTCGGATGACGTGGCGGTGACTGTCACCGTCTCGTCCGCATGCAACATCCACGTAGAGAATAGGATGCCCATGACCAATAGAATCATTCTCATTTTCATAATTACACTAATTTTAGATTGTGATGCATTTTCTCCTTTTTGGTCTGCATATAACGCAAGTTATACGGATTAGGAGTCACTTCTATTGGTATATTCTCTACAATTTCTATGCCAAAACTCTCTAAGCCTATGCGTTTGATAGGATTGTTGGTCATCAAGCGAAGCTTACGTGCACCCAACATTTGCAATATCTGCGCCCCTACTCCATAGTCACGCTCATCGGGTTGGAAGCCCAAATGGATATTCGCTTCTACAGTATCCTCGCCCTGCTCTTGCAACTTATACGCACGGATCTTATTCATCAATCCTATGCCACGTCCCTCTTGATTCATATACACGATCACACCTTTTCCCTCTCGCTCCACCATCTGCATCGCCTTGTGCAATTGTTCGCCACATTCACAGCGCTTCGAACCGAAGATATCACCCGTCATACACGACGAATGTACACGACATAGCACGGGCTCATCCTTTTCCCACTCGCCTTTCACCAATGCCACATGCTCCAATCCTGTCGTCAACTCTCTAAAAGGTGTCAGCATAAAATCACCATATTCGGTAGGCAGGTTTACTGTCTCGCCACGCTCAACGAGAACATTGTTCAGTGGTTGTTCAGAATGGTGCAGCAGTAGTTCTGAATGGTTTGTTCGGTACGCAATCAAATCCTTGATAGATATCAAACTCAAGCCATACTCTGCTGCCACTTTCTCCAGTTGTGGCATGCGCGCCATGGTACCATCTTCATTCATAATTTCTATTAGCGCCGCCACAGGCTGCAAGCCAGCCAAACGCGCCAAATCTACCGCAGCCTCAGTATGACCCGCACGCTTCAACACACCGCGTTCTTGCGCATACAATGGGTTGATATGCCCTGGGCGCCCAAAGGTCTCTGGCTTGGAATTAGGATCGGCCAACGCACGGATGGTAGCTGCGCGGTCCTCCGCGCTCACACCCGTGGTGCAACCCTCCAATTTATCCACCGTCACCGTAAAAGGAGTACCCAACATCGAAGTGTTGTTCGACACCTGATGCATCAATCCCAACTCTGCACAGCGGCTCTCTGGCAGTGGCACACACAATACGCCACGACCATGCTGCAGCATAAAATTCACCTTCTCTGGAGTGATCTTCTCGGCAGCGATAATAAAATCGCCCTCGTTTTCACGATCCTCATCATCCACCACTATCACGAATTTACCTTCGCGAATATCTTCGATTGCTTTTTCAATTGTTTCCATATATATAATACTATTTTCTTCAATTTATGTATGTACTTCATCCATGCCTCTGGGTTAAACAATGGCGAGTCGGTTGCAGCCGTATAGGTCAGGAATATACCTATCGGCAATAGCACCATACTACTCAACCACATACCCGACCAACATGGCCACAATGCCTCGCGTGCCATCTTGTAACCCGTATTGTCGATGATATAATAGACGATAAACATCACCACCGATATCACCACTGGCGCACCCAATCCACCCTTGCGAGTGATAGCACCCAACGGAGCACCGATAAAGAAGAATATCAAGCATGCAAAGGCCAATGTAAACTTACGATGCAATTCTATCTCATGTTTGCGGATATAACGTTGATGGTCATCTAGCATTAGAGCATTGTAATCAATCTTATCCTTCATACCCTTTGCCCTGTCCACTGCTGCTGATGCAGCGCGATACCGCTCATCATCTGAAAAACGCGAATACAACGAATCTACCTCATATTGCGCATAGAGATCCTTTGCACCCTCCAACGCATCCACATTGCGATTCTCCACGCGTTCACGGCCAAAATAGTTATTGTTTACCAATTGCTCGCTTTGCTCATTGCTACGAATATGAGCCAACACTTTCACCGAATCAATCGACTCTATCAATTTCGACACATCTTTCGACACATGCTGATCTGCCAACACGTCCTCGCTGTAGCGATTGAAATCCATATCAAAATCTATCAATATCTGCTTGCTTGCAAACGACTCGCGGCGATAAGGGATATTCTTCTCTGAAGAAGTCGCACGTTGCTGTTTGCGATCCAGATTTTCAAATGCCTCACCCGAATACAGCACCAATAGCAAATATTTATTATCTGCCGAGAAATAGATCTGTCCCGAATCGGCCAACATCACCGACGCGTTGCGAAAGCCGTCTGAATAGTCGTAGATCATCATGTCGTACAGCATACCCGTCTTCGGGTTCTTATGCCGCACATACAGGTTGTATCCTTCTATGCCATCGTAGAATTCCCCCTGCGGAATATCCAATTCAGGAGACTTCTGCTTAAGCGAAAATACCAGCGCCCATAGTTTCACCTGCGACACGGGCAACACATAGTTAGAGAACAAAAACGCACCCACGCAGATAAATCCGATTGCCACCACTAGCGGACGCATAATGCGGAATAGACTAACGCCAGCGGCCTTCATGGCAGTAAGTTCGAACTTCTCACCCAGATTTCCGAACGTCATCAGCGACGCCAACAATATCGCCAACGGCAATGCCAATGGCACCACAGAGGTCACGGCATAAATAAAAAATTCTGCCAGTACCTTGATCTCAACGCCCTTGCCGACAAGATCCTTGATATGCATCCACACAAACTGCATCAGCAGAATAAAGATACAAATCAAGAAGGTCATCACCAACAACCCCAAAAAATGCTTCAGCAAGTATATATCCAGTTTCTTCATCAATTCGTATAATCAGTTGGTAGATCGCTGCGCCGAAATTGTAGTCCGCAGGGCATCAGTCCGATCTACCATCTACAGGCGTTTGCGCCGATCTTATCCCTCCAAATTCCCCGCAGCAAAGCACAGCGGCAACAGGTCGCTTGCCTTATCAAACACATAGCACCCCTCCTCGCAATACAAGATCACTTTCATCGGAGTAGCGAAACGCGTCTCGGTCTCCAACATCACTTGTCGGCACGCGCCACAAGGGCTAGCCACCTCTCTGGTAAAATGCCCATGCGTGTAACACGCCAACGCCAACGCCACCACGGGGGTATTAGGATGATTGGCATTCGCTGCAAACAATGTCACGCGCTCTGCGCACAAACCGCTAGGGTATGCTGCATTCTCTTGATTCGCACCTGTGATCACTTGTCCATCTGCCAACAAGGCGGCTGCACCCACATGGAAATGCGAGTACGGACAATACGCATCTTGTGTCTTGGCTTTGGCCATATCCACCAATCGTGCCAACTCAGGTTCCAACTCGTCGTACGAGTACACCTTTACCGATGTTTGTATTTGCAATTCTTTCATTATCTATTGCCTTTATCTCCCACGGATCTCATGGATTAGCACGGACGTATTGAATCCATTCTATCGCCTCAACCACAAAGAAAAATCAGCGAAAATCAGTGTAATCTATGGGAATAATTTTACCTTTTCACCTAGCAAGTGCACCACACTACGCGGAAGCCCAAGCACCACATTGTCACTACCGCAATTCCTATGCCAAGGAGTATCGATGCTATCGCTATCGCCCATTTACCACCTTTGGTCAGTTTCTTGATCTTCGCATGGGGATCTTGAAACTTCATCATTGGGAACTGCGCTTGCTCGGTTAATGTATTGCCAAATAGTACGCTCACAATCGCATCCGCGTTGACAGCCCAACCATTGGCATTCAGCAGTGGAGCTAAGTTGCGTTTTCTGAGCTTCATCCATGCCAGAATCATTGACGGACCACTTACTAACAGCAATATCGCAGGCACGATCAGCAACGCCCATGCGTGCATCTCTTTCACCTCTGAAAGCAAACTAGTCAAGAAGGTTCCAATCGAACCAACCGCCAAACCAATAGCCGCAAAGATACCAGCGAACTTAGCCACATCGAATGGCATCGCCGTTTTCTCTGTATCTTTTCCTTCTAGCTTAGTTGTCATATCCGCAAAGGACTTCTTCTCCTTCTCTGCAGCCGACTTACTGATCAACTCGCTTACCCAGTTACCCAACTTACGATATGGACTCCAGAACGCTTGACCAATGCTGATTGGATTGTCAATAATCTTCACCACCTCAGCTTCCCAATCACGACCTTGACGATCATAGAAGAGGGCATTCTTACCTACCTTCAGATTACGTATGTCGCCTACTGTCATAGCAGCCACGATGGTCATCGTTTGTCCACTGGCATGGTACTTGCAGTCGCAGTAGATCAAGTACATACCACTATCAGGAGCTTGCGCATTATGCTTTGCCATATCGCTAACCTTCAAACAAAGGTTACATGCACGTTGATCAATCACCAGCGTACCCGCTTGGAAGATCGCCCAGGGACTCTCATTCACTGCGCCACGGCCCAACAACGCCTTGCCACGCTTCGCGTAGAAGTCTTTGAAACTAACAAAGTTATGCAACAGCGTCACATAATCGCGACAAAGCAACAGCAATTTCTCCAATGGCCTATATTGCGCTTGCGCAGCAGTTAGTGCAGCAGCATTAGCACCTTCTGCAGTAGCTTTACCTGCCTCATACTCGGCGATTGCCTTACCCATCTCTACAAACTGCTCTTCAGTCAATCCTGGCACTACAGCCTCAGCGGGCATCGTAGCCAAACCTAGTGCTTGCAGCTTGACTGTTTGAAAATACTGCGCATACGCCTCTTGACATGCTTTGTATGCCGCTATCACATCCGCAGCATAAGGAGCTTCTGGCACAGCTTGCGCCTCGATGATCACACCACCGATAGCCGCCTTCACGGCATCCAATGTCACCACTCCGTCGGTTGCTAGCGGAGTTGCTACTGCCAACAACGCTTCGTCTGCGATCTCTGTCAAAGCTAGAGATGCCTTGCCGTCGAACAACACTTGCGGATCACGCAACACCTTGCAAAGCCACTCTGCGGTAGCCACCACATCTGCCACGTGAATCTTGCCATCACCATTGGTATCCATCAACTTAAGACTCTCATCTGCAATCTCCAACCCTGTTACAGGACATGCTAGCACAGTCCATAATTTCTCATCCAACTCACCCAAATGCGCTATATCCTTACCATTCTTAATAACGACACGCGTATTGCCACCAATATTGGCATATGTCCATTTATGTTTCATATTTGTACAGATTTTTCCCAATTTGTATTCAGCCTGCAAAAGTACTAAAAAAAATGCACATATGCAAGCAATAAATAGGTAAAATATATTTTTTACACAAATTATTTGTGCAATTCAAAAAAAAGCAGTACCTTTGTGCGCTTTTTTGCGTGTACTGCGTACTCGCGCGAGAAAAAAGCAGAATTTTATGTTTAACTTTTTAATCGGATAACGGGTATCGGTTATCGGTAAACGGTTATCCAAAACATTTGCTTAAAATGGCAGAAAATCTTTCACTCCAGAACTTCGACTGGGATGCTTTTGAGAACGAAGCAAAAGGCACACAAAACGAAGAATTACTCCAAAAGTATGACGCTACCCTCAACGCTATCAAAGATCAAGAGGTAGTAGAAGGTACCGTTATGTCAATCAACAAACGTGAGGTTGTTGTAAACGTAGGTTACAAATCAGATGGTATCGTACCAGCTGCTGAGTTCCGTTACAACCCAGATTTGAAAGTTGGTGACAAAGTAGAGGTTTACGTAGAGAGCCAAGAGGACAAGAAAGGTCAATTGGTACTTTCTCACAAAGAGGCTCGTGCTGCTCGCAGCTGGGATCGCGTTAACGAAGCTCTGGACAACAATGAAGTGGTTAAGGGTTACATCAAGTGCCGCACTAAGGGCGGTATGATTGTTGATGTATTGGGTACAGAGGCATTCTTGCCAGGTAGCCAAATCGACGTTAAGCCTATCCACGATTATGACGTATTCGTAGGTAAAACTATGGAATTCAAGATTGTTAAGGTTAATCCTGAGTTCCGCAACGTAGTTGTATCTCACAAAGCACTCATCGAGGCAGAGCTCGAGCAACAACGCAAAGAGATCATCTCTCACTTGGAGAAAGGTCAAGTGCTTGAGGGTACCGTTAAGGCTATCCTGCCTTACGGCGTATTCATGGACTTAGGTGGCGTAGATGGACTCATCCACATCACCGACCTCAGCTGGGGCCGTGTTAGCGATCCTAACACATTGCTCACCGCTGGCCAAAAGATCAACGTTGTTATCCTTGACTTCGACGATGAGAAGAAGCGTATCGCTCTCGGTTTGAAGCAACTCACCCCACACCCATGGGAGGCATTGCAAGCTGACCTCAAGGTAGGTGACAAGATCAGCGGTACTGTAGTAGTAATGGCTGATTACGGAGCATTCGTAGAGGTTGCTCCTGGCGTAGAGGGTCTCATCCACGTTAGCGAGATGAGCTGGAGCCAACACCTCCGTTCTGCAAACGACTTCCTCAAGGTAGGCGACAAGATCGAGGCTGTGGTATTGACACTCGACCGCGACGAGCGTAAGATGTCTCTCGGCTTGAAACAACTCAAGGCTGATCCATGGGAGAACGTTGACGAGAAGTATGCTGTTGGTACACGCCACGCTGCTAAAGTTCGCAACTTCACCAACTTCGGCGTATTCGTTGAGATCGAAGAGGGCGTTGACGGCTTGATCCACATCAGCGACCTCAGCTGGACAAAGAAAATCAAACATCCTAACGAGTTCACACACATTGGTGCTGAGATCGAGGTGGCTGTTCTCGAAATCGACAAAGAGAACCGTCGTCTCTCACTCGGTCACAAACAATTGGAGGAGAACCCATGGGATGAATTGGCAGCTCAATACGGCGTAGATACCGTAGTAGAGGCTAAGGTGGCTGAGATCACCGACAAGGGCGCTGTAATCGTTCTCGAGGGCGGCGTTGAAGGCTTCTGCACCGCTCGTCACCTCCAAAAAGAGGACAAGAGCCCTGTAGCTGCTGGCGATACTTTGAACTTCAAGGTTATCGAGTTCAACCGCGATGCTAAACGTATCCTTCTCTCTCACCTCCGTACTTGGGAAGAGCGCAAAGAGGCTCCTGTAAAAGAGGCTAAGGCTGCTCCTAAGAAAGAGGCTCAACCAGAGTTGCCAAAGATGGAGAAGACCACTCTTGGTGACCTCGGTGCATTGGCTGACTTGCACGCTTCTATGGCTGCTGAGAAACCAGCAAAGAAGACTACCAAGAAAGCTGCTAAGAAAGAGGCAGAAGAGGCTGCTGAGTAATCTCAGATGGCTAGATAAAAAAGAGTCGAAGCGCATGCTTCGGCTCTTTTTTTATACTCTCGCCTATAACCTATAGCCCGAAGGGCGTCCTATAGCGCAGCGTCCTATAACCTATCTTTCGTAAGTTGCAATATTACCCTCCGATTCTTGTACGCTGACCTTGTAACAGTTCTCGACGTGGTCGCATATCCAACGAGCGATATTCTCCGACGATGGATTGACGGTCAGTACCTCGTTGATATACTTGTGATCAAAGGTCTCTTTGACAATACGCTTGATATGGGTGAAGTCAGTCACCATACCATCCTCATTCAGCATTTCGGATTTGCAATATACAGTCACCACGAAGTTGTGTCCGTGCAGCGCCTCGCACTTGCTCTCATAACTCAAATGTAGGTTATGAGCCGCAGAGATTGTGATTCGTTTTTCTACGTAATACATATTTTTAGAGTTTAGAAGTTTAGCGGGTTGAAAATATCCATTCCAAATGCTTTGGTAAACGCCTTACACGCACGGAGATTGGCGGGAGTATCCAATTGTATTCCCTCGTCAGACATCAATAAGATACGGTCGGAGAGTTGGATAGCCAAATCCAATTCATGCGTAGATATGAGTATCATCTTGCCTTGCTCATGCGCCAAGCGGCGAAGCAGTTGCAGGATCTTAATGCGATTAGGCAAGTCCAAATGGGCCGTTGGCTCATCTAATAATATAATAGGTGTCTGCTGCGCAATGGCTTTCGCAATCAAAGCCCGTTGCTTCTCGCCATCAGAATGGGCGTTGAAAGGGGTATCAGATATAGGATATAGGGTATCGGAAAGCCCTACATCCTCTAGAGCCTGCGCAATAATATGTTCATCCTCAGCAGATAACCCTCCGAGAAACGAAGTATATGGATAACGCCCCATTGCTACCACATCGTGCACCGTGGTGTTCTCTAGGCTAAGGCGCTCGGTGAGCACGAGGGCGATATTAGAGGGATTGTCGGATATCGGATATCGGATATCGGATATCGGGAAAGAAAACTCCCCACCCAACGCAGGCTGTAAGCCCGCCAATGTACGCAACAAGGTGGACTTGCCGCAGCCGTTCTTGCCCAACATACAAACCATCTCGCCCTTTTGAAGCGAGAACGACAAATCACGTTGCACCACCGTGTGCTCATAGCCGATTGTCAGATTATTCGTAGAAATACACACGTTGGACACGGCGAGAAATAGAGGTTAGTACTTCGTAAGATATCGTATTCAGTTTATTAGCCAACTCCTCTATCGGCAGTTGATCACCAAAGATAATCGCATAATCGCCCACCTGTGCATCTGTGCCTGTGACATCGATCATCGCTTGATCCATGCACACGTTGCCAACCACAGGACAGCGTTTGCCACGCACCAGCACTTCGCCCCCATAGTTAGAGAAGCGGCGGTCGAAACCATCAGCATAGCCAATAGGGATGACGGCTATCTGTCGGGGCTCCGTAAGCGTCGTATGACGTCCATAGCCAATCGTCTCACCCGCAGGGATAGTCTTGATGCTTAATATCGTCGTCTTCAAGGTGCAGACATTGCGCAATTTTGCATGGGCGAAGGACAAACCATATAACCCAATGCCTAGTCGGCACATATCGAAGTGATATTCAGGAAAACGCTCAATACCTGCTGTGTTGCAGATATGCCATAGAGGACGCTCGCTTTGCGAGCTGCAGGTTAAAGGCGAAAGGCGAGAGGCACAGTCTTTGAAATACTGTGCTTGCTCGTGGGTGAAGGTATCCAACTGCGCTTCGTCGCTGCCCGCCAAGTGCGAGAACACACTCGCCACGCGCACAGCTTTCTGTCCCTGCAATCGAGCAATCAGTGCAGGCATATCTTCGCGGAAGAAGCCCAAACGATGCATTCCTGAATCAATCTTAATATGCACAGGCAATGCCTCCAGTCCTTTGGCCTCAGCCGCGTGGATGATATCGTCCAATACTTGGAACGAATATATATTAGGTTGCAGATTATTCTCTAGAATCAGATCCAGCGCCGCCACCTCTGGGTCCATGATGATGATAGGCAGCGTGATACCCGCCTTGCGGAGTTCCACACCCTCGTCGGCTACGGCTACTGCCAGATAATCCACCATGCCACAATCTTGCAGCGCACGGCTCACTTCCACACTACCCGCTCCATAGGCAAAGGCCTTGACCATGCCTGTGAGCATCGTCGTCGCAGGAAGCAACGAACGGAAATAGCACACATTATCCAGCATAGCCGAGAGGTTGATCTCAAGAATCGTCTCGTGCGTCTGGTGCAAGATACGCTGTGCGATGGTATCTTCGTCGTACCCTAGCGCGCGCATCACACCTGCGCACGTACGTATATTTTGGTGTGTAGGATCTTCGATGATCGTATCGCAATCGGCAAAGAGCTGCATCTTCTCCGCACGCTTCACCTCTAGTGAAGGGAAGTTCTCACCATGCTCATGTCCGATATAGGTGATGACACCTATCGTTGGTTGGATGATAGGCTGCAAGCGTGCCATCTCTCCCATCTCGGAGATACCCGCCTCGAAGATGGCCAGTTCAGTCTGCTCACTAAGTTGCCATACCGATAGTGGCACACCAATCTGCGAGTTGTAGGATTTAGGCGAACGGGTGATGCGGTAGTCGTCTTTCAATAGTTGGTAGAGCCACTCCTTGACCACAGTCTTGCCATTCGAACCCGTGATACCAATCACTGGTCCATGGTATAGCGAGCGCTTGTAAGCGGCTAGTTGCTGCAGAGCAGCCAGGGTATCTTCGACGAGGAGAAAAAGTAGGTTATCTAGATTGACTATTTCATCTAATTCATCTAGATAATATCTTCCAACAACGAAACAGCGGACACCTTTCTCCATCAGGGATGGGATATAACATGCACCATCGTTCTTCTGCGTCTTAAGCGCGAAAAATAGCGTAGCCTCTGGCTCACTGCCCAACTGGCGACTATCCGTGAGAAGATGGTGAATATCCAAACTCTGCAAGTCGTCGGCATTGCCAATGACTTGCAGAGGATAAATAGCTTGTATGATTTCGTGGATTAGCATCCCTCAAACTGCTGGAGGAAGCGGACGTCGTTCTCGGAGAAGAGGCGAAGGTCCTTCACGCGGTATTTCAAGTTGGTGATACGCTCTACACCCAAACCAAACGCATAGCCAGTATATACCTTCGAATCGATGCCGCAAGACTCCAATACATTAGGATCCACCATACCGCAGCCAAGAATCTCTACCCAGCCAGTACCTTTGCAGAAAGAGCAACCCTTACCGCCACAGAGGTCGCACGAGATATCCATCTCTGCAGATGGCTCGGTAAATGGGAAGTAGCTTGGGCGAAGACGAATCTGCGTCTCAGGGCCAAACATCTCCTTAGCAAAATACAAGAGCACCTCACGAAGGTCAGCAAACGACACGTTCTTGTCGATGTACAATCCCTCTACCTGGTGGAAGAAGCAGTGTGCACGAGCCGAGATAGCCTCATTGCGGTACACACGACCTGGACAAAGCACACGGATTGGAGGCTCTTGGCTGAGCATCACTCGTGTTTGCACGCTAGAGGTATGTGAACGGAGCAAGATATCTGATGGCTTTTGTACGCCGATCTCCTTCTCGATGAAGAAGGTATCTTGCATGTCGCGAGCTGGGTGCTCAGGAGCAAAGTTAAGCAACGAATATACGTGCTTATCATCCTCCACCTCTGGACCTTCAGCCACAGTGAAGCCTACGCGAGAGAAGATATCGATGATCTGCTCGCGCACCAAAGACAGCGGATGGCGTGTACCCAAAGCGATTGGATCTGGAGTACGAGTGAGATCTAGCTCCTCAGCCGCAGCCTTCGCACTATTGGCCTCTACGGCCTCACGCAATTCGTTGATGCGTGCCTCATACGCTTGGCGGAGGGCATTCAACGCTTGACCAATCTCACGCTTCTCCTCTTTAGGCACCTCGCGAAACTCGTTGAAGAGTTCGGTGACTAATCCTTTCTTACTGAGGTACTTGATACGCAGGGCCTCTAGTTGCTCTGCGTTGGTAGCTTGCAAATCAGCCACTTGGCCGAGCAAGTCTTGTATTTTTTCTTTGATAGTCATAATCTTAGATTCAATATCTGCCCACAAAATTACTGCTTTTTTTTGAAATCTCCAAACATTAGGCACTAAAACTCACTTGTAAAGTGGAATTTAATGTTCTTGTAGTCGTTTTGTGCCATTTGCAAGACATATCCGCTGTCTGCCATGAACACATCCCTACCCTCTTTATCCTTGGCCATATATTGTGCCTTGCGCTTCTTGAACATCTCCAGCTCTTGCTCATTGTCGCTCTCTATCCAGCAGGCTTTGAACATCTGCAATGGTTCCCAACGGCATTTGGCTTGATACTCGTGCTCGAGACGGTGTTGGATCACCTCAAACTGAAGTTGACCTACCGTACCGACAATCTTGCGGCCATTGAACTGACTGACAAACAGCTGTGCCACACCTTCGTCCATCAACTGACTCACACCCTTATCCAATTGCTTTTGCTTCATCGGATCGGCGTTCTCGATATACTTAAACATCTCAGGCGAGAACGATGGCAAGCCCTTGAAGTGGAGCATCTCGCCCGCGGTCAGGGTATCACCAATCTTGAAGTTGCCCGTATCTGGCAAACCTACTATATCACCTGCAAATGCCTCGTCCACTGTCTCTTTGCGTTGCGCCATAAAGCAGGTAGGTGCAGAGAATCGCATCTGACGGTTCTCGCGAACGTGCTTATAGTATGTATTACGCACGAACTTACCCGAACATATCTTGAAGAACGCAATACACGAACGGTGGTTAGGATCCATATTCGCGTGTATTTTAAAGCAGAAAGCGGTAAACCCATCCTCCATAGGCTCTACCTTACGTTCTACTGCCTCCACTGGGCGTGGAGATGGAGCTATCTGCACAAAGCACTCCAACAATTCCTTCACACCAAAGGTATTCAACGCCGAACCGAAGAACACAGGAGCCAAGTCGCCTGCCAAGTAATCCTCTTGACTAAATGGGTTATATACACCCTCAATCATCTCCAAGTCTTCCTGCAACTTCATCGCATCCTGCTCACCTACTAATTCCGCAATCTGAGGGTCATTGACATCCTCAAAACGCAGCGACTCCGTCACTTGCGTCTTATTGGGTGTATAGAGGTCGAGGGTCGATTGGAAAATATTGTATACGCCTTTGAATCGCTCACCACTATTGATTGGCCATGAGAGTGGGCGTACATGGATGCCAAGTTCGCTCTCTACCTCGTCCATGAGGTCGAATGGGTCTTTACCCTCGCGGTCCATCTTGTTCACAAACACCATCACTGGGGTCTTACGCATGCGGCAGACTTGCATGAGGCGACGGGTCTGCGTCTCCACACCTTTGGCAGAGTCGATCACGATGACTACAGAGTCCACAGCTGTCAGTGTGCGGAAGGTATCTTCCGCAAAGTCCTGGTGACCAGGGGTATCGAGGATATTGATATGGTAGTTGTTGTAGTCGAATCCCATCACGGAGGTGGCTACAGAGATACCACGTTGCTTCTCAATCTCCATCCAGTCGGATGTAGCGGTCTTGCGAATCTTATTTGATTTTACGGCACCTGCCACATGGATAGCACCTCCGTAGAGCAGGAGTTTTTCGGTGAGCGTCGTCTTACCCGCATCAGGGTGCGATATAATCGCAAAGGTGCGGCGACGCAAGATTTCTTGTTGTTCTTGAGTACTGAGCATTGTTTTTATAGAAATTTGGCGCAAAGGTACGATTTTTTTTGCATATATGCAAATAATCGTGAAAAGAGTTTTGTAGAGCAAGTCGATTATTGCCTCTGTTGCTTATTGATTTGTCGGCACACGTCGCATGTCCCGCATGAAGAGGCATCATGTTCACCGAAGTACGACAGCAATAATTGTGAGCGGCAATATTGCTTATTATCCGCATATTCCACCATCGCTTTCAGTTTGTCTATATAGTGTGTTTTGCGCCCGACATAGAAGTTCTCCGGGATACGAATCTCAGCTTGTCGGTTGACCTCTAATCGCAGCACATTCGCCACCGTGCGAGGCACATACGAGATGATGCCCTTCTGCGCCAATGATACCAATAATTCATGCCTTGTCGCCTTATCGCCTTCTCGCCTCATCGCCTCATCGCCTTTCACATACTGCAGCTCGGTGAAGATACCCGTATATTCGCGCATAAGCGCCTCCAATAGTTCCAACTGTTGCGCAGTGAGCGTGTAGTTATCCAGTTCTCGTCGTTGCACACGAATCATCACGCGTGGCCGTATCTCTTGTTCCTCATCGAAGGATATGTATCCTAGTTGGCTGAGCAGATGCAGAGCCGAGTAAGTCGGTATGATAGGCAAGTGCATCTTGCGACATAAGTCGTTGACATCCAAGAAGAAGCATGCACCTTGTCCGCTGTCGGCTCCCACGCCGAGGTAGTTGCAGGTCTTGTGATAAACTGTATGCAAAAACTCCTCTTCGGGGTAGTTATCTGCCACGCGTTTGCGAGCTTTGGCTTTGTCTTGCGAGGGGTCATATAGGAGCACAGCGAATGCTTTTTGTTCGTCTCTTCCCGCACGACCAGCCTCTTGGAAATATGCCTCGATAGTGTCTGGCAAATCATGGTGAATCACCATGCGTACATCGGGTTTGTCTATGCCCATGCCAAAGGCATTGGTCGCCACGATGACTCGGATATGGGACGCTTCGCTATTGGACGCCCTTTGGGCTATTGGACGCTCGCCAAGCGAGCTATTGGGTATGGGCGATGAATAGCGCTTCCATACCTCTTGCTTAGCAGCTCGCTCTTTGGATGTGAGTCCTGCGTGGTAGTAGTCGGCTGAAAGGCCTTTTTCGTTGAGGTAAGCGGCGAGTTCTTGGGCACGTTGGCGATTGCGCACATACACGATGGCGCTGCCTGGCACGCGGTTGAGGATATGTACTATCTCATCAGCTTTCTTGTTGGTTTGGCGTACTACATAACTGAGGTTGCTGCGTAGGAAACTCTTGCGTAGCACATTCTTTTGGCGGAAGGCCAATCGCTCTTGGATGTCGTCCACTACATCTGGTGTCGCGGTAGCGGTGAGTGCCAATATTGGCACTTGGTTATTGGACGCCCGCTGGGCTATTGGACGCTCGCTTTGCGAGCTATTGGACGCTGCGCTATTGGCAATAATATCGCGTATCTCTGCGATCTTTAGGTAGCTTGGACGGAAGTCGTATCCCCATTGTGAGATGCAATGGGCTTCGTCCACGGCGATCAGGCAGATGGGCAGACGAGTTAATCGCTCACGAAACTCCTCGGATTCGAGCCGCTCGGGGGAGACGTATAGGAAATGATAGGGCCCCCACATGCAGTTGTCGAGTGCCGCTTTTTGCTGCTCGTAGCTCATTCCTGTGTAGATGGCTGCGGCGCGGATATTGCGTTTGTGTAGGTTCTCTACTTGGTCTTTCATCAGGGCGATGAGCGGTGTGATGACAAGACATAAACCTTCCATAGCGAGGGTGGGCACTTGAAAGCACAAACTCTTGCCGCCACCTGTAGGCATGAGTGCCAAGGTGTCGCGACCGTCTAAGACGGATTGGACGATCTCCGCTTGTAATGGGCGAAAATCGTCATAGCCAAAATATGTCTTCAGTGCTTCGCGAGAGGTCATGAGTAAACTATGAGCTATGAACTATGAGTGATGAACTATGCGTGATAAGTTATGAGTGATAAGTTATGAGTTATAAGTTATGAAGTTTGGAATTTCGTGCAAAAGTACACTTTTTTTCTGACATATACAAGAAATGTATTTACATTATTTTTCTAAAATGCTTTTTCTTACTATTTCTTTCCCTTGTACCTTGTATATCTGCTCCATGTAAAAGACCAAGGAGAAACCAAAAAAGGAATAATCGTTCGAGCCCATTGGGCGAGATAAGAACCAAGGAACAACATAGGAACCCTAAAAGTAAAAAAGTGCTTTTTATTGGTTTATGTAACATTTTTATTAAGAAAGACACAAGATTTGCCAATAATCTCCCTACCTCGAACCTCTAAACTGTAGCCCGTAGGGCGTCCTCTAAACTGAAAATAGCGAAAAATTCGCCATTTTCTTGCATAATTCAAAAAAATATTGTACCTTTGCGGCGCAAAGGTTACATGACCCAAATTATCGTCGCTCACCGACGTAAAACAGGAGGACATAGTATAAAAGCGTTTGCTTTATTTGCGGATTCTTTCAATCATCCACATTTTGAATAGCCTTTCCAAGAATAATGCGAAACGCTCACGTGTTGCACGTGGGCTTTTCTGCATATTGGAAGGCGAGGGAGTGGATGCCCGAAAGAACCAAGTGCGGTTAGTCCACGTTTTTGCAAAAAAAATAAACATATAATCCAAATAGTTATGAAAAAACTTTTCTCTCTCATGCTCCTTCTTGCGTGCACTATCGCGCTGGTAGCACAAAGTAGCAACAACCAAGACGAGGTCGTGAAGATCGACCGCTGGAATCAAAACGCCTATCGTCAGGGCGAAGTGATTGTCAAGTTCAAAGCCGATGGCGCAGTGCAGATGCGCAAGAACGCCAAAGGCAAGTTCCAGACTGCCAGCATCAGTCAGGTAGATGCCCTCTTTGAGGAACTCGGTGTAGAGGAAGTAGAAGAACTCATGCCTAATGTCGGCGCCCGCAAAGCGCCACGCCGCATGCGTGCTTACAACGGTACAGAGGTAAAAGACCATGACCTCAGCAAACTCTATCTCGTTCGTTTCAACGAGCAAGTGGCTGCTCCAATGAGCAACGCAGGCGAGATGCGCACTGTGCATCAGGTGGTAGAGAAACTGCAAGCCCTTGAGGAAGTGGAGTTTGCAGAGCCAAACTACATTGTCTATGCCCTATCTACCGACATCAATTGCGACAAATACGACAAGGAGCCACTCTACACCCAACAATGGGGGCCAGCGGCTATTGGCTTGCCAAGTATCTGGAACAAGCCTTTGGTCACCGATAAACGCCCTGTGATTGCGATTATCGATACTGGTGTGGACTGCGAACACCCGGACCTCAAGGACAACCTTTGGGTAAACGAGGCAGAAAAGAACGGTGTTACAGGCAAAGACGACGACGGCAACGGCATTGTGGATGATATTCATGGCTACGATTTTGTCAATCAGACAGGCGGCATGGCGGACTTCAACGGTCACGGCACCCACTGTGCAGGTATTGCTGCGGCGGTTGGTCACAATGGCATCGGTATTACAGGTGCTAACCCAGATGCGCTGATTATGCCTATCACCGTCATGCAATCCGACGGTACAGGCGATGTGGCAACCATTATCAAAGGTATTGACTATGCCGCAGCCAATGGCGCGAATGTCATTAGCATGAGTTTGGGTGGCTACGGCTATTCAATAGCTGAAGAACAAGCCCTCGGCAAAGCCTATGCTACGGCGGTCATCGTGGCTGCAGCAGGAAATGATGGACATGATTTGACTGGATATCATTGTATACAAGACGCCCCTATGTTCCCAGCAGCTTTCCAATTTGTATTGGGTGTAGAAGCATCGGATAAGCAAGGCAACTTAGCAAGTTTTAGCAACTTCGATTGCGATGGACCAATCTATTCGGAATATAGCAGCGAAACACAACTGTATAACTACGAACTCCGTGCGCCAGGTATAAGTGTGGTAAGTACTTTCCCTAAAGGTCAGTATCGCGCTATGAATGGAACCTCTATGGCATGTCCTTTGGCAGCAGGTGCTATCTCTCGCCTTTTGATGCACAAAGAGTACAATAGTTGGGATATCCTTTTTGGCGATCTTATCCATACCCGCACCAATGGCACAGGCAATATCGACATTAAAGCAGCATACAATATCACCGACAAAGATCGTAAACCAACGCTCTCATTGGTAACATACCATATAGTGGATTCAATAGGTGGTGACAACGATGGTCGCCCCGATGCAGGTGATACGATTGCTATATATCCTGTATTGCGTAACGACTGGGGCAACGCCGAGAATATCAAAGTATGGATGGAATTGGCAGAATTTGAGAATGATACCATTATCACATTCTTAGAGCAAGAGGTGGACTTTGGAAAACCACTTAGTAGTTATGCGAAGAACAAATCCCTCAACCCTATCCGCTTTGTAATCGACAAGAATGTAGTAGATGGTCGCCATATCTCTATGGTACTCAAAGCCACCTGCGACAATATGGAAGGTATATTGAAGCAAGAAATTATCCTTACCGCTGAAAATGGTGTAGAGATTGGTGGTCTTATTTCTGAAGATCTTACATTATATGCAGGTGTACACTATATTGTAACAAAATCTATAGCAATTCCTAAAGGAGTTACTTTGACAATAAAACCAGGTGCTGTGCTTAAATTTAAAAAATCAGTAGGATTAAGGAACGAGGGAAGACTAATAGCAAAAGGCACTCCCGATAGTATGATTGTATTTACCGCAGCAGATCACTTGGAGAATGCAAGAATTGGTGAGTTTCGTTTCAATTATGATACTATATCCTATATCTCATTACAAGATATGCTTTTTGACCATAATGCATTTCAATACGGTTATATTGAAAATTCAGCATTTAAGAATTTATATAATGACGATGGTGGTTCTTTAGTTAACTATATTTGTCTAAATAGATGTAATTTAGAGTTGAATGATTTCAACACTTTGCTGAGTTTTAATTGGGGTACAACTGCATTTACAAATATAATCAGCAACAATTCAAATAATCCATTTAACTTGTACAGAAATAAGGATGTTCATATGATATGTTGCAATTCATTTAATAATCAGTGTTCGTATTACGAGTGTTACTATAGCGCAAGCCAAATATCTGATTATATTGGCATACATCAAAGTTCCAATCCATCATATTTGGGATCTAGTAAGGAGTCTATATTATACAATAATATTTTAGATGCAAATAGCGGATATGGATATTGTTATGTTGATTTAGATTATGTAGCTAAAGAACCTATCCGCGAAGCGCACGGTATCGTTTGGAAAGTGGTAGTCAATGGTTATGATGCACAAGATGAGTTTGAGATGTTACCGCCACTTGGCGTAGGAAAACACAAATTTGAGGTATATTTCAATCGCCCAATGGACACAAGTGTGGCTCCTAATATCTCTATGGGCGTGCGTGCGCCTTATACCCAAAACGCAATTAGTGAAGACGGCAGTTGGAGTGCGGATAGCACTATTTACACCGCCTACCTCACTATTACAGGCAAGACTGCTTCCGATGGTCTTAACCGCATTTATGTCTATGGAGCAGAAGATGATGAGCATTTCGAAATTCCTGAAGAGAATATGCGTTTCAATGTACAAGTCGCTGCTGCGGGTTCGCTCAGTACAGGACTGATGGCAGAGCCTGGTCTTGGTAAAGTATCTCTCCAATGGCAAACCGATGAGGAAGATTTTGAAGACCTTCTTGGCTATAATATCTATCGCTGGACGGAGATAGAGGATTCTATGTATGTCGAATACGATGAAAATTGGAATTGGATTGGTGAGTGGCAGCATTTTATAAGACGGGATACTATCTGCATCAACCAATCTGTTATTGATGCACAAGAGGATACTTTTGTGGATTATGATGTAGTACCAGGAAAAACGTATTATTACTATATCAAGCAACTTACTACTTCCCTCGCTTCTTACGATCTCTCTAACGCTGTGGCAGCAACTCCATTGACTGCTCAAAAAGGCGATGCTAACGGTAGTATGAATGTAGATGTCGCAGACGTGGTAACTGAAGTAGCATACCTCACGGGTGGTAATCCTCAGCCATTTATTTTTGAGGCTGCGGATGTCAACTCTGATACGAAGATTAATATTTTGGATATCGTAGGTACAGTAAACATCATCAAGAACCCTGCTGCTTCATCGCTCGGCTTCTCGGACAACAATACCGCCACCTATAGCATAGAAGATGGTATTCTCTATGTTGAGACACCGGTCGTATTGGGCGGTGTGCAATTCGCTTTCAATGCCGATGCAGAAATCTCTGTATTGGAGGCACTCAAGGGCTTTGAAACAACCACTTGGACTACTACTGATAACTTCCACTTCATGGCATACTCCATGAGTGGCAAAGTATTGGAAGTAGGCAAACATGCTCTCCTCGATGTAGGTGATGCAACTCTTGAGAACATCGTCCTCAGTAATGCCCAAGGTCAAAATGTACCTGCTATCAAGAAGACGCCAACCAGTCTCTCATCCGTAGAGGCTATGCAAATGCGCTTGCCAAATCCTAACCCATTCACTACAATGATGAATATCCCATATGTGGTAGGACAATCGGGCAAGCACAAGGTACGATTGGTATTTACCAATGTGGCAGGTATGACGGTAGATAGCTACAGCGCTACACAAACCTTTGGCGAGTATACCTACACTTGGCGCCCAGCAGGTTTGCCAGAAGGCGTGTACTTCGTGACCCTCTACGTGGACGGCAAGAAGATGCAAAGCAGTAAACTCGTTAAGGTGAACTAACCACAAAAGGTTTGGTTATGAAACAATTTTTGATACTATGCTTTGCATGGTGCATAAGTACTTATGCCATAGCAAGCAATACCATTACCCTCTCTTCCGTTAGCGGTACACCGCAGACGGAAGTAGAGGTGGTGGTTAGTTTAGACAACACCGATGCCATCACAGCACTGGAGATGGTGCTCCCATTAGGTGAACACCTCAGCTATGTCAATGGCTCTGCCACCCTCGCTACCACACGCAGCAACGGACACCAACTATCCGCAGCACAAGTGGGACAGGAGTTGCGCATTTATGTCTATAGCCTCAGTCTCAATGCCCTGCAAGGTGATACCGGCGAGCTATTAACCTTCCGCCTGCTCTTGGGCAACGAGCCTGCTGACTATGCACTTACCCCTACTGTTGTACTCAGTAACGCACAAGGTACATCCATTGCAGGCAGCACGCAAACAGGCACTGTGGCGATCCAAGCACCTAAATTGCAGATTGTCAATTCGCAAATCGACTACGGACATGTCCCTATTCGTGCTACCTACACCAAGAACCTGCAACTCAAGAATGTCGGAAACTTACCCCTCACGATAGAGAAGATCACCACCACCGACCCTCTGTTTGTACCCAAACAAACAACGCTCACCATCGAGGCAGGACAAACCACATCCGTTGCTATTGAGTACACACCCACAGAGCGCGGAGCCGTCAGCGCAGAGTTAGTCGTTAAGTCCAACGCCATCAATGGCGAACAAGTAGCCACTATTGTGGCAGACCCATTCTCTGTAAACGAACTGCATGTAGGCACAGCCAGCGGCATAGCCGATAGCATTGTGACCGTTTCCCTCACAATGAACAACATGGAACCCATCGTGGCTATGCAATGTGCTTTCAAACTGCCTAAGCAGTTGGAGTATGTAGCAAATAGTTTGGCGGTCAACGCTACGCGCAGCAACGGACACCAAGCCCTATCTACACTCCGTGGTGATACACTGTTCTTGGCGATATTCTCTATGCGCAATCAGCCCTTGCACGCAAACGATGGTGAGGTAGCCACCTTCCAACTACGCCTCAACGGTTCATCAGGCACCTACTACCTCAAGCCCATTGATGTCGTACTCAGCAATATCACGGAGGAGAACATGGTATCTGCCACTTCGCAGGGCTCTGTGCGTATCAACGCTCCTGCTATCAGCAGCAATGCTTTGCTCAGTTTTGGCAATATACCTATCACCGAAGTGGCTCATGCCACCTACTCCGTGCGCAACAGCGGTAGCGCACCGTTGGTATTAGAGCGTGTCACCTTCTTGGCAGAAGGCTACAGTATCGTGGAAGAACTACCAATCACAATCGCCAATAGCAAGACCACCACCATCACCGTGGCATATCAACCCACCGAAGAGGGCGATTTCTCCACCACAATGAACCTCTACACCAATGATCCGAACAACCGACTAAAGACCGTCGCATTGTCAGGACATGTGTACGAACCCAATGCCCTTACCCTGAGTGGACAGAGTAACCAAGATGGCACTTACACTTTATCTGTCGCCTTGGACAACTACACCGATATTGTAGCAGTACAATACGATGTACATTGGCGCAGCGATATGACTACTTCGCAAGCGGCATTCAAGCCTTCGGACCGAATGCATGGTCATAGCTATTCGGTTACTCCGTTAGGTGATAATGGCTACCGTATCATCCTATTTTCTTTCTCTAATGCTGTTATTAACGGACACGATGGGTTGTTAAACCAACTAATTTTCACTCCACAAGGAGATGTGAACTATTGTGGCAGTACCATTTCTGTAGATAATATTGTCCTCAGTAATGCAGCAGGTGGCGACAAGACATCCGCAAAATCAATTGCCCTACGTGCAGAACAAACCCAATGGGCAAATGATACTGCTACTGCTTGTGATCAGTATGTATGGAATGGTACAACTTATACTAAAACAGGTGTATATATCGATACCATTCCTTCTCAAGCGGGATGTGATAGTATTGTTACATTGACCCTCACTATCAACCGTAGTATCACCAACGAGCAAACAGAAGTAGCATGCGACAGCTACACATGGACTGATGGCAAAACATACACCGAATCTGGTACGTATTACCAATACCTACAAACCATCCATAGTTGCGATAGTACTGTGGTGCTCAACTTGACTGTCAACCGTAGCATAGAGGTACCATACGAGGTTACTGCTTGCGATAGTTATACCTGGAGCAATGGTGTGACCTATACGCAATCGGGTGTTTACTACGACTCCCTCAAAACCATCCACGGTTGCGATAGCGTAGAGATCTTGACATTGACCATTAACTATAGCGATACTGCCTACTTTAGTGCCACATCGTGCGATAGTTATGTATGGCATGACGAGACCTACACTACATCTGGCACCTACGAGTACCTGACACAGACGGTTAATGGCTGCGATAGTCTAGAGGTATTGACTCTCACTATCAACCGTAGTATCACCAACGAGCAAACAGAAGTAGCATGCGACAGCTATACTTGGACAGACGGCAAGACTTACACCAAGTCTGGTACATACTACCAATACCTACAAACAATGCATGGCTGCGATAGTACTGTAGTATTACACCTTACTATAAATAATAGTGTGGCTATTCCATACGAGGTGACCGCTTGCGACAGTTATACATGGGGCAATGGCATAACCTATACGCAATCGGGTATCTACTATGACTCCTTGCAGACTATCCATGGATGCGATAGCGTAGAGGTGCTGACCCTGACCATTCACTATAGCGATACTGCCTACTTTAGTGCCACATCGTGCGATAGTTATGTATGGCATGACGAGACCTACACTACATCTGGCACCTACGAGTACCTGACACAGACGGTTAATGGCTGCGATAGTCT
>JAFYMG010000015.1 GCA_017556705.1 Paludibacteraceae bacterium | reverse complement strand
CTGATTTTAAAAGGCAATTAAAAGAATATATCGCCTACTACAATGAAGATCGAATAAAACTCAGATTAGGTATGAGTCCAGTGCAATATCGATCTAAATATCAAATTTAATAATCCGTCCAACTTTTTGGGGTCACATCAATGTACCAGAGTAACCGGAAGGGAACTCGCTGGGAAATCCGCGAGCACTAAACAACCAATGGCGATGGCAAATATTAACAAATAGCACTTTTTGTTGGCGGGGAGTTGTGCCGTTGTTCTCTTTTTATTCTATGTATTGCGCTTTTCCCTTACTATGGGGATAGTTCGGGCGCAATACTCGAAGTGCCATCCGAGGCACTTCTTCATCTCTCGGCGGAAGAAGGTAAGATATAAGAGAGGGAAAAAGGATGGCAATCTTAATAAAACGCACATTGTTGACTTTGGAGTCTTATCGCACCACAGTAGTTAATACGTGATGCTCACAGTGCACTTGAAGTTGCGTTTGGGCATAGGGTAATTGAGAATCACATCGTAATCTTGCGACAGCAAGTTGTTGATGTCTAGCGCGAGGCGCAAGATTATAGGAGAGATAGATCGCTTCGCTGTAGATGGTAGATCGGCTACGCCTGTAGATCGCTTCGCTGTAGGCTGGATGTTCCATTCTCCAAATACACTCAAATCGTGGGTATACCAAGGTTGGGTGTAGTTGTAGATGATGTTCTCTTGCTGGTTGTAGCGTTCGCCGACATAAATAAAACTATAGTTCAGACCATACTGCTGCCAGTCGTTTTGCCAACCGAACATACCCACTGCGCTGCCCGAATGCCAAGGGATATACGGAATCTGATCACCGTAATACGAATCGTTTGGGTCGGTTACATCAATCGCCGTTTGGTAGGTATATTGCGCTTTGGCGGTGAGGTAAAAGTCCAATGGCAGTACGAAATGCAGTTGCGCATTCACATCCACGCCGTTGATCTTCACCAATCCGAGGTTGAGCATTGTCCAGCGGAACTGCTGACCCTTGGGGTAAGCGATAATCTTATCAGATATGCGGTTGTAGTAATAATCGGCATTGAGGCGGAACTCCGAGCCCTTTTGCCCCGCAATGCGGAAAGGTTGTGTAAAGCTTAATCCAACACTATGCTGCTTTGCCAACTCAGGTTTGAGGTAGGCATTGCCCATGTCTGTGTAGTAGAGGTCGTTGAAGGTTGGGTAACGGTAACTCTGTTTGTAGAAGGCGTTGAGGCGGAGGTCAACGAGTTGCGTAGGACGGTAGGAGAGGAACAGGGCTGGGGTGCACTTTGCGGTTATCGGACGCCCACCTTGTGGGCTATTAGCACCCCAACAATCAACAGATTGTTCGGGGACCCCGCTATTGGACGGCGTTCCACCTATTGGACGCTCTGATGAGCTATTGGACGCCACTTCGTGGCTATTGGTTGATTTCGTGTCATTCACAAATGTGCCTAATATGCTGGCTTGGAGGCGTAGGTAGTTTTTGATATTGATGGCAGTGGCAGCGCTGAGCCAGTGGGTGAAACGATGGGCATCAAGGAACATGCTGAGTTGGTTGTACTGGACATCGTATGCTGCACTCACATCCCACCAATCGAAGATGCGCACTTTGTGCGCCATGGTGAAGTATGCCTCTTGCTGGAGGTATTGATTCTCCACGCGGATGAGTTTATCGTCATTGTTGATATAGCGTGTATAGTCATTGGCATACTTCAAATTCGCTTTGACTGACCAGCGGTTGAATAATTCATCTTGCCATGTGGCTTGCACAAAGGAATTGCGGTCCCAAAGGCGTTCGCCATTGCGCCATACATTATTCACAATCGCTCCTGGTACACCTCGCTCAGAGTTGTAATGATATAGCTGCAACTTCCAGAAGCCCGTGTTGCTATAGTAGTGATTCACAGCCGCTTCTACGCGAATGGCGTTGATGTCTCCGTTCTGGCGGATAGCGGTGGTGTCGTATGCTACTTCGCCTGAAGGAGTGACACGGCGGTAGCGGAAAGGATACTTACCATCGGAAGAAACCAACTCGGCATTGGCTGTAATGGACATCGTCTCACTGAGGCGAATATCAAACAATAAGCTCGGATTAATCAGTGCAAAACTGCCGCCACGCATTTGTGCTTTGACATTAAATGCTTTACCTTCTTCAAACCGCGGACGACGGGTAGTGAGGTAGATACTACCTGCCGCTCCGAACTCGCGGGCTGACTGCCAAATATCAGATTTCTGTCCGTTATAGAGCTGTATCTCCTCAATGTTTTCGAGGGAGTATTTGCCTAGGTCAATCTGTCCGTTTTGCGCATTGCCGAGTTGTATACCATTGTAGAAAACCCCCATATGATTTGTACCCATAGAACGGATATTGACTGTCTTGAGGCCGCCTACACCACCATAATCTTTGATCTGTACCCCCGAGAAATAGCGAATAGCATCGGCTACGCTGAGGGCATTCATCTTTATGAGTTGCGTGCCCGAAAGTGTTTGAGGGATAATGATGTCCTTCTCTTTGACGCGAGCAGTAACGGTGTACTCCTCTAATTCGAGATAACGGGCGATGAGGCTATCAGGCGATAAGGCCAAAAGAGAGTCGGCGGCATTGTTTTGGGAGAATGCTGCTACACACAGGAGTGTGAAAAATACTATGGATATTAATCTACGCATGTTGTTTGACTCTATACCACGAGAGTGTTCAACTAAGCATGCAGCAGGTCTTCTGACTTATTGCTCGTTTGTTCAGCCTTCCCACCTGATAGGCAGTGACTTAGATTCGGAACAAACGATATTGCAAATCACAGCAGCGGGTCTGTGCCAGAATCTCACTGGCTTCCCTAAAACTGAATGCGGGTGCAAAGGTACAACAAAATTTGCGGATATGCAAATTTTGAGAAGAAAAAGTTTTAGGAGTACTAAAAGTAAGGTATTTTCTTGCGGTTCCGCCCGCAAGGTTAAACTGATGAGTGGGAACTTAGCTCGGCGAACTACCGCCGAGCACTAGACAGGTGGCGGGAAGCAAGAAATACATGAATGAGATTAAAAGGAAAGGGAGAAAGAAACATAATAAAGAACTACACGCTTTGCGTGCCGCTCTGAATGTTTAGAGAATAATTATTATTGTGTGTATCCTTCAATAATCGTATTGTCGGCTAATTAATTCTTTCGACAAGACATTTTTCGTAATCTGTATGCCAATGAACTTGCCATGCACGCCCATCTATTTGATCTAGTAAAATAAAATTGCTTGGAGTTGTTGTTGCATATAGAGTAAAACGACCAGGGATTTCTTCTTCTAGAAAATCAACTTGTTTAATATTAGACAATGGATAAATTTGACTCTTATCATTAAGACTCCATCGTACAATTTCCATTTGCCCCGTACGCGTATCTAATTTAATAAAATAATATGTATTTTTGGTTGTGTACAAACGATAATCTGCTTTAGGATCTTGTGTATACTCTGCTGCTGGAAAATCCATAACTGATACTGATTGCGCTAGTGTATATGGCATAACTAATACTAACATAGCAATGATGATGATCTGTTTCATGATAGTTACTTTATAAAATTTGATTTATTTTATAGGTTATTAAACATTTTGGCTAACTCTTCCCAAGCTTCGAAATATTCCTTATCACTTAAGGGAAGATAGATATCTTCTTCAAATTCTACTACTTCTAATTTTTGTTTTCTCGTTTGCTTTTTCAATTCATTCTGTTTATCTATATATGATTGAATTTCATTCGATTTTTGAGCTTTTTCAATTGCTTCGGCTTCTTTTATTTTTTTGTATTGCTGGTCTTTTTGAGCAAGTATAGGAGAATTAATCCATTTTATTTTATCTGATTTTACAATGACTAATTCATAAATATCGTCTATCGTATAATTTGTTTCTAGTAAATCACTTAAATCTATTTCAATGCAACTTATATTCTTTTCTCTAATATCTTGCATTTTTAATTGGTCAACTCCATGTGTTACCTTTATTTCTATCCAAATTTCACGTGTATTACCATATTTATCACACTTAATCCCAATACAATCAGGACGTCTATTTATTTCTTCTAACTGAAATATTTTCTCAAGTTTAATATTATCAAAATTTATAACCTTTGATTCGAATGGTGGAGCATACATTCCTTCGTATCGAGGAAGTCTTACACTTTTCCTATTCTTAATAATTTGTTGTGCTAACATATGAAGAGCAGTCATACGAGCACCTTTACAATCAGATTCATTGGCATGCGCAAAGTGCCATGTTTTTTTGATTCCTTGTTTGGCTATTAAGTCGGCTCCACAATTTGGACAAATACATTGACATGCTTGTCCACGTGCTACACTATTAACATGCACTAGTTGTCCATTTGAATTGATACCATATGTAAGCTCAAGGTTTGCCACAAAATATATTTTATTTCGCAAAGGTACTACTTTTTAAGGAAATATGCAAGAAGAAGAGGTGTTTTTTTTACTCGCGAGAAAATCCACGAGCATTAGACAGGTGGCGGGATAATACGAGAAATACCCAAATGTTATTTGAGAAAATGAACAAACACTTTCAAAGAAAAGTGGTCGTAGCTGGTTATTGAGCCTTTAGTTGGTGGTAGAGCATGGCACGGATGAAGGCTGGGAATTGGGCATATTGCTTGCTATGCTTGGTCTTGGGGTTGATGGGCGCTTGTGCGTCAGGGTGCTTGCCACGGGTATTGGGCAGTTGGGCTTCGTAGCGGCGGCGGAAATCCTCTAGCAAAGTGCGTGCTTCTTCTAAGGTGTAATAGTCAGGGATTTTATTGATACGGCGTTCGAAGAGTTGTTGCTCGGTTGGTCCGTTGGGTTGGGCTGCTTGCAGGATTTGGGCAGTACGGCGACAAGATTCTTGCCAAGCGGTTTGATTGGCGAGTTCGGCTCCCTGGGCAGGGTTTTTCTTCCAGTCACGAGGATTTTGAATAGCATAAGATTCTTGCTTGCCTTCGTGAATGACGCGACCGTTTACACGGTATTTCTTTTGGCGGTTGACAATGTTGCTACGCTTGCTGAGTGAGCCGTGGATCTCGGCAATAGGATGGTTGAGGGTAATTTGTGCCATAAAAAATAACTATAAACTATGAGTGATAAGTTATAAATGAGGTGACCCCATTTTGTTGGACAGGGTTAGTAAATATTGTTAATTGTATGCATGTTCATAGACATGTTGTTCATATATATTTGTCTATATTGGACAGGACTCATATTAAGACGCAGTTTAATACGATCATTATTATAGT